>NZ_JAVAYM010000009.1:0-281519 GCF_054185205.1 Bradyrhizobium sp. 14AA | reverse complement strand
CCTCATGCAGCGCCGCCGTATCGACAGCTTGCTCCAACCACCCACGATCAGCCAAGATCAGCCCCAGATGTGCCTAAGTCTGGCTCAAACCTAAACCGGACACCCGTGGGACAAGCCCGGGCATGACAGCGGGGGGTCGGCTCACCGCACTGTCGCGAAGAACTTCCTGACGTCCCGCACGAACAGCTCCGGCTGCTCGAAGGCGGCGAAATGACCGCCCTTCTCCATCTCGCTCCAATGGGTGATGTTGTGGAAGTTGGGCTCCATCCAGCGCCGCACCGGCGTGATGATCTCCTTGGGGAACGCGGCGACCCCGGTGGGCACGCTGACCTTGGGCGTCGTCCGGCGCTTGCCGAAACTTTCCCAATAGAGCCGCGCGGAGGATGTCGCCGTCTCCGTCGTCCAATAGAGCATGACGTTGTCGAGCAGCTCGTCCTTGTCAAAGATGTTTTCGGGGTGCTCGTCGCAATCGGTCCAGGCCCAGAATTTTTCCAGGATCCAGGCCGCCTGCCCGCTCGGAGAATCCGTCAGGCCATAGCCGAGCGTCTGCGGCCGCGTCGACTGCTGTTTCGAATAGCCGGAGTCGAGATCGACGTAATGCTTCAGGCCGGCCAGTGCGCGCTTTTCTTCGGCCGTCGGCTCGCCCTCGACCTTCGGCGCCGCGTTGAAGGCGAGCGTGATGTGGATGCCGGCGCAATGCTCGGCGTCCTGCGCGCCGAGCGAGGTCGTCACCGCCGAGCCCCAATCGCCACCCTGCGCGCCGTAGCGCGCGTAGCCCAGGCGGTCCATCAGCTCGGCCCAGGTCGCGGCGATACGGTCGACGCCCCAGCCGGTGCTCGTCGGCTTGGCGGAGAAGCCGAAGCCCGGCAGCGAGGGGCAGATCACGTGAAAGGCATCGGCAGGATTGCCGCCATGCGCGGCGGGATCGACCAGCGGCGCGATCACCTTCTGGAATTCCACGATCGAGCCGGGCCAGCCATGGGTGATGATCAGCGGCAGCGCGTTTGCTTCTCTCGAACGCACATGGATGAAGTGGATGTCGAGCCCGTCGATTTCGGTGGTGAATTGCTCGAAGCGATTGAGCTTTGCCTCGCGGGCGCGCCAGTCATAGCCATCAGCCCAATAGGTGCAGATCTCCCGGATCCACTTGAGCGGCGCGCCCTGGCTCCAGTCGTCGACCAGCTCAGCCTCCGGCCAGCGCGTGCGCGCAAGGCGTGATTTGAGATCGGAGAGGATGTCGTCGCTGATGGCGATGCGGAATGGTTTGATCGCGGCGATCATCGTGCCTCCCCATTTTTCTTGTCATTCCGGGGCGCGCCGTAGCGCGAGCCCGAAATCCATTTCGCAACAGAGTCGGCGGCCCGATGGATTCCGGACTCGACGCTTCGCGTGCCCCGGAATGACGGCTAGCCCGACAGCGCGGCCTTCACCAGGCCAGACGCCTTGCCGAAATCCATCTGTCCCGCATACTTCGCGCGCAACACGGCGATCACCTTGCCCATGTCCTTCATGCCGGCCGCACCGGTTTCAGTGATCGCGCCCGCGATCGCCTTCTTCACCTCGTCGTCCGCCATCTGCTTCGGCAAATAGGCCGAGATCACCGCGATCTCCTCGCGCTCCTGCGCGGCGAGCTCGGCGCGGCCGCCCTTGTCGTAGAGCTCGACCGACTCCTGGCGCTGCTTGATCATCTTCTGGAACACGCCGAGCAAATCGGCATCCGACAGCGGCGGCTTGCCGTTACCGCGGGCCTCGATGTCGGCGTTCTTGATGGTCGAGTTGACCATGCGCAGCGTGGACAGCTTGCGCTCGTCCTTGGCCTTCATGGCCTCCTTGACCGCATTATTGATGTCGTCGCGCAGCATGATCGTGATCCCTTCGAATATCCGACGCCTGATCTAGGCCGTTCGCGGCCCTGAGACAACCGGTGTTCCCAGCCATTCGACCAGCGCCCGCGCCGTCGTCTCAGGCTGCTCCGGCTGTGGCAGGTGCCCGCAATTCTCGAGGACGACGAGTTTCGCGCCGGCGATGCCGTCCGCCATCTCTTTCGAGAACGCGTTGGGAATTGTGTTGTCCTGATCCCCCGTCAGCACCAGCGTCGGGCATTTGATCGTCGCGAGCGTCGGCCGTGAGTCCACCCGCGCGATGATCGCGGTCTGCTGCCGCAGATAGCCCTCGACGCCGACATCCTCGTCCTGCGCATGCACGAGCTTCAGGATATCGGCATCATCGCGTCGCGATGGATGCACGAGCTCCGGAAAACTCTCCTCGCGCACGGCACGCAACTCGCCGCGCCTGGCGCGCTCCATCAGGCCACGCCGGCGCGCGGTCGCCTCCGGCGTATCTGGCCGCGCCTGGGTGTTGATCAGGGCGAGCTTCGAAACCCGCTCGGGCGCCTGGCGCATGATCTCGAGCGCGATGTAGCCGCCCATGGAATGACCGGCCAGCGCGAAGCGCGGCGGGGCCTCGCTCAGCACGCGGGCGGCGATCGCCGCCATGCTGTCGTCGCGGATATGGTTGGCAACCATGACCGGGCCGAACCGCCACAGCGCCGGGATCACCGTTGCATAGATCCGGGCCGAGGAGGCCAGCCCCGGAACCAGCAGAATCGGGGTGGTCTGGTCCATTATTGCCTCGCAAGCCCAGGAATTTGCCGGAAATTGTGCGGCCAAGCTTAAGAGCCCGAGACGGGCTGTCAAATATGCAAAAACGCATGTGAATCGGCGCATCTGCGCTTTGACGGGCGCGCCCGGCAGGCTTATGAAACGCGCTCATGACACAACATGACAACGATCCCGCTTGGCCGGACCACAAACCGACCGCGCTCCTCGTGCTTGCGGACGGCACGGTGCTCGAAGGCTTTGGTCTCGGCGCCGAGGGCCACGCCGTCGGCGAAGTCTGCTTCAACACCGCGATGACCGGATATGAGGAGATTCTCACCGATCCCTCCTATGCCGGCCAGCTCATCACCTTCACCTTCCCGCATATCGGCAATGTCGGCACCAACGAGGACGACATCGAGACGGTGAACATGGCCGCGACCCCCGGGGCGCGCGGCGTGATCCTGCGCACCGCGATCACCGATCCCTCGAACTACCGCGCCACCAAGCATCTCGACGCATGGCTGAAGGCCCGCGGCATCATCGGCCTCTCCGGCATCGACACCCGCGCGCTGACCGCGCTGATCCGCAGCAAGGGCATGCCCAATGCCGTGATCGCGCACGCCAAAAACGGCGAGTTCGACCTGCATGGCCTGAAGGAAGAAGCGCGCGAATGGCCCGGCCTCGAGGGCATGGACCTCGTGCCGATGGTCACCTCCGGCCAGCGCTTCACCTGGGACGAGACGCCCTGGCTGTGGGACAAGGGTTTTGGCCGGCAGGACAAGCCCGAGTTCAACGTCGTCGCCATCGACTACGGCATCAAGCGCAACATTTTGCGCCTGCTCGCCGGCGTCGGCTGCAAGGTGACGGTGGTGCCGGCGACGACCTCGTCCGAGGACATCCTCGCGATGAAGCCGGACGGCGTGTTCCTGTCGAACGGCCCGGGCGATCCGGCCGCGACCGGCAAATACGCCGTGCCTGTCATCCGGGAGGTGATCAAGTCGGGCACGCCGACATTCGGGATTTGTCTCGGTCACCAGATGCTCGGCCTCGCCGTCGGCGCCAAGACCAAGAAGATGCATCAGGGCCATCACGGCGCCAATCATCCCGTCAAGGACGAGACCACCGGCAAGGTCGAGATCACCTCGATGAACCACGGCTTTGCGGTGGACGAGACCACGCTGCCGAAGGGCGCGACGCAGACCCACATCTCGCTGTTCGACGGATCCAATTGCGGCATCCAGCTCGACGGCAAGCCGGTGTTCTCGGTGCAGTACCACCCCGAAGCCTCGCCCGGCCCGCGCGACTCGCACTATCTGTTCCAGCGCTTTGCCGATTTGATGCGGCAGAAGAAGAGCGCGTAAGGCTAAGAACGCCGGCGGACGACTCCGCCGGCTATGGCGCCGTCACGGACGCATGAACATGAAGTCCGTGTCGGGGTCACAGTTCTCGGCGATGAAGCGCAGCTCCGCCTGGATGTCGGCGACGGACCTCGTCTCCAGATATTTCGAGATCACGAGACTGAGCAAGGCGCGGCAGACGGCTTCGTGCCCGAGGCCGGCCGTGTCCGCCTCGTCGACGGCCGCTGAAAAATGGCGCTGTGCGACGTCGGAGGCGTACATGGCGTTCCATCCCTTATGCTAGGAGTGGCGTGCCCCTGAATCGCCGCCTGCGCCTTGATCTCCGTCAAGCCGGCGTATGGACTGCGGCCAGGAACAAGGGCGCCCGCGCCGTCTTGATCCCTGTCGATTATTCCCGGGAGCCCAGCCATGCCCGTCGTCCGCGACAAGGCCGAGCCACTCGCCATCGTCTTCGAGGATGACGGGCTCGTGCCGAACAACATCCTTCCGTTCCTGGTTTACCAGGGTGCGGTGACGCTTGATCCGAAGCAGCCCGAAGAAACCATCGAAGACCTGTTCGGAGCGAACGGCTGGGGCGGCACGTGGCGCAACTGCGTCTTCGACTATCTGCACTACCACGCAACCGTGCACGAGGTGCTTGGCGTTGCGCGCGGGAGCGCGCGGGTCCGCTTCGGCGGCGACCATGGCCAGGAGCTTCAGATCAAGGCCGGCGACGTCGCGATCCTGCCCGCCGGCACGGGGCATCAATGCATCGAGGCGGGCGACGATTTCTGCGTGATCGGCGCCTATCCGCCGGGCGCGAAGATGGAGATCACGCGGCCAACGCCGGAGAACCACGCGAAAGCGTTGAAGACGATTCCAAACGTCGCGCTGCCGCCGGCCGATCCCGTCACCGGCAAGGACGGAGCGTTGATGCGGCTGTGGCGGTAGCCACAAGGACGGTGCCGTAGGGTGGGCAAAGGCGCGCTCTTACGCGCCGTGCCCACCCTCCATCCGTAAAGTCCAATTGGTGGGCACGCTTCGCTTTGCCCACCCTACGGCAGCTCGGCTTACGCCGCGTTGCTGCCTTCCTGCCGCGTCGCCTCGAACAAAAACCATGTCCGGCGCTCGGTCTCGTCGATGAAGACTTCGAGGATGCTGGCGCTGGCGACGTCGCCGGCGTCGTCGCAGACCTCGTGCGCCTTGCGCATGGCGCCGGCGACGTGCTTGTTGTCCTGCATCAATTCGCGCAGCATCTCGCGCGGCGGGACGTAGTCCTCGTTGTTGTCCTTGATGGTCTGGAGTTTTGCGACCTGGCCGATCGACTTCAGCGTGGTGCCGCCGATCTTGCGGACGCGCTCGGCGAGCTGGTCGGTGGTGGCGAAGATCTGGTCCGACTGTTCGTCGAGCAGCAGATGATAGTCGCGGAAATGCCGGCCGCTGATGTGCCAGTGAAAATTCTTGGTCTTCAGATACAGCGCGAACGCGTCGGCCAGAAGCACGTTGAGCGCCTCCGAGACCTTCCTGACCCCGTCGGGCGGCAGATCGGTGGGGGTATCGAGATCGGGCGAGACCTTGTTGTTGGTTTTGCTCACGGGAAACCTTCCTGTTAGGACGCGGACATTGACGGCGCACCGTCGCCCCCCTAACGCAAGGCGGGCAGCGCCGGTTCCTGCCCAGGAACCGTTGGGACCTTCGAGACGCCATGGACGATTGGATCGATTATTACGACTCCACGCACACGATCTATGTCAGCAAGCTGCATCGCGACTTGCACTTCCAGATCATCGCGCGGGACATCATCGGCTACATCTCGTCGCCCGAGGCGACGGTGCTGGACTATGCCTGCGGCGAGGCACTGTCGGCGACCCAGGTGGCGGCGGCCTGCGGCAAGCTGATCCTCGCCGAGCCCGCACCGGGCGTGCGCGGCCGGTTGATCGCGCGGTTTGCCCCGAACACCAGGATCCGCGTCCGCTCGCTCGACGATGTCCGCAAGATGCAGGACCAGTCGATCGACCTCGTGGTGATGAACTCGGTCGCGCAATACATGACGCCGGACGAGCTCGATGCCGCGCTCCTCAATATCCGCCGCATCCTGAAGCCCTCCGGCAAGCTGGTGCTTGGCGACATCCTCCAGCCCCATGTCGGCATGTTCAGGGATGTCATGGCGCTGCTCAGCTTCGGCCTGCGCCACGGCTTCCTGAAGGACGCCCTGATCGGGCTGATCAGCACCGCACTGTCGGATTACCGTCATCTGCGCACGCGGGTCGGGCTCCAGCGCTACAGCGAGGACGAGATCACCGCCAAGCTGAAGGCGGCCGGCTTCGCGGTCCAGCGTGCCCACAGCAATATCGGCCACAATCGCTGGCGCATGACCTTCATCGCACGGTCGCCGCTAGTTCGTTAAGCATAACAATTAGCCGTTGTGGCTTGCCGCACTGCAATCGGTAATGATCGCGCCGGCCCGGTGGCGGAAGAGTCTACGCGAGGGCGGTGCATCGCTCTTCATCCTGGTTCAAGTCCAGGCCGGGTCTCCAGCCTTCGCTGGCTTCGCCAGCTTCGGCTGGGCAAGCCTCTATCGTAGCGAAGGCTGCCTCGGCGAAGCCCGAAGGGCGAAGACGGGCACGCTAGACCCGAAGCGGCAAAGCGTGTCCGGCGTAGCTGGAGCGAAGCGAAAGCGAAGACGGACTGTATCGGCGGCTCAATCCGCCCCAACCACTTCACACCCCACGACCAGCTGAAGCCGCTCCGCATCCTTCGCTGCAGAGCTGAGCACGGCGTCGAGCAGGCCGGGGAAGCGCGCGTCGAGATCCTCGCGGCGCAGCCGCATGAACCGGTTGGTCCCGGCCACGCGCGTCAGCATCAGGCCGCATTCACGCAGCTTGGCGAAGTGGTAGGCGAGGTTGGACTTACCCGCGAGCCCGCTGAAATCGCCGCAGCATAATTCGCTGCTGACACGTTCTTGCTGGGCAAGCTGGTAGACGATGGCGAGCCGGATCGGATCGCTGAGGCAATCCAGAACCATCGGCAGCTCGATCTGCTCGCGGGTCGGGTGAAGCGGTGTGCGGCTCATGACCAGGGAATCATAGCGAAACGGCCCTAATGTTCAATAGTTCTTGAACCAATTGACTCCTCCCACCTTCACATTCAATAGTTCAATAAACGTTGAGTATAGGGATATTGTCCAATGAGCGTGTTCTGGCTGGCCCTTGCGGCCTTTGCGATCGGCACCGAAGGCTTTGTGATTGCAGGACTTTTGCCGGCGATCGCCAGTGACCTGTCAATTTCGGTCTCGGCCGCCGGCCAATTGGTCACCGCCTACGCTCTCACCTATGCCGTGGGCTCGCCGATCATGGCCGTGGCGCTGAACAACATCGATCGCCGGACCGTGCTGGCCCTGGCGCTGACGACCTTCATCGCCGGAAATCTCGCCGCGATGGTGGCTTCCAGCTACGCCCTGCTGCTGGCCTCGCGAATGCTGATGGCCCTGGGCTCCGGACTGTGCATGCCGACGGCGCTCGCCGTGTCGGTCGCAGTCGCCTCGCCCGAAAGGCGCGGCCGCGCGGTCGCGCTGGTCACCTCGGGCCTCACGGTCGCGACCGTCATCGGCGTTCCTCTCGGAAACGTCGTCGGCAGCCTGCTCGGCTGGCGCGCGACCTTCGCCATGGTGGCCGTGATCGGCGCCATTGCGCTCGCGGGCCTTCTGCTCGGCCTGCCCCGTGGCTTGCCGCGCAACACCGCCTCGCTCAGCGAACGGTTCGCGGTGGCGCGTCACGGCAATGTCCTGGTCGCGCTCCTGATCACGATTTTATGGGCGCTCGGCGGCTTCACCGTATTCACGTATTTCGCGGTTCCGCTGCACGGTCTTGGTTTCGACGCCTCGCAGATCAGCCTGGCGCTGCTGGTATTTGGCGGCGCGGCCGCGATCGGCAACATGCTCGGCGGCGTCCTCGCCGACCGGCTGGGCACGCTGGCCACCGCGGGCCTCGGGCTCGCCGGCATGGCGGCCGCGCTGATCCTGCATTCGCTGGTCATGAAGCTGATGCCCGGACAGGCACATTATGCGGTGCTGGGCGCGATATTCCTCTGGGGCATTTCGGGCTGGGCGTTCTATCCGGCCCAGATCGCCAGCATCATCCGGATCGAGCCGCAGGCCTCGATGATCGCGCTCTCGCTCAACGCCTCTTCGATGTATCTCGGCTTCGCCATCGGCGGGGCGCTGGGTGGTGCGGTGCTGGCCACCCTCTCGCCGACCGACCTCGGCTGGATCGGCGGATCGAGCGTGGCGGCCTCGCTTCTGGTGCACCTCGCCCGCGGCTGGCAGGCGCGGGCAAAACCCGTCAAAATTGCCGGTTGATGGGCGTTATTCGGGGTTTCGCCGCCCCGGAATCTGGTCTAAGACCCACCCGCGCGCGAGGGAGACCACCGCGCTCTCGGCCAAAGGGACGCGCAGTAGCGCGCCCTTTTTTTGTGCCCAAATTCCAGTCCGGCGAGAGTTGATGCCCAAACGTACAGACATCACCACCATCCTGATCATCGGCGCCGGTCCCATCGTGATCGGCCAGGCCTGCGAGTTCGATTATTCGGGCACCCAGGCGGTGAAGACGCTGAAGGAAGAGGGCTATCGCATCGTCCTCGTCAATTCCAACCCGGCCACGATCATGACGGACCCGGAATTGGCCGATGCGACCTATATCGAGCCGATCACGCCCGAGATCGTCGCCAAGATCATCGAGAAGGAACGTCACGTCATTCCCGGCGGCTTCGCGCTGCTGCCGACCATGGGCGGCCAGACCGCGCTGAACTGCGCGCTGTCGCTGCGCCAGCAAGGCACACTGGAAAAGTTCGACGTCGAGATGATCGGCGCCACCGCGGACGCGATCGACAAGGCCGAGGACCGCCAGCTGTTCCGCGAGGCCATGACCAAGATCGGGCTTGAGACGCCGAAGTCGCGGCTCGCCAACGCCTCCGCCCTGAAGAAGTCCTTCCGCGACAAACGCCAGGCCGAACGCGAGAAGCTCTCGGGCGCGGCCCGCGAAGAGCACGATCGGCAGTGGACGCTCGGCGAAGGCGACCGCCGCAAGCGCTATCAGGAATACGCGCTCGGCCAGGCGCTGATGGCGCTGTCCGAGATCGGCCTGCCTGCGATCATCCGCCCGTCCTTCACGATGGGCGGCACCGGCGGCGGCATTGCCTACAACAAGGAAGAGTTCCTCGACATCATCGAGCGCGGCCTCGATGCGTCCCCCACCAACGAAGTCCTGATCGAAGAATCCGTGCTCGGCTGGAAAGAGTACGAGATGGAGGTGGTGCGCGACAAGAAGGACAACTGCATCATCGTCTGCTCGATCGAGAACCTCGATCCGATGGGCGTGCACACCGGCGATTCCATCACGGTGGCGCCGGCGCTGACGCTGACCGACAAGGAATACCAGATCATGCGCGACGCCTCGCTGGCGGTGCTGCGCGAGATCGGCGTCGAGACCGGCGGCTCCAACGTGCAGTTCGGCGTCAATCCCGAAGACGGCCGCATGGTCGTCATCGAGATGAACCCGCGCGTGTCGCGCTCCTCCGCCCTGGCTTCGAAAGCCACCGGCTTTCCGATCGCGAAGGTCGCCGCCAAGCTCGCAGTCGGCTACACGCTCGACGAGATCGCCAACGACATCACCGGCGGCGCCACGCCGGCCTCGTTCGAACCGACCATCGACTATGTCGTCACGAAAGTGCCGCGCTTCGCGTTCGAGAAATTCCCCGGCGCCTCCACCACGCTGACGACGTCGATGAAGTCGGTCGGCGAAGTCATGGCGATCGGCCGCACCTTCCAGGAAAGCCTCCAGAAGGCGCTGCGCGGCCTCGAGACCGGGCTGACCGGCCTCGACGAGATCGAGATCGAAGGTCTCGGCCGCGGCGACGACAAGAACGCGATCCGTGCCGCGCTCGGCACGCCGACGCCGAACCGGCTGCTTCAGGTCGCCCAGGCCATGCGGCTCGGCTGGTCGAACGAGGAGATCTTCAATTCCTGCAAGATCGACCCGTGGTTCCTCAGCGAGATGCGCGGCATCGTCGACATGGAGGAGAAGGTTCGCAAGAACGGCCTGCCGGGCAACGCCTTCGGCATGCGCACGCTCAAGGCCATGGGCTTCTCCGACGCGCGGCTCGCGGTGCTCGCCGAGACGACGGAGGCCGAGGTTACCGCCAAGCGTCACGCGCTCGACGTTCGCCCCGTCTACAAGCGCATCGACACCTGCGCGGCTGAATTCGCCTCGCCGACCGCCTACATGTATTCGACCTATGAGGCGCTGTTCGCGGGCGCTCCGGCCGATGAGAGCGCGCCCTCGGACAAGAAGAAGGTCATCATTCTCGGCGGCGGGCCCAACCGCATCGGCCAGGGCATCGAGTTCGACTATTGCTGCTGTCACGCCTGCTTCGCGCTGCATGACGCCGGCTACGAATCCATCATGGTCAACTGCAACCCCGAGACCGTGTCGACCGACTACGACACCGCCGACCGGCTCTATTTCGAGCCGCTCACCGCCGAGGACGTGCTGGAGATCATCGCGAAGGAACGCAGCAACGGTACGCTGCACGGCGTGATCGTGCAGTTCGGCGGCCAGACCCCGCTGAAGCTCGCGCACGGGCTGGAGGCCGCCGAAGTGCCGATCCTCGGCACCTCGCCGGACGCCATCGACCTTGCGGAAGACCGCGACCGCTTCAAGCGCGTGCTCGACAAGCTGCGGCTGAAGCAGCCCAAGAACGGCATCGCCTATTCGGTCGAGCAAGCGCGCCTGGTCGCGACCGATCTCGGCCTGCCGCTGGTGGTGCGCCCGTCCTACGTGCTCGGCGGCCGCGCGATGCAAATCATCCGCGAGGAGAACCAGCTCAACGACTACCTGCTCGGCACGCTGCCGGAGCTGGTGCCCGCCGACGTCAAGGCGCGCTATCCGAACGACAAGACCGGCCAGATCAACACCGTGCTCGGCAAGAACCCGCTGCTGTTCGACCGCTATTTGTCTGATGCCACCGAGATCGACGTCGACTGCCTCTGTGACGGCAAGGACACCTTCATCGTCGGCATCATGGAGCACATCGAGGAAGCCGGCATCCATTCCGGCGATAGCGCCTGCTCGCTGCCGCCGCACTCGCTCGATGCGAAAATGATCGGGGAGCTGGAGCGGCAGACGCGTGAGCTCGCGCTCGGCCTCGACGTCGTCGGCCTGATGAACGTGCAATACGCCATCAAGGACGGCGACATCTACGTGCTCGAGGTCAACCCGCGCGCCTCGCGCACCGTGCCCTTCGTCGCCAAGGTGGTCGGCACGCCGGTTGCGAAGATCGCCGCGCGCATCATGGCCGGCGAGAAGCTTGCCGACTTCAACTTGAAGAAGGCGGAGCTCAAGCACGTCGGCGTCAAGGAATCGGTATTCCCGTTCGCGCGCTTCCCCGGCGTCGACACGGTGCTCGGCCCCGAGATGCGCTCGACCGGCGAGGTCATGGGCATCGACCGCTCTTTCGCGGTGGCCTTCGCCAAGAGCCAGCTCGGCGGCGGCACCAGGGTGCCGCGCAAGGGCACCGTGTTCGTCTCGGTGCGCGAGAGCGACAAGACGCGGATCGCCGAGGCCGTTCGCGAATTGCACTCGCTCGGCTTCAAGGTGCTGGCGACCTCGGGCACGGCGCGCTTCCTGACCGACCAGGGCATCCCGACCGAGAAGGTGAACAAGGTGCTGGAAGGGCGGCCGCACATCGTCGATGCCATCACCAATGGCGATGTCCAGCTCGTCCTCAACACCACCGAAGGCCCGCAGGCGCTCGCCGACAGCCGTTCGCTGCGGCGCGCGGCCCTCTTGCATAAAGTGCCGTATTACACCACTCTTTCCGGGGCCGTGGCGGCCGCGCAGGGCATCCGCGCCTATCTTGGCGGGGACCTTGAGGTTCGTACCCTGCAGAGCTACTTTTCGGAAACCTGATCGCTAGCGGGAGCGACGCTTCCGCTAAGTGATTGGCAATGAAGCCACAATGGCCGGAGGAACTGTCCGGTCGTTGTGGTTGTTCTGTTCCGGCGCCAGACCCACATAGCATTCCCGGTGGGCGCGTGTTCGGCCCCGGGAATATCGACGAATCAAGGTTGCCGCGCCCTCCGTTTTCGTGGGGCGCGCAGCTGAAGGACGAGAGAAGAGATGGAAAAGGTTCCGATGACCCAGGCCGGCTTTGTCGCGCTTGGGGAAGAATTGAAGAAGCGCCAGTCGGAGGACCGTCCGCGGATCATCGAGCATATCGCGGAAGCGCGCTCGCACGGAGACCTGTCGGAGAACGCGGAATATCATGCCGCGAAGGAAGAGCAGTCCCACAATGAAGGCCGCATCGCCGAGCTCGAGGACAAGCTCGCGCGCGCCGACATCATCGACATCTCGAAGCTCTCCGGCGACACCATCAAGTTCGGCGCCACCGTGACGCTGGTCGACGAGGACACCGAGAAGAAGACGGTGTGGCAGATCGTCGGCGAGGTCGAGGCCGACGCCAAGAAGGGCCGCATCTCCATCACTTCGCCGCTCGCCCGCGCGCTGATCGGCAAGAAGAAGGGTTCGACCGTCGAGGTCAATGCACCCGGCGGCGCCAAGGCGTATGAGATCACCAAGGTGGAGTGGCGGTAAGGATTTGCCGCTGCGCGTGACGAGGTTTTGAAAAGGCCGCGCGATGCGCGGCCTTTTTGTTTCCACGGTTTGCTTTGAAGCGTGATGCAGACGCTCGCCCTCTGTCTCGTGTCCCGGACAAGCTGCAACGCTTCAGCGTTGCGGCGCAGAGCCGGGACCCGGCTTGCCGCACGCACCGCTGTTACATGGGCCCGGCTCTGCAGCGCACCGCTGAAGAAGCGCTGCGCTGCGTCCGGGGCACGAGAGCGCCCTACCGTCTCCCCTTCACGTCCAGCGGCACGGCCGCCTCGTACTTCGAGTTATGCAGCACCAGCGACGTGCGCACGTTCCGCACGTGGGGCGCGGCGGTCAGGTGCGTCACGAAATCCTGGAAGGTCGCCATGTCGGGGGCGACGCATTTGAGGATGAAATCGACCTCGCCCGACAGCATCCAGCACTCCCGTACCAGGGGCTCGGCCCGGACGAACTCCTCGAAGGCGCGCAAGTCCGCCTCGGCCTGGCTCGAGAGGTGCACGGAGGCGAACACGGTGACGTCGAAGCCGAGCTTGCGGGCGTCGAGCAGGCCGCGATAGCCGTGGATGTAGCCCTCCTCCTCCAGCGCCCGGACGCGGCGCAGGCAGGGCGGCGGCGAGATGCCGACGCGCTTGGCCAGTTCGACATTGGTGATTCGACCGTCGGCCTGAATCTCGGTGAGAATTTTCAGGTCGATCTCGTCCAGGCTCCGCGACACGTGATTGGAACTCCTCGCCTTTGCGGCGGTATTGGTGGGTTTGCCGCAATCCTCATAGCCCAGTCCGCACCGTTAGCGCAATTTTATTGCGCGTGCAGCGCAATCGACTTTTGTTCCTTGTTGGAAAAATCCGCCGAGAGGGAATGCAATTCTTGCATAGCTCACCAGAAGGCTTAGATTAGCTCTGATATTTCAGCGCCTCCGCGAGGCCTCCCGGCACGTTCCGCGCCCGCGCTGCAAATCCCCCGTGAAAGGCGTCCATCGAAATGTCCGCTCCTGTTCATGCAAAGGTCGTCATTATTGGCTCCGGCCCCGCCGGTTACACCGCGGCGATCTACGCGGCGCGCGCGATGCTCGAGCCGATCCTGATCCAGGGCATCCAGCCGGGCGGCCAGCTCACCATCACCACCGACGTCGAGAATTATCCGGGCTTCGCCGACGTGATCCAGGGCCCCTGGCTGATGGAGCAGATGGAGAAGCAGGCGGTCCACGTCGGCACCCAGATCGTCACCGACCTCGTCACCAAGCTGGAGACCACGCAGCGGCCGTTCCGCCTCACCTGCGACAGCGGCGACGTCTATCTCGCCGATTCCGTGATCCTCGCCACAGGCGCGCAGGCGCGCTGGCTCGGGTTGCCGTCCGAAGTGAAGTTCCAGGGCGGCGGCGTGTCGGCCTGCGCCACCTGCGACGGCTTCTTCTACCGCAACAAGGACGTCGTGGTGGTCGGCGGCGGCAATACCGCGGTCGAGGAAGCGCTGTACCTCACCAACCATGCCTCGCAGGTCACCATCGTGCATCGTCGCGATCACTTCCGCGCCGAGCGCATCCTTCAGGAGCGTCTGTTCAAGCACCCCAAGATCAAGGTGGTCTGGGACTCCGCCGTCGACGAGATCTGCGGCACCGAGAACCCGAACAAGGTCACCCATGTGCGCCTGAAGAACGTCAAGACCGGTGCCCATACGGACGTGAAGACCGACGGCGTGTTCATCGCCATCGGCCATGCGCCGGCGACCGAGCTCGTCAAGGGCCAGATCAAGCTGAAACCGTCGGGCTATGTCGAGGTCGCCCCGAACTCGACCGCCACCTCGGTGCCCGGCCTGTTCGCCGCCGGCGACGTCGCCGACGAGACCTATCGGCAGGCCGTGACGGCCGCCGGCCTCGGCTGCATGGCAGCTCTCGAAGCCGAACGTTTCTTGGCCCTGCGCGCCAGCGAGCGCGCGGCAGCGGAATAAAGATCATGCCTCGAACACGCGACGGATTTACGGATATGGACTGGGACAAGCTGAAGGTGTTTCACGCGGCGGCGGAAGCGGGCAGCTTCACGCATGCGGGCGAGCAGCTCGGCCTGTCGCAATCGGCGGTCTCGCGCCAGGTTTCGGCGCTGGAGCAGGAGCTCTCGGTCTCGCTGTTCCACCGCCACGCCCGCGGCCTGATCCTCACCGAACAGGGCGACCTCTTGTTCCGCACCGCGCATGACGTGTTCATGCAGCTGCAGGCGGCGCGCGCGAAACTGACCGACAGCCGCGAGCGACCGAGCGGCGATCTCAAGATCACCACCACGCCCGGCGTCGGCATCAACTGGCTGATCCCGCGCCTCGGCGAATTCACCGCGCTCTATCCGGAGATCCGGATCTCGCTGATCGTCACCGACGAGGAGCTCGACCTGTCGATGCGCGAGGCCGACGTTGCCATCCGCACCCGCAAGCCGACCCAGCCGGATCTCATCCAGCGCAAGCTGTTCGCGATGGGCTTCCACGCCTATTGCTCGCCGGAATACATCAAGCGCTTCGGCACGCCGCGCACGCTCGAGGAGCTCGACTCCCACCGCATCATCACGCTCTCGGACGGCAACTTCGCGCCGCACCTGCAGAACCGCAACTGGCTGGTCGAAGCCGGACGCAACGGCTCCGGTCCGCGCGAAGCCTATTTCAGAGTGAACAACATCCTCGGCCTCGTGCGCGCCTGCCAGCAGGGCCTCGGCATCGCCGCGCTGCCCGACTACCTCGTCGAGGAACAGAGCAAGCTCGTGCAACTGTTCGGCGAATCGGATTCGATCCAGCTCGACACGTATTTCGTCTATCCCGAGGAGTTGAAGACGGTCGCGCGCGTGCAGGTGTTCCGCGACTTCGTGGTGAGCAAGGCGCAGCGCTGGCCGTCCTGATTTCCGCATGTCTGACATGCGGCCTCGGCTGTTGCTGCATGGCGCTCGTCAAGCTCATACTCCTTGCACGCTGAGCCTTCGCGTTGCGCATTTGTCCCCCTCCTCCAGTGGCGCGGGAGTTCAGTAATCCCTCTTGGAAGGTGATTGTGTCGGCCTCACGTGGCCAATACCTAAGCCGGGCCTTCGGGTCCGGCTTTTTTTCTGCCTCAAAACGGCTTTCGCCTTCCGCGTGTATTGACAGTTCCACGCCTACCCCGCATCATTTGCGAATGATCACGAAGTCGTGCGCACTCGTTTCGAAAAAAGGCCCCCATCCCGGGACCTCGGAATGTTGCGCGCGCTAGGCTGACTTCGTCATCGCGAACAAATCCCGAAAACCCCGCCGCCTGGACGGGGTTTTTTCATGCGCCCTCCGTCTCAGGTTTTTCCCGAGAAGGAGATGGAACATGACCGGACTACAAGAACAGTTGCACGGGCTCTGGCTGCCGCTGGTGACGCCGTTTCGCGATGGCGCGCTCGACGAGCGGTCGCTGCGGCGGCTGACGCGGCACTATGCCGGCCACGCTGTCGACGGCTTCATCCTGGGGGCGACCTCCGGCGAAGGCATGACGCTGCGCGACAACGAATACGAACGCCTCGTCGCCATCGTGCGCGACGAGATGGCAGCAAGCCGCCGCACCTTGCCGGTCTGCCTCGGATTGTCGGGCGCCGACACTTCGCGGCTGAAGGATCGCCTCGATGAAACCGCGGACTGGCCGATCGACGGTTATCTGATCGCGAGCCCCTATTACGTGCGGCCCTCGCAGCGCGGGCTGCTGGCGCATTTCGAGGCCCTCGCCGATCACGCCGCCTGGCCGATCGCGCTCTACAACATTCCCTATCGCACCTCGGTCAACATCACCAACCAGACGCTGCTGCGTCTCGCCGAGCATCCGAACATCGTCGGGCTGAAGGATTGCGGCGCGAGCCGCGAGCAATCCATCGCGCTGCTGCGCGACAGGCCAAAGGATTTTCGCGTGCTCACAGGCGAGGACGCGAATTACTTCGAGGCGCTTGTCGACGGCGCCGACGGCGGCATCGTGCTGTCGGCGCATGTGGAGACCGCGACGTTTGCCGCCATTCGCACCGAGCTGATGCGCGGCAACCACGATGTGGCGCTGGCGCGCTGGCACGAGGTCGCAGAGCTCACGCGCCTGCTGTTCACTGAGCCGAGCCCTGCGCCGGCGAAGTACTGGCTGTGGCGCAGTGGCCTCATCGACAGCCCCGAAGTGCGGCTGCCGATGGTGGAAGTGAGCAGCGAGCTCGCGGCCACGATCGATCGCGAGATCGAGCGGCGGATGAAAGTCGCGGCGTAGTTCTTCCTCTCTCCACACGCACGCTGCCGTCCCTTCTCCCCTTGCGGGAGAAGGTGGCGCGAAGCGCCGGATGAGGGGTTCTATCCGCGCGCATCACGGCAGCTGAATTCGCGGAGACAACCCCTCACCCGTCTCGCTGCTGACCAGCGAGCCACCCTCTCCCACAAGGGGAGAGGGAAAGCCTCGTCGTGTCCTGTTCGCTCCAACAATCCATTCGCGCTCAACGCGCAGACTTCAATCCGGAAAGATCGACGTATGGGAATCCGTCAATGGCTCGAGGCCCTGAAGGCTGCATGGGGCGGCGCTTCATGCACGAGCACGTTATCCGACTGGCTGCGCCGCGATATCGGCCTGACGGAGGACGACGTGAAATCGCGCTTGGAGCGCGTTGACGAGATCAGGAGGAAGTACAGCGCATGGGTTTAACGATCGCGCATGGCGCTCTTACCTTCCCCCTCCAGGCGAGGGTAAGACGCGCGCCCATGGTTAACCGTGCACGAACGGCCTTCGCGGTCGCCGCATGGCGCATCCACGCCTCGTTTACGCAATGGGGCCTATCGTTTGCTCCAGAAGCTTTCAAAGGGGGAATGAACATGGGGCATCGCACCCGGCCTACGGCCGCGAGCCAATTCGCGCCCGCCGATCTCTTGCAGGGAATTCTCGTCGTGTCGTCGTTCGGGTTCTGGGCGGTAATGCTCGGCCTGATGCCGGTGCTGGTGTTTCGCATCTGGCTGGTCGGCTGACGCCGCGGCGCACGGGAATGGTTAATCCGTGGTAGTGCCTGTGTCCGAAAGCACAGGATACGGCGACCCGGAATCTTAAATCATCCCGCGTAGCGTCGACGCCCATAAGCGAAGAAATCGCGGGGGCGTTTTGTGAATAGTCATAATGAAGCGGCGTCGCATTACGACGCCGGCCAGCAGAGCTTTACCACCGAAGACATTCTCTGGGCCGCCGGCATCTGGTCGGTGATCCTCACCCTGTCGCCGGTCATCGTGTTCTACATGCTGATGGTCGCGTAGGCTTCATCAGCACCCAGAAACGCAAAACGCGCGAACTTCCGCGCGTTTTCCGTCCGGGGAATGATTAATGAAAATTACGCCGCCTGCTTGTGCATTGCGCCGGATGCCGACGCCGTGCCGCGAATAGCTTTCACTGAACGCTCGATCGCCGCCCACAGCCGTGCGATTTCCTGAGCCGCACGGCTCTCGGCCTGGTATTCCCGCGCGCCTTCGCCGTGGCTCAGCGCCATCAGCAGATCCGAGCGGTTGGTGATCTGTCCGCCCCACACCGGTGCGCGGAATTTCGCCAGCGCCTCGCGTGCGATGGTGACGATCGGGCTCTCGGATTCGTCGCGGCGCGCCGGCGCACCGTTGAGCACGACTGCGTAGGGCTTGCGCGCCGCACGGCACATCTGGATGGTTTCCTGCACCGCGTTGACGTCGAACACGCCGGGACGGGCCGGGATCACCACCATGGTGGCATTGCGGATCGCGTCGTCGACGACGGCCGACAGGTTCGGCGGCGTGTCGATCAACACCCATTCATAACCGTCGCGCTTGGCAGCGGAGACGATGCCGCTGACGGAGTTCACGGCGGCCTTGATCGGCGGTTCGTTGGTGCCACGCAGCTTGTGCCACAGCGTGAGCGAGCCTTGCGGATCCGCATCGACGAGCAGAATGGGCTTGGTCGCCTTGATCTGCGCGGCGAGATGTGCAGCCAGGGTACTCTTGCCCGAGCCGCCTTTACGCGATGCAAAAACAATAACGTTCATACCTTCGGCCTCCAGATTGACCCCAGGCTGCGAAAATGAATCACCGCGCTGATTCGGGAAAGAAAAATTTACCGAGAGTTGCCCCGCCGCCACGAAATAACAAGACGTGTTGGCTTTTGAGTCACACTGCTTCGTGCGACGACGGACACGAACTGCAATGAACGCCTTTCGCACGGGCATTCCTGCGGTTTTTGAGCAGGGGCACGGGACGAAGCGGAATGCAACCTTGCCGCGCAAACGCTTTCCGCGACTCTTTTCCGTGGGGCGCTCGTAATTGCCGCAAGCATGCGCGCGGGCTCGCGCGAACAAAAGGAGTCCGGTGGCTGTCGCGTGGCTGACGCCGGAAAATGCGAATGCCCGGGCCAAGACGCGTCGCGCTTTTGCCCGGGCATGGGTTTCAGGGAAGGAACGCGGCCGTCCCGCGCTCAGCCCTCGCTGGAATTCTTCTTCTTGGCCGTCTTCGGCGCCGGCTTGGTGCTCTTCTTCGCCGTCTTGCTCGCCGACTTGTTCGCCGTCTTGGGCGCGATGCTGGTCGGCTTGCCGGCGCGCATCTCGCCCGGCTCCGGGCCCTGGCGGAAGAACGGCCGGCACTGCGGCGAGAGCTGCGCCTTCTTCTGGATCATGCAGGCGGTGATGGCGTCGACGTTCGGAACGAACTCGCCGCACAGCCGCATCGCATCCGGCGTGCAGGCCTGCTGCTGCTCCGGCGTGTAGGCAAAGCCGGCGCCCGGCTGGACCAGGACGGCCAAGGCAAGCGAGAGGCTTGCTGCGACCAAGGATTTTCTGAAGTGAAGCACCGGCATCGATCCCCCCAAATGTCGAACAGGAGGGAATAGTGGGTGAACGCCGGTTCGTTGGCAACCGAGGGGGGACGCGAAAGGCTGGACGTGTGCGGTCTTGGCAACAGGGCGGGTGGCGCGGAGGCAAGTCATTCTCACACATCGTGGTCATCCCCCGCCTTGTGCGCAATTGCGCACTGGGGCGGGGGATGACAGGGGTGTGTGAGGGCAAGGCGCGGCTAACCCTCTGGCGGTGCTCGCAAGATCGCGCCCTGCCCGCCCTCCACCACCCCCCGAACAAAAACCGCGAAAACAACCCCATGCACAGTAGCCAGGCCCCGGCAGCCTCTGCGGATTTTACGAAATCGATTTGACACGTCGGGCAAATCAGGGGCATGATGGCATCATCGGAAAACGTGTGGGGGTGGTCGGCTGTCTCCCCGTGGGGTGAGGGGCGCATGGCCACATTGTTGATCGTCGCGCCGGTTTTTGCGCTGATCGCGGCCGGCTATGCCGCGGTGCTGTTTCGCTTCGTCTCCGAGACCGCGCACAAGGGCATCTCCGAATTCGCCTTCAGCATCGCGATCCCCGCTTTGCTGTTCCGCACCATCGTCGTCTCGGAATTCCCCGACGTCAGCCCCTGGCGCATGTGGGGGACCTATTACGGCGCGCTCGCGCTCACCTGGATCGCGGCGCTGATCCTCTCGGCCCTGCTGCGCGCGCGGCGCGAGGACCGCGAGGACGGCGTCGTGTTCGCGATCGGCTCGGTCTACGGCAACATCGTGATGCTCGGCATACCGCTTGTGCTCTCGGCGCTCGGCAATGAGGCCGCGGGGCCGATGGCGCTGATCCTGTCGGTGAACACGCCGCTGCTCTGGCTCTGCGGAATCCTCCAGATGGAATTGGTCAACCGCAAGCGAAGCGGCTCGGCGCTGTCGGTGATCTCTCCCGTGCTCGCGGATCTCTCCCGCAATCCGCTGATGCTGGCAATCGGTTTTGGCGTGGTCTGGCGTCTTACGGGCCTCGGCCTCACCCCCGTCGTCGACAAGACCATCGAGCTGCTCGCGCAGGCGGGTTCACCGACGGCGCTGATCGCGCTCGGCATCAACCTGCTCCGCTTCGAGGTGAAGGGCGAGAAGCTGAGCATTCTCGTGATGTGCGCGCTCAAGCTGCTGGCGATGCCGGCGGCAGCCTTCGTGCTGGCAAAGCTGCTCGGCCTGCCGCCGGTCGCCGCCGGCGTGATCGTGCTGTTCGCGGCGATGCCGACCGGCGCCAACGCCTACATCTTCGCGGTTCAGTATCAGCGGCTGGTGAACCCGGTGTCGGGCGCGGTGGCGCTGGGCACGCTGCTGGCGGCGGTGACGTTGCCGGTGGTGGTGATGGTGGTGGCGGGGGGCGAGGTAGCTACTCGCGACGCGCGCCCGCAGAGATTGTCCGCTCGGCGCGAATACTTGGATGTATCCATCAAACGAGATTTGGATACATTGAGGTATACGACCGAGCCGCGGGCGATGCCGCGGCCGCATTTTTCGCAAATCTATTAAACCCGAGATTGCCGCGACAGCACGGTCACCGCAATTTTCGGTAGACATTTGGTGGGGCCGACATGAGGCGGCGGGATTTCATGGTCGGGGCGGCCTCGCTTGCCGCCACAACGCGCATCGCGGCAGCGCCTGCCGGCGGCAGCTCGCGGTTGGCCATCGTCAACATATCCACGCCGACAGCAAACATGCGCGAGGACAACAATAACTATTACCGTGTGCTTTTTGGCGAGCTTCGGCGCCTCGGCCGCATTGAAGGACAAAACCTGACCGTCGAGCGCTACGGAAAGGAGCAGTACCACCAGGACCGAGACGCGTTGGCCGAAGAGGTCGTCCGCAGCAATCCGGATGTCATCAACATCCTCGATCCACCCGCCATTGTTTTCAAACCAAAGACAACGACAATCCCGATCGTCACGATATCGTACGATCCCGTCGCGATTGGTCTGGCTCAGAGCATGGCCCACCCCGGAGGCAACTTTACCGGTGTCAGCGTCAACCCCGGCCCGTCCATTCACGGCAAACGCATCGCATTGCTGCGCGAAATGTTTCCGGCGATGTCGAAGCTGGGTTGCGTCTCCCCGGCAGGCGCATGGGA
The DNA here is from genome assembly GCF_054185205.1 of Bradyrhizobium sp. 14AA. Lineage (NCBI taxonomy): Bacteria > Pseudomonadati > Pseudomonadota > Alphaproteobacteria > Hyphomicrobiales > Nitrobacteraceae > Bradyrhizobium > Bradyrhizobium sp. 14AA. Next base: position 259,996 of record NZ_JAVAYM010000009.1, on the reverse strand, counting down.
AAACACCGTGGGCGAGCCTGTGCGCGCCGCCACGGGCGCGGCGGGGATTTCCGTCACCAATTTTCCGGTTGATCTTCCCGGCAGCGCAACGACCTATCGCAACGCCATTATGCAGGCCGCCCGCAACGGATCGGACGCGATCATGATGGTGGATAGTCCGGATGCATTAGCCAACCGCGTCGCAATCAATGAAGCCATCGCCGAGGCGCGCATCCCATCAATCCAGTGCTTCACCGAGTCCGTCGAGGGTGGCGGCCTGATGGCTTACGCCTTCGACCTGAAGGAGCTGACCAAGCATATGGCCGGCGAGATCGACGCGATCCTGCGCGGCGCCAATCCCGCCGAGATCCCGTTCTACCAGGTCTCGAAATTCGATCTGTCCATCAACCTCAAAGCGGCCAAGGCACTCGGGCTCACGGTGCCGGAAACACTGCTGGCGACCGCTGCGAAGGTGGTGGAATGAGTCGCCGCACGGCGGGGAGCAGGCCTAAAGCGCGATGAGATCAGGATGAATCGTCATCGCGCTTTAGGTTATTGTTTGAGCATGATCTTTTCGGAAAACCGCTGCGGACTTTTCCGGATCATGCTTTAGGCAGCCCAGTCCATGATCGCGTCAATGAAAGTCTGGGCCTGGCGGATCGCGTCCAGCCTGGTGACACAGACACCGACCGACACTGTCCGGCCCTTCCCCACGGTCCACTTCCAACCATAGGGGTAGCTCATTTCAACGATGGAAAAGCTGACGCCGCGATGTTCCACGGAGGACCTCCGCTGACATGTTGCTGTGCGGAAAGGGTACGCCAAATGGGGAATTTGGTCTAGCGGGACAGCTCGACCATCATGTCGGGCCGCAGGCAGGAACCTCGAACCAACGCAACAGGATTAGACACACGCGCGGATTCGTTCATCCACCGTCTCCGTGAGTTCAAATTATTTGACGATGCCGACGGTCACGTTCGTGCTGGCAACACTATTGAATCTACCGCCGATCGCGACTGACATCGTCGTGCTGTTCGCGGCGATGCCGACCGGCGCGAACGCCTACATCTTCGCGGTCCAGTATCAGCGGCTGGTGAACCCGGTGTCGGGCGCGGTGGCGCTGGGCACGCTGCTGGCGGCGGTGACGCTGCCGGTGGTGGTGATGGTGATGGTGGTGGCGGGGGCGAGGTAGTCACCCCCGTCCGATGATTTGGAGGATGGCGGCGACTACTGAAACTTGTAGCTGAACCTCACCCGCGCAACGTCGGTCGTGAGCTGGGTGCGGATGGTGCAATTGGCATCGGGCCTGCCCAGGCAGGCCCCGGTGCCGTCGGCACGGCGAATGGTCGCCTCGCTATCCTGATACATCGTATGCAGGAATTCGCCGCCGACGATCCAGTTCGAATCCAGCGCATATTCGACGCCTATGCCGACCACGCCACCCCAGACAACGCCACTGCCATTGGCCGTGATTCCCGTGGGTTTTCCAAAAGTCGCGTTTGCGACCAAATTGTCGATCTCCGTCCCGGTCTGCCTGACATCGGCCCAGGCTGCACCACCCGTCACATAAGCCAGGACGTTGTCGACGACGAGGCCTGCGCGCGCGCGGATCGTGCCGCTGGTATCCGCCTTGAGACCAACGTTCATGGCTCTGGAGTCATCACCGCCGATCAGAGAGCCCTTGAAGCCGCTGTTGCCGTTGATGTCGGCTTCGATGCCGATGAGGCCGTGACCGAACTGATAGTTGTAACCGACCTGCGCGCCGCCGGTGAAAAAGCCCGCCGTGGCGGTCGCGGATGAGCAGTAGAAGCAGGGATCGTCGAAATGGGTTGAAGCCATGCCACCGCCGACATTGCCGCCGATGTAGAAGCCCGTCCAGCTATACACGGCAGCCGGCGCAGCCTTGTATCTGATAGCGCCGATATCGGCCGCGGAGCTCGCCGCCGTGGCTGCCAGCAACAGCGCGACCGCAGCCGCGAAAGTGTTTCTCATCATCAGTCTCCCAGACACATGTTTGGCTCTCGTCGCCGATGCCTGGACTTCAAGCTTTCATCCGAGGCGCTGAGAGAAAGCCGAAAAATCACGCGACGCGCGTCATGCGAACGCAGGAGGCCGCTGCAATCTTCGGTGGCGTTGCAGAATTGACACGCAGGTTCTCGCCCGGTGGCAGAGCATGGCGGGGCTCCGGCTTTCCGGTCATTCTTTCGGATGACGCATTCCGATTGTCGGCGGCAATCGCGATTTTGCCTTTGCACGCAAAGGTCGCTATCCTGCCAGGACACGTGTTGCAGGAGGGGCAATATGGGACATCGCGAAGAGATGCTCGACGTGATCAGGCGCGCTTACGCCGCGCGCCGCGACGGTGACGTCGAAGGCCTGGTGGCCGCTTTTCACCCCCACGGCCAGTTCACCCTGTCGGGCGACAAGAGTGCGCTCGAACTGACGGGAAGCATGAAGGGGCACCCCACGCTGCGTGAGGCGTTCGGTCAATTCACCGCCGCCTTCGGCTTCGAAAGCCGCGAAATTCTGGCCGAGCTGGTCGACGGGAATCGCGTCGCCGTCCATTCCCGCGTGGACGTCCGATATCATCCGACCGGAAAAAGCTTCAGCGCCGAGATGCTGGACCTGTTCACATTTGAGGATGGCAAGATCGTCGAGCTGATCGAGTTTGCGGACACGGCGCAGATCAAGGCGATGATATCCTGAGGCGGGATGAGGCTGGGTTGAGGAGTCCTCGCGCTGAGCAGGGCGAGAAGCTCGGAATCTTTGTGATGTGCGCGCTCAATGCCGGCGATGCCGGCGGCGCGCGCCGCGCAGCATCGCGCCGTGCAGCATCGGGAGTTTTGTGCACTGTCACCGTAATCCATCCTGCTCGGTCCCGAGCTGATGTTCTGACCGATTTCCTAGACAAAGGCGTGCAATTCCTTTGATCGCCGGGAGGGCTATTCAACACGCTGGCCCGCGCGCCAGCCCATCTCCCAGAAGTCTGCCTCGAGTCGAGTGGCTTCTTTGAAGATCGCGATCAGCTCTGCCTCGCGGGCCGGCGTGGCGTAGAGATGGGCGAGATGTTCCATATGCGCCCGCGCTTTTGCCGCGACCTCCTGGTACGGCACCCCGGCGTACTCGGCGATCCAAACGCGATAAGGGTTCGTCGCAGCGTCAGCACCGGGGCGCGAGGCGAGCCGCGTTGCGATCTCCGCGTACCCGATCACGCAGGGGGCAAGCGCCACCTTGAGTGCCAGCAGATCGCCGCGCATTCCCGCGTCGAGCACGTAGCGTGTATAGGCCAGCATCTCGGCCGCCGGAGGGGCTTGTTCAAGATCGGCCGGGGACAGACCCCAACCGGCGCAGAGCTTCACATGCAGGTCCATCTCGACATCGAGAATGGCCGACAGGCCGGCCGCTGCTTCACGCATGTCGGCAAGCCTGGGCGACTTGTAGACCGCGAGCGCGTAGGCGCGAGCAAACTCGATGAGGAACAAGTAGTCCTGAACGAGGTAGTGACGAAACGCCGCTTCGGGGAGCGAGCCATCTGCCAATCCGTTCGTGAAGGGATGTTCGGTGTAGGCCCGCCACTCAACGGATGCTTCTGTCTTGAGACGCTCGAAGAAACTCACGATCTTTCCCGCCTGGCTTGCTTGCCCATGAACGTCTTTGGCTCGCTACCGATATTGCATAGCGAACCGAGGAGCTACGGTGACGGCGCATAAAATTGGTTTTGAGCAGCGTTGCGGATAGGGCCCTCGCCGCGCGGGAGTAAGAGTGTCCATGGCGAATTACTATCTCGGAGAACGAAATTTTTGAAACTCCGACGCAGGCTTCCCTACCAAGATTTCGATTTGGCCGAGATTCAGTCAAACAAAGCGCGGGAGCTCCCTATCGGGATCGGTCAGCGATTGGTGCTGACCGAGCGGTCATTTCGATCAAGGCGACCTTTTCCCAATCCGGCCGCCGAGGGCCAGCCAAACGAGGGCCAGTCCCACCAGCACAAGGAAAGCGCAGAAGCCCAATTGAAGGACATATTCGAATGGCGCCTGGTCATACGACAGCAACCGCGGAAAACCGTCTAAGCTTCTCCTCGGTCGGTGCCAGACTTTGCCTTCATCGATCCAGAGCTGGAGATCGCCGCCGGCACTGAACGCAACCACCAGTCCGATGATGCCTAAGAAGATCCTGCGCCAGAGCATGGCGCACCATCCCAAATCTCGCTTGAGCCTCGGTTAAGCCGAGGCGCCGACCCCGCCGCTTTCCAGTGATGTCTGCTTAGGGATTACCTTCGCTGGTACAGTTGGGTGGGAACCGCGAACTGGCACCAACAGCATTGATAAAGCTACAGAATTTGCGCTCTGCCCTGATCGTTTTGTATCAGCATTTTGTATTTGATCAGCCTTACGTCAATCTTCCAATTGCCCTTCTGACCATAACCCCCAATGGGTCCCGCACCTTCAATGATGCCTGAACGGTTCGTGCGGTTGAGGAAATATGCTGAAAAGCCCAGCTTCAACTTGTTATCAAAGTCTGAAGCTTCCCAAACCTCTTGCTGCCGATGCCACTGCTCGATGTTTATTGGGGTCTTCTCGATGAGCCGACAGAACCGATCGGTATCGTACAGCGCGGACACCCAAAACGCATAAATCGACTGATCGATGTCGTTTATCGAGACACGGTCCACAAACCCGTTGGTCAAGAGCCGAAGCGCCAAGCCCGCACCCCCGGCGTAGGGTTCGCAATACTCCGCTCCGAACAGCTTATTCTCGCGGATCAAATCAACAAAATATGGAAAGAGCTTTGCCTTTCCGCCCGGGTAACGCAGGGGCGAGGTAATCATCACACATGCTTCTTTACGAACTGATCGATAGTGTCGCGCGCGGCGAGTACTCTGGTGTCGTTCGGGATTCCGTAGCAAACTTTGCCAGAAAGGCGCATAGTGAAACATCATTGGCAACCGGCTCTGTCCGTAGGCGCCGATGGCTGAGAGACCGATCCGCGCTCCCGCCTGCACAATCAGGGAGCGCAGCCATGTTATTACGGCGCGGAATCTGTCGTCCGTCCCAACGCGAAATCGACGAAATAGAAATGTTACGAGAGCTTGTCAGGCAAGCCCGAGACATCCTGTTGCAATTTCCTGTGCCCGACACGTTCCTCGGAAGGAAAACACAAGAACCTTTCCCGCAAGAGACCCAAATGGCCGCTCGTAAAATTCCCGAATGATTCACATAGGTAAGTTCCCGAATCAGGAACAAGGTGTTTGCTCACGGCATCCTATGTGACGGGGAAGTCACAATGCCTCATCGTATGTACCGTGCGTTAGAGCGGGATTGCCGGGTGCAGGCCGCGCTTACAGAGCACTTAGAAACGAGAGAGGAATTAAAGAAGATGCAAAGGGAGTACAAAGTCATTGCCGATTGGTTGGAGCGGCAATTGTCTGAGGCAGATCGACCTGCTGATGTGCGATAGGTGCATCAGCATCGACAAAGAGCTTGGCGCCCTCAAACGTCTCCGGCCCCTGATAGACGATCAGCTGGCGCTGGCCCTGATGGCTGAAGTGGTCAAGGACCTTGATACAGAGAGGGCCACACTGCATTGGAAGGAGAACAAGGCGAGTGAGTAATGCCGCCTCAGTTGGCGGTCTGTTTCAATGTCGCCTGCTTGCCGTTTATGGCAACAATTGAGCGAAGCAGCGTTCAAGCTGTTCTATCGCAAACGGCTTTTGCAGCCATGGTCGTCCGCTAAATTCTTCTGGTACTCCGTCCGCTCCATAACCGGTTGCGAACGCGAACGGGATACTGCGATGCGCGAGAACCTTCGCCACAGGCGCGATGCTATCGCGGCCCAGCCGGACATCGAGCACGGCCAAGTCAAACGCAGCTTTACTTGCGAGCTCCAACGCCGAAGGCAAATCACCAGCTTCGGCCGCAACGGTATGGCCAAGCTCCGTCACCATCTCGGCCACCATCATGCGGATGAGTACTTCATCCTCCACCAAAAACACCGATGCCATTGGCTGCCCCCTTAACCACTGCCGAGTGACCCCTTCTCTATGTCAGGATGGATGATCTGGTAACTTGGAACCGGGTCCTGAGCGCTCGTCAAAAAGGCTAACTCTCCCAGAGGCCTCACCGGGGTTAGGGTGTCCCAATAGGGATTGGAACGTTGTGTGCACTTTTGTACTTAGCACGCAGCCACAATGACGTGGGCCGGAGGGCGGGCCGTGCAAAGTCCATTGCGGATATTGGTTGTCGAGGACGATTACCTCATTGCGGAAATGGTCAGGGAAGCGCTGGCAGAGGGAGGCTTCGAGACGGAGGTAGTGGCCTCCGGCCAGGAGGCGCTATCGCTGCTTGATGACGACCATAAATACCGCGCGCTTGTGACAGACATCAACTTGCAGGACGAACGCACGGGCTGGCAGGTGGCAACACGCGCGAGAGAATTATTCGCCGACCTTCCAGTGGTTTACATGACCGGCGCAGCTGCTGATGAGTGGACGTCGCGTGGCGTTCCCAACAGCGTTCTTCTGACCAAACCATTCGCGCCGGCGCAGGTCGTCACGGCTGTGTCTCAATTGCTAAACGATACGCCGCCGCCGAGTGAGTAATGCCGCATGAGTTGGCACCCTCTTAGCCGACGCTGACTTCCGCTGTTAACCTTGAGCCCATAGCTAACCTTGCCGACATCTGCTTGGTCTCACAGCGGACCGAGGTGCTCGCGGGGACCCGGGGTGTACCTCGGTGTCCTTGGCGCACGCGACTACCGAATGGGTCCCTCCTGCTCAACTGGACCCTATTGTGGCGCGCTGCCCACACGGCACTTCAAGTCTACTTGGGTTCAAGCCGCTCAAGCCGCCTAAGACCAGCGACGTCAGCCCCATCACCCACCTTGAGTGAAACAATATAGGCCGATGCACCGCCTGCGGCCCCAACCCAGCCGACATGCCCCGAGGATTCAATAAGGAGTCCATCCAGAGGCCATTCGCTTCCCTGCTGTCTGGTGGCCCCCGAGCGCCGAAGCGAATCCAGCGGCGCCGCAGGAATCCCTGTGGCTATGTCGCTGGGCCAGAGGAGCGTGACGTACCCCAGCCGGTCACTTACTATTCGCCTCCCCCCATCCTGTCATAAACTAAACGGGTCGGTCCAAACATTCGTTCCACGTTATGGTAGGGTTACCCTCCGAGGTACTTGGGGGTGAATAGCCATCACCCTCCCCCTATGTAATAATACCTATTATATTATATATTTCATATACTTAGGGAGACACCCCAGATCCTCCACCGTTAGAAGTCCCATAGGTGGGTGACATCTAAGCTGGGACAGACCCCGAGACGGGTCTGGAACTGACGGGTGATCGTCTTCACAGCTAAGGCCTGATGTGAAGCTGGTACGATCAGGCTGTCATGAACTGGCAGGCTTGGCACGCCCTGCGCCATCAGTTCCTTCATACTGCCGATCACGACCTCACTCTCTGCAAACATCAGGTCGCTCCAATCCCGAGCACGGCCACCGATGGGGTGACCCCAGCGCTCAAGCAGCGGATGGTGTTCAAGAACACGCCTCTTCACGTCGCGAAGATTGTAGCGCTTCGGGTTGAACTCTTCAGGTGCAATGCCCTTCTTCTTCAAAATCTTCCTGATATCCGCAACAACACCCGAGCGCCACGCTGCAAGGAAGTCACCGTTCCCGAAATGGTAGTTGATGAAGAATTTCGTCACCACCCGGTCCACCTTGGTAGGGCCAAGGATATCCCCGTAGGCGTCCGCCTCCGTGTCGAGCGGCTGACCGATCCAAGCGTAGAAGATGGTGAGGTACGACGATGAGATATCGACCTCCGCCACCGCTTCGCCGTCGATCCGCATCTGGACCCGTTTGTCCTCCTGAATCTGCTGATAGCATCCGGCATCTTGCGGGTACGAGTACAGACGGCCACCCTTGTCCCAGTGATACCGTGCAAGGCTCTCGGCCTTGTGGAACTTGCGAACCCAGCCAAGATGGATGATCTCGTCTGTTGGATGTGCGAGCGTGTGCTGTTGCATGAAAGCATTCAGCGCAGCGACATCTGCACGGAGCCGGTGGACCGTGGGTGTCTCAGGTGTCTTATGGTGCGGCTTCGTGAGTTGCACCAACTCGGCGGGCATCACGGGCACGAACTTGAAATGCTCCCGGATGCTCTGCGGCGTCACTCCGTGCTCGGCACAAAGCGCTTGCAGGGCTGGTGTCGCACGGCAGCGCGTGAGCATGCCTCGGGGCGGCCCAGGGTTGCCCATGGCCCGACTGCCGTCATAACCCGGCTTGTGATCCAGCAACCCCGCTTCCTGCCACGATGTCCGAACACCGTCGAACATACGCCAAGTGACAATCTGGCCGGAGTAATCAGTCTTCCGCTGCGAACATCTCAGCCAGCCTTCACTGCGGCCGCGCCGGATTGCGTCAAGTAGGTCAGCGAGGAACGCAGCCGCTGCGGTCTGATAAGACGCCAAAGTCTTGTCGCGTGCATAGATACGGCCCTGCGCGGGTTGCGGCCGGGGATAGCGCTTGACCAACTCCGCTACAAGCGCACGTGCCTGCTCGGTGGCAGGTGTCGCAGTCAGTGTCGCCAGCGGTGCATCGCGAAGCGCTCCACGCTCGGCCCGTGGTGTCTTTGGTTCCCATCCGCGATACTCAACGAGGAGGTCATCTTCATTGTCGTCATCAATCATCGTTTATTCACTCTACCGAACGCGGTGTCGCTGAGGGGCTGCCGGTCGCGGCTTGCCACGTGATGGCCTTCTGGGCAAACACTCAATCCAGCTTGTATCGCCGGAACTTCTTCAAAGCCTCCGCCATCGAAGCAACCTTCGGCGGCCCATACTTCCGGCCTTCAGTCGGCGGGGCATGCCCGGTGATGGCATCGTTGATCCTCTCGGACATCCCAACCTCGTCACCAATCCGTTTGAAGAGGTGACGCCACGAATGATTGGGGCTGATGTCAGGATCATCAACACCGAGTTCACGTACCCAAGTTCCGAGATGGGCGCGCGCGGTGGCTGCACGTGGACGCGACGGCTTCAGCGGATCGCTACTCATCTTTTGTGGTGTCTTGTCATTGTAAAAAAGCGCGCCCTTCCCGACCTGCTTGACCATCTCGATGAAGCCTTGGGCAATTAGGTGTTCGTGCAGCGGAACGACGCGCACTTGACCAGTCTTCGTAGTGCCAGCCTCTGGCGTAATCTTCATTACGTAGAATCCGTCGCGCTTCTCGATGTCTACGCCTCGCAACTGAGTAATTTCGCCTGACCGAGCGCCAGAGTACGCGCACAGCCACGGCACCCAACGGCGCGTTCTCTCAGTTGGCGTTGCGGGCTCTTGATAGGTGAGGCTCGCTTTGAGGATCGTGAGCGCTTCTTCGTTCGTGAAGCTTCGGCCATCTTCTCGCTTCTGAACCTTGCGAGGAACATCGACCTTCACTTCCTTGAATGGATTCTGGTGAATGCGCTTATGAACGCGCGCCCAAGCAAATACCGTCCGTGACGCAGACAACCACACCTCGCGCACGGTGCTGGCCTGACGCTCCTCAGAGATTAGGCTGTGTATCCACGCCCTCGCAGCATCCTCTGTAATTCCATCAGCCCCTACCTCAGCGAAATGCTGTTGCATGGCGAGGAAAACAGACCGCCAGCGCATGACCGTAGTCGGCGCAGGTTTCACCGCGTGAACGTAAGCCTCGAAAAGGTCCCAGCATCCAACGCCAGAGGCGCGCACGGGACCGGCGTTGAACACGGGGAACGTGTCGGGCGTTTCGTCACGTGAATAGTCGCCGTTCGCGCGCTTCTCCAGCAACGAGAAGGCCGGCAATAGGTTGTCGCTGACAGCGTCTACAAACAGGGCGTAGGCCGTGGGGTTCAAAGCTATCCCCTCGCTCGCAAGGAATGTCGCTACCCGCGCCTCTTCTGCAATCAGCGGCCTCACCCCCTCGCGTACCTCTGGCTCTTTGGCCCAATTCCAATCGGGATCAGACCTTGGGTCTTCTTCATAGCTGTCAGGCGCGTGAGGACGGATCACCTCCCAAACCATAATATCCCCGAGGCCCTTCCAATATCCCGGCTTGCCCGGGTCCGCCTCATGCTGCTTCACGAACCACAAGTACCAGCGACCGGCGAGAGCGATTGCGTTGAGCCTCGTGAGTGGTTGCCCCTCGCCGTTCCTCTGGGCTCGCAGGGTCGCGATGCGGGTTTCGACCTCTGCTTCCCACTCGCCAAGGCGAGCCTTCGCTTCATGCCGGGGCGTGTCGGCCGCGAGTTTCAGATGAGCTTCACGCTTGGTCCGTAGAGCCTTTGGTAGTCCTCGCGAACGTCCTCGGGGATGCCTTTGCGGGCAAACCACCGACCATCAGAAGCTCTATTCAAACCGACCATACGCAGTGCCATTTGTAGCGCCTTTTGTATTTTAGGCGGCACAAATCCTGCTGGTCTATCAATAAGATGCTGAGAATGCGGAGTTATCCGCAGCCTTGGTACAGTTGGGTGGGCTCGAACCACCGACCTCCTGTTCCACAGACAGGCGCTCTAACCAACTGAGCTACAACTGCATCCTTGCGAGCCGCCTTGGGCGCCTGGAACTGGCCGGTCACCGAGGGGGGCTGGACGGGGCGGAAACTAGGTGCAACGGGCGTTTTTGGCAAGGCCGCAAGACCCCCAAATCGTCCCCTAAGCGACGTTATTTCCAAAGCAAAACCCGGGCCCTGCGGCCCGGGTTTCTTAACACAAACCAACCCGGCCTAAATCAGGCGGCGGGCGGATACAGCTTCGAGGCAGAGGCCTTGATCGGCTCGGCGGTCGCGGCGGCGACGCGCTGGCCGATCTCGTAGAGCTCCTTGGCCTGGGTCTGGAAGGTCTCGAGCTGCTTGCGGGAGTGGTTGGTCCACAGCGCGAGCGCATCCGAGGGGGACTTCACGCCGAACAGCTCCTGGGCGAAGTCGAGATGGGCCGAGGTGTTGGCCTTCATGAACTCCACCAGCTTGGCGGTGTACTCGCTCGCGCCCTTGTTGGCGGAGGTGAACACGGCCTCGACGGTGCCGTTGTGGCTCTCGGCCGCGTCCTTGAACTTGGCGTAGCTCTCGCGGGCCTGCGACACGCCCTTTTCGGCGAACGCACGCATCTGCTCGGGGACCTCGAACGGGATGATCGAGGCAGAAAACGGATCAGTCGCACCTGTCATGGTTGTCCCTCACGCTAAAGAAAAAATCGAGTGAGCCTTCTGGCGCGCCCGCCGGCCGACCGGGCCGTGTCTTGTTTCAAAGACGTCTTGTCTCAAAGACCTCTCGTCTCAAAGACTTGGCGGGTACGAAGACTGGAAACGCAGAACAAACGAGATGGCTCGTCCAGCGCCCAGTAGTGTGGCTGCCTAACATGTCAACATTGTGCAACGCAATGTGATCCAGGGTTCGCCGCGAAAATTTAATCTAGGTTAGGGCGAGGTTCCCCGGCGGGGGAACCGGTGGTTGCGGTAGGGGGATGCCGGGGGGTTGGGTGGAGGTGGCGGGCGGCTCTTACCCTCCCCTGGAGGGGTCCGGGACGAGCGTAGCTCGCCCGTGGGTCGGCTCGCATGGAGCAGAGCGAAATGCGAGACGGGGTGGGGTGACGGTCTCTCCACGTCCGACAGCGCCCGAGTGGAGAGATCACCCCACCCCGCTCGCGCTGCGCGCGATCGACCCACGGGCGAGCTACGCTCGTCCCGGACCCCTCCAGGGGAGGGTGGGCACCGCGCGTGCCTCGGCCAAGTTGGCCCCACCCCAACGAATCCTGCGGATGCAGCGGGGCTGCGGCTTGCGGGTTCGCCCACATTAAGGTTATCGCCGCTTGGGAGGCTCCTATTGTACCGGAGCCGTGGACCTGCCCGCGCCTGCGGGCAATACTAACCCTTTCTTAAGGCTGCCATTCCCGGCGGCCCGGCGCCAACAAGAAAGACGCAAGCCGGTCGGATGACGAGTTCGGATTTCCAGTTGCGAGGCGTGGGCGATCCCCGGCTGGCCGTGCACGCGACGTCCCCACTGCCCGCCTGGCTGTGGTCGATCGACGGCGCGCGCGTGCTGTGGGCCAATCCGGTCGGCGCCAGCCTGTTCGGCGCGGCGAATGCCGCAAGCCTCGCGGGCAGGATGTTCGGCCCGGCGGACAGCCATCGCCGCCAGGTCGCCCGGCTCGCCCGCCAGCTGCCGGCGAACGGCGCCGTGCGGCTCGAACGTCTGCGCGGCTTCGGCGCCCGGCTCGGCACGCTGATGACCTGCGCCTGCGCGCGGCTCGAGTTTGCCGATGGCGGCCATGCCGTGCTCGTCACCGCGATGGACGCGACAATGCGCAGCATGGCGCTGGTCGAGCGGCTGCATCGTCTGGTCGACGGCGCCACGACGCCGATGGCGGCGTTCGCGCCGGACGGCATGTTCGTCGGCGCCAGCGAAGCGGCCCGCTCCCTGCTCGGCTTCCGCGATCTCGCCGAGGCCGGTCTCGACCAGGCGCGCAGCGATGCGCTGGCCCATGGCCGCGTCGCGACGCCGATCGGCATCGGCCAGATGGTGCTGCAACGGGTCGGCACCGGCGCGGATATCGGCCTGGTCGCGCTGATCGAGCCCGCCGCCGCGCAAGCCGCGGCTGCGTCCCCGCCCGAGAGCACGCCGGACACAGCAGCCGAAGCGCCGGCTGAACCTGCGCAGCAGATAGTGGCGAGCGCGCCGCCATCGCACGAGGCGCCGGCCGGCATCGCCTTGTTCGACGCCTTCGCGGAGCCGGCCGAAACGCCGGCAGCGAACGAGACGGTCGCGCCCGTGCCCGAGGCGGCAGTGAGCGAGGCGGCCGCGGAGGTCGCATCGGCGCAAGGCACGCCCGAGGCGACCGCCGAACTCGCGACCAAAACTCCGGTTGAAAACCACCCCGAAGCCATTGTCTCGCCGCAGCCCGCGCCGATCACTGCGGGCATGATCGAACCGCCGTCGGGCCATGACGAGCCGCCCGCACCGCGTCAGCATCCGCTGCGCTTCCTCTGGCAGATGGATGCAGAGGGCCGCTTTGTGCTTCTCTCCGACGAGTTCATCCGCCTGATGGGCGCGCACACGGCCTCAGGCTTCGGCCGCCCCTGGCGCGAGATCGCCGAGGCGTTTGCGCTCGATCCCGAGGGCCGCGTCGCGCGGGCGCTGGAAAGCCACGACACCTGGGCCGGCATCACCGTGAACTGGCCGGCCGACGGCGGCGAGCATCTGCCGGTCGAGCTTGCGGGCCTGCCGGTCTACGACCGCGAGCGCAACTTTGCCGGCTTCAAGGGTTTCGGCGTCTGCCGCGATCTCGACGGCCTCAACCGGCTCGAGGCGCTCAGGCGCTTCGAGCTGCTCGTCGCGCCGCCCACGCGGCAGAGCACGACCACCGATGAGGTCGCGCCCGAACCGGAGCCCGAGGTCGAGCATGAGCCCGAGGCCGTCGCGGAGGCCCCGCCTCCGCCGGTCGAGCCGCCCGAGCCCGAGCCTGCACCCGAGCCCGAAGCTGAACTGCCCGAACCCGCACTTGATGTGACTTCACACCCAACCGATCCGGAAACGCCAGTGGAAACGCCTCCCAATGTCGTGCCGTTCCGCAGCCCCGGCGATACCAGACCGCCGACGCTGACGCCGGTCGAGAACAGCGCGTTCAACGAGCTCGCGCGGCAATTGTCGGAGCGACTCGAGCGCGAGCGCGAGACGATCGCCGCCAGCACCTCCGAGCCGCCGGCGGCCGAGATCGCCGCCGAACCGGAGCCCGAGGCGCCGCACGCGCCGGCCGAATGGCTGAGCGAGCCCGCGCCGCCGCCGCGCGGCGCCAGCGCGCGCGACCGCACGCTGCTCGACCTCCTGCCGACGGGCATCCTGATCTACCGGCTCGACCGGCTGCTCTATGCCAACCCGGCCTTCCTCGCGCGCATGGGCCATGCCGACATCAACGCGCTGGAGAAGGCCGGCGGGCTGGATGCGCTCTATGTCGAGCCGGGCGTGTCCTCGGCCAGCAGCACTTCGCAAGCCGGCACGCCCGTCACGATCAGCGCGACGCTCGCCAATGGCGAAGCGCCGCTCGCGACCACCGAGGCGCATCTGCACACGATCGACTGGGACGGCGAGAGCGCGCATGCGCTGATCTGCGCGCTGCCGCAGGCCGTCGCCGCTGCGCCTGAGGTCGTCGCGCCTGCCATTGTGGAGCAAGCGATCGCCGAGCCCATCGTCGCGGAATCCTTCCCCTACGCGCCCGAGCTCGAGACCGCAGCCGGCGATGCCGACGCCGAGGACCTCGCCGCGATCCTCGACACCACCGCCGAGGGCATCGTCATGTTCGATGCCGAGGGCAACATCCACGCCTGCAACCGCAGCGCCGAGGCGCTGTTCGGCTATGACGGCGATGCGCTGCTGGAGCAGAACCTGGTGACGCTGTTCGCGCCCGAGAGCCAGCAGATCGTCGCCGACTATCTCGACAGCGTGAAGAGCCAGGACATCGCGAGCCTGCTCGACCATGGCCGCGAGGTGCTGGGGCGCGAGAAGAAGGGCGGCGTCCTTCCCCTCGCCATGATCATGGGCCGCACGCGGCCCGACGGCCCGAACTTCTTCGCCGTGTTCCGCGATCTCTCGCAGAGCAAGAAGGGCGAGAGCGAGCTGACGCAGGCCCGCCGTCTCGTCGACGGCGCGGCGAACGCCAAGGCCGACATGCTGGCGCGGATCAGCCACGAGATTCGCACGCCGCTCAACGCCATCATCGGCTTTGCCGAGGTGATGATCTCCGAACGCTTCGGCACGCTCGGCAACGAGCGCTACGGCGAGTACATGAAGGACATCCGCGCCTCCGGCGAGCGCGTCATCGCGATCATCGACGATCTGCTGGAGCTGTCGCGGATCGAGACCGGCAAGCTCGACCTCACCTTCGCCAACCTCAATCTCAACGATCTCGTCGAGGCCTGCGTCGTGGTGATGCAGCCGCAGGCCAACCGCGAGCGCATCATCATCCGCACCTCGCTCGCGCATGCGCTGCCGCAGGTGAGCGTGGATGCGCGCGCGATGCGGCAGATCACCATGAATTTGATCTCGAACTCGATCCGGCTCGCCAGCGCCGGCGGCCAGGTCATCGTCTCGACCGCGCTGTCCGACCGCGGCGAGGTCGCACTTCGCATCCGCGACACCGGCCACGGCCTCAGCGAGCGCGAGGTCGCCGCCGCGATGGAGCCGTTCCGCACCCCGCCGCCCGGCGATGCCTCGGACAGTTCGGCGCTGAGCCTGTCGCTGACCAAGGCGCTGGTCGAAGCCAACCGCGCCCGCTTCAACATCAAGAGCGCAGGCCATTCCGGCACGCTGATCGAAGTGGTGTTCGCGCAGGCGCTGGCGCGGGCGTAGGCGGTCAGACCCGCTGCGTAGCCCGGGTGAGCGAAGCGACACCCGGGAAGGTCCCGCATATCGCTCCGCTCATGCGGGCTACGCGGATGCTACGCCGCGCGCACCGTATCCAAGAACCTGCTGACCTCGAGCTTGAGGCGGCTGCTGTCGTTCGACAGCGATTGCGCCGCGGACAGCACCTGCGAGGAGGCCGAGCCGGTCTCGGTCGCGCCCTGGCGCACGCTGGAGATGTTGGCGCTGACCTGCGTGGTGCCGGCCGCCGCATTCTGGACGTTGCGTGAGATCTCGCTGGTCGCGGCGCCCTGCTCTTCCACCGCGGCTGCGATGGTCGACGATATCTCGGACAGGCGCTCGATGGTGCCGCCGATGGTCTTGATCGCGCCGACCGAATCCTCGGTCGCGGACTGGATGCTCGAAATCTGCTGACCGATGTCGCCGGTCGCCTTCGCGGTCTGCTCGGCCAGCGCCTTCACTTCCGACGCCACCACGGCAAATCCACGCCCGGCTTCGCCGGCGCGCGCGGCCTCGATGGTGGCGTTCAGCGCCAGCAGGTTGGTCTGGCCCGCGATGGCGTTGATGAGCTCGACGACGTCGCCGATGCGCGCCGCCGCCTTCGACAATTCGCTGACGCGATCGTTGGTCTGCCCGGCCTGGCTGACGGCCTCGCCGGCCATGCGCGCCGAGGCCTGCACCTGGCGGCTGATCTCGTTGACGGAGGCGGTCAGCTCTTCCGCTGCGGACGCCACCGACTGCACGTTGGTCGCGGCCTCTTCGGACGCCGCCTCCACCAGCGTGGCAAGCTCGGTCGAGCGGCCGGCGGTGGTGGTCAGCGATGTCGCCGAGGCCTCGAGCTCGGTGGCGGCCGACGACACCGTCTCGACGATCTCACCGATCGCGCCCTCGAAATCGTCCGCCATCCTGATCATGTCGACGCGGCGGCGCTCGGCGGCGAGCTTGTCCTGCCTGATCTTCTCTTCCGCCTCCTCGCGCGCCTTCTGCTCGGCGTTGATCTTGAACGTCTCGACCGCCTGCGCGATCTCGCCGATCTCGTCGGGACGGCCGAGCCCGGGCAGCACGATGGCGAAATTGCCGTTGGCGAGCTCGATCATCGCCGCGCGCATCGCGGACAGCGGTTTTGAGACCGAGCGGCCGATGAAGATGCCGAGGCCGAGCACGCCGGATGCAATCAGCGCGATCGCAATGCCGATCCACCATTGGATGCTGTCGCGCTCGACATCGTTCAGCCGGTCGGCTTCGGCGCGAATGGTATCGACCGATTTCGACACCTGCTCGATGACGGGCTCGACCGACGAGAAGGCTTCCGACATGGCCTTGAGCTCAGTCGCCAGCTTCAGCGCGGTCTCCATCCATGCGGAGAAGTCGCGCTGATAGTCGGCGAGCCTCGCACGCAGCTCGGCCTTCGTCGTGTCGGGTATGGCGGCGGCGTCGACGCCGGCCACGAATTCGGATGCGCGCTTCCTCATGTCGTCGCCATATCTGGCGTCGCGGCGCAGCATGAAATCCTTCTCATGACGACGCATCATCAGCATGATGACCTTGAGCGAGGCATCCTGGAGCTGGTTGACCTTGTCCTCGATGTCGTGGACCGAGGCGCGCAGGCGGCCTTCGAGACCGGACTTCTCGTCGAGACCGAGCCGCTGCCGTTCCTCGACCACCGCGCCGAAGCGCGCCTGATAGGTCGTCAGCGATGCGGTCATCGCGTCGATCCGCGCGGCCAGTTCGGGCTTGCCGAGAGCTGAAATCCGGCCGCGGAGCGTCTCGATATCGAGGGCGATCTGCTTGCCGATCTCGACCTGGCGCTGCGCCTTGCCGGCGTCATTTCGCAGCAGGAAATCCTTTTCGGCGCGGCGTCCCTCGAGCAGCTCGACCGCGATCCTGCTGTTCAGCTCCTGGATCGTGCGGGCGTTCTCGGCGGCGTCGCGATACACGCCCATGGCCCTTTCGCCATAGAGATGGATGCCGCCGATCAGGACAACACCGATGACGCCGATGACGCCGATTGCGGTGATCTTGTGCGTGAGACGAAGGGAGGGAAATCGCATCTTGGTTTCAAAATTGGTTGTGGCTGATGCGAATATGAAACGTCAGAGTGGGGAAACTTCCGTTAATTTACGGGCACGTATGAATACGTGCTTATGCACGATACTCGTCATACGGGAGGTACGGGAATCCCAGTGGCGGGGTCATGCCGGGCCTTATGCACGGTGAGACGCACAGCCGCAGCCGCGCGCGCCGAACCAGCGCGACATGGCCTCCGCAGCCTCCTCCTCATCGGGCGCGCCGTCACACGCCCAGGCAACGAATCCATCGGGACGCACCAGCACGGCGCTCAGGCCCAGCCGGTCGTTGGGCTCACCAGCGACATAATCGATCCGGTCGCCCCAGCGGCTTGCAAGTGCTTGCAGCGGCGCGCGGGCGTCGAAGTCCAGCACGATCCCTTTCGCCGTCCTGAGCCGTCCTCCGACCGTGGCCCCGCCCGGCAACTCGAAATCGGGAACACTCCGGCCCGTTAGCGGATGGCGGCCGCCGAGATCGTAGCGGAGCGAGACGCCGCGCACGCGCCCGGCGAAGTAGGTCGCACCGTCCCGGGTCTCGATGAGATCGCGAATGATGGCCTGCAGCGCGCGCGTGCCCGGCGTCGGCCGCATGATCGCGACCTGCGCGCGCGACCAGTCGAGGACCTGCGCACCGACCGGGTGCCGCTCGCAAGAATAGGTATCGAGCAGACCGGCCGGTGCATGTCCGCGGATCGTCGCAGCCAGCTTCCAGCCGAGATTCATCGCATCGCCAAGACCGAGATTGAGGCCCTGGCCGCCGAGCGGCGAATGAATGTGAGCGGCATCGCCCGCGAGCAGCACGCGCCCCTTGCGATAGGTCGTTGCCTGATGCGCTCGATCCGTCCAGGTTGCGGCGAGCCGAAGCGCCGTGACGGTGACGTCCGTGCAGGAGACGCGGCGCAAGACGCTCTGCAAGTGTTCGATCGTGATCGGCTGGGTCCGGTGAAACGCACCGCCGTCGAAATCGACCATCGCGATCGTGCCTGATGGCGCGTAGGTGTACATGCCCGTCGGCGTATAGTTGCGGCCGGGGCTGAGTTTCTCCGGATCCGCCAGCTCGACATCGACGGAATAGCCGGTGAATTCGGGGTCGGTGCCGACGAAGTCGAATCCGCCGGACTTTCGCACCGTGCTGCGGCCGCCGTCGCACCCGACGAGCCAGCGTCCCCGAAAAGTCTCGCCGGCCGCCTGCACCGTCACGTCATCCTGCGAGGCCGCAATAACATTCACACCAAAGCCACGGCGGATCTCGACACCCATGCTGCTTGCGCGCGCGGCCAGGACGGATTCAAGCGTTTCCATGTCGACCGCGACGCTGGCATCGGACGGCGTTGGCAGGCGCCAGGGCCACTTCGCGGCATCGACATCGTCCTGATAGAACTGGATGCCGGCGAAATGACCAGCGGGTCGTCGCGTCTGCTGCATCCAGTGCGCAGCACTTTTGGTCGCGCCTGACTTCGCGCGCTGCGCCGACAGGATCTCGTCCAGCAAGTCACGCCGGTGAAAGGCCTCGGTTGTTGGGATCGACAGGCCACGCAGGCCGAACGGCAGCTGCTTCAGCGCCGAATGCGGGTCCTGCGCTTGCTCCAGCACCAGCACCGAGAGGCCGGCTAGCCGCAGCTCGCAGGCGAGAAACAGACCGACGGGCCCGGCACCGGCGATGACAACGTCGTAGATATCAGTGGATTGGGTTTGCATGAGACGCTCCTCGAGTCGATGTTCGACCGGAGCGTTCCCTGAGCTTCGAGAATCACACGGACGAACGATTGAGCGCCTGCGGGGCGCCCGATGTTCGTCGCGGGGATCTCGGCACAAGGCCAAAGACCAGAGCTTTCGTTACCGAAAGGACCTCGTTACGAAAGGACTTGGGCTTACCAGACCAAGTCTGCCTTTTCCGACAAGAGACGTATAGATTCGTGGCGATCGATGCGCAACGAAAAAGGCACGGCGCTTGCAGCGCCGTGCCTTTCGCATTCACGCCGCTTGGATCAGCTGTAGA
Source organism: Bradyrhizobium sp. 14AA (assembly GCF_054185205.1). NCBI lineage: Bacteria > Pseudomonadati > Pseudomonadota > Alphaproteobacteria > Hyphomicrobiales > Nitrobacteraceae > Bradyrhizobium > Bradyrhizobium sp. 14AA. The sequence continues at coordinate 240,577 of NZ_JAVAYM010000009.1, read as the reverse complement.
TCTCGAACAGGCCGGCGCCGCCCTGGCCGCCGCCGATGCACATCGTCACCACGCCCCACTTGGCCTTGCGGCGCGCGCCTTCCTGCAGGAGGTGGCCGGTGAGACGTGCGCCGGTCATGCCGAAGGGATGACCGATCGCGATCGAGCCGCCGTTGACGTTGTACTTGGCGGGATCGATGCCGAGCTTGTCGCGCGAGTAGAGGCACTGGCTGGCGAAGGCCTCGTTGAGTTCCCAGAGATCGATGTCATCGATCTTCAAGCCGTGACGCTTCAACAGCTTCGGCACGGCGAAGATCGGGCCGATGCCCATCTCGTCCGGCTCGCAGCCGGCCGCCGCCCAGGCGACGAAGCGACCGAGTGGCTTGAGGCCGCGCTTCTCCGCATCCTTGGCTTCCATCAGCACCACGGCGGCGGCGCCGTCCGACAGCTGGCTGGCGTTGCCGGCGGTGACGAACTTGCCCGGGCCCTTCACCGGCTCGAGCTTGGCAAGCCCCTCCAGCGTGGTCTCGGGACGGTTGCACTCGTCGCGGTCGACGACGTAGTCGACGATGCTCTCGGCCTTGGTCTGCTTGTCGACCACCTTCATCCTGGTCTTCATCGGGACGATCTCGTCCTTGAACTTGTTCGCCTGCTGGGCGGCGGCCATGCGGCGCTGCGACTCCAGCGAATATTCGTCCTGATATTCGCGGCTGAGCTTGTAGCGCTCTGCGACGATGTCGGCGGTGTCGATCATCGCCATGAAGATATCAGGCGCGGTCTTGAGCAGCTCCGGATCGACCCATTCCTTCGGCGATCCGCCGCCCGGGATCGAGATGCTCTCGGCACCGCCCGCGACGATGCAATCGGCTCCGTCCGAGCGGATCGAGTTGGCGGCCATCGCAATGGTCTGGAGGCCCGACGAGCAGAACCGGTTCACCGAGACGCCGCCGGTCGATTTGGGAAGCCCTGCAAGCAGCGCGGCCTGGCGGCCGATGTTCGGCGCGCCATGGGCGCAATTGCCGAGATAGCAGTCCTCGACATAATCCTTGTCGACGCCGGCGCGGCTCACAGCGTGCTGGATGGCATGGGCTGCGAGCGACATCGGCGGCGTGATGTTGAACCCGCCGCGGCCGGATTTTGCGAGGCCCGTGCGCGCATAGGAAACGATGACGGCTTCACGCATTGTTTTCTCCCTTGTCGAGCGATTTTGAACGGAGCGCTCTTTGAACGGATTGTCCTGGCGCCATTGGTACACAAAGTTTGGCAGGCGCGGAAAATAAAAACGCCGCCTCCGGTGACGGAGGCGGCGTTGTTCCGCGGGTCGGAATATGTCAGCGTCTCAGAACGTCAGCGCCTTGACCTGCTTGACCTGCGGCAGGGCCTGCACCTTGGCGAGCACGTCCGCCGGCACCGCGCCGTCGACCTCGACCAGCGCGATGGCGTCGCCGCCCTGCTCGACGCGGCCGAGATGGAAGGTCGCGATGTTGATCTTGGCGTCGCCCAGGAGGCCGGCGAAACTGCCGATGAAGCCCGGCTTGTCCTCGTTGGTGACGTAGATCATCGACTTGCCGAACTCGGCGTCGACGCGGATGCCCTTGATGTCGACCAGGCGCGGCTTGCCGTCGTGATAGACGGTGCCGGAGACCGAGCGCTCCTGGCGTTCGGTCGCGACCGTCACGGTGATCAGGCTCTCATAGTCGCTCTGGGCGGCGCGCACGATCTCGTCCACCACCATGCCCCGCTCCTTGGCGACGACGGGCGCGGACACGACGTTGACCTCGCCCAGCATCGGCCGCAGCAGGCCCGACAGCACGGCCGAGGTGATCGCCTTGATCTTCATCTCGGCGACGTGGCCCTCATAGGTGATCTCGACCTTGAGGATGCCGGTCTCGGTGAGCTGGCCGGCGAACGAGCCGAGCTTCTCGGCGAGCGCGATGAACGGCTTCAGCTTCGGCGCCTCTTCCGCGGTGATCGAGGGGAAGTTGACCGCGTTCGAGATCGCGCCGGTGAGCAGGTAATCCGACATCTGCTCTGCGACCTGGAGCGCGACGTTCTCCTGCGCTTCCGTGGTGGAGGCGCCGAGATGCGGCGTGCAGATCACGTTGGGATGGCCGAACAGCACGTTGGCGTTCGCGGGCTCCTCGACGAAGACGTCGAACGCGGCGCCGGCGATGTGCTTGGAGTTGAGCGCATCGACCACCGCCTGCTCGTCGACGAGACCGCCGCGGGCGCAGTTGATCAGGCGCACGCCCTTCTTCATCTTGGCGATCGCGGCCGCGTCGATGATGTTCTTGGTCTTCTCGGTCAGCGGCGTGTGCAGCGTGATGAAGTCGGCGCGCTTGAGCAGGTCATCGAGATCGACCTTCTCGACGCCGATGTCCTTGGCGCGCTCCGGCGACAGGAACGGGTCGAACGCGACGACCTTCATGCGCAGGCCGAGCGCGCGGTCGGCGACGATCGAGCCGATGTTGCCGCAGCCGACGACGCCGAGCACCTTGCCGGTGATCTCGACGCCCATGAAGCGGTTCTTCTCCCACTTGCCGGCCTGGGTCGAGGCGTCGGCCTGCGGGATCTCGCGTGCCAGCGCCAGCATCAGGGTGATGGCGTGCTCGGCGGTCGTGATCGAATTGCCGAACGGCGTGTTCATCACGATGATGCCCTTGGCCGTGGCGGCGGGAATCTCGACGTTGTCGACGCCGATGCCGGCGCGGCCGATCACCTTGAGGTTGGTCGCCTTGTCGAGGATCTTGGCGGTCGCCTTGGTCGCCGAGCGGATCGCAAGGCCGTCGTAATTGCCGATGATCTCGGCGAGCTTGTCCTTGTCCTTGCCGAGGTTGGGCTGGAAGTCGACCTCGACGCCGCGGTCCTTGAAGATCTGAACGGCGGCGGGCGAGAGCGCGTCGGAAATGAGAACTTTGGGCTTGGTCATGGGATGATCCGTGGTGCGAGCTGCATTTACGGAGCGTCGCCCGCGGACTTAACCCGCGGGTCCATCTCTCCTTGAGCGATGGATGGCCGGGGCAAGCCCGGCCATGACGAGAGTGAGTTGGAGCGAACTACGCCGCCTTGGCGAGCTGCGCCTTGGTCTCGGCGAAGGCCCAGTCGATCCACTGCGTCAGCAGCTCGACGTCCTTTGCTTCCACCGTGGCGCCGCACCAGATGCGCAGGCCGGCCGGCGCATCGCGGTAATACGCGAAGTCGTAGCCCGCGCCTTCCTTCTCGACCAGCGCGACCAGCTTCTTGCTGAAATCGGCCTGCGCGTCCTCCGAGAGCGAGGTGAGCGCAGGATCGGTGAACTTCAGGCACACCGAGGTGTTGGAGCGGATCGCGGCGTCCTTGGCCAGGAAGTCGATCCACGGCGTCTTCGCCTTCCAGTCGGCGAGCACCTTGGTGTTGGCGTCGGCACGCGCGATCAGCGCCTTGAGACCGCCGATCGACTTCGCCCAGTTCAGCGCATCGAGATAGTCCTCGACGCAGAGCATCGACGGCGTGTTGATGGTCTCGCCGACGAAGATGCCTTCGTTGATCTTGCCGCCCTTGGTCATGCGGAAGATCTTCGGCAGCGGCCAGGCCGGCTTGTAGGTCTCGAGCCGTTCCACCGCGCGGGGCGAAAGGATCAGCATGCCGTGCGCGGCTTCGCCGCCGAGCGCCTTCTGCCAGGAGAAGGTGACGACGTCGAGCTTGGCCCAGTCGAGCGGCTGTGCGAACGCGGCCGAGGTCGCGTCGCAGATGGTCAGGCCTTCGCGGGTCGCGCTGATCCAGTCGGCGTTCGGAACGCGCACGCCGGAGGTGGTTCCGTTCCAGGTGAAGACGACGTCGCTCTTCGGATCGACCTTGGAGAGATCGGGAATCTCGCCGTAGCCCGCGTTGAGCTTGGTGACGTCCTTGAGCTTCAATTCCTTGACGATGTCGCTGACCCAACCCTCGCCGAAGGATTCCCAGGCGAGCGTGGTGACGGGCCGTGCGCCGAGCAGCGACCACAGCGCCATCTCGACCGCGCCGGTATCGGAGGCCGGCACGATGCCGATGCGATAATCGGCGGGCACCTCAAGCACTTCGCGCGTCAGATCGATCGCGAGCTTGAGCTTGGTCTTGCCGACCTTCGCGCGATGCGAACGGCCGAGCGCTGCGTCCTTGAGATTTTGGGCGTTCCAGCCGGGGCGCTTGGCGCAGGGGCCGGAGGAGAAATGCGGCACGTTGGGCCGCGAAGCGGGCTTCGCTACAGTCATGATCTACCCTTCCAGATAGTAAGCCTCCCGTTGGGGGGAGGTGTCCCGCCGCGGCTGATACGGGAATCGGGAAGTGCAGTCAAGGAAGTTCCGGCGTCTCACGACGGAGTGATGGTTCCTCCGGAGCAATTTTCGGGGATTCAACCACGGCGAGTGCATTCAGCAAGTCCGTGGCATCGCTGATCAATTGCGCGGCCTTGCGGCGGCTGCCGACTTTCAAAATGCATTTGTCGTTGGCCTGCACGACGTAATCGTTGCCGACCTTGATCATCGAATAGCTTGTCATCGAAATCCCCGAACCGACCGAGCCCGGTGTCCGACGCTGCACTAGCACCGTTCGTTCCCGGTTCAACGTGAACGACGGACGGGTAGTTTATCAGCTCTTAATATGAACGAACGCGCGATCCGATTTCACTGATCGCGCAACGCTCGCGAGGAGCTGCCTCAAAAGCGGACAGTCATGCCCACATGACTCGCAGTGAATCCGAGCCGCTTGTAGAAGCGCTGCGCATCCGTTCGCGTCTGATGCGTCAGCAGTTCGACCAGATTGCAGCCGCGCGCTTTCGCTTCTTCGACCGCCCATTGCACCAATCGCTCACCGATGCCGCGGCTGCGACAATCAGCTGCAACGCGAACGTCTTCGAGCAGACCGCGCACGCCGCCCTGCGAGCTGAGGCCTGACAGCACCGCGAGTTGCAGGCAGCCGACCACCCTGCCCTCGCTCTCGGCGACCACGAGCGTGAGATTTGGATCGCGCTCGACCCGCTCGAACGCAGCGTAATAGGCCGCAGGCAGCGGATCCTCCACGCGCTCGCGGCCGCGCCCGAGATGATCATCGGCGAGCATCGCAACGATCGCGGCGACGTCCTCGCGGCGCGCGGGACGGATCGAGACGGGCTTATCGTTCATGAGGGAAACTCCGGGTCTCAACGCGCCGGCGGCAGGCCGAGAAAGGCCTCGGTCTCGCCGATCCAGCGGCGAACGGCCGCATGACGGCCGAGATCGAAACCGCCTTCATGCGCGACGCGCGTATAGGCGAGCAGCGAGACGTCGGCGAGCGAAGCCGCCTCGCCGGCGAAGTAGCGGCTGCCGGAAAGATGCTGCTCCATGCGGTCGAGCGCTGCATAACCGCGCTTGACCTTTTCAGGATCGAGCTCGGAGGCGTCCTTGCCGAGATAGACCATCTGGAAGCGGCACACCGCGATATAGGGCTCGTGGCTGTACTGCTCCCAGAACAGCCATTCGTCCATCTTGGCAGCCGTGAAGGCATCGCGCGGAACGAGTGCGCTGTCGCGGGCGAGATAGCGGATGATGGCGTTGGACTGCGCCAGCGTGCGGCCGTCGTCGAAGGCTATGGTCGGCACCTGGCCGGCGCCGTTCATCTTCAGGAATTGCGGCGTGCGCGTCTCGCCCTTGCTTGTGTCGATCTCGATCCACCGGTAGGGCAGCGCGAGCTTGTCGCAGACCCACTTCACCTTGAGACAATTGCCGGAATTGCTGTCGCCGTAGATCTTCATCGCCGCCGCTCCGTTTGGCAACAGAGCATCAGGACGGCAAGGAGCTGTCAACCGCGGCGCGGCGTCGACGCGTCAGAACTTGTAGCCGACGCCGGCGCGAACGGTGTTGATGCTGGTGTCAACCGCGGAAGAGAAGCGGATGTATTCGTACTCCGCGCGCACGAACAGGCCGCCGACCAGGTTGACGTCGACACCGAGACCGGCGGTGTAGCCGTAGATCAGGTGATTGTGCTGGGCATCGGTCGAGGTCAACGGCACCAGCGGCGTGTAGGTCCCAAGCTGGGTCGCGCTCACGCGGTCCTGCACGTTGGCAGTGCGCACGATGTCGGCATTGCCGAGCGCAAGGCCCGCAAACATGTAGGGCAGGAAGCATCCCCATGCGTAAGCGGCGCGGCCGCGGAACGTCCCCATGTCGTTGATGGTGATCGAAGACGTCGACGTCGCGGTGACGTCATGGAAGTTACCGTCGGACAGTGCGGTGGGGCTGACGCGCCTTTCGCTGGCCGACGAGGATCCTCCGAACTTGCCATGCAGCCAGCTCACTTCGAGGCCCAGCACGACGTCGTCCCACTGCGCATTGTATCCGACGAAGGCGCCGTAACCGGTGGTACGCTGCGAGGCCTTGCCCAGTCCGAGATTCCACTGAGACACGCCCATCGAGCTCTCGATCAACGTATCCGCCAGCAAGGCCGCCATCATGTTGCTGGTCGAGCCGTTGAAGTTCTCGTCGGACGAACCGTAGCCGACCTGCGCCCCGATATAAGAGCCCTGCCAGTTGACGCTGGACCTGGTCAGACCGTCGGTGAAGCTGCCGCGCAGGATCGGCAGATCCGGCATGTCGGCCGCATGCGCAGCAGACACCGTGCCAAACATTGCCGCCGCCAACAAAAGCCCACGCATCGCAACGCTCCATCGAACTCGAACTTTCGCTCGTGATCATGGCTCGTTAACCTTAACCAATGGTTTGCGGCGGCCGCTTTCATCGCTGCTCGCCATGAAAAATACGCAAAGCAAAACGGCGCGGGATGATCCCGCGCCGTTAAGAAGTCCTAACCGATCGGCTTGGCGATCAGCCCTTGGTGACGAGCGGCGGCGGCACGTAGGCCGGCGGGCTGTTGAGATCCCAGCGCACGCCGAGCTTGAGGTCGTGCGAGGTGAGCTCCTTGAGCTTGATCGAGGTCGGGCCGGAGGCGCTGTTGTCGAACAGGCGGTAGTTGCCGGGCGCGGCGTCGCCGAGGTTCATGTAGCTGTAGGCCAGTTCGACGGTGAAGCCGGGGTTGACCTTGTAGGCGAGACCGGCGTGGGCGGCCCAGGCGAAGTTCCACTTTCCGTTGTCGGCGAAGTAGGCGACGCTGTTGGACAGCACGCCACCGCTGTACGACACGCCGTCGTCACGGAAGCCGCTGATCTTGTTGTAGGAGCCGCCGACACCGGCGCCGATGAACGGGGTGATGCACCACCAGGTGCCGAGGTCGACATAGGCGTTGGCCATCACGACCCACTCGGACTTGCTGCCGGTGTAGTTGTTGGCGCCGACGAAGCCGGGTCCAATGACGTTGTCGCTGCCGTGCAGATTGGCTTTGCCCCGGTACTGGCCGATCACGTCCGCACGAAACCAGTTGTTGAAGCGATAGCCGACACCGAGGTCGAACAGCGGGGACGAGTCGAAGCCGAGGCCCTCCGTCGTCTTCGTGAACCCTGGCGCCACGGTGCCCTCGATGCTCTTGGCGCGCTGGTTGGTCATGCCGACGTCGCCACGGAGATACCAGCCGCCGAAATCGGCGGGCGGAGCCGGCGGCGCGAACATCGGAGGGGGCGCCGCGATCGGCATGTCGGCGGCGAACGCCATCGACGAGATCAGGGTTGCCGCACCCGCGGCAAGGAGAGACTTAACGCTACGCATTGGCTTCGTCCTTATGGCCGGTGAGGCGAAATACGGGTGCCTCACGTTCTGGAAACTCACGGGCGGACGATGGCAGCAAATGTTTAAGCGCCACTTAACCCTAATTTTTAAGGTTGATTTTTTCTGACCACACACGCGGATGCAGCGCGAGCGTTGCAAAAATGCGGCAGCCGAAGCGCTTGGCGCGCCGCAATTACTAACGATTGGTGAAGCCGCAATGCAGCGAAACAGGATCTGTTAACGCGCGTGCCGCGGCAGTTTTGGCAGGAACACCGCAAGCAGCCCGATCGCGGGCAGCCAGGCGCAGACCTGGTAGACGAACTCGATCGAGGTGTGGTCGGCGAGCTTGCCGAGCACGGCGGCGCCGAGGCCTCCGATGCCGAAGGCGACACCGAAGAACACGCCCGAGATCATGCCGAAGCGGTGCGGCACCAGCTCCTGCGCGAACACGATGATCGACGACGTCGTCGAGGAGATGATCAGGCCGATGAACACGCTGAGCACCGCGCTCGCATAGAGCCCGGCAAAGGGCAGCGCCAGCGTGAACGGCAGTGCGCCGAGGATCGAGATCCAGATCACGATCTTGCGGCCGAAGCGATCCCCTAACGGTCCACCGAGAAACGCGCCGACCGCGTTCGCCGCGAGGAAGATGAAGAGGTACATCTGCGCGGCCTGCGTCGACACGCCGAAGCGGTCGATCAGATAGAAGATGTAGTAGCTCGACAGGCTCGAGACGTAGAGCTGTTTTGAGAACAGCAGCGCGACCAGCACGAGCAACGCGACCGCGACACGGCGCGAGCTCGGCGCGTCGGGATGGACCTGAACCACCACCGTCTTCTTGGCCTTGATCTGCGGTTCGTACCAGCGGCCGATGCGCCAGAGGATGACGATGGCGAGGCCCGCGATCGAGGAGAACCAGGCGATGCTGCCCTGCCCGAACGGCACCACGATCAGCGCGGCGAGCACCGGTCCCATCGAGGTGCCGAAACTGCCGCCGAGCTGAAACACCGATTGCGCAAAACCGTAGCGGCCGCCGGAGGCGAGCCGCGCGATGCGCGCCGATTCCGGATGAAACACCGCCGAGCCGAGGCCGACCAGCGCGGCGGCGACGAGGATGACGAGATATTGGTGCGCGGCGCTGAGCAGCAGCAGGCCGAAGAAGGTCGAGGCCATGCCGATCGCCAGCGAATAAGGCTGCGCCTTCTTGTCGGTGTAGTGCCCGACCACCGGCTGGAGCAGCGAGGCCGTGAACTGGAAGGCCAGCGTGATCATGCCGATCTGCGCGAAGTCGAGCGCGTAGGTGTCCTTCAGGATCGGGTACACCGAGGCGATCAGCGACTGCATGGTGTCGTTGAGGAAATGCGAGAAGCTGATGCCGGCGAGCACGACATAGGCCGGCCCTGCGGCTTTCGCAGCAGCGGGCGCCACGTCGACGACGACGGGCTCGGTCAGCGTTTCCTCTGAGACGACGACGGGCTTGTTCAATGCAGCGATCCCGACGCGGCAGATTGCCGCGACCTGCTGATTACGATGCAAGCGCCGGCCGATCCACCGTCAATCGCCCATGGCTGGGATGCGCTCTTCCCCGCTCCCCTTGTGGGAGAGGGTGGCTCGCCGCGCAGCGGCGAGGCGGGTGAGGGGTATTTCTCCGCGAGTCGAACTAGCGGCTGTGGTCGGGGATAGAACCCCTCATCCGGCGCTTCGCGCCACCTTCTCCCACAAGGGGAGAAGGGAAAACTTACGCCGCCGCCTGGCCCAGCGCCGAAACGATGGTGTCGACGACGTCCTCGACCAGGATGCGGTCTTCGCCCTCGCCCATCACGCGGATCACCGGCTCGGTGCCGGACGAGCGGATCAGCAGGCGACCGTGGCCGTTGAGCCGCTTCTCGCCGTCGGAGATCGCCGACTTGACGTCGGAATTATCGAGCGGCTTGCCGCCCTTGTGACGGACGTTCTTCAGGATCTGCGGCAGCGGATCGAAGCGGTGGCAGACTTCCGACACGGGACGGCGCAGCTTCTGCACCACGGCGAGCACCTGCAGCGCGGCGACGAAACCGTCGCCGGTGGTGGCGTAGTCGGACAGGATGATGTGGCCGGACTGCTCGCCGCCGAGATTGTAGCCGCCGCTCAGCATCTGCTCGAGCACGTAGCGATCGCCGACCGGCGTGCGCACGAGATCGAGCCCCTGCCCTTTCAGGAAGCGCTCGAGGCCGAGATTGGACATCACGGTGGCGACGATGCCGGGACGCGACAGCCGGCCGTCTTCCTTCCAGCTCTGCGCGATCACCGCGAGCAGCTGGTCGCCGTCGACGACATGGCCGCGCTCGTCGACCAGGATGACGCGGTCGGCATCGCCGTCCAGCGCGATGCCAATGTCGGCGCGCATCTCGCGCACCTTCCGCGACAGCGCTTCCGGCGAGGTCGAGCCGCAATCCTTGTTGATGTTGAAACCGTCCGGCTCGACGCCGATCGGAACCACGTCGGCGCCCAATTCCCACAGCGCTTCGGGCACCACCTTGTAGGCGGCGCCGTTGGCGCAATCGATCACGACGCGCAGGCCGTCGAGCGACAGGTCGCGCGGCAGCGTCCGCTTGGCGAATTCGATGTAGCGGTCATGCACGCCGTCGATGCGGCGGGCGCGGCCCAAGCTCGCACTTTGTGCGAGCCTCTTGTCGATGGGCTCGTCGAGCAGCTGCTCGATCTGCTTCTCGACGTCGTCGGAGAGCTTGAAGCCCTGCGGGCCGAACAGCTTGATGCCGTTGTCCTCGAACAGATTGTGCGAGGCCGAGATCATCACGCCGAGATCGGCGCGCATCGACTTGGTCAGCATCGCCACCGCCGGCGTCGGCATCGGGCCGACCAGCAGCACGTCCATGCCGACCGAGGTGAAGCCCGCGACCATCGCGTATTCGATCATGTAGCCGGACAGGCGGGTGTCCTTGCCGATCACGACACGGTGGCGGTGGTCACCGCGCTGAAACGCAAGGCCTGCGGCCTGGCCGACCTTGAGCGCGAGCTCCGGCGTGATCAGTCCGTTGGCGCGGCCCCGAATCCCGTCCGTCCCGAAATATTTGCGGCTCATATCGTCCCCCAACGCAACAACCAGGGACCCCCTCTACAACCACGGGATGCCCGAACGGGCCCCGCATCCCTGATTTGCTGAGGTCTTATAAAGCCATCGCGGCTAACTTGGCTTCAAAAAATATGATGAATCATTACGGAACCGGGGCCGCCGCGCCCCCGACAACGTCTTGTTAATACTATAGTTCCCGCGCGAAGACCAGACCGGTGCGAAACCGGCCCTTATTTGCTGCGCTTGACATGGCCGTCCTCGCGGCTCGGCGGTGGCTGGGTGACGTTGACGGGATCGGAGCCCGGAAAGGTCTCCTCCAGGCCTTCTTCCAGCGCCTCCTCGAGATCCCGCTTCTCCTTGATCTCTTCCGGCGAAGGCCCCTTGTGCGGCCTCGTCATGGCACCCTCCTCTCAAACGATTTGGCTGTGCATCCAACCATGCTAGATGACCCCTCGATCTTCCGATGCAAGACTCCGATACAAGACGGGCCGGGGAAACGTTCATGAAGCACATCACCTGTATCGACGATCTTCGCGCGCTGCATAAGCGCCGTGTGCCGAAGGCGTTCTTCGACTATTGCGACCGCGGCTCCTATGCCGAGGAAACGCTGCGCGCCAACCGCGAGGACATGCAGGCGATCAAGTTCCGCCAGCGCATCCTGGTCGACGTCTCCAAGCGCGACACCTCGACCACGATCCTCGGCGAGCCCTCGACCATGCCGCTGATACTGGCCCCCGTCGGCCTGCTCGGCATGCAGCACGGCGACGGCGAGATCTACGCCTGCCGCGCCGCGCAGGCCGCCGGTATCCCGTTCACGCAATCGACGATGTCGATCTGCTCGATCGAGGACATCGCCGCCAATGTCGAGAAGCCGTTCTGGTTCCAGCTCTACGTCATGAAGGACCGCGGCTTCATCAAGGATCTGATCCAGCGCGCGATCGCGGCCAAGTGCAGCGCGCTGGTGCTCACCGTCGACCTGCAGGTGATCGGCCAGCGCCATGCCGACATCAAGAACGGCATGACCGTGCCGCCGGAATGGTCGCTGTCGAAGCTTTTGGATTTCGCCAGCAAGCCGGCCTGGGTCTCCGGCGTGCTGCAGGGCAAGCGCCGCACCTTCGGCAACATCGCCGGCCACGTGAAGAACACCGAGGACCTCAACCGCCTCGCCGAATGGACCGCCTCGCAGTTCGACACCTCCCTGAACTGGAAGGACGTCGAGTGGGTCCGCAGCATCTGGCCGGGCAAGCTCATCATCAAGGGCATCCTGGACGTCGAGGACGCCGAGGAAGCCGCCAAGACCGGCGCGCAGGCCCTCGTCGTCTCCAACCATGGCGGCCGTCAGCTCGACGGCGCACCCTCCTCGATCGAGGTGCTGCCCGAGATCGCGGACGCGGTCGGCGACAGGATGGAGATCATGTTCGACGGCGGCATCCGCTCCGGCCAGGACGTGATGCGCGCGCTCGCGCTCGGCGCAAAATCCTGCATGCTCGGCCGTGCCTACGCCTATGGCCTGGGTGCCGGCGGCCAGGCCGGCGTCGCCAAGGCGATCGACATCATCCAGAAGGAGCTGCTCACCACCATGGGCCTGTGCGGCGTCAACCGGATCGACGAGATCGACGATCACGTCATTGCGGTGTGAGGCGCCTGCCGGGGTGCAACAACAATAACCGGTGTCGTCCCAGCGAAGGCCGGGACCCATAACCCCAAAGGTAAGTTTGACGAAGACCGGAAGTTATCTGGTCTTCGCACGGTACTGATACCTGTGCCTATCGACAGATCACGCGGTATGGGTCCCGGCCTTCGCCGGGACGACACCGAGAATGTATCGGCGATGCCGTAGGTGGGTTAGCTCGGCGGATGCGCAAAGCGCAAGTCCGATGAGCGTAACCCACCAACTTCGGTCCGCATTTGCAGAAGCATGGTGGGTTACGGCTTCGCCTAACCCACCCTACAAGTCTGCGTCTTATATCTCACACGCACTCACATCGGCGGCGTGACCCCATCCCGCCCGACATTGACCCGGTTCGCCTCCAGCGAGCCGTCCTCCTTCTTCGCCGCGCCGAAGATGATCAGCTTGGCGCCGGGCTTCACGTCCGACTTGTCGGTGGCGACGAAGGTGACGATGGGCGTGTCCGGCGGCACCACGACTTTCTTCTCGCCGTCCTTGTATTTCACCGTGATGTCCTGGCCGTCGGTGCCCCTCACCGTCTGTGCCACGGTGGCATTGGTCATGGTCGAGTTGGCGCGGGCATCCCAGGGACGGAATCCTTCGGCGGCGCCGCGCTGGTTCTCCGGGAAGATGTGCACGGCGATCGCCTTCTGGGTGCCGTCGGGCTCGGGCATGGCGGTGACACCGATATAGGAGCCTTCCTTGATCTCGGACAGCTCGGTCTTCACCACGGCGAACACGGCGACGTTGTCGGTCATGCGCACCTTCACGTCGCTGCCTTCGCGCGTCTTGATGCCGAGCATGTTGCCGTCGACGCTCTCGATGGCGCCGCGGATGCGGACCGTCGGCGCCTGCTGCGCCGAGGCGGCGAACGATACGAGGGCGAGGACCGCCGCGAGCAGGCCGGATTTCATCGTCGAATTCGGCATGATCCGGTCCTCCCTCACATCGGCGGCGTCAGGCCGTCGCGGCCGACGCTGACGCGGTTGGTCTCGAACGAGCCGTCCGGCAATTGCTTCATGAAGGCGATCACCTTGGCGCCGGCCTTCAGGTCGGACTTGTCGCCGGGCACGAAGGTCACCACCGGCGTGTTGTCGGCGACGAACACCTTCTTCTCGCCGTCCTTGTACTTCACCAGCAGCGTATGGCCGTCATTGCCGACCACGCTCTCCGACACCGTGGCATTGGTCATGCTGGAGTTCGGCTTGAGGTCATAGGGCCGCGAGCCCTCGCCGGTGCCGCGCATGCTCTCCGGAAACACGTGCACCTCGACCGCGTTCTGGCCGCCGTCCGGACCCGGCACGGTGGTGGCGCCGACGAAGGAGCCGACCTTGATGTCGGCGAGTGAAATTTTGGTAATACCCGACACGTTCAGGTCAGGGGCGATGCGCAGCTTGACGTCCTCGCCGCTGCGCGACTTGACCTGCATCGTATCGCCATTGACGCTCTCGATCGTGCCGCGCACGCGCGTCGGCACCGGCGCCTTTTGGGCATAGGCATAGAGGGTGGAAGCGACCACCATCGCGACGGCGATGAGTGGACGTGTGAAAGTTGCACGTTGAACAGACATGACGGTCTCCGATTGTCCCCACGGGGGATAGAACTCCGGAGACGGCACACCTATTCTCTCAAGTCTTTGTGAGATCGGCCTCGACCAGCGCCCGCAGCTCGGCCGTGACCTGCGGCCGCTGGCCGAACCACAGCTCGAAGCCGCGCACCGCCTGATGCAGCAGCATGCCGAGCCCGTCGGCGGTGTTGAGGCCGCGCGCCTTCGCTGCGGCGAGCAGCGGGGTGACCAGCGGGACGTAGACGAGGTCGGCGACCACGGCCGCTTGCGGCAAGCCTGCCAATTCGACATCGAGAGGCGGCTGGCCGTGCATGCCGAGCGAGGTCGTGTTCACGAGAAGTTTTGCACGCGGCAGCACGTCGTTGATCCCGTCCCACGTAACAGGATGCACGTTCGGCCCGAACTGTCTTGCGAGCGTCTCGGCCCGCGCGATGGTGCGATTGGCGAGATGGATGCGCTTGATCCCACGCTCGATCAGGCCGAACACGACCGCGCGCGAGGAGCCGCCGGCCCCGAGCACCAGCGCCTCCTCCGCCTTGTCCCAGCCGGGCGCGCTGGCGTCGAGATTGCCGATGAAGCCTTCGACGTCGGTGTTGGTCGAGCGCAGCTCGCCGTTCTCGAACCACAGCGTGTTGGCGGCACCGACGGCCTTGGCGCGCGCATCGGGGGTGGACAGCGCCAGCACCTCTTCCTTGTGCGGGATGGTGACGTTGGCGCCGACGAAGCCGCGCAGCGACAGCCGCAGCACGAAATCACGCAGGTCCTCGGGCGGAACCGCCTCGATGAGGTAGCCGCCGGCAATTCCGAGCGTGCGCAGCCAGTAATGATGGATCAGCGGCGAGCGCGAATGCGCGGCCGGCCATCCGATCAGACAGGCTGCGGGAGTTTTGGGCGCGGTCATCTTTCCCTCGGGTCGTTTCCGAGGCGATCCATTTCGCGTCCCGTGGGGCCTGTCAAGCGTGCGGACGTCGCTATTCCGCCGCAGCCTCGGCGGCCGCTCGGCCCTTGATGTCGGCGATCGCGCGCTCGAGACTCTGGCGATAGCGCGCCCGCGGCGGCGTCACGCCATGGGTGAGCAGCGCGCGCCGGACCGCGGGCGAGGCGCCGGTGATGAACAGGCGGATGCCCTGGCGGTGCGCCTTGGCGGCGACGCGGCCGAGCACGTTGGCCGCCGTCGAATCCAGGAACGGCACCGCGGCGAAATCGACCACGAAGGCCTTGCGCTTGTCGGCGACCTCGTCGAGCACGCCTCCGATGGCGGAGGCGGCGCCGAAGAAGAACGCGCCGGTGATGCGATACACCAGCACGTCGCGGTCGATCGCGAGGGCGGGATCGTAAGGCACACGCTCGCCGTTGCCGTCGTCGGGACGGTCGGCGGCGACCAGCGGCGAACGCTCCTCGATGCCGGTCATCTCCGCCATGCGATGGATGAACAGCACCGCGCCGAGCGCGAAACCGACCAGGATGCCCTCGGTCAGATCGCGGAAGATCGTGAGCAGGAAGGTCGCCAGCAGCACGACGGCATCGCCCCATGACGAGCGCAGCAGCGTCGCGAATTCGTGCTTCTCCGCCATGGTCCAGGCCACCACGACCAGCACCGAGGCGAGCGCGGCGAGCGGAATGTAGCTTGCGAGCGGCGCCGCGATCAGCATGAACGCCAGCAGGAACACGGAGTGCAGCATGCCCGCGAGCGGCCCGCGCGCGCCGGCGCGGATGTTGGTCGCGGTGCGCGCGATCAGGCCGGTGACGCAGATGCCGCCGAACAGCGCCGAGCCGATGTTGGCGGCGCCTTGTGCCACCAGTTCGCAATTGGAGCGGTGACGGCGCCCGGTCATGCCGTCGGCCACCACCGCCGACAGCAGCGATTCGATCGCGGCCAGCAGCGCGAACGCGATCGCATCCGGCAGCACGGCGGTTGCCTTCGCAATTGAGAACGCGGGCAAGGCCGGCGACGGCAGTTCACGCGGAATGCCGCCGAAGCGCGACCCGATGGTCTCGACCGGCAACGACAGCAAGGAGGTCGCGATCGCCGCGAAGACGACCGCGATCAGGATGCCCGGCCAGGACGGCCGCCAGCGACGCAAGCCGGCGATGATAGCAATGCTGACGACCGCGACGGCAATCGCCGACGGATTGACGGTGTGCAGGCCTTCTGCCAGCGCCATCAGCTTCGGAACGAATTCGCTCGGTTCTTTCCCGGCAAGCGTGATGCCGCCGAGATCGCGAAGCTGGCTCGCGAAGATGATCACGGCGATGCCGGCGGTGAAGCCGACCGTCACCGGATAGGGAATGAACTTGATGTAGGTGCCGACCCGCAACAGGCCCGCGGCGATCAGGAACAGGCCCGCCATCAGGGTGGCGAGGATGACGCCGTCGACGCCATGCCGCTCCGCGGTCAGCGCGACCAATACGATGAACGCGCCCGCGGGACCGCCGATCTGGAACCGGCTGCCGCCGAGCAGCGAGGCGATGAAGCCGCCGATGACCGCCGTGTAGAGGCCGCGGTCCGGCGTCACGCCCGATGCGATCGCGATCGCCATCGACAGCGGCAACGCGACGATCGCAACGGTGAGGCCCGCAAAGATGTCGGCACGGAAATCCGCAAGGCCGTAGCCTTCGCGCCAGACGGTGACGAGCTTTGGCAAATACAGTTCGGTAAAGGTCGGCCGGCGAAACGGCTGCAGCCCGCCTGCCTGATCGCTTGTGATGCTCATCCCCAGGATGCTCCGCTGCCCCACGATGCTCCGAAGCACCGTCCGGCGCGCGCGACCTGCGTGCGCGACGATGCGCTAGCCCCTCATGATCCCGAGCACGATCAACCGATCATGCTCCGACGCGGCGCGGCGGCCCCGGCTCCTTCAGGCGAACGCCACGTCCGCCGCTGTCGCTGCGCACCTGTTCGCCGATCAGCTCGACGCCGGCCCGCTCGAACGCCTCGACCACCTTGATCAAGGTCTCGACCACGCCACGCACGTTGCCGGTGCTGGCCTCCATCCGCTGGATGGTGGGCAGCGACACGCCGGCCAGCTCGGCCAGGGTTCTCTGGTCAATGCCAAGCAGCGCGCGCGCTGCCCGCATCTGGAACGACGTGATCACACCGGCCTCACGTATGAGAGATTATAAGTGATATTTTTAACATGTACAATGATGTATAATACATCATCTGCGGGCAAGCGCAAGTGCCTTCTTCGTCACTGCGAGCGCAGCGAAGCAATCCAGAATCCCTCCGCGGAAAGACTCTGGATTGCTTCACTGCGCTCGCAATGACGTGTGACGAGACAGCCCTCACAACCCTCCCCCCGTGAAGAGCGGGGAGAGGGCGTGAGAGAGTTGTGCGTCTCTTACTGCGCTAGACGCTGACTCACGCCGCGTGCTGATGCGCGGCGATGATCTGGTCGGCGGCGCGACCCGTGACTTCGGCCATGTGGTCGAACTGGCGGGTGAAGCTGCCGGCGCCGGCCGTGGCCGAACGCAGCTCGACGATCAATTCGCCGATCTCGGCTTCCGGCATCATGGCGCGGACGCAGTCCCAGCCGCTCCAGCCGTCACGCGTGTCGAAGCCGAGGATCTGGCCGCGCCGCGCCGACAGGATCGCGTTGATCTTGGCGGTGGCATCGGTTGGGCAGACGATCTCGACCACGTGGATCGGCTCCAGCAGCACCGGCTGGCAGTGCGGCAGGCCTTCGTTGAGTCCGATCCGCGCCGCCGTGCGGAAGGCGAGGTCGGAGGAATCGACGCTGTGATAGGAGCCGTCGGTCAGCGTCACCTGCAGATCGGTGACGGGAAAGCCGAGCGGACCGCGCGTCAATCCGTCGACGACGCCCTCTTCCACCGCGCCGATGTAGTTCCGCGGCACCGCGCCACCCACCACCTTCTCGGTGAATTTGAAGCCGTCGCCGCGCGGCAGCGGCTTGATGTCGAGCACGACGTCACCGAACTGGCCGTGACCGCCGGACTGCTTCTTGTGCCGCCCGCGCTGGGTGATCGGCTTGCGGATGGTCTCCTGGTAGCCGATGCCGGGCGGATGCGAGGTGACCTTGACGCCGAAGCGGTCGCGCAGCCGCTCGCCGGCGACCCGCAGATGCATCTCGCCCTGTCCCCATAACACGGTGTCGTGGGTCTGGGCGTTCTGCACGACGACCAGGGAGGGATCCTCCTCGTGCAGCCGCGCCATCGCCTGGCCGAGCTTCACGTCGTCCTTGCGATCGGTGGCGGCGACCGAGATCGCGAGCACCGGCGGCGTCGGTTCCGTGGCGAGCAACCCCGACGGCGGGGTCTTGCCGCTCGAGACCGTGTCACCGGTCTTGAACGGATCGAGCTTGGCGAGCGCCACCGTGTCGCCGGCCTCGGCCATGGCACGCTTGGTGTCGTAGGCGCCGTTGACGGCGAGGATGCCGGAGATGCGCCCCGAGCCTCCGGACGCCGATTGCAGCGTCGCACCGTCGTCGAGATGGCCGGCGAGCAACCGCGTCAGCGACAGCTTGCCGCCGTGCTGCGAATGCAGCGTCTTGAAGACGTAGCCAAGCGCATCCTTGGTCTCGGGCGCGCCGAGACGTTTTGCGGTCTCCGCAATGCCCGGCGCCTCGTGACGCAGCGCCTTCATCAGACGCAGCACGCCATTCTCGCGCGCGGCGGCGCCCAGCAGCACGGGACAGATCAGTCCCTCGCGCAATTCGCGCGCGAGATCGTCGAACACGGCATCACGCGGCGGCTGGATGTCTTCGAGCAGTTGTTCCATCAGCGCATCGTCGTGGTCGGCGAGCTTCTCCAGCATCGAGAAGCGGGCTTCCTTCTCGCGATCGAGATTGCCGCCTTCGAGCGCGACCACTTCGGAGGCCTTGTGCTCGCGATAGACGAAGGCGCGCTCCAGCGCGAGATCGACGAAGCCCTCGATCAGCTCGTCCTTCCAGATCGGGATCTGGCGCAACACCAGCGGCACGCGCGAGGCGGGCTGGAGCATTGCGAGCGTCTCGCGGATGCGCTGGCTGGCGCGATCGATCTTGTTGAGGAACAGGAAACGCGGGATCTTCAGCTCTTCCAGCTCGCGCAGGATGATCTGAAGCTGCGGCAGCTTCTTCTCGTCGGCCTCGCAGACCACGATCGCGGCGTCCACCGCGGGCAGCGCGGCGCGCATGTCGTGGGCAAACTCAACGGAACCGGGACAATCGAGGAAGGTGTAGCTGTCGCCCATGAAACTCGTGGTGGCGGCAGTGAGCCCGACGGTCATCTTGTGATGGCGGGCCTCTGGCGTGGCGTCTCCGACGGAAGTTCCGGCATCGACGCTGCCGGCGCGTGGGATGGCGCCAGTTCGCGCCAGTATTGCTTCGAGAAGGGTGGTTTTACCGCTTTGGAAAGGGCCCACCAGCGCGATGCACCGTGGACCTCGGGGACTTCTGACGTCTTGTCCCATTCGCCGCCTCCTTGGTGTGGAGCTCGGCCCATGATTGGGTCGGCAAGCGCGGATGCTCTGCCCGTCCCAGGAGTTTGGCAAGCGTCAAACTTCGCTGCGGTGCGTCGTCGGCTGGATTAGGTCTTAACGTCTGACGAGATCAGGTCGTCGCCATGTTCCACCTCTCCCCCGACGGGGAGAGGTGAGCCAACGCCTTCGCTGTCCGAAGGCTCAACGGCCCGGACGGAGTTCCAGGCTCTCGAGGCCGGCGGCGACGTTGAGTCCGACCTGGCCTTGCACGCTGAGTGGCTGGAGCGAGATCGAATTGTTGGAGCCGCCGATCAGCACGTTGCCGCCGACGCCGACGCCGACCGAGGCGCTGCCCTGCGCGCCCGCGTAATTGCCGGAGAGGTCGCCGGGGCCAAGCCGATCGACCGGCGCGAACACGCCCCAGGCCAGCGCCGTCTCCTGGGTGATGCCGATGTCGAGACCGACTTTGTGGATGGTCGCGACGTAGCGATCGTCAGGCGAGCCGTCTGCACGCAGCACGCAGCCGAGATGGGTCACCGATCCCACGATGAAACCGACGCTGGCGCCGCCGCGGCATTCGAGCACGCCGACCCGTGCCATCCGCTGCTGTGCGTCGCTGTCTGCAAGGGAAGCAACGAGGCTGGCGGCGATGAGACCGGCGAAGATGAACGAACGGCGCATGAAATGTCTCCGGCGATGATGTGGTGCGAGCATGGAAGGCGCGGCACACGCCGCGCGATGGTCTATGCCACAACAGCTCCGGTCGCGCCAGATCGCGCTGACGTGAGAGAAAAAGGGCCCGCATTGCGCGGGCCCTTTCGTGTCACTTCGTTGCCGTGCGCTTAGCGCAGATTGCCGCAGAAGCGCTGGATGCGCTTGCAGGCGTCTTCGAGGTCCGAGGTCTTGGTCGCGTAGGAGATGCGGAACGCCGGGCCGAGGCCGAAGGCCGAACCCTGCACCACCGCGACGCCTTCGGTTTCCAGCAGCTCGGTGACGAAGGTCTCGTCATTGTCGATCACCTTGCCCGACGGCGCGGTCTTGCCGATCGTGCCGGCGCACGACGGATAGACGTAGAAGGCGCCCTCGGGCCGCGGGCATTCGATGCCCTTGGCCTGGTTGAGCATGGAGACCACGAGATCGCGGCGCTCCTTGAACACCTTGTTGTTGGCGGGGATGAAGTCCTGCGGACCGTTCAGCGCTTCCACCGCCGCCCACTGCGCAATCGACGACGGGTTCGAGGTCGATTGCGACTGGATGGTCGACATCGCCTTGATGAGCTGCGCCGGGCCGCCGGCATAGCCGATGCGCCAGCCGGTCATGCAATAGGCCTTCGACACGCCGTTCACGGTGAGCGTGCGGTCGTAGAGTTTCGGCTCGACCTGCGCGACCGTGGTGAACTGGAAGTCGTCATAGACGAGGTGTTCGTACATGTCGTCGGTCATCACCCAGACATGGGGATGCTTCACGAGCACGTCAGTGAGCGCCTTCAGCTCGGACTTCGTGTAGGCGGCTCCCGTCGGGTTCGACGGCGAGCACAGGATCACCCATTTGGTCTTCGGCGTGATCGCGCGCTCGAGCGCCTCGGCCTGGAGCTTGAAGCCGGTCGCAGCGGTGCAGACCACCGACACCGGCTCGCCGCCGGCGAGCGCCACCATTTCAGGATAGCTGACCCAGTACGGCGCGGGGATGATCACCTCGTCGCCCGGATTGATGGTCGCCATCAGCGCGTTGTAGAGCACCTGCTTGCCGCCGGTGCCGACGATGATCTGGTTCGGCTTGTACGTGACGCCGTTCTCGCGCTGAAACTTCGCGATGATCGCGTCTTTCAGCTCGGGGATGCCGTCGACCGCGGTGTACTTGGTCTTGCCGGCTTCGATGGCGCGGATCGCCGCCAGCTTGATGTTGGCGGGCGTGTCGAAGTCGGGCTCGCCGGCACCGAGGCCGATGACGTTGCGGCCCGCCGCTTTCAGCGCGCGTGCTTTATCCGTGACCGCGATGGTCGCGGACGGCTTCACACGGTCGAGCGCAGCGGCAAGGAAGGACATCGTCATCTCCTGACAAGCGTCGAGAAGCCCTGGGCCTCACGACTCTGATTGTGGGAATGAGCTACCCTAAAACGTGTGCCGCTGCGCCGCAAGAAACTTCAGCCCGATCCCGCAAAAGTTTACGGATCCGGCGCGTTTCAAGGCGCGATTTCCCGCAATTTTCCGCAACTTTGCCTCCGGAATTGCTCATATCCGGCAAGGCCTGTCCTCGGAGCAATTTTGCCGCTCCGTGCCGCGGTGAAACCAGCATGTCGTCATTGCCCGGACTTGATCCGCCTGCGCGGCAGAGGCCGCTTCGGCGAAGCGAGCCCGGCTACGACGATGCGGAAGCATTGGCGCCCTAATCCCGATGGTCGATGCAATGATCCGACGCGCTTCACGGTCTCGTCGAGCAACGCGTCCCCGCGTTGACGCAAGCGTGATCTGATTTGCATCGCTCGGCAGAAATGATCTTCCGCGGCGCTGCAGTGCGGTAGGGTTTTCGAGTTTTTCTATTGCGCGGCCCTTGCGGCGGATTCACATCGGCATCATTGTTTAGCCGCGTCGCGGGGCAACAAGCGCCGCGTCTCCCCATCTCCCGGAATCATCCTCGGAATGTACAAGCTCTATTCGATGCAACGCTCGGGCAACAGCTACAAGGTCCGCCTTGCGCTGGCGCTGCTGAACGTGCCTTACGAAGCAATCGAGGTGGACATTCTGCGCGGCGAGAGCCGCACGCCGGACTTCCTGACCAAGAACCCGTCGGGCCAGGTGCCGCTGCTCGAGGTCGGCGGCGACCGCTTCCTCGCCGAGTCCAACGCCATCCTCTGGTACGTCGCCGTCGGCACGCCGCTCGCGCCGGAGAACCGCATCGACCGCGCCGAGGCGCTGCAATGGATGTTCTTCGAGCAGCACGCGCTCGAGCCGAACATCGGCGCCGCCTATTTCTGGCTGTCGCTGGTCAAGGGCGGCCGCGACCTCCAGACCCATTCGCTGGAGGACTGGATGGAGCGCGGCTATGGCGCGCTCCAGGTGATGGAGAACCATCTCAAGACCAGCGCCTATTTCGCCGCCCGCCAGCTCACGGTCGCCGACATCGCGCTCTACGGCTACACCCACCTCGCCGACCGCTGCGACTTCGACCTTTCGACCTTCCCGGCGATCCGGGACTGGCTGAAGCGCGTCGAAGCCGCGCCCGGCTTCGTGTCGATGGACTGGCGGCCGGCCGACATCGACGACTCCGCCAGCATTGCCGCGGGCGCCTGAGGAACCGTCCCTCGGCTCCGGCGAATAACGGGCATAAGAATCCTTCCCGCCGCAATCTCGCCGTTTTCGGCGCGATAGCCGCCCCAATATTGCCGGTTGAAACTGGGAAATTGTGGAAGGTCGCGGGTGATTCGCTCGCGTGTTGAAGGATTTAGACCATGATTCGGGCGTCCGGCACGGCAGGCTTTCACGGCCACCCCGCTACCGTCGCGTCTCCCCGGTTGACCCGCGCGGTTGCGGCTTCGCTCGCCGTCGCCGCGCTGTCGTTGTGCCTGATCGTCACCCTGACGGTGCTGTCGACCAAGGCCACCATGGCGATGGGCCTGCCGGTCTGATCCCCGTTTCATCCTGGACCAACCTTCAAGACGCCGCGTGGCCCGTGCCGACCGGCATCGCGACGGGACGTCGATGAAATCACCTGTGGTAGTCGTTGCAATCACCCTGACCGCAGCCATCCTGGTCGCGGCCTCGCTGTTGATATTGGTCGGCACGCGCAAGGGCGTGGGGACGTCGACGCTGAACGCGCCCGTGCTGCAACAGCGCCTCAAGCACGCGCATTTGGTCTAAAATCATCCGAAAGCTTTGCGCTTGCGCGCAAGTGTCCCTTAAGCGCATCGCGCGAAATCGCATCGCATGGCGCAACGATCCGTCAGAATTGGCGCCTTACCTCGTTCGGGAGGAGCGAGACTGGCCCATGCGGTTCGGGTGGCGTGCGATCTCCGGTCCGGCGCTGACGGCAGCAATTGCGCTGCTGGCGATGCTTCTCGATCGCCTTGTCCCCGTTCCCTCGCCCGCACCGCTGTTCGTCTGCATCGTGGCGCTTGCCGGAGCCCTCTCGGGTCTCTCCTCCGCCATGACCAGCGCGGCCATCGCAGTGATCGGGTCGGCGCTGTTCTTCCTCAACCGTCACGGCGTTTCCGGCTACGCCGTCGCCGATCTGGTCCAGCTCGGCCTCCTGATCATGACGGCCGCCGGCACCGCCGGCATCACCGGACTGATGCGCGAGCAACTGCTCGGCACGTTCGCCGCCGAACGGCAGAGCCACGCCACGGCCGCGCGGCTGTCCGCCGCGCTCGATCAGGTCGATATCGGCATCGTGCTGCTCGATGCCGAGACGCGGGCCGAATTCATCAACCGCGCCTTCCGCGACTATTTTGCGGTGCCGGACGAGATCGCCGACGGCAAGCCGCCGTTCATCGCGCTGATGTATCACAGCCGCGACACCGGCGCGTTCGAACTGCCCGAGGACGAGCTCGGCACCTTCATCGCCCAGCGCATGGAGATGGTGCGGATCGGCGATGCCACGCCGATCAACATCGCGTTGCGCAACGGCGAGGTGCTGCGCTTCGTCTGCAACGCCCTGCCCGATGGCGGACGCATGCTGAGCTACACGCCGGTGACCGATCTCGTGCGCCACACCGATGCGCCCTCGCGCTCCGACTACTACCGCTCGCTGCGCGATCCCCAGGGCCGCAAGCTGATCCGGTATCTGCGTGTCGCGGAGTGATGCCATTGTGTGATTGATCGCCGCGCCCGACATCACGTATGAAGGACGCTTCATCGATCGCGGAATTTCACATGTCGCTCACCATTCGCCCCGTCACGCGCCAGGACTACGATCAATGGCTGCCGCTGTGGGATGGCTACAACGCCTTCTACGGCCGCTCCGGTCCGACCGCCCTTGCACCTGAGATCACTGAGGTGACCTGGCAGCGCTTCTTTGACGCCTACGAGCCGGTGCATGCGCTGGTCGCCGAGAGCGACGGCAAGCTGCTCGGGCTGACGCACTATCTGTTCCACCGCAGCACCACCGCGATCGAGCCGTCCTGTTATTTGCAGGATCTGTTCACGCTGGAGGCTGCGCGCGGCAAGGGCGTCGCCTCGGCGCTGATCTACGGCGTCTACGAGCGGGCGAAACTGGCGGGATCGCCGCGCGTCTATTGGCAGACGCACGAGACCAATCTCACGGCGCAGAGCCTGTACGACAAGGTCGCGGAGCGGTCCGGCTTCATCGTCTATCGCAAGCTGTTCTGACCCCCGCCCACACCCTGTGGATAACTCCCGTTGTCACCCGCGCGTAACATAGCGGGACTACGCTGCGCCTGCGTCTGATCAGGCCCCCCGTCACCGATCAAGCGCCCCAAAGCGGTCCCCGTCAGTCGCCGCGTCTGACTGGGGCCGCATTTTTTTGTCCGCTCTGTCGGCATGGCAGCAGCGCAGTGGGCAGCTTGCTGGCGTAGTGCGCCGCGGTCACAATGGGTGCGGCTTCCTCTGACAGGACTTCCCATGGAAATTCGCAATCTCGGCGCCTCCGGCCTTCGCGTGTCTGCGGTCGGCCTCGGCTGCAACAATTTCGGCCAGCGCACCGACCTCGAGACCTCGCGCAAGGTGATCCATCGCGCGCTCGATCTCGGCATCACGCTGTTCGACACCGCCGACATCTATTCCAACATGGGCGGCTCGGAAGATGTGCTCGGCGCCGTGCTGGGCGACCGCCGCAAGGACATCGTGCTGGCGACGAAATACGCCAAGCCGATGTCGGAAGACGGAACCAAGCAGGGTGCCTCGCGTCGCTACGTCATGGAGGCCGTGGAGGCGAGCCTGAAGCGGCTGAAGACCGACTACATCGACCTCTACCAGCAGCACGACTACGACCCGCTGACGCCGATCGAGGAGAGCCTGCGCGCGCTCGACGATCTCGTCCACCAGGGCAAGGTCCGCTACATCGGCAATTCGAACTTTCCGGCCTGGCGGATCGCGGAAGCGGAGTACGTCGCGCGCGCGATGAATGTCAGCCGCTTCGTCTCCTGCCAGGACGAATATTCCCTGGTGGTGCGCGACATCGAGAAGGATCTGTTGCCGGCGGCAACGGAATACAAGCTCGGCCTGTTGCCGTTCTTCCCGCTCGCCAGCGGACTTCTGACCGGCAAATACCGCAAGGGCGAGGCCGCGCCCGGCGACACCCGCTTCGGCAAGGTGCCGCGGCTGCGCGACCGCTACGTCACGCCGCGCAACGAGGAGATCGTCGAGAAGCTCACCGCCTTCGCGAAGGCGCGCGGGCACAGCATGCTCGAGCTCGCCTTCTCCTGGCTCGCCGCCCGCCCGCAAGTGTCGAGCGTGATCGCCGGCGCCACCCGTGTCGAGCAGATCGAGGAGAACGTGAAGGCGATCGCCTGGAAGCTCAGCACGGATGAGATGGCGGAGATCGACAAGATCACGCTGGGATGATCTTTGCGATGCGACGCTACTTGGCGCCGCGTCCCACCGTCTGCATCACCTCGAAGCCCTCGAACTGGGGATGGCCGAGATAAAGCGGCTTGTTGTCGCCAGCCTTGTGATGCGCCGCGCGGAACGCCTCCGACTTGGTCCAGGCCTCGAACGCGGCATGGTTCGCCCACACGGTGTGCGAGGCATAGAGCGTGTGGTCCTCGAGCTCGGGTCCGCGCAGCAGATGGAATTCGACGAAGCCCGGCACCTTGTCCAGATGCGTGTCGCGGGTGAGCCAGACCTGCTCGAAGGCGGACTCGGAGCCCTTGGCGACACGGAAGCGGTTCATGGCGATGTACATGCGGTGGTCTCCTGATGCTCAGGCGATTATTTCGTCATTCCGGGATGCGCCGCAAGGCGCAGCCCCGGAATGACGGCGTCTGTGGTTTAGGCAACCAATCCCTTCATCGGCCGCGCGCTCGCGCTGTCCGGAAACACCGTCTCCGCCAGCACGCGATCGGACAGGCCGAACTGGCCCTGCAGCACGCCCTTGATCACGGAGCGCAAGTCCGTGGTGGGCTTGAGGTCGCGGGCCTCGTAGAGGTTGGCGAGCTTGAGGCCCGGCCAGTCGGAGATGACGCGGCCACCCTTCACGGCACCGCCGGCGAGCAGCGCGATCGTTCCCGTGCCGTGATCGGTGCCGTCGGTGCCGTTGATGCGCGCGGTGCGGCCGAACTCGGTGGCGACCACGACGACGGTGTCGCGCCAGCGCGCCCCGAGGCCGCTTTCGAATTCGGCGAGCGCGCCGTCGAGACCGCCGAGCAGGAAGGCGAGGCGCCCCACCGGGCCGCCCTCATTGGCATGCGTGTCCCAGCCGTCGAAGGCGAGCGCGGCAATGCGCGGGCCATCGTCGGCCGCCATCAGCTTTGCCGCGCCGCGCGCGATCTGCCGCATCTGCGCAACCTGATTGCCGCCCTTCGGCTTCATGTCGTCGCCGCTCGCGACCTTGTCGAGCTGGAGGCCTTGCGACAAGGCGGTTGCCAACGCGGGATCGCGATGGCGGTAGAGATCGACGAGACGCATCGCGGTGTCGTCGTCGGCCTGCGGCAGCGCCACCGGCGCCCAGCCGACGGTTGGCGCGTTGCCGCGCAGCACCAACGGCGTGGTGGGCCCGACCGCGAGGCCGCTCGACACGCGCTCGCCGCGCGGCAATGCTTCCAGCGCGCGATTGAGCCAGCCGGATTGCACGCGGCCCGGGCCGGCATAGCCGCTTTCGAGCACGTCCTGGCCGTCGAAATGCGAGCGGTCGCGATACGGCGTCGCGACGGCGTGGATCACCGCGGCATGCATGTCGCGATACATGCGCGCGAATTCCGGCATCGCCGGATGCAGCGCGAAGAACGTATCGAGCATGATCGCGGGATGCGCGCCGTCAGAAGAGAGCGCGATCGAGCCGTGCAGGCCGGCATAGTCGGGATCGCCGACCGGCGCGACGGTCGAGAGCCCGTCGAGCGCGCCGCGCAGAATCACCACGATCAGTCGCGGATCGCGCCCGTCGGCGGCGCGCGCGAATTTCGGCAAGTAAGCCCAGGCCGCGAAGGAGGCGCCGCCGAGCAGGAGGCCGCGGCGCGAGGTGAGGAGGCGGTTCTCGACGCAGTCGATCATCATCATCTCCTCTGCATTTCCGGCGACATCAGCAATAGCGCCAGCGCCTGCTGGCGCGATTCCGCGCGCTCGATGGTCTTGCGCGTTTCGATCGAAGCCGCATCGGCCGCCGCGAATTCGAGCAAGTCGAGCGGATCGATGTTGTTGCCGAGCCGCGCGCCCATCTGCGCGGCGATGTCGAGCCTGAGCTTCATGCCTTCCGGCGCGGCCCAGGCGGCGCCGGTGTCAGGGAAACCGTTGGGCCCTGCCGGCGACCACAGCGGCTGGCCGAGCAGGTTGAGACTGTTGAGATACAGTCCGGGATCCTCGGGCACGCGCGCCAGCAGCCGGCCGCTTGCGACCAGGAAATCGTAGGGGCTACGCATCTTGGTCAGCGGCGCCTTCCAGGCCTCATCGGAATCGACCAGCGCCGTGGCAACCGCCCTGAGATCGCCGTCGGTCTTGACGAAGACATCGCGCAACCGCGCGACCAGCGCGGGCGGCGGTTCGTCGGCGACGAAATGACGGACGAGCTTGGTCGCGATGAAATTCGCGGTCGAGGGATGGCGCGCGATGTCGGCGAGCGCGGCCTCGCCCTGCGCGAGGCCGGTCGGCTCGTAGGTCTTGCCGAGCAGTTGCTGCGGCCCCGGCTGGTGCGCATTGGCGTTGAACACGAAGGAACCGGGTGTGCCGAGTTGCCCCTGCCTTCCGGCAAAGGTCCAGCCGGTGATGATGCGCGCGAGCGAGGTGACGTCGTCCTGCGTGTAGCCGCCGCCGACCCCGAGCGTATGCAGCTCCATGATCTCGCGCGCGAGATTTTCGTTCAATCCGCGCTTGCGGTTCTGGCCTGCGCGCGAATCCGGCCCGAGCGATTGCTGGTTGTCGAGGAAGAACAGCATCGCGGGATGCTGCTCGACCGCTTTCAGCATGTCGGCGAAGCGCCCGAGCACATGCGGCCTGATCGCCTCGCGCTCGAACGCGCCGGCCCAGATCCGCGCCAGCTCACCCTTGGTTGCGGAGATACAGAAATGGTTGGACCAGAACACCACCAGGCGCTCGGTGAAGCCGCACTCCACCAGCGTCGCGCGCTGCAACCGCGCCAGTGCCTCGGCGCGAAAGGTCTTTTGAATGACGTTGAGCGGCTGCGGCGCCGGCTTTGCCGCGGGCGGCGTGGCCGCGCTGGGCTGCATCGCTTCCGGCTTCGCCGCATTGTCGGCCGGCTTGGCCTCGGCCATCTGGCCGGCGATCTCGGTCGCCGCGGCGTTCAGCGACAGATTGCGGCGGAGCCCCGGCTTCTGATCGGCCGGCGCTTGCGGCGGCGGCGCCTCGGCCGGCACGCCGGCTTTGGCTGCGGCCTCGCGCGCCTGCTTGACCTGGTCTTGATAGGCGAAGACAGCCTGGCCGAGTTGCGGCGTCGATTGCAGCCCCGGCGCCTCCAGCAGCACGCCATTGGGACGGGCAAGCTCCGCCTTCACGAAGCCGCGCGGGTCCGAGGCCGCATTGATGAGATCGCCCGACGCGCCGCCGCGGGCGCCGAAGCCAAAACGGTTGAGCGCGACGAGAGCGGCTTGCGAATCGCGGGCCATCGATTTGTTCTCCGCGCCTTGCCAACCGCTTTCCCGAGACGTGCGCGACGCTTATTATACCTTAGCGACAGATGAACCCGACATGAAAATGACGGCGAAGCTTCGGCGTAAATCATGACAAATCCGAAAGAATCCGCCGTGCCGGAACCGCGCCGCCTCGCCTGCTCCCGCTGCGGCACCGAATTCGGCTGCGACCTCTCGGGCAATTGCTGGTGCGCGGAGGAAACCGCGCGGCTGCCGATGCCGGTCAAGGGAGAGGATTGCCTGTGCCGGGATTGTTTGCGGAAGGCGGCGGAGGCGGCGCGTTAGACGCGAGAGGACGGCGACACATTCAGTGTCGTCCTGGCGAAAGCCAGGACCCATAACCACAGGGAGCCGTTTGGCGAAGACTAGTTGTTCGGTACTGCGACCGCCCGCAACAGATAGATCACGCGGTATGGGTCCTGGCTTTCGCCAGGACGACGATGGAGAGAGCTACGCCTAGACGGGATGCCCCGGCGATGTCCGCGCCATGCCGCCGAACGCATCGAGCAGCTTCTCGCGCCAGGCATAGACCGGATCATCGGCCTCCAGCAGCTTGAACGGGCTCACCACGCGCGCCCACTGAAAGCCGCCGAACACGATGTAGTCGGCATAGTTCGGCGCGCTGCCGCCGAGGAAGGGTTGCTTCTTCAACGTCTGGCGCAGCACCTCCAGCGACTTGCGGAACGCGACCACGCCGGCATCGCGGCTCGCCATGATCTCTTCGAGGCTCTTGCCGCCGAAGCGCGCCTCGCGCGATTGGCGGAAATAGGCGGCGTCGACATCAGCCAGATTCTTCGGGATGTCGGCGATGATCAATGGAAAGATGCCGCCGACGATGGCGATGTCGCCCCACGCGTTGATCAAGCGCGCCATGGCACGGCCGCCCTCGCCGCCGAACAGCGACGGGGCATCCGGAAACTTGTCTTCGAGATAATTCGCGATCGCCCAGGAATCGACCACGGGCCTGTCATCGTGCAGCAGCACCGGGACCTTCTCCGACCCGTGCGGCGCGATCGCGCTCTTCTCGGTGAAGCGCCAGGGCAGCGTTTGCGCCGACAGGCCCTTGTGCGCGAGCGCCATCCGCGCGCGCCAGCAGAACGGGCTGAAGGGGCGCGCGGCGTCGGTGCCGACGAGTTCGTAGAGTTTGAGAGACATGGAGGCGTTCCGTCTTTGCGAGCGCAGCGAAGCAATCCAGACTGCCGCTGCGGAGACATTCTGGATTGCTTCGCTTGCGCTCGCAATGATGATGTGGAGTAAGGGGCGCGCCGACAACGGCTGTCATGCCCCGCGCAGGCGGCGCATCCAGTACACCGCGGCGGTCGTGAGATACATTGCTGTTGGCGTTTACTGGATCATCCGCCTTCGCGGATGATGACAGCCGTTGCTTGGCTCACCGCCCGTTCGTCCGCAACAACCTCTCGCCGCCTTCCGTCACCGCGATGACCAGCCCCACACCCGGCAGCGTCTCGCGCGCGACGTAGCCGCGATCGGCGGCGTCTTCCCAGATGGTGAGGCGCGGGCACGAGGTCTTCCAGGTCGCGATCACCTCGGCATAGGCGCGCGGCTCGCGCGCAACCCATTCGACGAAGTCCAGCACCAGCGGATCGGCAGTCTCGCTCATTGCAAACCTCCCTTGTCGAAGGCGGCCAGCACCGGTGTGCGAACCATCAGCCAGCCGCCATAGGCGATGTAGTAGCAGGCAATCGTGGTGATCAGCTTGTTCGACCAAGCGATGAATTGCTGGTCGGTCATGGCTTCGAGGATGCGCCGCGCCAGCGTGGTGCCGAGCATCGAGGCTGCGATCGCGACACCGGCGAGCACGGGATCGAGGCTCGCCGCCTGGTCGATGATTCCGCCGAAATAGATCAGCTTGGTGAAATGGCTGACGAGCTGGCACATCGCCTTCGTCGCCACCTTCTCGCGCCGGCCGAAATCGCCGCCGAGGAAGAAGGTGTCGAGCAGCGGCCCCGACACGCCGGTCATCAGCATCAAGCCCATGCAGATCGTGCCGTAGACGGTACCCTGCCAGAGGCGGTCCGGATCGGGCTTGACGTTCGCGGGCAGCAGCCGTGCCATGAACGGGGTGACGCCGAGCAGCAGCAGCGCCATCGGCTTGTCAGGCACGTAGCGGGTGATCGACCAGGCCGCCAGCGCGATGGCAGCGCCGACCATATAGTTCGCGACCGGCCGCCAGCGGATATGCGCCCGCCACAGCAACGCGCGCCAGCCGTTCGAGGCCATCTGCGTGATCGCATGCAGCACCATCGCGGTCGGCAGCGGCATCAGGGCGAGCAGCACGCCGATCAGGATCAGCCCGCCCGCCATGCCGAACAGCCCCGACAGGAACGCGGTGGCGACCATCAGCAATCCAAGGGCAGCGATCATGATGGGCGTCACGTGGGGAATCTCCTGTCGGCAAGTGAGGGACGCAGACTGCTTCACTCCCTCGCCCCGTTCTTACGGGAGAGGCGAAGGGCGGCGGCCGCCCCGCGACACAACTTGGAATGACTCTCATTCTTGTGCCTCGCTTGCCCCATCCACGCAAACTGAGTTATCTTGCCCTGGCATCAGCTTTCCTGAGGGTCGGGCATTTGCGGCGGCTGCTGTTTCTCAACGGCATCAAGGCATTCGAGGCGGCGGCGCGGACCGGCAGCTTTGCTGCGGCCGGGCTCGAGCTGAGCGTGTCGGCGGCTGCCGTCAGCCGTATGGTGCACCTGCTGGAAGAGCGGCTCGGCGTCGCGCTGTTCGAGCGCAAGGCCAACAAGCTGGTGCTGACGCAGGCCGGCCGCGCCTATCAAGGCGGGCTGACGCCGATCTTCGATGCGCTGGCCAGCCTCACCGCACAGGTGACGGCGCCGGCAAGCGTCCGCGTGCTCACCATCGGCGTCGGACATACGTTTGCGATGCGCTGGCTGATCCCGCGCCTGTCGGAGTTTCGCAGCGAGGAGCCCGACATCGAGGTGCGCTTCACCACCGGCGGCGCATCGGTGCCTTTCGGCGAGGACTGGAGCTGCGGCATCAAGCTCGGCACCGGCGACTGGCCCGGCCTCGTCGCCGAGCCGCTGTTCGCCGGCGACTTGACGCCGGTCTGCGTGCCCCGCCTCGCCGCAAACGTAAAGCGTCCAGCCGACCTCAAGGGCCCGAGCCTGATCCGGGTCGAACATTCGCCCGAGGACTGGCCGATCTGGCTGAAGGCCGCGAACCTCCCTCGCATCAATCCGCGCGGGCCCGAGTTCCAGTTCTACGGCCAGGCGCTCCAGGCCGCCGCCGACGGGCTCGGCATCGCCATGGGCATCCGGCCCTATATCGACGACGACATCGCCGCGGGCCGGCTGGTGGCGCCGTTCGACCTCTCGGTGCCCAAAGGCATGCGCTGGTATCTGCTCTATCGCAGTTTTCAGACCGAGCAGCGCGATTTTGCCGCGTTTCGCCGCTGGATCATGCGCGCAGCATCGGAACCGGCCGCGCGTCCGAGGCGGATCGGCCGCGCCTCGACGCGGAACTGATGCCGACGCGCAAAAAAGCCGGACCGCTTGTGAACGGCTTCACATCCTGAAATCCGCAAACGTGGTCCCCTGACCCTCCAACAAGACACGCGAACACGACACTTTGGGGACGACCAATGACGACCCTCTACGACGGCTTTGACATCGAATCCTTCGAAGCTGGCAAAGGCCTCTGGCACGCCCGGATCCGGCGCGCCGATTTCAGCCCGGTTGCCATCGACGGCGTGCTGTTTCCGGCCATGGAGGTCGGCTTCGCCTGGCCCGACCCGGACGCCGCGATCGCCGATGCCAAGCACCACATCGACCGCTTCCGCCGGCGCGCCGACGAGAACGACGACGAATAAGCGAGCGGGACTGCAAGCAAACCAGGGACAGCGCGGTGTAAAGGGGGGATCGGTCATGTCAGTCATCGAATTCGAGGACACGCCGCGGCCGAGGATCTATGCCCGCACCGTGCTGTCGAAATGCCCGGAATGCGACGGCGATCTCACGGTGCTCCGCGTGATCGGCGGCCGCGCCGGATGCGAGTACTGGACCATGCGCTGCACCGATTGCGGCGGCATCCATCTCGACATCCTGAGGCCGCATCAGGCCGCCGAGGACGACGAGGGACCGCCGGCAGCGTGACGTTCCAGCCTGCTGCCAACCTGCTGTCAGCAGGCTGCATGCGGACGGGCATTCGCCCTTTTCTGAGAGGCGGACTCGTCCCATATTCGCCTCATGGCGAAGAAACCTGCATCCTCCGAAAAATCCGGCAAATCCCCCAAATCGAAAGCTCATCGGCCTGACGTGCAGCCGATCGGGCCGGCGCTGGCCGAATTGCTCAATCCCGCGATCAATCGCGGCGATGCCGGGCTTGGCTCGGGCACCGGCCTGCAGCCGCCGCCGGACAATTCGCGCGACCGCCGCGCCGGCGGCGAGGCCGCCGCGCACCGCGCGCGCGCCTCGACGCCGAAGGATTTCCCGACCGATCGTCCTGCAGGGCTCGACGAGGCGCCGCAGGCCAATTACGGCACCGCCGCCACGATCCCGACGCTCGATCCGGAACTGGCACGGCAGCTCGGCCTCCCCACCGAGGAGGATGACGCCGAGGCCCTCGCCCGCCCGCCGCGCACCAAGATGGAGGCGCTCGGCGTCAAGGCCACCGCCGACGCGCTGGAATCGCTGATCCGCGAGGGCCGGCCGGAGTTCCGCAAGGACGACGGCTCCACAAAAGTGTGGACCCCGCACCGGCCACCGCGTCCTGAAAAGTCCGAAGGCGGCGTGCGCTTCGAGATCAAGTCCCACTATGAGCCGCGGGGCGATCAGCCGACCGCGATCAAGGAGCTGGTCGAGGGCATCGAGCGCAACGACCGCTCGCAGGTGCTGCTCGGCGTCACCGGCTCGGGCAAGACCTACACCATGGCCAAGGTGATCGAGGCGACGCAGCGCCCCGCCATCATCCTGGCGCCGAACAAGACGCTCGCCGCCCAGCTCTATGGCGAGTTCAAGAGCTTCTTCCCCGACAACGCTGTCGAATACTTCGTCTCGTATTACGACTACTACCAGCCGGAAGCCTACGTTCCACGCACCGACACCTATATCGAGAAGGACTCCTCGATCAACGAGCAGATCGACCGCATGCGCCACTCGGCGACGCGCGCGCTGCTCGAACGCGACGACGTCATCATCGTGGCCTCGGTGTCCTGCATCTACGGTATCGGCTCGGTCGAGACCTACACCGCCATGACGTTCGCGCTGAAGAAGGGCGAGCGCATCGACCAGCGCCAGCTCATCGCCGATCTCGTCGCGCTCCAGTACAAGCGCACCCAGGCCGATTTCACCCGCGGCACCTTTCGCGTGCGCGGCGACGTCATCGACATCTTCCCGGCGCACTATGAAGACCGCGCCTGGCGCGTGAACCTGTTCGGCGACACCATCGAGAACATCGAGGAGTTCGATCCGCTCACCGGCCACAAGCAGGACGAGCTCGAATTCATCAAGATGTACGCCAATTCGCACTATGTGACGCCGCGCCCGACGCTGGTGCAGGCGATCAAGTCGATCAAATCGGAGCTGAAGCAGCGGCTCGACCAGCTCAACAACCAGGGACGCCTGCTGGAAGCGCAGCGGCTGGAGCAGCGCACCACCTTCGACCTCGAGATGATGGAGGCGACGGGAAGCTGCGCCGGCATCGAGAACTATTCGCGCTATCTCACCGGACGACTGCCCGGCGAGCCGCCGCCGACGCTGTTCGAATACGTCCCCGACAACGCGCTGGTGTTCGCCGACGAAAGCCACGTCACCGTGCCGCAGATCGGCGGCATGTTCCGCGGCGACTTCCGCCGCAAGGCGACGCTGGCCGAATACGGCTTCCGCCTGCCGTCCTGCATGGACAACCGCCCGCTCCGCTTCGAGGAGTGGGACATGATGCGGCCGCAGACGGTCGCGGTGTCGGCGACGCCGAGCGGCTGGGAGCTGAACGAGAGCGGCGGCGTGTTCGTCGAGCAGGTCATTCGTCCGACCGGACTTATTGATCCTCCGGTCGACATCCGCCCCGCCCGCACCCAGGTCGACGATCTCGTCGGCGAGGTCCGCGCGACAGCCCAAGCCGGTTATCGCTCGCTGATCACGGTTCTCACAAAACGCATGGCGGAGGATCTCACCGAATATCTGCACGAGCAGGGCATTCGCGTCCGCTACATGCACAGCGACATCGACACCATCGAGCGCATCGAGATCATCCGCGACCTCCGTCTCGGCGCCTTCGACGCGCTGGTCGGCATCAACCTCCTGCGCGAAGGCCTCGACATTCCCGAATGCGCGCTGGTCGCGATTTTGGATGCCGACAAGGAAGGTTTTCTGCGCAGCGAGACCTCGCTGATCCAGACCATCGGCCGCGCCGCGCGCAACGTCGACGGCAAGGTGATCCTCTATGCCGACCAGATGACGGGGTCGATGGAGCGCGCCATCGCCGAAACCAACCGCCGCCGCGAAAAGCAGGTCGAGTACAACACCGCCAACGGCATCACGCCGGAGAGCGTGAAGAAGCAGATCGGCGACATCCTCAACTCCGTCTACGAGCGCGACCACGTGCTGGTCGAGGTCGGCGGCCACGACATGACCGACGACGTCATCTCGATCGGCCACAACTTCGAAGCCGTGCTCGCCGATCTCGAAACGCGGATGCGCGAGGCCGCCGCCGATCTGAACTTCGAGGAAGCCGCCCGCCTCCGCGACGAAGTCAAGCGCCTGCGCGCCACCGAGCTCGCGGTCGTCGACGATCCCACCGCCAAGCAGCGGACCGTACAGGGCAAGGCCGGCGCCTACGCCGGCGCGAAGAAGTACGGCGACGCCGCAAATTTGCCGGTCAGCGCGATGAAGAAGAAGACCGTGAGCTCCGCGCTGAAAGCCAGCGGCGGCGGCAGCGGCTCAAAGGTCCACAAGCCGCATCTCGACGAGATGCACGGCCCGGAATCCCTGCCCTATCGCGAGAAGCAGACGCTGCCGGCAAAACCGTTCGGCAGCACCAGCCGCATCATCCAGCCGACGGACTCGCGGCAGTCCGGGCCGGAGTTCGGGCCGGCGCCGAAGTCGACGGGTGGGCAGCCGGGGCGGCGGGGTGGGTGGAAGAAGAGGTAGGCGGCACATCTGCAATCGTCGTGGCTATGGATTCTCAGATGCGCAATTGCGCATCATAGCTCGCCGCTTTGCCGCGCCCCGGAATGACGAAGTGTCCCTCACCCCGCGATCGTCGCGAGCAGCGACAGCAGCAGCACCGACGCCACCAGTTGCATCGACGTCGCGGGTTTGGCGCGCCAGCGGGCGATCTTTTCGGGGAAGGAGAGGCTCGCGTCGAAGAACTGCGCTTCGTAGCCGCTCTTGACGCTCGGAAATGCCGACCCGACCGAGACGACGAAGATGCTGTAGAAGACCGACGCCAGCGCAATGGTGAGCGCGTGATTGCCTCATCAGCGACGCTGCGGCGAAGATCGGGAAGCCCTGAAGGATCGTGGTGGGCGCAAAGCCTTCGAGCCAGTTGAGCGGGCCGGGTTTCGACGCGGTGATGAAGGGCATGGCGCCTCACCCCACGCTCGCCGTCACCACCGCCATCACCGACAGCAGCAGCACGATGGTCACGAGCTGGAGCGAGGCGACCGGCTGGGTGCGCCATGCCGTGATCTTGTCGGACAGCGAGAGGTGGGCTTCGAAGAATTTTGGCTCGTAGACGGTCTTGAAGACGGCGGGGAAGCTCGGGCCGAGGGTCACAGCTAACAGCGCGTGCATCAGCGAGGCCATTGCGACGAAGATGGCGACGCCGGGGTCGCCGACGAGGTCGTGGTTGCCGACGAGCTTGAGCAGGAAGGCTGCAGCGGCGAAGGTCGGGAAGCTCTGCAGCGTCGCGGTCAGCGCGAGGCCTTCGAGCGCGTTGTACAGGCGGGACTTTCTCGCGGCGGCGATGGCGGCCATGGCACGTCTCCCTGATGACATGTGAATGACGTTAGCTGCGATGCCCGAGGGGCGATGTGAGGTGGGTCACGCGGTGCGCGCCGTGCTCTTCAGCAGGTCCGGGTTCCCTTGCGCTGGGTTGGCGCGCCTGCCGATGTGCACATGGCGTCATCGCACGAGCCGAGGGGGCAAGCGAATTCTTGCATGCGAAGGCTCGCACAACCTCCAATTGTACCCCCATGAACCGGGCATTGTGCTCGCGCGTCATACCCTGCAATCACCCTGTGATTTTGCGGATTGATGGACCCGCGAGACGCGCGATAGCGTTCGCAAGTCCGGAGCCAACGAAAGCGGGCGCGGCATGAGTGTTGAATCGCTGAACAGGCAACGCGTGCTGCATCTGCTCGACGCCTTCGCGCGCGGCGACATCGAGGCCGCGCTGGCGTGCTGCACCGAGGACGTCGACTTCCTCAGCCACGCGCCGATCGACATCCTGCCGCACATGGTGCCGCGCCACGGCAAAGCCGAGCTGCGCGAGCTCTGGCAGACGGTCTGGTCGCGCTATTCGGAGATCCGCTACAGGACGCCGCACATCCTCGCCGAGGGCGAGGCGGTCGCGACCTACATGCAGGCCTATTTCAGGAAGCGCAGCAACGACCGCATCGTGCAGTTCGACATGGCCGTGTTCTACACCTTCCGCGGCGGGCTGGTGGCCGAGATCCGCGAGATCATCGATTCCTACGATCTGGTGCAGCAGGTGCTGGAGCGCGAGATCGGGCCGCTGATCATGGGCGCGCCGGCGGACGGGGTGTAGCCCCAATCCCCGCTTCCTTGGTGGAGACGTGGAACCCGCTATCGGAACCCACTCGCACCGGAAGATTACGGGGTTCTGTTGTAAATCTCACAAACCGGGATCAATTGTGCATTGCGAAAACGTGAATTGCGTTTTGGCCGAAATCGGGTATTTCGTTCGCATACAAATGAGTTGAGCGACCCTTTGGGCACATTGCCGTGCACGGGGTTGTTTTCCTTTTTTTCGCAAGCCAGCTTCAGGACTGCCCAAAATGACAGAGCACAGCCTCTGGCGTTTCTCGCGCGCGTTGCACCGTGCGATCAACGACCGGCATTTCGAGGACATCGAGGCCCTGATCGACGAGGACGTCGAGTGGGCGCTCTACGGCCCGATCGACATGTTCCCGTTCCTCGGCGCGCGCCAGGGCAAGGACGCCGTGCTCGACGTCATCCGCCAGCTCGCCGACAATTTCCAGGTTCGCCGCTTCGACCGCGAGAGCATCATGCTGGGCCTGGATTCCGCGGCCTCGATGCTGCGCTATTCGCTGACGGCGCTGGATTCCAACAAGCCGATCAGCTTGCGGGTCGCGCAATTCGCCCAGTTCAAGGCGGGCAGGCTCATCAGCATGCGGGTGCTGATCGACACGTTCGATCTGGTCGAGCAGGCACTCGGCCGCGCCATTCATCTGCCGAAGATGACCGGCGTCGGCTGAGGGGGGACAGCCAGCGGGCCCCGCTGTTCGGGACCGATGACAATGCCTGGCGCGACGTCCTGGCCTCCAGCCCCGCCGGATGCCGTCGTGCCGGAAGCCCGTCATCGGGCGCGCGCCTTGCGCGCGCCCCGTTGGTTCGCCGTTCCAGTTGTTTGAGCATGATCTTTCCGGAAAACCGCTGCACACTTTTCCGGATCATGCTCGCGAGGCGAGCCGCCACAATTTCGCAACGATAGGTCAGCATCTTCAGCGCCGGAATGGCGCATGGCGTTTGGCCGCCTTATATTGGCGGAGAACATGCGCCGGGGCTTGCGGGCAGGACGATGGAATTCTCGACAGGGTTTGGCTGGACCAGGCTGCCGGTGCTGGCGGCCGCATTCATTTTGGGCTCGGTGCTGACGGTCTCGGCGCAGATCATTCCGCCTTTCTCCCCCGCCGCGACCGCGCCTGACGAGGAGGCCGAGGCCGCCGAGACCCCCGACGTCAACGATCCCGACGTGCTCAAAGGCATCGACGTCGACAAGCTCGACTGGAGCCAGCTCGCGGTCGACGCCGGCACCGGCAGCGACGTCATGGCCGCCAAGAAGCGCGCCCAGGCCGCCGCCAAGGACGGCCTGGACTGGTCCTCGAACGCCAATGCGAACGGCTCCTCGGGGGTGACGGTGAAGCAGTCGGTGTCGTCGTTCTGGGACGCCCGCATCGGCGCCGACATGACGGTGACGAGCGAGCCGCGGACGATGTCCGAGCTGCTGGCGCAGAAGGCCACCAACGGCGGCAACCTGCCGCAATCCTCCGGCAGCGCCTGGGCGGCCGCGACCGCGCCGGGCGCGGGCTCGATCTGGGACAAGACCGCGGTGGAAGCCCGCGTCGATCCCGGCTCCGAACAGAGCAAGATTGGGGCGTCGCTGAGCAAATCGGTGCCGCTGTCGGGCGACACGTCGCTGACGCTGCAGAACGGCTACAGCGTCAACCAGCAGGGCACGACCGCGGTCCCCGGCATCGGCGGCCACATCACGCGCAATTACGAGACCGACCAGACCGCCAAGGTCACCATCACCGACACCGGCACCAGCATCACCGCCGGCCAGTCGCTGTCGACCACCGACGACAAATGGCTGCGCAAGTTCGGCGCCGAGCAGAAGCTGTTCGACAACGTCACCGTCTCCGGCTCGGTCGGCGAGACCTCGCAAGGCGCGATCAACAAGAGCGTGACGGCGGGCTTCAAGAAGAGCTGGTAGACCAAGCGTCCACGCTTTCCCCTCATCCCGAGGGCGCTCCGAAGGAGCGCGCTCCTCACCATGAGGGGATCGGTTCCGATGCGCCTTGCGCCATTCACACTCCCCTAACCATACGCCACGGCAAAACCCCCGAATGGTCCGCCCTTGCCGCATCTCGGCCCATTTGCGGCCCAATTCAGGCGCCCTGATGCGAGCTGCCTTACAGACATCGTCGTGCGGGGGACACTCGCGCTGCGCTCAACGCGAACAGGGGAACAACGATGAACGCCATCCGTCCGGAAAAGATCGAAGCCGCCGAGACCGAGACCGCCGTGGACAACAATCTCGCCGCGGTGACGGAGGTCGAAGCCGGCATCCGTGACTTCGTCCGCAACGACATCGCCTATCTGCGCCGTCCGGCATCGCCGACCACCGACGCGCCGCCGCTCGATCCGAGCGCGGAGGCCACCGTCACCAACGTCAACTCGCTGATCCAGCGCGTCGCCGGCACGTCGCTCGCCGAGATCGAGAATTTGATCTCGGAGCTCGAGAGCCTGCGCGACCTGCTCCATGCCGAAGGCCAGCGCGTCCAGCGCGAGATCTCCGGCTACGCCCAGCTCAGCCAGGCCGCGATGAAGTCGACCCGCATGATTGCCGACAACGTCTCGCAGTGGAAGCGCGCCGCCGACGGCCTGCGCAACAGCTAAGCACTGGCACCAAGCATCACCGAGCCGCCGCGTCCCGAAAGGGGCGCGGCGGTTTTGATTCAGGGGGTCTCGTGCCCCGGACGCGGTGCGGCAGCACAAGCGCGTTCACGCGCGTCTTCGACGCGCTATGGTGACGCGCCGCAGAGCCGGGGCCCATGGTCAGGATTCATGCGCGGCGCAATGGGTCCCGGCTCTGCGCAGCAGCGTTACACGCTGCAGCGCGTCCGGGACACGAGAGTGCAGTCTTGAACCCTCCGCCCCTCGCCGGCGACCAATGCCAAGCGCCCGCAGCTGTTGCGGCCGGGCCGGGGACATTTCAGATGGAAAGCATTCGGCCCGACAACACGGACCCGATACCGCTGCGGCCCGCGCCGAACCAGTTCGGCACGATCATGCTGCGTTTTGTCGGATTGCTGGCGGTTGCGATCGCCATATTGGCGTTCGTCTATAGCCGCTGAGGGGAGACCGGATTTCCGGTCCCGAAAACTTAACGAATTCTTACCGGCTCGCGTCGACGGTCGAGGCTTCCAGGGTGAAGGCGCCATCGGCATAGCCCTTCACCACCATGCCGGCGACCAGCATCACGGCCAGCGTCGCGGTAGCAAAGATAAATCCAACAAACTTGAGTGCGCCGCGGTCAGCCATGGTCCTCGTCCCCTGTCCTCTGCCTATTCGTTCAAATAGACAGCGACAGGTTCATAATTGGTTAGCAACTCGATGGTTCCGCCAAACTGCTTCGGGGGTAACCATGTTGCGCAGGCTTATGGCAGCCCCCCGGAATCGCGTCCATAGCGCGCGGGCAACACTCGCGCGCTCATTTGGACCGTTCATCTTGGAACAGATCTAACCGCTCTTCCGCATCGGCACGAAGGCGCTGGCGGTGATGGAATAGACGTCCTCGCCGCGCTGGTTGGTGCCGGTGGTGCGCGCCGTCAAAATGCCCCAGCCGGGGCGCGAGGCGGAGGTGCGCTTGTCGGTGACGACATTGACGTAAGCGACGGTGTCGCCGGCGAGCACCGGCCTGATCCAGCGCAGGTCGCGAAAGCCCGGCGACGGGCCCCACACCGCGACCTCCTCGCCACGCGCCACGGCTTCCCGCGCCAAACGCTGGCCGTCGGCGACAAGCAGGCTCATGCAGGCCGAGCCGACATGCCAGCCCGAGGCGGCAAGCCCGCCGAACAGCGAGTCCTTGCCTTCCTCCTCGTCGAGATGAAAGCGCTGCGGATCGAATTTCGCGGCGAAAGTCTTGATGGACTCCGCCGTAAACGTATAGGCGCCGATCTCGCGGCGCTGGCCGATCTCGATGTCGTCGAAGAACCGCATCAGACCGCTCCCTCGCGCCGCTTGATCAGGATGGGCGAGGTCATCTCGCCCAGCGCCTGGCCCTGAGCGTTGCGCACGGTGCATTTGAACTTGACGATGCCGAGCTCGGGGCGGCTCTTCGAGGTGCGCGCCTCCAACACATCGACGTCGAGTGTCAGGTCGTCACCCGGCCTGAGCGGCGAGAGCCAACGCACCTCATCGACGCCGGGAGACCCCAGCGAGGCGGCGCGGGTAATGAAACCGTCGGCCATCATCC
Source organism: Bradyrhizobium sp. 14AA (assembly GCF_054185205.1). Classification (NCBI taxonomy): domain Bacteria; kingdom Pseudomonadati; phylum Pseudomonadota; class Alphaproteobacteria; order Hyphomicrobiales; family Nitrobacteraceae; genus Bradyrhizobium; species Bradyrhizobium sp. 14AA. Next base: position 198,528 of record NZ_JAVAYM010000009.1, on the reverse strand, counting down.
GCATCATCAGCGAGCAGAGATGCCAGCCCGAGCCGGACAGGCCGCGCAGCATGCTCTTGGCCGCGGCGTCCTCGTCGAGGTGCATCGGTTGCGGATCGAACTCGGCGGCAAAGGCCAGAATCTCGTCGCGGGTGACATGGCGCGGGCCGAATGTTCCGAAACGGCCGGGCGGGAAATCTTCGAAGGTCAGGGTCATCTTGGGATTGGCTGGCGGAAATGACAGATTGTGGCCGCACTTTGCGGCAATCTCAACCCGCCGGCCCGCATGGCTCGTGCTACATACGGGGTGACGGCGTTGGCCTTGAGTCGGATCAACCGAGGGCCTGGATCCAACTGCGCGGCCCGATTTGAAGGCGCGATTTGCCTTGGGGAGAGCAATGTTTTCATTCAGCGACCTGTTTCAGTGGGACCGCTTCATCACCCCGACGATCATCAAGACCTTCTACTGGCTGGTGATCGCGCTGATCTGCCTGTTCGGTCTCTCCGGCATCTTCTCCGGCCTGGCTGCGATGGCGATCAGCCCGTTCGGCGGCTTCCTGGTGCTGCTGTCCTCGATCGCGAGCGTCGTCGTCGGCGTGGTGTTCTCGCGCATCGTCGCGGAGCTGATCCTGATCGTCTTCCGCATCAACGAGCATCTCGGCGCGATCAGGGACCAGGGCGGCGGGATGAAGTGAGGCTCGCGCAGGTGCCGTAGGGTGGAAGCTCCGGGCTGCGCGAAGCGCAGTCCCTAGGCGTAACCCACCTCTTCTGTTTCTGCGGATAGAGACCGCGGTGGGTTACGCCGAGCGGTCTGCGCTTCGCGCAGTCCGCAGGGCTAACCCACCCTACGAGCGCGCTGTTCGCGGCTTACGTATTGAACCGGAAATGCATCACGTCGCCGTCGGCGACGACGTATTCCTTGCCTTCGAGGCGCAGCTTGCCGGCATCGCGGGCGCCGGCTTCGCCGCCGAGCGCAACGTAGTCCTCAAACGCGATGGTCTCGGCGCGGATGAAACCCTTCTCGAAATCGGTGTGGATCACGCCGGCCGCACCCGGCGCCTTGGTGCCGCGATAGATGGTCCAGGCGCGCGCTTCCTTCGGGCCCACCGTGAAATAGGTGATGAGGTCGAGCAGCGTGTAGCCGGCGCGGATCAGGCGATCGAGGCCGGCCTCCTCCAGGCCCAGCGTCTCCAGGAAGTCGGCGCGCTCTTCACGCGAGATGGTGGCGATCTCGGATTCGATCTTGGCGGAGATGACGACGGCGACCGCGCCTTCCTTGGCCGCCTGCTCCTGCACCGCCTTGGAGAACGAATTGCCCGTCGCGGCCGAGCCTTCCTCGACGTTGCAGACGTAAAGCACGGGCTTCGACGACAACAGGCCGAGCATGCCGAAGGCACGCTCCTCCTCCGCCTTGCGCTCGACGAGGCGCGCGGGCTTGCCCTCGCGGAGCAGCACCAGCGTGCGGTTGACGAGGTCGAGCTGCTCCTTGGCGTCCTTGTCGTTGCCCTTGGCCTTCTTGGTGAGGTTGTCGACGCGCTTCTCGAGGCTGTCGAGATCGGCGAGCATCAGCTCGGTCTCGATGGTCTCGATGTCGGCGAGCGGGGCGATCTTGCCCTCGACATGGGTGATGTCGGAATCTTCAAAGCAGCGCACGACATGCGCGATGGCGTCGACCTCGCGGATGTTGGCGAGGAACTGGTTGCCGAGGCCCTCGCCCTTGGAGGCGCCGCGCACGAGGCCGGCGATGTCGACGAAGGTCAGCCTGGTCGGGATGATCTGCCCGGACTTGGCAATCGCCGCGAGCTTGTCGAGCCGCGGATCGGGCACGGCGACCTCGCCGACGTTCGGCTCGATCGTGCAGAACGGATAGTTCGCGGCCTGCGCCGCGGCCGTCTCGGTCAGCGCATTGAACAAGGTCGACTTGCCGACATTGGGCAACCCGACAATCCCGCATTTAAATCCCATGGTGTCCTCTATCCGTTCGTCATGACCGGGCTTGACCCGGCCATCCACGACTTTGACTTGCTGCACCAAGAACGTGGATGCCCGGAACGAGTCCGGGCATGACGGAGAAGCTAGCGTTATTCCTTGCCGTTCTCGTCCTTGGTCAAAAATCCCTTCGCCTGCATGGCGAGATGCACCCTGTTGGCGAAGGTCGCGTCCGTGCCCTTGGCGACCAGCGCCGCGTGCTCGGCCACCGCCTCGCACAGCGTTGCCACCCAGTCGTTGTCGGACTTGGCGAAGTCCGACAGCACGTGGCCGTGCACCATTTCCTTGACGCCGGGATGACCGATGCCAAGCCGGACCCGGCGATAGTCGTTGCCGATATGCGCCGAGATCGAGCGCAGGCCGTTGTGGCCGGCGATGCCGCCGCCGATCTTCACACGCACCTTGCCCGGCGGCAGCTCGAGCTCGTCATGGAACACGGTGACGTCGCCGGGAGCGATCTTGAAGAAGCTTGCGGCTTCCTGCACGGCGCGGCCGGAATCGTTCATGTAGGTCGTCGGCTTGAGCAGGATCACGCGCTCAGTGCCGAGCGTGCCTTCCGAGGTCTCACCCTGAAAACGACGGCGCCATGGTGCGAAACCATGACGCCGCGCGATCTCGTCGACGGCCATGAAGCCGATATTGTGCCGGTTACGTGCGTATTTAGCGCCGGGATTGCCGAGCCCAACAAAGAGTCGCATGACGCGGCGCGCCCCTCGCTCGGCACGCGGTCAGGGACCGCGCGCCAGCTTTGAGAGATTACTTCTTCTTGTCGCCGCCGGCGGGAGCCTTGGCAGCAGCCGCCGGAGCAGCAGCAGCCGGAGCCGCAGCGCCAGCCGCCGGAGCAGCCGCAGCAGCGCCCGGAGCAGCAGCCGCAGCGGCGGCCTTCTGCTCTTCGGCGTAGCCGGACGGCGGCACGATGGTGACGAGGGTCGCGTCCTCGCGGGTCAGCGCCTTCACGCCGGCCGGCAGCTTGACGTCCGACAGATGGAGCGAGTGACCGATTTCCAGCGCGCCAACGTCGGCCTCGATGTACTGCGGGATGCTCTCGACACCGCATTCGAGCTCGATCGCGTGGGCGACGATGTTGACGGTGCCGCCGCGCTTCACGCCCGGGGAGGCTTCCGACTTCACGACGTGCAGGGGCACGCTAATGCGGATGGTGGCGCCTTCGCCGAGCCGCATGAAGTCGACATGGATCGGGAAGTCCTTGACCGGATCAAGGTGGTAATCGCGCGGAATCACGCGGTGCTTCTTGCCGTCGAGTTCGACGTCGACCAGCGTGGTCAGGAACCGGCCGGCGAGGATGCGCTGGCGCAGTTCGCGATCGTCAACCGAGATCGGGAGCGGGGGCTGGTTGTTACCATAGATCACTCCGGGCACTCTCCCGGCGCGACGCTCTGCCCGGGCGGCCCCCTTGCCGCTCTTCGGACGTGCGGTCGCCTTCAATTCCTTGACGGTCGTCGCCATAGTCTAAGTCCTTGTTTTTGCAAAAGTTAATGGGCCGCAGCGCGGCCCATGGTGCAGTTCGCAGCAAGCCTCCAGGGGTGCGGGGGCCGCGAACTTGGCGGGCTTTTACCCGGAAGATGCGGAAATGACAAGGAGAATGGGCCGCCGGAAGGGACCTGGTCAGCCGTCATTCCGGGGCGGTCGCGATAGGGACCGAACTATGGCGCGCAATTGCGCACCCGAGAATCTCGAGGTTCCCAGGTGCGCAAGTGCGCACCATGGTTCGCGACTTCGTCGCGCCCCGGAACGACAAAAAACCTACCCGCCGAGCTTGGCCTCCAGCGCCACGATGCGCGCCTTCAGGGCCTCGTTCTCCTCGCGCGCCAGGCGGGCCATGTCCTTGACCGCCTCGAACTCCTCGCGCTTGACGAGATCCATGTCGCGCAGGAATTTTTCGGCCTGGGTGCGCATCACCGTGTCGAACTCGCGCTTGACGCCCTGGGCCGCGCCGGCGGCGTCGTTCATCAGGCGGCCGATCTCGTCGAAAAACCGGTTGTTGGTCTGGGTCATGTCGGTCTCCTGGCGGCCTCAAGATAAACTTTGCGCGAACTCTGCAAAACACAATGGCAATCCGAAGAGGCCGGTTCAAGGGCCGATCGGAGGTATCCTTGTCATGCCCCGGTTTCCTTGCAATCGTATTCAACGTCCCTGCATAAGAAGAATCACAAGGCGACAAGAGATGATCGACCAGCAGATCGCGATCCCCACCAAGGACGGCCACACCGCAACCTTCATCAGCCATCCCGAACGCGGCGGGCCGTTCCCGGTCGTCCTGTTCTACATGGATGCGCCGGCGATCCGCGAAGAGCTGCGCGACATGGCGCGCCGGCTTGCGACATCGGGCTATTACGTGATGTTGCCGAACCTCTATTACCGCTCCGGCGTGATGGAGCTCGGCGCGCTGCCGGCCGATCCGAACGCGCCGGAGCGCAAGCGCATGTTCCAGCTGATGGGCTCGCTCACGATTCCCATGATCATGGACGACACAAGCGCGCTGCTCACCTATGCCGAGGGCCAGGCGGCTGCGAACACGAGGATCGTCGGCACGGTCGGCTACTGCATGAGCGGCCGCTACGCCATCAACGCCGCCACGCATTTCCCCGATCGCGTCAAGGCTGCCGCCTCGGTCTACGGCGTGCAGCTTGCGACGGACCAGGACGACAGTCCCCATCTCGCCGCCAGCAAGACCAAGGCCGAGCTCTATTTCGCCTGCGCCGAGACCGATGTCTACGCCCCGCCGGAGATCATCGAGAAGGTCAAGCAGGGCATGGGCGGCGCGAAAGCCGAGGTCGAGATCTACCCCGGCACGCATCACGGCTTTGCCTTCCCCAAGCGTCCGGTCTACGACCGCGACGCCGCCGAGCGGCATTGGGAGCGGCTGCTGGCGCTCTATCGCCGCAATCTCGTCCAGACATAGAAGGCGCGATGCCCTTTCTGCTCATCAACTTTCCATCGTTCAGCCCGATCGCGCTCGAGATCGGACCGTTCGCGATCCGCTGGTACGCGCTCGGCTATATCTGCGGGATCACGTTCGGCTGGCTCTATGCGCGCGCGCTGATCAAGAACGACAGGCTGTGGGCAGGCTCCTCGCCGATCAGTCTGGCGCAGATCGACGATTTCATCTTGTGGGTGACGCTCGGCATCATTCTCGGTGGCCGCACCGGTTACGTGCTGTTCTACAATCTGCCCTTCTTCATCGAGCACCCCGCTGCGATCTTCAGATTGTGGGAAGGCGGCATGTCCTTCCACGGCGGCTTCCTCGGCTGCGTCGTGGCGGTGATGTGGTTCGCCCGGAAGAATGGCATCTCGATCCTGTCGCTCGGCGACATCACCTGCGGCGTTGCGCCGATCGGGATTTTCCTGGTGCGGCTGACGAACTTCATCAACGGCGAACTCTGGGGCCGCGCCGCCGACCCCAGCCTGCCCTGGGCCATGATCTTTCCGACCGGCGGTGACGTACCGCGCCATCCGAGCCAGCTCTATGAAGCAGGCATGGAGGGCATCCTGCTCTTCACCGTGCTCGCCGTGATGATCCGGCTCGGCGCCCTGAAGCGGCCGGGGCTCATCCTCGGCAGCTTCATCCTGATCTACGGCCTGACCCGAATCATCGGCGAGCATTTCCGCGAGCCGGACGTCCAGCTCGGTTACCTCTGGGGCGGATTAACCATGGGCATGCTGTTGTCGATCCCGATGCTTATTGTCGGCGGCATACTTATTGTATTGGCAGTGAGGCGCGGTGCGCCGCAGCCCGCAGAGGCCATTCGTTAATTCCTTTCGAGAAGATAGACCGTGACCGAACAGCCGCTACTCAACGAGATCAGGGCGCTGATCAAATCCTCAGGCCCCATGCCGGTCTGGCGGTACATGGAACTGTGCCTGATGCACCCGCGCTACGGCTATTACGTCTCGCGCGATCCGCTGGGGCGTGAAGGCGACTTCACCACCGCGCCCGAGGTCAGCCAGATGTTCGGCGAGCTGCTGGGGCTGTGGACCGCCTCGGTGTGGAAGCAGATGGGCTCGCCGCAATTCCTGCGGCTGATCGAGCTTGGTCCCGGCCGCGGCACCATGATGGCGGATGCGTTGCGCGCGCTCCGCGTGCTGCCGCCGCTCTACCAGGCGCTCCACATCCACATGGTCGAGGTCAATCCCGTCCTGCGCGAGCGGCAGAGTGCGACGCTGCAAGGCGTGCGCAACATCGCCTGGCACGACAGCATCGACGACGTGCCCGAGGGACCGAGCATCATCCTTGCCAACGAATATTTCGACGTGCTGCCGATCCACCAGATGGTCCGCCACGAGAACGGCTGGCACGAGCGCGTGATCGAGATCGACGGCAATGGAAAACTTCAATTCGGCGCGGCGGCCGAGCCGACCCCGCGCTTCGACGTGCTGCTGCCGCCTTTGGTGCGCGCAGCGCCCGTCGGCGCTGTGTTCGAATGGCGGCCCGACGGCGAGATCATGAAGCTCGCCACGCGCGTGCGCGACCAGGACGGCGCGGCGCTGATCATCGACTATGGCCATCTGCGCAGCGATGCCGGCGACACCTTCCAGGCGATCGCGCGCCACACCTTCACCGATCCGCTGAAGGCGCCCGGCCAGGCCGACGTCACCGCCCATGTCGACTTCCAGGCGCTGGCGCGCGCGGCCGAGGATGTCGGCGCCCGCGTGCACGGCCCGGTGACGCAGGGCGATTTCCTCAAGCGCGTCGGCATCGACACCCGCGCCGCCGCCCTGATGCAGAAGGCGACGCCGGAAGTTGCCACCGACATTTCCGTGGCGCTCAAGCGCCTGACGGAAACGGGTCGCAGCGGCATGGGCTCGATGTTCAAGGTGCTCGGCATCTCCGAACCGCGGCTGACGGGCATTGCCGGCCTCAGCGACCTCGAACAGGCCGGAGACGCCTCATGACGCTCGCATCGTCGCTGCTGTCGGCCGTGCCCGGCCTGCGCCATGCCTTCTTCACCCGCGAGGGCGGTGTCTCCAGCGGCATCTATTCCGCGCTGAACGGCGGGCTCGGCTCCAACGACGACCAGACCCTCGTCGCCGAGAACCGCCGCCGCATGGCCGAGCATGTCGGCGTCACGCCGGACCATTTCGTCAGCCTGCACCAGATCCATTCGCCCGACGTGCTCGTCGCAGACCGCGCGTGGCCGAGCGGGCCACGGCCGAAGGGCGATGCGCTGGTGACGAAAACGCCCGGCATCGCGCTCGGCGTCTCCACCGCGGATTGCGGGCCGGTGCTGTTCGTCGATCCCAATGCGCGCGTGATCGGCGGCGCCCATGCCGGCTGGAAGGGCGCACTGACCGGCGTGCTGGAGGCGACGATCTCGGCGATGGAAAAGCTCGGCGCCACGCGCAGCGGCATCATTGCCGCGATCGGGCCCTTGATCCGCCAGGACAGCTACGAGGTCGGCAACGAGTTCGTGGCGCGCTTCATCGAGGCGGATGCGGACAATGCCGTGTACTTCATCCCGTCGGTGCGCGAGGGCCACGCGATGTTCGACCTCGCCGGCTTCATCCGCAAGCGGCTGGAAACCGCCGGCATCCTGATGATCGACGACCTTGGACTGGACACTTATGCGGACGAGCGCTTCTTCAGCTATCGCCGCTCGGTGCATCGCAAGGAGCCGGATTACGGCCGTCACGTTCACGCGATCGCGCTGGAAGGATGAGGTCTCGTGCCCCGGCTCGGCGGCGCAGCACGCAAGTGATGCGCCGCTGAGCCGGGGCCCATGTCTCCACGATCTCGATCTCGGCGGCAATCTGGGTCCCGGCTCAGCGCAGCGGCACTGCGCGCCGCAGCGCGTCCGGGACACGCACCGTTTTCCCGACCCGCGCCTTGAAAGCTGCACGCTGGACGCGTGAACACAAGGGCAACGTCGTCTCATTCCGGGGCGCTATCCTGACGCGATGACGGTGGCCTGTGTCGCCGCCGCCCTAGACCTTAATCGATTTTAACGATATCGCTGCCCTCCATAATGAGGGACGCGTCATCCATCTTGCGCCGCGCGGGTTCGCGCGTGCTCGCGGTCATGCTGCTGGCGGCTGCGACCGCGCTCGGCGGCTGCGCCGGCGGCGGTGGCAATGCCGCCAACTCCTATGCGATGGCGCCGAGCGCCGGCTCCGGGGCGACGGTCGCCTTCGAATCCATCGACGGGCCGCCTCCTCAGGTGTTCGACCGCATGGTCGGCGTGCTCGACAGCGAATCCAAGCTGCGCAGCCTGTCCGTGGTCTCCCGCGAGGGCTCGGCCGCCTACCGCGTGCGCAGCTACCTCTCCGCCCAGGTGGTGCGCGGCAAGACCGTGATCGCCTGGGTCTGGGACGTCTACGACGCCAACCAGCAGCGAGCGCTGCGTCTCTCCGGCGAGGAACCGACCTCCGCCAGGGGCGGCCGCGATCCCTGGGGCGCCGCCGACGACCTCGTGCTGCGCAAGATCGCCCAGGCCGGATTCAGCGGACTTTCCAACATGATCAACGGAACGCCGGATGCGCCTGGCACTGCTCCCGCCCTGCGCGGACCGGCGGTGGCGAGCGTGGTCCCGGAGGCCCCGGTGGCGGAGCTGCCGGCCTCCGCCCTCGGCTATGCCGATCGATAACCCCCGCTAAACCACGGCCTCGACTTTCAGCCAAGCCGTTGGCCCGACTCGGGATTTTCGAAGGGAAAACGTAGCATCCCGGGTTGCCATTGCGGCCCTCGGCCTGATATTTCCTCGCCCGTCATAACCGTGCTGTCAGTGGGTATTCTCTGATGTTGAACGTCGTATCCAGCAAAGCGCGGGAGGAAGCGTCCATGTCGGCCAAGAACGGCTCCATCAAGCTCGTCGCCGGCAACTCCAATCCGGCTCTCGCCCAGGCCATCGCGCAGGGCCTGGACATGCCGCTGACCAAAGCGGTGGTCCGGCGCTTCGCCGACATGGAGATTTTCGTCGAGGTCCAGGAGAACATCCGCGGCTCGGATGCCTTCATCATCCAGTCGACCTCGTTTCCGGCGAACGACAATCTGATGGAGCTGCTGATCATCACAGACGCGCTGCGCCGCTCCTCGGCGCGCCGCATCACCGCGGTGATCCCCTATTTCGGCTATGCCAGGCAGGACCGCCGCTCCGGCTCGCGCACGCCGATCTCGGCCAAGCTCGTCGCCAATCTGATCTCCCATGCCGGCGTCGACCGCGTCATGACGCTCGACCTGCATGCTGGCCAGATCCAGGGCTTCTTCGATATCCCGACCGACAATCTGTTCGCTGCCCCCCTGATGGTGCGCGACATCCGCGAACGTTTCGACCTCTCCAAGGTGATGGTGGTATCGCCCGACGTCGGCGGCGTCGCCCGCGCCCGCGGCCTCGCCAAGCGCATCAACACCCCGCTCGCGATCGTCGACAAGCGCCGCGAACGTCCGGGTGAATCCGAAGTCATGAACGTGATCGGCGACGTCTCCGGCTACAGCTGTATCCTGGTCGACGACATCGTCGATTCCGGCGGCACGCTGGTGAACGCGGCCGATGCGCTGATCGCCAAGGGCGCCAAGGACGTCTACGCCTACATCACCCACGGCGTGCTCTCCGGCGGCGCCGCCGCCCGGATCGCCGGCTCGAAGCTGAAAGAGCTCGTGATCACCGACTCGATCCTGCCGACCGAGGCGGTGACCAAGGCACCGAACATCCGCACGCTGCCGATCGCCAGCCTGATCTCGGACGCGATTGCGCGCACGGCCGCGGAAGAATCGGTGTCGAGCCTGTTCGACTAGTTTTTCCGATCCCAGAGGTCTCGTAGGGTGGGCAAAGGCGCGACGCGCCGTGCCCACCTTTTTCTTTACCGCGCCAATGTTGGGCACGCTTCCGCCTTCGCTCTTCGAGCTACGGCTGACAAGTCGCTTTGCCCACCCCACGGCATCGAACTCTGACGCGCCGCAACAAGCCCCCACGGGTTGTTGCCAACCGCCGCCCATGACATCATTCAGATTCCGAGTCATCTCTGCCCGCTGGATACCTGATGCCCCGCCGGAAATTTGCTTGGGAAAAGCTGTCCGATGACGAGTTGCTCAAGCAGCGCCTCTCTAGCCTGAGGGTTACGGTCGAAGGCACCTGGCTCGAGGACTGCGTCGCCACGCTCCACGAGGAGATGGAAGAGCGCGGCATCCGGCTGCGGCCGCACACGTGGATCTCGAGCGAGTGGTTCAGTCCGGGAGATGTGCCCGGCATCGCCATCCCCTTCTATCTCGCCCATCCCCGGCTGATGAAGCTCGAGAAGAAGATGATGTTCGACGTCGAGGGCGGAACCTGGCGCGAGTGCATGGCCATCCTTCGCCACGAGGCGGGCCATGCCATGCAGCACGGCTTCCAGTTGCAGCGGCGCCGGCGCTGGCAGCAGCTGTTCGGGCCGTCGTCAAAGCACTACCCGCGTTACTACCGGCCCAATCCGGCGAGCCGGCGCTACGTCCAGCACCTTCGGCTCTGGTACGCACAGAGCCACCCCGACGAAGACTTCGCCGAGACGTTTGCGGTGTGGCTGCGGCCGCGTTCGAACTGGCGGACGCGATATGCCGGCTGGCCGGCGCTGAAGAAGCTCGAATATGTCGACGAGCTTATGGGCGAGATCGCGGGAAAGCGACCGGTGATCACGGCGCGCGAGCGGGTCGATCCACTGAGCAAGCTCAGCCAGACGCTCGAAGACCACTACAAGAAGAAGCAGGCGTTCTACGCCTTCACGCCACCGAAGACCTACGACCGCGACCTCTCCCGGCTGTTTTCCGCCGATCCACGGCATCGTCGCTCTCAGCCCGCTTCCAGCCTCATTCGGCGACACCGCGCCCAGATCAGGCAGCTGGTCGCGCGGTGGACGGGCGAGAACCAGCTCACTCTCGATGCCGTGCTTGACGAGATGATCTCCCGCTGCCGCGAGCTCGATCTGCGCGCGGCGGGCCCCGAACCGAAGCTCGTTCTCGATTTCACCGTCCTCGTGACCGCCAAGACGATGCACGCGCTGTTTGGCCCGTCTCGGCGCAAATGGATCGCGCTATGAGACGACTCCGTATTCTCGTGCTGATGCATCCGGACTTCCTGCCTCCGGACTCCTCCGACGGCTACACGCCGCAGGAAATCAACAACTGGAAAACAGAATATGACGTCGTTAGCACCTTGCGCGCGGCCGGCCATGAGGTCCGCCCGCTCGGCGCGCAGGAGGAAATCAGGCCGGTCCGCGAAGCGATCGAGGAGTTCAGGCCGCACGTGGTGTTCACGCTGCTGGAGGAATTCCACAACAACGTCGCCTACGACCAGCACATCGCAAGCTATCTCGAGCTGATGAAGGTACCCTACACCGGGTGCAATCCGCGCGGCCTGATCCTGGCGCGCGGCAAGGATCTCTCCAAGACGCTGGTGCATCACCGCAGGATCGCGGCGCCGGCCTTCGCCGTCTTCCCGATGCGCCGCAAGGTGAAGCGGCCGACGCGCCTTGCGCTGCCGCTGATCGTCAAGGCCCTCAACATGGATGGGTCCTTCGGCATTTCGCAGGCCTCCATCGTCGACACCGACGAGAAGCTCGCGGAACGCGTTGCCTTCATCCACGAGCGGGTCGAGACTGCGGCTATTGCCGAGCAGTTCATCGAGGGGCGCGAGCTCTATGTCGGCGTGCTCGGCAACAACCGGCTGCGCGTGCTCCCGGTCTGGGAGTTGAAATTCGGCAGTATGGGCGGACGCAGGTCACGCCACATCGCCACGGAAAAAGCCAAGCACGACACCGACTATCAGGAGAAGGTCGGCATCGTCGACGGGCCGGCGAAGGACCTGGCGCCCGAAGTGACCGCGCGGATCCAGCGGGCCGCGAAGCGCATCTACCGTGCGCTTGGCCTCGATGGTTACGCGCGCATCGACTTCCGCCTCGCCGCCGACGGCACGCCGTATTTCATCGAAGCCAACCCCAATCCGGAAATCGCGAAGAGCCAGGAGTTCGCCACCGCGGCTCAGCGCGACGGGCTGAAGTACAAGGATCTGCTACACCGCATCCTGACGCTCGGGATCAGCCGGGCCAAGGCGGGTGTGTCGCTGGGGTGAGCTGCGCGGCTTGCGCTGCTGTCGGGGATGCGAGCCGCAAGCGCAAAGCCCGGTATAGCCGCCCGTCTCCACGGCACGACCTCCTCCCGCCGCCGACTTTATAGGGGCGGCGGCGGGATTGACAATCAGCGGCGGGTGACGAGACGACTACACGATCCCCGCCGCGACCTGGCCGCGCAGGCGCTCCAGGCCGTGCAACGTCTCCGCACAGGCTGCCGCCACCTCGACGCCCTTGATCGCGAAGTGCCTGCGGAAGAAATCGTAGTGCACCTCGGTCTCGTGGAATTGCTGCGGCGTCAGCACCGCCGAGAACACCGGCACCTCGGTGCGCAGCTGCACGTCCATCAGCGCCTTGATCACGGTGTCGGCGACGAACTCGTGGCGGTAGATACCGCCGTCGACGACGAGGCCGGCCGCGACGATCGCGGTGTAGCGCCGCGTCTTGGCGAGGATCTGCGCATGCAGCGGGATCTCGAACGAGCCCGGCACCTCGAACACGTCGACATGCGTGAGGTGGCGCGCCTCGGCCTCCTTGATGAAGGCGATGCGGGCTTCCTCGACCACGTCGTGGTGCCAGCAGGCCTGCACGAAGGCCACCCGCTGCGGTTTCGCGAAGCGCGGATGCTCGGTCGCTGGAACCGGCGGTTGCGTCTGGGACGTTTCGGTTTGGGGGTCTTGCAGCATCTGATTCATGGCTTTCCTTCAAAGGACCAGAATCAGGGCACACGGAACGACAAACAGCCGCACCTTGCGATGCGCCTGCCACCGACCGTTCTCTTTCATCCGGACTTTAACCGTCGGCTTCGGAGTTGCACCGAATCTGCTGACCCTTCCCCTTGGCAAAAAGACCTTAGGGAAGGCGCTCGCGGGCTTAGGCCTTTCGGCCCTTACCGCCGGTGGGGACTTTCACCCCGCCCTGAGAACATCGGCCGTCCGGGATGAACGGCCTGACCGGAAATATGGCGCCGGTTCGGCGCCGCAGCAAGCGCGTTCCGCATGGAAAAACCGCATGGTCCCATGCCGCCATGGCGGTGCGGCGCTCGCGCGGCGGAATTAACGATCGGCGCCTTTCGCAAATCCGATTCCGGTTTGTTCTCTTCGTTAAGAATTGTGGCCGAGAGATGAGCTGTGGACGAACGAGTCCTGGCTTGTGGACGGACTCGGCAGCCAGTTGCGCAGATTCCGCAAATCACATCACTTGATCCGCGACAGGCCCGCGCTGATCCGAGGGGATCGCCGTAACGACGCTAAGGGAGCGCGCGCCGGGCCTAACCGCGTGCGTATCAAAGACAACAAAAAGGCAAGAGGTCGAGACGGCATGTCCCTGCTCGAAGGCACTATCGATTCCAAAAGCCATCCGCTCGCCGTGGTCGAGGATATCGCTGCCAGCAACAACTGGCCGTTTGAACGCTCCGGCGAAGACGAACTCACGATTGTCTCCAAGGGACAATGGACCGACTACCAGATCTCCTTCACGTGGATGGGCGAGATCGAGGCGCTGCATCTGGCGTGCGCGTTCGACATGAAGATTCCGGTTGCGCGGCGCGGCGAGGTGCAGCGGCTCGTCGCCGCGGTCAACGAGCAATTGTGGGTCGGGCACTTCGACCTCTGGACCAACACCGGCATGATCATGCACCGCCAGGCCCTGGTGCTGCCGGGCGGGCTCACTGCCTCGACCGCGCAATGCGAAGCCATGCTCGCCGGCGCCATCCACGCCTGCGAGCGCTATTTCCCCGCGTTCCAGTTCGTCGTGTGGGCCGGCAAGACCACGACGGAAGCGATGAACGCGGCGATGTTCGATACGGTGGGCGAGGCGTAGGGCGCGCTCACGACGCGAGGGGAGCACAGCTCCCTCCCCGTCGTCCCGGCGCAGGCCGGGACCCATACCGCGTGATGCCCCTTGTGGCACGCGGCTTGTTGCCACCACCTCCATCCATTAGAACCAGTCGTGGTTATGGGTCCCGGCCTTCGCCGGGACGACACCGAGTTTGTGGTGACCACAGTGGCTAACAACAGCACTCTTCAAAACATCACCGGCACCATCCTGCTCGCCGGCGCCGGCAAGATGGGTGGCGCGATGCTGACGGGATGGCTGGCGGGCGGGCTCGATCCGCGCCGCGTCGCGGTGGTGGATCCGCACATCTCGCCCGAGATCACGGCACTTGCCGCCAAGGGCGTTGCGCTCAATCCCGATGCGAAGGCGGCAGGCGCCGTCGAGACGATGGTCGTCGCGGTGAAGCCGCAGATGTTCCGCGAGGCCGGCGCCAGGCTGAAATCGTTTGTCTCGGACAAGACCTCCGTGGTCTCGATCATGGCGGGAACCACAATCGCTTCGCTTGCGGACGTCTGCGGCGGCGCCGTGGTGCGCGCGATGCCGAACACGCCGGCCGCGATCGGCCGCGGCATCACCGTCGCCGTCGCGGCGAACAACGTCAGCGCCGCTCAGCGCGCGGTGGCCGACGCATTGCTGCGCGCCACCGGCTCGGTCGAATGGGTCGAGGATGAAGGTCTGATGGACGCGGTCACCGCCGTATCCGGCTCGGGCCCGGCCTATGTCTTCCTGCTCGCCGAAGAGCTCGCCCGCGCCGGTGTCGAGGCCGGCCTGCCCGAAGCACTGGCGACGAAGCTTGCGCGCGAAACGGTTGCCGGCTCCGGCGAGCTGCTGCACCAGTCGGACCTTCCCTCCAGCACCCTGCGCCAGAACGTCACCTCGCCCGGCGGCACCACTGCCGCGGCACTCGGCGTGCTGATGGGCGAGCCCGGCCTGCGCGACCTGATGATCCGCGCGATTGCGGCGGCGACGGCGCGGTCGAAGGAATTGGCGAAGTAGTATGAGGTCGTAGGGTGGGTTAGCCGAAGGCGTAACCCACCTCTTCTATTTCCACGGCAGCAGAAGTGGTGGGTTACGCTGCGCTAACCCACCCTACGGCACCGGGCTTGCCGTTACTTCCCCAGCCGCTTGTTGAACATCTCGACATTGACGAGCCCGCGCGCGTGGCGGCCCTCGCCGAGCTTGCGCGTGCCCTCGAACGCCTCGACCTCGAAGCGGATGACGCGGCGCTCGACCGCGACGACCTTCGCGGTGGTCCGAACCGTCGCACCGACGAGGGCTGCTGCAAGATGCCGGATGTCGACCTCGGTGCCGACGGTGACCCAGCCCGGCTGGAGCGCGGCGCGGATCGCATCGCCCGACGTCATCTCCATCTCCAAAATCATCATCGGCGTCGCATAGACAAAAGGCATGCCGGGCACGAAATGCCCGACCGTGCGCTCCACCGGCACCACCAGCGTGCGCTCGGCGCTCATGCCGATCGTGATGAAGTCGCGTGCGTCCATGGTCACTCCATCCGTCGTCCCGGCGCAGGCCGGGACCCATAGCCACAGGACGTAGTTTGGCGAAGACTCGGAGTTGCCAGCCTGCGCCCCAACGTCTTCCTGGGAGTATGGGTCCCGGCCTGCGCCGGGACGACGGCTGTGATTGTTGCTGCGGCTGTGCCTAACAGCGCCTACTTCTTCGCAGCCGCCGCGCGCTCCACGAACGTCTTGCCGCCCTTCATCTTGTGGCGGAGCGGGGCTTCGTTGATCTGGATGACGACGGCATCGGCGTCGACGCCGAGATTCTTCACCAGCGCCTGCGTGATGTCGCGCATCATGCCGGCCTTCTGCTCGTCGGTGCGGCCTTCGGCCATGCTGACGGTGATCTCAGGCATTGTCTTCTCCCTGCTGCTGTCGCATTGGCCGGGCACACCCCGGCCGTTCATAGTGGTGCGCATCAAACAGGACGTGGATGCCCGGGACAAGCCCGGGCACGACGCTGCTAGCGAATGGCTAGCCCCAGCTCACGTCATGGCGCGCCAGGACCTCGCGCACTTTTGCAACGAGATCGGCTTCGCTGCACGAGAACTGCGCCGGGCGGCTCTCGCGCCACTCCTGGTTCGAAGCAATCGCGGCCGCGGCTTTCGCGCCCTCGATCAGGTCCTTGACCTGCACCTCGCCGCGCGCCTTTTCATCCGAGCCCTGGATGATCACGCAAGGTGAGTTGCGGCGGTCGGCATATTTGAGCTGGTTGCCCATGTTCTTGGGATTGCCGAGATAGAGCTCGGCGCGGATGCCGGCTCCGCGCAAGGACGCGACCATCTTCTGATAGTCGGCGACGCGATCGCGTTCGAACACGGTGACGACGACGGGGCCGAATTCGGGCCGCGTGTCGAGCTTGCCGAGCAGGGTCAGCGCGGCCTGGAGCCGCGAGACACCGATCGAGAAGCCGGTGGCCGGCACCGGCTCGCCGCGGAAGCGCGAGACGAGACCGTCATAGCGGCCACCGCCGCCGACCGAGCCGAACCGCACCGGGCGGCCCTTCTCGTCCTTGGTCTCGAGCAGGAGTTCGACCTCGTAGACGGGACCCGTGTAGTATTCGAGGCCGCGCACGACGGAGGACTCGAAGCGAATGCGATCGTCGTGGAAGCCACATAAAACAACAATGTTGGCTATCTCACGCAGTTCCTTGATACCGGCAAGTCCGTCGCGTGAGCTTCCAACCAGCTTTTCCCAAGCATCAAATCGAGCATTCCAGCCGACAAGCAATCGCTCAGCTTGGGACAAAGACGAACCCGCAAAACCTGTCGCATAAGCTGCACTCAAGTAATGAATAAGGGCATCGATGGCGGAAGCATCGAGCATCGCTCCCTTCGTGAAGTCGCCACTTTCGTCTTTGCGCCCATCGCCGAGGAGTTGCTTCACGCCCTCAAATCCCAACCGATCGAGCTTATCGATGGCGCGAAGCACAGTTAGCCGGCGGCCAGAATTTTCTTCGCCACCTAGCCCAATGTTCTCCATAACTCCATCGAGCACCTTGCGGTTGTTGACCTTGACCACATACTGGCCACGCTCAATTCCGAGCTTTTCCATCGTGTCCGCGGCCATCATGCAGATCTCGGCATCCGCCGCCGGCGTCGCCGAGCCGACCGTGTCGGCGTCGAACTGCATGAACTGGCGGAAGCGGCCGGGGCCGGGCTTCTCGTTGCGGAACACGTAGCCCACGCGGTAGCTGCGGTAGGGCAGCACAAGACCATCCGTCCCGTATCGCTCGCCGACATAGCGCGCCAGCGGCGCGGTCAGGTCGTAGCGCAGCGAGATCCACTGCTCGTCGTCGTCCTGGAACGAGAACACCCCCTCGTTCGGACGGTCCTGGTCGGGCAGGAACTTGCCGAGCGCATCGGTGTATTCCATCGCCGGCGTTTCCACGGGCTCGAACCCGTAGAGCTCGTAGACGGCGCGGATCTTCTCGACCATCTCGCGCGTCGCCCGGATCGCTGAGGGGTCGCGATCCTCGAGCCCGCGCGGCAGGCGCGCCTTCAGTTTCTGGGGTTTTTTGGCCTTATCTCTCATGCCCGGCGTTTACCAGCCGACGCGGGGGGCGGCAACTGCCGGCTCGTCCTACGGCCGCTCCATCCGGGCCCGCAGGGCATCCGTTTCCGCCTTTGGCAGCGACTTCAGCGTCGGTTTGATGGTTTCGCCGCCGACGATCTTGCCGTTGCGCATGAACATCCAGTCCGAGATGTCGGCTTCGGTGAACTCGACCTTGTCGCCTGCCCGCTTGCCGGGCAGATCGCGCGGTTCGTTGGCGAACAGGCCCGAATACGCCCCGTTCGGCAGTTTCTTTACCTCGGCCATCCAGATGTGCTCGCCGCCCTTGCGGGTCGAAAAGCGCACCTTCAGGGCGTGCCCGGTCTCCGACGGCTTTGGCGCGTCATAGGAGGCCCAGAAGGTCGGGAGCGTGCCGCGGGCACGCGCGATCGCGGCATTCATCTCGGGATCGGTGGTGCGCACATCGACGATCGGCGAACGGTCGTCCGCGGCAACCTCGTGCGTGGGGCCGATGGTCAGGAGGCCGAAAACGGAGACGCCGGTGATTACGGCGAGAACGACCCATTTCATGGGTTGGGAGAGTTTGGATGCCATGTTCGCGATGCCCAGGATGCTTCGATGTCTCCTGGCTTTGTCGCGTGTCGGCAGCGGCACGTTCATAGCGCAATATGCCACAAACGCTGCGCTTTTCCCCTCTCCCTGGAGAGAGGGGAAATGCTCTGATCGTCGATCAAAACACCTTGCGGATCCAATTGTGCGGATCGTTGGTGCGGCCGTACTGGATGTCGACGAGCTGCTTGCGCAGACCCATGGCGACGGGGCCGGCGGCGCCGCCGCTGATCTCGAAATCGCCGCTCACCGAGCGCACCTTGCCGATCGGCGAGATGACGGCGGCGGTGCCACAGGCGAACGCTTCCTTCAGCCTGCCGGAGGCGGCATCCTTGCGCCACTGATCGAGCGAGTACGGCTCCTCGCGCACCGTCTTGCCGGCGTCCTTCGCGAGCGCGATGATGGAATCGCGGGTGATGCCGGGCAGGATGGTGCCGAGCGGCGGCGTCGATAGCGAGCCGTCATCGAACACGAAGAACACGTTCATGCCGCCGAGCTCCTCGATGTAGCGGCGCTCGACCGCATCGAGGAAGACGACCTGATCGCAGCCGTGCTGGATCGCCTCGGCCTGCGCACGCAGGCTCGCGGCATAATTGCCGCCGCATTTGACGGCACCGGTGCCGCCGACCGCGGCGCGCGTATAGTTCTCCGAGACCCAGATCGACACCGGCGCGGGACCGCCCTTGAAGTAGGAGCCGACCGGTGAGGCGATGACCGCGAAGATGTATTCGGACGACGGCTTGACGCCGAGGAAGGTCTCGCTCGCGATCATGAAGGGGCGCAGATAGAGGCTGCCCTCGCCGCCCGGCATCCAGGCGCGGTCGATACGCACGACCTGCTCGACCGCCTCGATGAAGACGTCTTCGGGCAGCTGCGCCATCGCCATGCGATCAGCCGAGTCCTTGAAGCGTCGCGCATTGGCGTCGGGGCGGAACAGATTCACGCCGCCGTCGTCGCGCTTGTAGGCCTTGAGGCCTTCGAAGATTTCCTGCGCGTAGTGCAGGACGGCGCCGGCCGGATCGAGCTGGAAATTGGCGCGCGCCTCGACGCGCGCCTCGTACCAGCCGCCCTTGGCCTGGTTGTAGCGGACGATCGCCATGTGATCGGTGAAGACCCGCCCGAAGCCGGGGTCCACGAGCTTGGCCACGCGGTCCTTCTCTGACGTCGGATTGGATGCGGGCTGGATGTCGAATTTCATGCTCATTTCCTTGGCTCCCGCTGCCGTCGGCGGCGCTGTTCTGGCGCCGGCCTACCCTGTTTCGGGTCCGGCTGGCTTGTTTGGGTTTCTGGCCGGACCACCGCCAGCCTTGTTATGGGCCGGTTTCCGTGGCCAGCATGTCGTCGAGGACATGCTTTTGCGGAAGGCGGAAGTCCAGTATGTTTTGCCGAAATGCCGCTCGACAATCGCACGGTAGATATGATCCGGCCGTCGTCGCCTGTTCGGCTAACTCCGGCCGTTCCTCGAAATGCCACCCGACGCGAAACGATCTAAAATTTCGTGCGGGTCGATCGTTTTGTAACATTGAACCCAAGATACGTCAATATGCCTGACATAAATTTCGCGACTCCCCCCCAAGACGCTGCCGAGCCTCGGCCGGCCGCAGGCGATGGAGGCAATTTGCGCTGGGATATCATCGAGCTGTTGTTCTTCGCCTATCGCGATTTCGTCGGCGATCCCGACCAGGAGTTGGAGGCGTTCGGCTTCGGCCGGGCCCACCACCGGGTGATGCATTTCGTCTACCGCTACCCCGGTCTGAAGGTTGCCGACCTCCTCGACGTCCTGCGCATCACAAAACAGTCGCTCGGCCGGGTGCTCAAGCAGCTGCTGGACGAGGGCTATATCGTGCAGAAGACCGGCGACAATGACCGCCGCCAGCGCCTGCTCTACGCAACGCCGAAGGGCGAGGCGCTGGTGCAGAAGCTCGCCGGCCTCCAGACCACGCGGATCACCAAGGCGCTCGCCGAGATGGCGCCGCAGGATTCCGAGACCGTCAAGCGCTTCCTGCGCGCGATGATCGACCGCGACGATCCCGACAAGGTGCTCGAGACCATCTTCGCTTCCGTCAACCACGACGCCAAGGAGTGACCGTGCCGCTCGCTGCCACGCTCGCCCGCCCGCCGGCACGCCCGGCCGACGACGCGCCGCATCTTCTGCTGGTCGATGATGACCGCCGCATCCGCGATCTCTTGTCGCGCTTTCTCGCCAGCGAGGGCTATCGCGTCTCGACCGCCGCCAGCGCGAGCGATGCGCGCTCGAAGCTGATGGGCCTGCATTTCGACCTGCTGATCCTGGACGTCATGATGCCCGGCGAGACCGGCTTCGATCTCGCCCGCTTCATCCGGACCTCCTCCTCGGTGCCGATCGTCATGCTGACGGCACGTCATGAGGCGGAAGCGCGCATCGAGGGCCTGCAGATCGGCGCCGACGATTACGTGGCAAAGCCGTTCGAGCCGCGCGAGCTTGCGCTGCGCATCAACAACATCCTCAAGCGCGCCGCCCCGCCGCCGCAGGCCGCAGCGGTGGAGAAGATCGCTTTCGGCCCCTACGTCTACCATCTCGATCGCGGCGAATTGCGCCAGGGCGAGGAGGTCATCCATCTCACCGATCGCGAGCGCGAGATGCTGCGGATCCTCTCGGAGACGCCGGGCGAGACCGTGCCGCGCAGCGCGCTGACCGGCAATGGCAGCGTCAACGAGCGCGCCGTCGACGTGCAGATCAACCGCCTCAGGCGCAAGATCGAGACCGATCCCGCCAATCCGCTGTTCCTGCAGGCGGTGCGCGGCATCGGCTACCGGCTGGTGGCCTCGCCATAGATCAAGTGAAGCGCGACCAATGAGCACGATCGATACCGGCCTGACGCTGCTGAAAAGCGCCGCAGGGCGCGTCTCCGCCGCCAATGGCTGGATGGGCAACGCGTTCAAGGGCTGGATGCCGACCGGCCTCTATGCGCGCGCGCTCCTCATCATGATCGTGCCGATGGTGGTGCTGCAATCCGTCGTCGCGTTCGTGTTCATGGAGCGGCACTGGAACACGGTGACGCGCCGCCTGTCCGCCGCTGTGGTGCAGGACATCGCCGCGCTGATCGACGTCTACAAGGGCTATCCGCAGGACCGGGACCGCGACCAGATCCGCCGCATCGCCCAGCAGCGCCTCGGCCTCGTCGTCGATTTCCTGCCCGCCGGCGACATGCCGCCGCCGGGACCGAAGCCGTTCTTCTCGCTGCTCGACCAGACGCTGTCGGTGCAGCTCGGCCGCCAGATCGGACGCTCGTTCTGGATCGACACGGTGGGCCGCTCCAACCTCGTCGAGATCCGCATCCAGCTCGACGATGCCGTGATGCGCGTGTTCGCACAGCGCAGCGCCGCCTACGCCTCGAACTCGGAAATATTCCTGTTCTGGATGGTCGGCACGTCGTCGATCCTGCTGATCGTCGCGGTGCTGTTCCTGCGCAACCAGATCAAGCCGATCCTGCGCCTTGCGGACGCCGCCGAAAGCTTCGGCAAGGGCCGCGAGGCACCGAACTTCCGCCCGCGCGGTGCACGCGAGGTGCGGCGCGCGGCGGTTGCCTTCCTCGAGATGAAGTCGCGCATCGAGCGCACGATGGAGCAGCGCACCGCGATGCTCGCCGGCGTCAGCCACGATCTGCGCACCATCCTGACCCGCTTCAAGCTCGAGCTGGCGCTGATCGGCGACAGTCCCGAACTCGAAGGCATGCGCAAGGACGTCGACGAGATGTCGATGATGCTGGAGGATTACCTCGCCTTTGCCCGCGGCGATTCCGGCGAGCAGTCGCAGCCGACCGACATGGCGCAGGCGCTCGAGGAGCTGCGCAGCGACGCCGAGCGCCACGGCCACACCGCAACCGTCGCCTTCCACGGCCTGCCCGTGGTGACGGTGAAGCCGGCCTCGTTCAAGCGCTGCCTCGCCAATCTCGTCACCAACGCGGCGCGCTACGGCAAGAGCATCGCCATCACCGGCCAGCGCGATCACCGTTATTTGACCGTCACGGTCGACGACGACGGCCCCGGCATTCCCGCCCATTTGCGCGAAGAGGTGTTCAAGCCGTTCCTGCGGCTGGACAACGCCCGCAACCAGGACGAAGGCGGCACCGGCCTTGGCCTTGCGATCGCCCGCGACATCGCCCGCTCGCATGGCGGCGACATCACGCTCGGCGACAGCCCGATGGGCGGATTGAGGGCGAGCGTGAGGATTCCGGTGTAGCCGCCGTAGCTCGGATGGCTGCTAGACGGCGTGCAGCTGGTCGGCAAGATCGATGAAGCCGGCCGCATAGATGTCGAACCAGCTCTCGGGCGAGATATCGGGCGCAGCGTCAGGCCCGAACTCCAATGGGCGAGGCACGAAAGCCGTCTTCATGCCGAATGCCCGCGCCGCTTTCAGATCGTACTTGTGGCAGGCAACCATCAGGATCTGATCGGGTCGACAGCCGAGATAGTCGACGGCGAGCTGATAAACTGCCGGCGCAGGTTTGTAGCTCCGCGCCAGCTCCGCCGTCAGCACGGCATCGAATGGCAAGCCGGCATTCCTGACCAGAGCGATCACGCTGGCCATGCCTGCGTTCGACAACGTCGATGTCAGATAGTGTCGGCGAAGACGCGTCAGTCCCTCGATCGCATCCGGCCAGGCGTCGATCCTCGTCCAGACATTGTTCAGCTCGTCACGCTCGGCGGCATCGAGGCGATCGGACAAACCATGTATCTCCACGAGCTTGTCCAGCGCCTCCCGGTAGATGCGATCGACCCGCACCCAGCTCCTGCGGCCTGCGATCACGGCGTCCATGGCGGCGCGGTAATGCTCACGCCATTCTGCTGAAAAAGCAGCCCAGTCGATCTCCAGCCCTTTTTCGCCGTTGATCGCCGCCCCTGCACGCAGGATGGGCTGGTAGAAATCGACGCAGGTGCCCTGAACGTCGAATGCAATCGCCTTGACGTCCGCCATTTGGCCAAGGCCGATCATAACACCCGCCTACTTCGGCAGCAGCGCCTTGAGCTTGTCCATATCGCGCACGTTCATCTTGAAGCCGCCGGGCATCACGATGTCGCCGGGCTTCTGGTCCGGCTTGCAGGCGCCGAGCCATTTGGCTTCGAGCGTCACGGCGGTATCGCGACCCGCCGCGCCCGCGGCGCGGCCTTGCGCGTGCGAGGTGGTCTTCACGGTGTAGGCCGAGTTGAAGTCGCCCGTGATCTCCGCATGCGAGGTCGTGCTCACGCCGGCGACGTTGCACTCGGAATCGCTGACATAGCCGGTCGCGGTCTTCTTGATCTCCTGCTTGGCGCAGATCTGCTTGGCCATCGGGGAGACGTTGTTGCTCATCTCCTTGTCGACGGTCTCGTCGGTGCAGTGCTGCATGGTCATGTCGGGCGCGGGGGAGCCGGTCCTGACCATCTTCAATTCCCATAACCCGGCCTTGCGCACCGGCAGGTCGTCTGCGCAGGCCGCACCTGCCGACAAGACAAGGCAAAGGGTCGAGCCGAGCAAAGCAAGCTTGCGCGTCATGTCGGAGGCTCCCGGCTGAGAAATGCGGCGCTGTGAAAGCGCCTCAGTAGAGCGTGCGGATCGGCTGGTTGGCGGCGCCATAGGGCACCCAGCGGCAGGAGAACGAGATGTAGCCGCCCTCATAGGCCTGCACCGCCAGGAACTTCACGACCTTGCCGTAGCGCGCGCAGTGATCGACCGCGACCTGCCGGGCATCGACCTGGTTGGCCATCGAATAGGCGATGATGCCGCCGGTGTCGTTGCCCTTGAACGGAGGCACCGGAAGGATGTCAGCGCGCGCCGACTGGCTCGCCATCATACCCAAGGCAAGAAGGCCCGCGGCCGCAATGATTCGCATTTCCGTCACTCCAATTGGCTGGCCCCAGTTTACGGTGCCGGGATGGAAGTGAAAAGAACTGAAGCCCTGCCGGCCGCGACGTTGTGATCAAGTCCTGGCCAAGTGTTGCCGCGCTGCACTTGACCTCCCCCCGCCTTCGCGGCACCGTCCGACCTTCGCAAGACTTTAGCTGTCCGGATTGCCCATGCGCGCCCCCTCCCTGAAATCGCTCCGCTTTGCCGCCGTGCTCGGCCTCGTGTTCGGGGCGCTGTCGCTGGGTGAGGCCAGGGCCGCCAACCCGCTCGAGCTGAACTTCTGGCTCAGCGGGCCGCGCTACGACGGTGCCGTCGCCGATTGCGACAGGGCGCTGCCGACGATCGCCACCCAGTTCTGGGAGAAGGAAAGCTCGTTCTGGAATTCTTCCTTGAAGATCACCGGCTTCTCCGCCGTTCGCGAGATCGCGTTCCGGCCCTGGCAGTCCGACAACATTCCGCGCCGCTATTGCACCGGCGAGGCCATGCTCAACGACGGCAAGATGCGCAAGGTGCACTTCTCGATCATCGAGGATGGCGGCTTCGCCGGCTACGGCAATGGCGTCGAATGGTGCGTGGTCGGGCTCGACCGCAACTGGGCCTACAATCCGGCCTGCCGCGCCGCCAAGCCCTGATTCGGTAGGCCTTGATTCGATGGCCCTGATTCGGGCCGGCCAAGGCGGCGGCCTGAATTTTGTTCTTGAAATGTTCTTATCGCCTGCTAGGCTTGCTTGCACAGTCTAGTTGAGAGGCGTTGCCATGTTTCATTCCAGATTGCATTCGTTCTCCCGCTTGATGATTTCGCTGGCCCTTGCCGCCGGGCTGGCCTCGCTCGCCGGCGGCGCGAAGGCCCAGGACAAGCGGCAGAACGCGCCCGGCGAATTCGACTTCTATGTGCTGTCGCTGTCGTGGTCGCCCTCGTTCTGCGAGGAGGCGGCCGAGCGCGGCGGGCGTTCGCAGATCCAGTGCAGCGGGCGGCCCTATGCTTTCGTGGTGCATGGGCTGTGGCCACAATATGAGAACGGTTTTCCGGAATATTGCCAGCGGCCGGCGCCGCGGCTGAACCGCAGCATCGTCTCCTCGATGCTCGATCTGATGCCGGCGCCGGGCCTGATCTTCAACGAATGGGACAAGCACGGCACCTGCTCCGGCCTCGCCGACCGCAGCTATTTCGAGACGATCCGCAAAGCGCGCGCCGCGATCAGGATCCCGGCCGAATATCTCGATTTGTCGCAGGCCAAGACCGTGGCGCCGTCCGAGGTGGAGGAAGCCTTCATCAAGGCCAATCCGGGGCTCAGCAATGCCGCCGTCTCGGTCACCTGCAACCGGACGCGGCTGTCCGAGGTTCGCATCTGCCTCAGCAAGGACCTGCAATTCCGCGCCTGTGATGAGATCGAGCGGCGCGCCTGCCGCCGCGACCAGGTGACGATGCCGCCGATCAGGGGTGGGTAGTTTCGCGAAACTGGCCGTCGCGTCGTCATGGCCGGGCTTGTCCCGGTCATCCACGTTTCACCACGCGGCACGAAGGACGTGGATGCCCGGGCCTTCGCCACGCCGAAGGGAGCTTCGGCCCCGCAGGCGGGACAAGCCCGGGCATGACGAGTAGAAGAGGCTGCGCATTCTTTCTCGTGAGCAGCAGATCTTCGCCATGAACTATCGCCACGCCTTCCACGCCGGCAGCTTCACCGATGTCATCAAGCACATCGTGCTGGCGCGCATCATCACCTATTTGCAGGACAAGCCGGGCGCGTTCCGCGTCATCGACACCCATGCCGGTGCCGGCCTCTATGATCTCGAAAGCGACGAGGCGCAGCGCGGCGGCGAGTGGCTGACCGGCATCGCGCGACTGATGCAGGCACGCTTCTCGAACGAGACCATCGCGCTGACCAAGCCCTATCTCGACATCGTGCGCGCCTTCAATCCGAAGGGCGAGCTGAAGGCCTATCCGGGCTCGCCGCTGATCGCGCGCGGCCTGCTCAGGCCGCAGGACCGCCTCGTCGCCTGCGAACTCGAGCCGAAGGCGCGGAAAGCGCTGATCGGCGTGCTGCGCCGCGACGAACAGGCCCGCGTGGTCGACCTCGACGGCTGGGTGGCGCTGCCGGCCTTCGTGCCGCCGAAGGAGCGGCGCGGGCTCGTGCTGATCGACCCGCCGTTCGAGGCAAAGAACGAGTTCGACAAGCTCGGTGAGGCCTTCTCGGCGGCCTTCGCGAAATGGCCGACCGGTATCTACGTAATCTGGTATCCGGCGAAGAACCGGCGCGCCACGGACGCGCTGGTGCAATCGGTGGCGCGGCTCGCAGCCGCAGCAAAACCGCCGGGCAACTGCCTGCGGCTCGAATTCAGCGTCGCTCCGCAAGCCGACGGCGCCGCCCTCACCTCCACCGGGCTCCTGATCGTCAATCCGCCCTACACGCTGCACGGCGAGCTCAAGACCATCCTGCCCGAGCTGGAAATGCCGCTCGGCCAGGGCGGCGCTGCCAGATTCCGATTAGAGGTACCGAGGCCGTAACACTCCGGCATTCTTGGGAAAAATATGCAGGAGCGGTAGTCAATCCGCGGAGAACCGTATTATGCTGTTTCCGTGACTGGCTTTACGTTCCGCTTCCGCGAATGGTTGCGGCGGAGTGAAGGCCGAAGAAAGATCCAGCCGGACCGTTGCGGTCCGCCCAAGGATGGCCAGCTCTCACGGGCTTCGTGATGCCCGGTCATGTCGTGACGTGCGTCTGCGTCGCGACGGAGGAGCAATGAGGGGGAGTTTCCCGATGGCCATGACGGGAACGGTTAAGTTTTTCAACGGCGAACGCGGTTACGGTTTCATCAAGCCTGACGACGGCGGCCGCGACGTGTTCGTGCATATTACTGCTGTAGAGCGTGCGGGACTGAAGGATCTTGCCGAAGGACAGCGCATTACTTTCGAAGTCGAGCCGGACAAGAAGGGCAAGGGGCCGAAGGCCGTCAACCTGGTCATCCTCTCCTAGCCGTCTGGCGCAAAACACCTGACACAAAAAAATTCCCGGCCGCGAGCGGCCGGGAGGTTGTAGTCCGGTATTTTCTTCTTCAGCTATCAGAAGTGATAGTTCACGCCTGCGCGCACAACGCTGGCGCTATAGCCGTTTGACACGCCTGTAATTGCGAACTGGCTCGACGACAGATCGATGTAGAGATATTCGAGCTTCGCGCTCCAGTTCGGCGCGAAGCCGACTTCTGCGCCGGCACCAATGGTCCAGCCCGCGGTGGTGTGCGACTCCGTCCAGCCGAAGGTCTGCGCACGCAGCTCGCCGAAGGCGAGGCCGGCGGTGCCATAGAACAGGATGTTGCTGAAGGCATAGCCCGCGCGGCCGCGCAGGGTGCCGAACCACGGATTGGAGAACTTCCACGGCGCGAAAGTGTCGTCCGCGCCGGCGGCCTGGATGTCGCCTTCGACGCCGAACACAAACGGGCCGTTCTGGAAATTGTAGCCGGCCTGGACGCCGCCGACGAAGCCGGACGGTTTTGCCGGATTGTTGTCGACCGAGCCCCATTCATAGCCGACGTTGCCGCCGAGATACGGGCCGGCCCAGCTATAGGCGTTCAACGGCTGATTGACCGTATAGGGCGCACGCTGCCCGTAATTGAGATCGGCGGCCTCTGCCGAAGCCGTCCAGCCGGCTGCAACCAACGCGGCTGCGCCCACAACGAGCCCCTTCATCACACACTCCAACGCAACTGTCGCAACCGGTGCGATGCCTGACGCCGCCGCGCCGGCCATGCCGCATGGTTACGGAACCACCACTCTTTCGCGTAAGATTTATCGAGAGTTTTAAGTTAAAGGCCTGTTAAGCCGGGTTACCGCGCTGTTAACAGGCTTAAGCAAGCGTTACCGGGAACTGCGCCGCCATCCTGTGCGTGCCGCATGGCCGGAACTTCAAATCGGCACCCCCAGCGCCTAAATTCGCACCATGGCTCACGATTCCACCGACAAGACGGACGAGGCCCACGCGCGCAAACCCGCGCGTGGCACCGCGCCGGACGCCCCACCCCAGGAAACGGCACCGCCGGACCTCGATCCCGCGACCGCCGGCGGCGAGGACGAGGACGATGCGCGGCTGCCGGATATCCTGGAAGAGAGCGGCGCGGTCGGCGAAGTACCGCTGGCGACCGGCCATGAGGCGATCGAGCGCGCGGTCCGGCTCGCCCCGACCTCGCCCGGCGTCTATCGCATGCTCAGTGCGAACGCCGACGTGCTCTATGTCGGCAAGGCAAAGAACGTCAAAAAGCGCCTCTCCAACTATGCGCGCCAGAGTGCGCCGCAGCCGGCGCGCATCCTGCGCATGATCGCCGCCACCGTTTCGGTGGAGATCGTCTCGACCACGACCGAGACCGAGGCGCTGCTGCTGGAAGCCAATCTCATCAAGCAGCTCCGGCCGCGCTTCAACGTGCAGCTTCGCGACGACAAGTCGTTTCCCTACATCCTGATCACCGGCGACCATTGGGCGCCGCAGATCCTGAAGCACCGCGGCGCGCAGAGCCGGCCCGGGCGCTATTTCGGCCCGTTCGCCTCGGCAGGAGCCGTCAACCGCACCATCACGGCCCTGCAGCGCGCGTTCCTGATCCGCTCCTGCACCGATTCCTTCTTCGAGAGTCGCACCAGGCCCTGCCTGCTCTACCAGATCCGCCGCTGCGCCGGTCCGTGCACCCGCGAGATCGACTTTCCCGGCTATACGACGCTGGTGCGTGAGGCCAGCGACTTCCTGTCCGGCAAGAGCCATGCCGTGAAGCAGGAACTCGCTGGCGAGATGGAGAAGGCGTCCGGCGAGCTCGAATTCGAACGCGCCGCGCTCTACCGCGACCGCCTCGCCGCGCTCTCGGCGATCCAGTCGCAGCAGGGCATCAATCCGCGCACCGTGGAAGAAGCCGACGTGTTCGCCATCCACCAGGAGGGCGGCTTCTCCTGCGTCGAGGTGTTCTTCTTCCGCACCGGGCAGAACTGGGGCAACCGCGCCTATTTCCCGCGCGCGGAGAAGAGCTTCACGCCGGAGGAAGTGCTGGGCTCCTTCCTCGCCCAGTTCTACGATGACAAGCCGCCGCCGAAGGTGATCCTGCTCTCGCACGAGATCGAGGAGAGCGAGCTGCTCGCCAACGCGCTGTCGATCAAGGCCGGCCACAAGATCGAGGTCACCGCGCCCAAGCGCGGCGAGAAGAAGGAGCTGGTCACCCACGCACTGACCAATGCGCGCGAGGCGCTCGGCCGAAAGCTTGCGGACACCGCCACGCAAAGCCGACTGCTCGACGCCATGGCCACGACACTGAGCCTGCCCCATTCGCCCAAGCGCATCGAGGTCTACGACAACAGCCACATCCAGGGCACCAATGCGGTCGGCGCCATGATCGTCGCCGGGCCCGACGGCTTCGTGAAGAACCAGTACCGCAAGTTCAACATCAAGTCGGAAGGGATCACGCCGGGCGACGACTTCGCCATGATGCGCGAGGTGCTCGAGCGCCGCTTCAAGCGCCTGATCAACCCGCCCGAGGAGGGCGCGGCCAAAGCGAAGGATGACGACTTCCCGCAATGGCCCGACCTCGTGATCATCGACGGCGGCCGCGGCCAGCTCAACGCCGTCCGCGAGATCTTCGCAAATCTCGGTCTGACCCAGGTGTCGCTGATGTCGGTCGCCAAGGGGCCGGACCGGGATGCCGGCCGCGAAACCCTGTTCATGCCGGAGCGCGAGGCGATCAAGCTGGAGCCGCGCGATCCCGTGCTCTATTTCATCCAGCGCCTGCGCGACGAGGCCCACCGCTTCGTCATCGGTTCGCACCGCAAGCTGCGCAAGAAAGACATCCGCGAGGCCGGCCTGCAGGAGATTCCGGGCATCGGCCCGTCACGCAAACGTGCCTTGCTGCACCATTTCGGAACCCTGAAGGAGATCGAACGGGCCTCGATCGCCGATCTCGGCAAGGTTCCGGGGGTGAGCGCCGAAAGCGCCCGCCGGATTTTCGAGTATTTCCATCCCCAGCCGGGGTGAACTAAAGGGGGACCGCGGTCATAAGGGCGTCGCATCCCGCATCCCATTTGTGAGCGGGACGGTTGACCTTCAGCCTTGAGCGGTATTGGTAGGACGAATGAACATCGCCACGACACGAGGGACCACCAGCCGCGCGATGTCCCTCCCCAACATCCTGACCTATGGCCGGATCGCCGCGATCCCAGTCGTGGTCGGATGCATCTATGCGCAGTCGATTCTGGATCAGCCGCTCTGGCTGCGCTGGCTCGCGGTGGCCATCTTCATCGCGGCTGCGGTCACCGACTACCTCGACGGCTATTACGCGCGGATCTGGAATCAGCAATCGGCGTTCGGCCGGATGCTCGATCCGATCGCCGACAAGCTGCTGGTCGCCTCCTGCCTGCTGATGCTGGCCGCCGACGGCATCATCCACGGCTGGTCGCTGTGGGCCGCCATCGTGATCCTGTGCCGCGAGATCCTGGTCTCGGGTCTGCGCGAATACCTCGCTGCGCTTCGCGTCAGCGTGCCCGTGACCAAGCTTGCGAAGTGGAAGACCACGGTCCAGCTCGTCGCGATCGGCTTCCTGCTCGCTGGCCCGGCCGGCGACGAGGTGGTGCCCGTCGTCTCGATGATCGGACTGGCGCTGCTGTGGGCCTCGGCAATCCTGACCATGTACACCGGCTACGACTATTTCCGTGCCGGCATCCATCACCTCATCAAGGAGGATGAGGGATGAAGGTGAAGTATTTCGCCTGGGTGCGCGAACGCGTCGGCAAGGCCGAAGAGACCATCGAGCCGCCTTCGACCGTACGCACCGTGGAGGAGCTGATCGCATGGCTGTCCGGCCAGAGCGAAGCCTATGCCTATGCCTTCGAGAAGCCGAAGGTGATCCGTACCGCGATCGACCATAACCACGTCAAGCCGGACACCGCCATCGCGGGCGCCCGCGAGATCGCGTTCTTCCCGCCGATGACCGGCGGCTAGGCCATGACCTCCTCTGTCACCAGCTGCCCCGTCACCATCCGCATCCAGGAAGACGATTTCGACATCGCGCGCGAGATCGCGGTCCTGACCAGAAGCCGCACCGATATCGGCGCGGTCGTGAGCTTCTCCGGCATCTGCCGCGCGGACGACGACAGTGCCAAGGTCGCCGCGCTCACGCTTGAACATTACCCCGGCATGGCCGAGGAAGAGATCAGGCGCCATGCCGACGAGGCCATTTCGCGCTGGCCGCTGAACGGCGTTACGGTGATCCACCGCGTCGGCCGCTTCATGCCGGGCCAGAACATCGTGCTGGTGCTTACCGCCTCGCAGCATCGCCAGGCCGCATTCCAGGCGGCCGAGTTCCTGATGGATTACCTCAAGACCAGCGCCCCGTTCTGGAAGAAGGAAGAGAGCGCCACCGGCGCCGGCTGGGTCGAGGCCCATGCCCGCGACGACGAGGCCGCCGCACGCTGGACGAAATCCTGATGGCAAGAGTTGCGAAAAAGACCGCGCGCGGCCGCGCCGCGCCGAAGCTTGCGAAGGTGGGGCCCGGCGAGCTTCTCACGCTGCTCGATTTCGTTCGCTATGCGGTGAGCCGCTTCGTTGAAGCAAAACTCGCCTTTGCCCATGGCACGACCGATCCGGTCGCGGAAGCGGCCTTCCTGGTCTGCGAGGCCCTGCACCTCAATCCCGATCAGTTCGAAGGCTTTGCCCACGCTCGCGTCACGATTGCGGAAGGCAAGACCATCCTCGATCTCATCCATCAGCGCGTCACGACCCGCAAACCGGCCGCCTATCTCGTCAACAAGGTCTATATGCGCGGCCTGCCCTTCTACGTCGACGAGCGCGTCATCGTCCCGCGCTCCTTCATCGGCGAACTGCTGGATTCGCATTTCGGCGGGGAAGAAGGCGCCGGCGCGCTGATCGACGATCCCACGGCCGTCGAACGTGTGCTCGATCTCTGCACGGGATCGGGATGCCTTGCGATCCTCGCGGCGCATCATTTCCCGTATGCGGCGGTCGATGCCGTCGACATCTCCAAGGGCGCGATCGAGGTTGCCACGCGCAATGTCGGCGAATACGGCCTCGAGGAGCGGATCACGCTCCATCGCGGCGACCTGTTCGCTCCGCTCGGCGACAACAGATACGATTTGATCATCACCAACCCGCCTTACGTCGATGCCGACGGCATGGCCGCGCTGCCGCCGGAGTGCCGAGCCGAGCCGAAGCTTGCCTTCGACGGCGGCGCCGACGGCCTCGACGTGGTCCGTCGCATCCTGCGCGATGCGCCGGATCACCTGACGCCGGACGGCGGACTGATCTGCGAGATCGGCCGCGGCCGCGAACTGGTCGACGAGGCGTTTCCGGAACTGCCGCTGCTCTGGCTCGACACCGAGGACTCCGAGGGCGAGGTGTTCTGGATCGCGGCTGCCGATCTCGGCTGATCCATCACGACACGTCCGCTCCGGCGGAACAAGTCAAATTCCGCCACGTTCATCCCCCGACGAATTGTCTCGCTCTCGGAGGATGTCCGCATGCTCGCGCCATCGGGCGAATTGCTGCGCGCCGGCGTCGCGCTGAAACTCAACCACCTCAAGCGCGCCGCGCAGTCCTACTTGCGTGACCGCACCAGCCAGGCCACCGGACGCGCAACCTCTTATGCGGTGGCGGCGGGACTGTTCGCGGCGGCCGGGCTGTTTCTGATCGCCACCTTCTTCGTCGGCCTGATCGCCCTGTACCGCTGGGTTGCCATCACCTACGGACAATTCTGGGGCTTTGGCGCCGTCGCAGCCGTGCTGCTGGTGCTGACCGCGATCTGCGCCGGCGTGGCCATGGCGATGATGAAGCGGCCGACCAAGGCGATCGTGCCGCTTGCCAGCCGGATGCGCGTTGCCATCGCCACGCCGCGGATCCCGCGCGGAACGGTCAAGCAAGCCGTGAAAGAGGTCGCGACGACGATCCCCCTGGCCCCACTCGCGCCAGGTGAGCGCGGCCACAACGGCAGCAAGGATTGGCCGGCGCGCGCCAACCGCCCCGTGCAGCTTGGCCTGATGCTCGCCGCAATCGGCCTGCTCGGAGTCACGGCGGCGCGCCGGAGACGCCACAGTCATCGATTGGATGCTTGAATGCTGGCCCGGCGCTCCGAGCAGATCGACTCCTGGCTGCTGGTCGCCGCCACGGCCGTCTTCGTGCTGACTGCAGAACGCTACTTCCAGGCCCCCGGCCTGGTCCGGTCGGGTCCACCGCAAGACCGTCGCAACGACGAGGCGAATTCACCGGAAACGAACCCGGCGCGCGCAGCCGTGCAACCCGGCCATGGCCGCCGTGCGAAGGGCCCGTTCACGATCCCCTGGGCCGGCTGGAAGGACATCTTCTGGCGCACCTATCAGCGCATTGACGAGGATCGCCTGCTCGCGACCGCCGGGGGCGTCGTGTTCTTCGGGCTGCTCGCGATCTTCCCCGCCGTCACCGCGCTGGTCTCGTCCTACGGCCTGTTCGCCGATCCCGCCACGATCAGCGCCAATCTGCAGACGCTTGCGACCATGCTGCCCGAGGGCTCGTTCCAGATCGTCGAGGACCAGGTCGCGCGCGTGGTGTCGCATGGCAATACGACGCTCGGTGCGACCTTCCTGCTCGGCCTTGTGCTTGCGATCTGGAGCGCCAATGCCGGCGTCAAGGCCATCTTCGACGCGCTCAACTTCGCCTATGAGGAGCGCGAGAAACGCGGCTTCATCCGCCTGAACTCGGTGTCGCTGGCCTTTACGGTCGGCGGCATCGTGGCCTTGCTGCTGATGGTCGGGGCCGTCGTCGCCTTCCCGCTTGCGCTCAATCATCTCGGTATGGCGCCCGAAAGCAAGCTCATCGTGGCGCTGGCACGATGGCCGCTCCTGTTCCTGATCCTGCTCGTGGCACTCGCCATCCTCTACCGCTTCGCCCCCAGCCGCGACGCGCCGCGCTGGCAATGGCTGAGCCTCGGCGCGGTCACGGCGGCGGTCCTCTGGATCGCCGGCTCGGCACTGCTGTCCTGGTATCTCTCGGAATTCGCCAATTACAACGCCACCTACGGCTCGCTCGGCGCGGCGATCGGCCTGATGACGTGGATGTGGTTGTCGGCGATCGTCGTCATGTTCGGAGCCGAGCTGAACTCGGAGATCGAGCGGCAGACCCTGCGCGACACGACCACCGGACGCCCGAAGCCGCTCGGCAACCGCGAGGCCGTCTCAGCCGACACGGTCGGCGCCTCCGCGCCATCCTGACCCGGCTGCGAACGGGCCGCTATCCCCTCGAATCAACAATGATGTTAAGCTGATGCGGCTTGGGGGAGCATGAGGCGTGACGGGTTCGCACAGTGACCCGTGTTTTCCCGGGTGAGGCAGTCAGCTCTTGAGGCGTAACGCGCGGCATGATTCGCATTTCGACGATCTTCATCGCCATCTGCATGGTTCTGGTCGCGGCCTCGCTCGGGCTCGTCCTCTACGCCGTCGCCGGCATCAGCGGAACCGAATCCGCGATCGTGGCGCTGACCGCCCTGACCTTCCTGATCCTCTACAATGCGGTGTCGATGCGGCTGCGCGACCGCAGCGACGTCGGCGGCCAGATCGCTGATCTGTCGCGCGGCACCGCCGACCTCGCGCGCCAGGTGGCCGAGTTCGGCCGCCGGCTTGCTGCGATCGAGGGACGCATCGCCTCGTCCAATTCGACTAATTCCGACCGCATCCAGTCGGTGGTCGGCGAGATCAACGAGCTCGGCGGATTGGTCAGGCAACTCGCCACCACCGTGTCGGCTCACGAAGACCTCTTGGCCGGCGCTGCGCCGGCAGCCAATCCCGCGCCGGTCGCGGCGCTGGAGCCGGAGGCGCCGATCGACCTGATAGCGCCGTTCGAGGAGCCTCCGGCGGCCCCTCCTCCGCTTCCCGCAGCACCTCGGCCTCCCGCAGCGGCGCCGCGGCCGGCACCGGCGGTCCAGACCCAGACCGCCAATCCGGTTCAGGCCGCCAACGGGCGCAACCAGACCCAGCTGCTCGCGACGTTGCGCACCGCGATCGACGAGAACCGTATCGACATCTTCCTCCAGCCGATGGTGACGCTGCCGCAGCGCAAGGTCCGCTTCTACGAAGCCGTGACGCGGGTGCGCGACGAGCGCGACCAGCTGATCGCCGCCGAGGAGTTCATCAGCCTTGCGGAGGCGTCGGGGCTGATCGGGCGCATCGACAACATGGTGATGCTGCGCTGCGTCCAGGTGCTGCGGCGCCTGATGGTGCGCAACAAGGATGTCGGGGTGTTCTGCAACGTCGCGGCCTCCACGCTCGGCAATTCCACCACCTTCGCGCAATGCCTCGACTTCCTCGAAGCCAACCGGGCGCTGGCGCCGTCGCTGGTGCTGGAGTTCAAGCAGTCGACCTTCCGCAATCTCGGGCCGGCCGAGACCGAGAACCTCGCCGCCCTCGCCCAGCGCGGCTTCCGTTTCTCGATCGACCACGTCACGGATCTCAGGATCGAGCCACGCGAGCTCGCCGACCGCGGCGTGCGTTTCATCAAGGTGCCGGCCACGCTGCTGCTCGACCCCAGGCAGGCGTCGACCTCGGACATCCATCCCTCCGACCTCTCCGACCTGCTCGGCCGCTTCGGCATCGACCTGATCGCCGAGCGGATCGAGGGCGAGCGCGCCGTCGTCGACCTGCTCGACTATGACGTGCGGTTCGGCCAGGGGTTCCTGTTCGCGCCGCCGCGGCCATTGCGGCCGGAGGGGGCATCTGCTACCGGCGGGGCCTTGCCGAACCAGGCGCAGGACATTCAGGGATCCAATGGCTCCGCTCCACCCAGCCCAGGCGCGACGTCTGCCACGACTCCGGCACAACGCATCACCGGCAACGCGGCGCTCGCGCGCCGCATCTGATCGGCCGCGCGCATCATGACCACGCTGCATTTCGCCGAAAGCCTGCGCGAGCTCGTGGGCGGCGTGGACGTCGTACTCAGCGATATCTGGGGCGTGGTCCACAATGGCCTGGAATCCTTCCCCGAGGCTTGCGAGGCGTTGCACACCTATCGCAGCCGAGGCGGTACGGTGATCCTGATCACCAACGCGCCGCGCCCCGCCGACTCCGTGCAGCGGCAATTGCGCAAGCTCGGCGTCGCGGACGAGACCTATGACGCGATCGTCTCATCGGGCGATTTGACGCGGCTCTATGTCGCCGAGCATCCCGGCCGCAAGATGTTCTGGCTCGGCCCCGAGCGCGACAATTCGATCTATCGCGGCCTCGATGCGGTGACCGCGCCGCTGGAGGAGGCCGATTACATCGTCTGCACCGGCCTCTATGACGACGAGACCGAGACGGCGGAAGACTACCGCGGCATGATGCTGAAGGCGCGCGAGCGCAAGCTGACGCTGGTCTGCGCCAACCCCGATATCGTGGTGGAACGCGGCGACCGGCTGATCTATTGCGCCGGCGCGATCGCGGAGCTCTATCGCGAGCTCGGCGGCGAGGTGATCTTCTACGGCAAGCCGCATCGTCCGATCTACGAGCGCGCGATGCGGCTGGCCGGCGAACGCCAGGGCCACCAGATCGACCGGAAAAAGGTGCTGGCGATCGGCGATTCCGTGCGCACCGATCTCACCGGCGCGCGCGAGTTCGGGATCGACTGCCTGTTCGTCACCCGCGGCATCCATTCCGAGGAGTTCGAGGGTCTCGACCAGCTCGACCCGGCCTCGGTGATGGAATTGTTCGGCCACCCGCCGAAGGCGCTGATGCGCGAATTGAAGTGGTGATGGCATAGCCGTCATCCCGGGATGGTCCGAAGGACCGGACCTCAGATGCGCAATTGCGCATCGGGGGATCTCGAGATTCTCAGGTGCGCAATTGCGCACCATAGTTCGGTGCTAGCGCACCGCCCCGGAATGACGAACCCAACGGAGAAAGCCCGGGACAGAGCCCGGGCCTTCCGAATTCAACCGATGGCTTCGATCGCGCTTACGCGCTTGCCATGTCCGGGAAGACCGCCTCGATCTTGGTCTTCAGCGTCGCCGCGTTGAACGGCTTGACGATGTAATTGTTCACGCCGGCCTTCTTGGCCGCGATCACGTTCTCGGTCTTGGATTCCGCCGTGATCATGATGAAGGGCGTGGTGGCGAGGTTCGGATCCGCGCGCACCTCGCGCAGCAGGTCGTAACCCGTCATCGGCTCCATGTTCCAGTCGGAGATCACGAGCCCGTACTTCTTGCCGCGCATCTTGTTCAGCGCTGCCGAACCGTCGCTGGCATCATCGATATTCTCGAAGCCAAGCTGCTTCAGCAGATTCCTGATGATACGGATCATGGTGCTGTAGTCATCAACCACCAGAACCGACATCGACAAAT
Source organism: Bradyrhizobium sp. 14AA (assembly GCF_054185205.1). Classification (NCBI taxonomy): domain Bacteria; kingdom Pseudomonadati; phylum Pseudomonadota; class Alphaproteobacteria; order Hyphomicrobiales; family Nitrobacteraceae; genus Bradyrhizobium; species Bradyrhizobium sp. 14AA. Next base: position 161,346 of record NZ_JAVAYM010000009.1, on the reverse strand, counting down.
CAACCGCCATCTCGACTCCCCCAACGCAAACCCAGGAACATTACGATCGGACCTGCCAGGCCGGAGCCCGGCGGTTCCACAATTCAAGGACTAGCACCAAGGCGTTAAACAGCGCGTTAACTGGGGACGCCCCCCGAGGACTGAAATCGCATTCCGGGGCCGGCCCCCTCCCGCTTGACTTCATCCGGCCGGTCGCGCCACGGTCCCGGCCGGTCCTGCCGCTTCGAGAATTCCCCTGATGGCCCCGCAATTTACCGTTATCCGCGACTCCACGCCGGATTCTGCGATTTTGAGGGGCGCCGTGGTCGCCATGGGCAATTTCGACGGCGTTCATCTTGGCCACAGGGCCGTGATCGCCGCGGCCCTGGAAATGGGCCGGACGCATGGCCGCCCTGCGCTGGCATTGACCTTCGAGCCGCATCCGCGGCGGTTTTTCAGCCCCAATACCCCGCAATTCCGCCTGACGGACGAGCCGGCCAAGCTGCGGCTTCTGGCCGGCACCGGGCTCGCCGGCGCCGTGGTCATGACTTTCGACAAGGCCCGGGCCGGAACCAGCGCGCAAGACTTCATTCACCATGAGCTGATCGGGCGTCTCGGCGTCAGCGGGATCGCGGTGGGTTACGATTTCCATTTCGGCAAGGGCCGGGTCGGCTCCCCGAGCCTGCTGGTCAACGAGGCACCCCGGCTCGGCATCGAGGTGGACGTGCAGCCCCATGTCGACATCGACGAGCGGCCGGTCTCCTCCAGCGCCATCCGGATCGCACTCGCCGAGGGCCTCCTCGAGGACGCCAGCACCATGCTGGGCGCCCCCTGGTTCATTACCGGCGAGGTCATCCACGGCGAGAAGCGCGGCCGCGACCTCGGTTACCCCACCGCCAATATCCGCCTCGACGCCAATTGCGGTCTGAAGCACGGCATCTACGCCGTGCGGGTCGGCCGCGGTGCCGAGCGCCTCGACGGCGTGGCCAGCTTCGGCCGCCGCCCGACTTTTGATAATGGCGCGCCGCTGCTCGAAATCTTCCTGTTCGACTTCAAGGGCGACCTTTACGGGCAGCTCCTCGACTGCGCCTTCATCGGCTTCATCCGCGAGGAGCTGAAATTCGAGGGCATCGAGGCCCTGATCCGGCAGATGGACGACGATTCCGCCCGCGCCCGCGCCATGCTGGCCGCGGCCCCGGATGCGTTTCCACAGCTTGGGACGATCGACTGAGGGCCCTGGACCGGTCCGTCGGGCCTTTGCGCTTCCCTTTTGCGCTTCTCTTGGCCCCCTGCTATGGAGAGCCCATGTTTGCGCGGCGCATCATAGGGATTAGCAGCCCGGCTTCCGCCTGAGCCTCCGGCTCGGCGCAAGACCGGGATTTTGTCGTTTCACCCCGCGATTCCGCATCGCCATCCGTTCCCGCGCCCTTCCGAGCCAGTCAGCCTCATGTCCGAAAAGCCGCAGAAGTCCCAGAATTCTGAAGTCAAAGACTATTCGAAAACCCTGTTCCTGCCGCAGACCGAATTCCCGATGCGCGCCGGCCTGCCGCAGCGCGAGCCGGAGATCCTGAAATACTGGAGCGACATCGGCCTCTACGACAAGCTGCGCAAGGAAGCCGAGGGCCGCGCCAAATTCGTGCTGCATGACGGCCCGCCCTACGCCAACGGCAACATCCATATCGGGCACGCGCTGAACAAGATCCTCAAGGACGTCGTCACCAAGAGCCAGCAGATGCTCGGCTTCGACTCCAATTACGTGCCCGGCTGGGACTGCCACGGCCTGCCGATCGAATGGAAGATCGAGGAGGAGAACTACCGCAAGAAGGGCAAGCAGAAGCCCGATTTCCGCGACTCCGCTGCGATGGTGGCGTTCCGGAAAGAATGCCGCGCCTATGCGACGAACTGGATCAACGTGCAGCGCGAGGAATTCAAGCGGCTCGGCATCATCGGCGACTGGGATCATCCCTATCAGACGATGAGCTATCCCGCCGAAGCACAGATCGCGCGCGAGCTGATGAAATTCGCCGCCAACGGCACGCTCTATCGCGGCTCCAAGCCGGTGATGTGGAGCGTGGTCGAGAAAACCGCACTCGCGGAAGCCGAGGTCGAGTACGAGGACTACACCTCCGACATGGTCTGGGTGAAATTCCCGGTCACCTCGCCCGCGCATGGCGTGCTCGCCTCCGCCAGCGTGGTGATCTGGACCACCACACCCTGGACGCTGCCGGGCAACCGCGCCATCTCGTTCTCGCCGAAGATCGCCTATGGCCTCTACAAGGTGACGGACGCGCCGGCGGACAATTGGGCAAGGAACGGCGATCTGCTGATCCTGGCCGATGCGCTGGCCGCGGAAGTGTTCAAGCAGGCGCGCGTCACATCTTACGAGAAGGTGCGCGACATTCCCGGCGACACGCTGGACGCCGTCGAATGCGCCCATCCCTTGCGCGGGTTCGGCGGCGGTTACGAGTTCACCGTGCCGCTGCTCGCCGGCGAGCATGTCACCGACGATACCGGTACCGGCTTCGTGCACACCGCGCCGAGCCACGGCCGCGAGGACTTCGACGTCTGGATGGCCAATACCCGCGAGCTCGATGCGCGCGGCATTCCGAGCGCGATCCCCTACACCGTCGACGAGAACGGCGCCTACACCGCACAGGCCCCCGGCTTCACCGGCAAGCGCGTGCTCAATGACAAGGGCGAGAAGGGCGACGCCAACGAGGCCGTGATCAAGGCGCTGATCGATGCCGGCAAGCTGCTGGCGCGCGGCCGCCTCAAGCACCAATATCCGCATTCCTGGCGCTCGAAGAAGCCGGTGATCTTCCGCAACACGCCGCAATGGTTCATCGCGATGGACAAGGACATCAGCGAGGACGGCCATGCGAAGAAGGGCGACACGCTGCGCGCCCGCGCGCTGCGCGCGATCTCGGTGACGCAATGGGTGCCGCCCTCGGGCGAGAACCGCATCAACGGCATGATCGCCAACCGCCCGGACTGGGTGATCTCGCGCCAGCGCGCCTGGGGCGTGCCGATCGCCGTGTTCGTGCGCGAGAAGGCAGACGGCTCGGCCGAGATCCTGCAGGACGAGATCGTCAACCAGCGCATCACCGAAGCCTTCATGGAGGAAGGCGCCGATGCCTGGTACATGGACGGTGCCCGCGAGCGCTTCCTCAGGGAACGCGCGAGCGAAGACTGGAAGAAGGTCGACGACATCTGCGACGTCTGGTTCGATTCCGGCTCCACGCACGCCTTCGTGCTCGAGGATCGCCAGAACTTCCCGCAGCTCGGCAACATCGTCCGCAAGGTCGACGGCGGCAACGACACCGTGATGTATCTCGAAGGCAGCGACCAGCATCGCGGCTGGTTTCACTCCTCGCTGCTGGAAAGCGCGGGCACGCGCGGCCGCGCGCCCTACGACATCGTGCTGACCCACGGCTTCACGCTCGACGAGAACGGTCGCAAGATGTCGAAGTCGCTCGGCAACACCGTGGAGCCGCAGAAGGTGATCAAGGATTCGGGCGCGGACATCCTGCGCCTGTGGGTCTGCGCCACCGACTATGCCGACGACCAGCGCATCGGCCCCGAGATCCTGAAGAACACCATCGAGACCTATCGCAAGCTGCGCAACTCGATCCGCTGGATGCTCGGAACGCTGCATCACTTCAAGGCGAGCGAGAAGGTCGCCTATGCCGAAATGCCCGAGCTCGAGCGGCTGATGCTGCACGAACTGGCCGGCCATGCCGAAACCGTTCGCAACGCCTATGCCGCGTTCGACTACAAGACCGTGGTCGCAAGCCTTGCGGCCTTCATGAACTCCGAGCTGTCGGCGTTCTATTTCGACATCCGCAAGGACACGCTGTATTGCGATCCGCCGTCCTCGGTGGCGCGTAAGGCGGCGCTCACCGCGATCGAGCTGCTGTGCGATGCCCTGCTGAAGTGGCTCGCGCCGATCCTGAGCTTCACGACCGACGAAGCGTGGCGGATGTTCCGGCCGAACGCCGAGCCGTCGGTCCATCTGACCCTGTTCCCCACGGATATCGAAAGCTTGCGCGACGACGCGCTCGCCGCGAAGTGGGAAGTGATCCGCAATGTCCGCCGCGTCGTCACCGGCGCGCTGGAGCTCGAGCGCGCCGCCAAGAACATCGGCTCCTCGCTGGAGGCCTCGCCGGTGATCTATGTCGCCGACCGGGACACGCTGATGACGCTGTTCGACACAGACCTCGCCGAGATCTGCATCACCTCGAACTACGAGGTGCGCGAGGGCGAGGCGCCGGCTTCCGCGTTCCGTCTCGATGCCGTGCCCGGTGTCGCGGTGGTGGTGGAGAAGGCGGTCGGCACGAAGTGCGCCCGATCCTGGAAGATTTCGCCGACGGTCGGCGAGGATTCCGAATACCCCGACGTCACCCCGCGCGACGCCAAGGCGCTGCGCGAATGGAAGGCGCTGGGGGTGGGCGTTTAACAAGCCGTCGTCCTGGCGAAAGCCAGGACCCATTACCACCGCAGCCGGTTGCAGCGAAGGCAGATGACCACGAGTCTCTCAAACAATTGCCGCCTGGGGTTATGGGTCCTGGCCTTCGCCAGGACGACGGCGGAGCGTATGGCGGCCGTGTGCCCATGACCCCGCTCCGCGCCGGCATCCTCGCAGCCGTGGTCACGCTGCTGGCCGACCAGGCCTCAAAGCTCTGGCTGCTGAACGTGCTCGACCTCGCCCATCGCGGCGCGCTGCGGGTGACGCCGTTCTTCGACCTGGTGCTGGCCTGGAACATCGGCATCAGCTTCGGCTGGCTCCAGAACGACGGTCAGGCGGCGCAGCTCGCCCTGATGGCGGTCAAGGTCATCGCGGTGGTCGCGCTGGCGATCTGGATGGCGCGCTCCCACACCTGGCTTGCGACCGTCGCGCTGGGCCTGATCATCGGCGGCGCCATCGGCAATGGCATCGATCGCCTGGCCTATGGCGCGGTGGTCGATTTCGCCCTGTTTCACATCGAGATCGGTGGAAATACCTATAATTGGTACGTGTTTAACCTCGCGGACGTGGCCATCGTTGCTGGCGTGGCGGCGCTATTGTATGATTCCTTCCTAGGGGTACCCGCCGCAAAAGCGCCCTGATCCCGGCCGATACGGACCGGCAAGTGGAACCTTGCTTTTGCGAGGGTTTAAGCCGCGTACGAGCGGCAAACTGCCACAATATGGAACAGGTACAGCGATGCGCAGCTCGAAGACCAGCGGTTCGATGGTTCGAGACCCCCAGTCGGGGTTCTGGCGGGCGTTGAGATTGTCCGCTGTCGCGCTCGGCGTCGGTCTCGTCATGTCGGCAGGCCCGGTGCGCGCCGGTGACGGCGACGACGGCGATGATGACGACATGACCTTCGAAGAGAAGCTGATCGACAATCTGATGTCCGGCATCGGTGCCAAGAGCATGGAAAAGCCCGGCATCGAATACCGCGAGCGCTCACCGCTGGTGGTGCCGCCCAAGCTCGACCTGCCGCCTCCCGCGACCCAGGCCAAGAACGCACCGAACTGGCCCAAGGACCCCGAGGAGAAGCGCCGCAAGGAAGCCATTGCCGCGCGCAAGAAGGCGACCAAGGAAACCGAGAACTGGCAGGCCGCCCGGCCGCTGACGCCCGCCGAGATGAAGGTCGGCCAGGTCGCCGCAGCCCCCCGCAGCAGCAATGATCCCATCCAGCCGGGCACCAACGGCAATCCCTCGCTCAGCCCCGCAGAACTCGGTTACTCCGGTGGTCTGTGGAATATGATGAAGGGTGGTAACAGCTCCGAAGAGAAGAAATTCACGACCGAGCCGCCGCGCCAGTCGCTGGTCGAGCCGCCGCCGGGCTACCAGACGCCGTCGCCGAACTACGCCTATGGCGCCGGGCCGGACAAGTCGCGGCGGACCTATTTCGACATCATGTCGGGCAAGGACAAGGAACAATAGCGTTCCTCGCCCGCCGCGACATCCCGACAGAAGCCAACCTGGCGCTGGCGGCCGTGCCCGCCGGAGGCAGTCTGTAAATTGCTTATCAGTAACTTGCCTAAGCGTTGAGTTCTCTGCTTCGTGACGCGAAGCCTCAGCCGCACGGTGTAGCATGCCGTGCCTTCCGAGCCGGACATCCGGACTCGCCCTTTCATAAGGATCATGATGTCCTCTTACCGATCGGCTGCCAGCCTCCTTGCCGTGCTGCTTTCGACGAGCATCCTCTCGGCCGGCGCGGCCCTTGCCCAGACCACGGTAACATCGGCCCCGCCCGCCAGCTTCACGCTCAGCAACGGCATGCAGGTCGTGGTGATCCCGGATCACCGCACGCCCGTGGTCACCGAGATGATCTGGTACAAGGTCGGCTCGGCCGATGAGACGCCGGGCAAGTCCGGGCTCGCGCACTTCCTCGAGCACCTGATGTTCAAGGGCACCTCGAAGCATCCGGTCGGCGAATTCTCCCAGACCGTGCTCCGCGTCGGCGGCAACGAGAACGCCTCGACCTCGGTCGACTACACCAACTACTACCAGCGCGTGCCGAAAGAGCAGCTGCCGACCATGATGGAGTTCGAGGCCGATCGCATGACCGGCCTCATCCTCAAGGACGAGAACGTGCTGCCCGAGCGCGACGTCGTGCTCGAAGAGTACAACATGCGCGTCGCCAACAATCCGGACGCGCGGCTGAACGAGCAGATCATGGCCGCGCTCTATCTCAACCATCCCTACGGCCGGCCCGTGATCGGCTGGCACCAGGAGATCGAGAAGCTCGATCGCGAGGATGCGCTCGCCTTCTACCGCCGCTTCTACGCGCCGAACAACGCGATCCTGGTGATCGCCGGCGACGTCGAAGCCGCCGATGTCCGTCCGCTGGTCGAGCGCAATTTCGGCTCGATCCCGGCACAGCCCGCGATCCCGGCCCGGCGCGTCCGTCCGCAGGAGCCGGAGCCCGCCGCTCCGCGCACCGTCACGCTGGCCGATCCACGCGTCGAGCAGCCCGGCTTGCGGCGCTATTATCTGGCGCCCTCGGCGACCACGGCCGCGGCCGGCGAGAGCGCAGCCCTCGACGTGCTGGCACAGTTGATGGGCAGCGGCAGCAATTCCTATCTCTACCGCGCGCTCGTCGTCGACAAGCCGCTCGCGGTCTCCGCCAGCGCCAGCTATTCGAGCATCTCGCTCGACCCGACCCAGTTCGCGATCTCGGCCTCGCCGAAACCCGGCGTCAGCTTCGCAGAGGTCGAGCAGGCGGTTGACGGCGTCATCGCCGACGTCGCGCAGAACCCGATCCGCGCCGAGGATCTGGAGCGGGTCAAGACCCAGCTCATTGCGGAGGCGATCTACGCCCAGGACAACCAGGCGGTGCTGGCGCGCTGGTATGGCGGCGCGCTGACCACGGGCCTGTCGATCGAGGACATCAGGAGCTGGCCCGACCGCATTCGCGCGGTCACCGCCGAGCAGGTTCGCACTGTCGCGCAGAAATGGCTCGAGAAGAAGCGCTCGGTGACGGGCTATCTGATCAAGGACACTGCGACCACCAAGCGCGAGGAGAAGCGTTCGTGACCTATCCCTTCCTTCGACGCGTTGCATTCTCCCTCGCCACCGGCGCCGCACTTGCGCTGACTGCGATCTCGCCGTCGCAGGCGGCTGCGAAGATCCAGCACCTGACCTCGCCGGGCGGCATCGAAGCCTGGTTCGTGCAGGACGCGACCGTGCCGCTGATCGCCATGGAATATTCCTTTGCCGGCGGCTCGGCACAGGATCCCAAGGACAAGCCGGGTGTCGCCAACCTGGTCGGCGATCTCCTCGACGAAGGCTCCGGCGATCTCGACTCCAAGACGTTCCACGAACGGCTCGACCGCCGGGCCATCGAGCTCTCCTTCAGCGCCACCCGCGACACTTTCCGCGGCAGCCTGCGCATGTTGCGCGACAACAAGGACGAGGCCTTCGACCTGTTGCGGATGGCTCTGACCTCGCCGCATTTCGAAGCCGCCGATGTCGAACGCATCCGCTCGCAGGTCATCTCCGGCCTGCGCCGCGAGACCACCAATCCGTCGTCGCTGGCGAGCCGCAAATTCCTCGAGGTCGCCTTCGGCGATCATCCCTATGGCCGGCAGGCCAACGGCACGCTCGATAGCGTGCCGACCGTCACCGTCGCCGACATGAAGGATTATGTCGGCCGCGTGCTCGCCAAGGACACGCTGAAGATCGCGGTGGTCGGCGACGTCGATCCGGCGACCCTCGGCAAGCTGCTCGACCACACGTTCGGCAGCCTGCCCGCCAAGGCCAATCTCGTGCCGGTTCCCGACGTCGAGGCCGCCAAGCCGCCGCAGCGCGCCTTCGTGACGCTCGACGTGCCGCAGACCGTGATCACCTTCGGCGGCCCCGGGGTGAAGCGCAGCGACCCGAACTTCATGGCGGCCTATGTCGTCAACCACATCCTGGGCGGCGGCGGATTGTCCTCGCGTCTCTATCGCGAGGTTCGCGAGAAGCGCGGGCTCGCCTATTCGGTGTTCGAATCGCTGCTCTGGATGGAGCATTCGGCGGTCTTCATCGGCAACACCGGCACACGCGCCGACCGCGCCGGCGACACCATCGACGCCATCGAGAAGGAGGTGCGCCGCATCGCCGAGGAAGGCCCGACGCAGAAGGAGCTCGACGAGGCCAAGTCCTACCTCAAGGGCTCGCAGATGCTGGCGCTCGACACCTCCTCCAAGCTCGCGCAGGCGCTGCTGCAGTACCAGCAGGACAAGCTGCCGATCGACTATATCGAGAAGCGCAACGCCATCGTCGATGCCGTGACGCTGGACGACGCCAAGGCGGCCGCCAGGCGCCTCTGGGGCCAGGGCCTCCTGACCGTCGTCGTCGGCCGCGCTCCGCAGGCCGCCGCGCAGCCGGCCGCGGCCCCGGCGACGAAGTCGAACTGATCGTTCGTAGTAACGTCGGCCGTTCCCTCACGACGCACTGCGTTCTCTCCCCCCTTGTGGGGGAGAGCTAGAGAGGGGGGTAGCCACGAACTCCAGCGCTTGTGGCTACCCCCCTCCCTGCCCCTCCCCCACAAGGGGGGAGGGAACGGATAGAGCGCGGCAAATTTCCGTCAAAGCAGCTATGGTGCGCGCGAATCTTTTTTCTGGTGCCATCATGCTGCGGATATCCCGCGATCTCGTCATCGACGAGGACGACATCGAGATCGGCTTTGTCCGCGCCTCCGGCCCGGGCGGACAGAACGTCAACAAGGTCTCGACCTCGGCCCAATTGCGCTTCGACACGCGCAAGCTGACCCTGCCGGAGGATGCGGCGATCCGGCTCGCCCGCATCGCCGGTCAGCGCATGACCAAGGACGGCGTCATCGTGATCCACGCGCAGCGCTTCCGCACCCAGGAGCGCAATCGCCAGGACGCCATCGACCGGCTCGTCGAGATTCTGAGCGAGGCGATGATACGGCCGACGCCGCGGCGCGCGACGCGGCCGACCTTCGCCTCCAAGCAGCGCCGGCTCGACGGCAAGAAGCGCCGCGGCGACGTCAAGGCCGGACGCGGCGGGCGCTTCGACGATTGATCGGGCAGAGACCTCCAGTCGCAGAGCGACCGGAGGTTTGCCGGTTCGCGACCTGGCGTCAGTAACGCTTGCCGGTGGCCGGGCTGCCCGAGGCGGAATCGTCGACCGTCCCTTTGTGCGCTGCGCTGCCCGTGGTGCCGACCGTACCCTTCGTCCCCTTGGTCGACTTCATGCCCGTCTTCTCGCCGGCAGCCCCCTGCTGCGCGCCGAGATCGTCATCCTCGCTGCCTGAGGCGCCGCCCTGCATGGGTTTGCTTTGCACGGTGCCGCCGGGCTTGACGCCGGATGACGTACCTTGCGCGAGCACCGGCGTCGCAATGAGGGCCGTGAGAGCGCATGCGATTGCAGAGGTCTTCACCAACTTCATCCATTTCTCCTGGACTTTTTCGCGATGAACGGTACGGCTGCCTTCTGCGCCGTTCGTCTGCACCGGACCGGTTCATCGCGTAGAGAGTTCGAACGGCGCAGTCGCGATGCAACCTGCGTCGTGTGGTCATCGTTTAGGGATTTCTGGGCGGTTTCGCGGAATTGTGCTCCTCATATGCGGCGGCGCGGAACATGCGCTCCCCCACAAGCACCTCCGCTCGCGGCAAAACAGCCCGCTACTACCACCGCTGATTTGACGCCGCCTAGAGTTTGCGCACGCCGACATTGGTGTGGATGAGTGGGGCTCTTGGCGATGCGCGCAGTCGTGCTGGGATTGTGCACCGCAGTGATACTGGTGGTGCGGGTTGCCGACGCGCAAATGCCCCTGCCCGCCGCAAAGCCGCCCGATGGCACGACGCTGTTCAAGCAGCAATGCGCGGTCTGCCACACCACAAGCCTATCGGAGCCGGTGCGACAGGGTCCGCCGCTGGTCAAGATTGTCGGCCGGCCTGCCGGCAAGGTCGAAGGCTTTCGCTATTCAGAGAGCCTCGCAAAAGCTGACTTCGTCTGGGACGAGACCAGGCTCGATGCCTGGCTGACCAATCCGCAAGCTGTCGTTCCCGGCGTAGTCATGGCCTATCGGCAAGCCAAGCCGGAGACGCGGGCCGCCATCATCGCCTACCTGAGGGAGCAGAACTGAATGGCAAAGCCGGTCCATTCCATGATCCGCGTGCACGACGAGGCGCGATCGCTCGACTTCTACAAGCGCGCCTTCGGCCTGGAGGTCGTCGACCATCTGAAATTTGCGGACTTCGCCCTGATCTATCTGCGTCACCCCTCCTCACCTTTCGAGGTGGAGCTGACGGTGAATTTCGATCGCAAGGAGCCGTATGCGCTCGGCGACGGCTACGGACATCTCGCCGTGGTGGTCGAGGATCTCGATGCCGAACACACCCGCTTCGAGCGCGAGAAGCTCGCGCCCGGACCCTTACGCGATTTCAAGCACGACGGCAGGACGCTGGCGCGCTTCTTCTTCGTCAGCGATCCCGATGGCTACAAGATCGAGGTGATCCAGCGGGGCGGACGTTTCAACTGATCAAAATCACAAAATCAAAATTGACGGAGGAAATGCCATGAGAGAAGTCGATCGTCGAAGCAAGCACAGCCGCCGCGTCTTTCTCAAGGGCGCGGCAACCGCCGTTCCGGTCGTCGCTGTCGCGACCAGCGTCGCCGTCAGCATCGAGGACTCCTGGGCCGATGATGCGAGCGCGCTCTCGCCGGCGGCGATGAAGACGCTGCTGAAGGTCGCGCGCGACATCTATCCGCATGACGTCCTCGGCGACAGCTACTACATCACCGCGATCAAGCCATGGGACGGCAAGGCGGCGAAGGATCCCGCCGTCAAATCGCTGATCAGCGACGGCATCAACCGGCTCGATCAGAACGCGCGCGATCGCCACAAGGTGGCTTACGCCGAAGTGCCCTGGGAAGCCGACCGCGTGGTGCTCTTGAAGGAAATCGAGCAGAGCGACTTCTTCCAGAAGGTCCGCGGCGACCTCATCGTCTCCCTCTACAACCAAAAAGAGGTCTGGCCACGGTTCGGCTACGAGGGCTCCTCCGCCGAGCACGGCGGCTACATCAACCGCGGCTTCGCCGACATCGACTGGCTGCCGAAGGCTTAAGCCACACAACGGTTCAGGAGAACGCATATGGCAAAATTCGATCTGAACGATTCCAGCGTTGTGGTGATCGTCGGCTCCGGTGCCGGCGGCGGCACGCTGGGCAACGAGCTCGCGCAGAAGGGCGTCAAGGTAGTCATCCTCGAAGCAGGTCCCCGCATCGAGAACCAGGACTTCGTCAACGACGAGTGGGAGAGTTTTTCCCAGCTCGCCTGGACCGACGCCCGCACCACGTCGGGGACGTGGCGCGTCGCCAAGGATTTTTCGGGCCTTCCGGCCTGGATCGTCAAGGCGGTCGGCGGCTCCACGACACATTGGGCTGGCGCCTCGCTGCGCTTCGACGAGCACGAGTTCAGGGTGAAGAGCACCTACGGCGGTTTGCCCGGCGCCAACCTTCTGGACTGGCCGGTGACGCTCGCCGAGATGGAGCCGTGGTACGCCAAGGCCGAGAACAAGATGGGCGTGACCCGCACCAACGGCATTCCCGGACTTCCCGGCAACAATAATTTCAAGGTGCTCGAAGCCGGCGCGAAGAAGCTCGGCTACAAGACCGTGCACACCGGCAACATGGCGATCAACAGCCAGCCGCGCGACGGACGCGGCGCCTGCCAGCAGATCGGCTTCTGCTTCCAGGGCTGCAAATCCGGCGCGAAATGGTCGACGCTCTACACCGAGATTCCCAAGGGCGAGGCGACCGGCAATCTGGAGGTCCGGCCCAGCAGCATGGCGGTCAAGGTCGAGCACGATGCCAGCGGCAAGGTCACCGGCGTCGTCTACGCCGACGCAACAGGCGCGATGCAGCGGCAGAAGGCACGCATCGTCGCGGTCGCCGGCAACTCGATCGAGAGTCCGCGGCTGCTGCTCAACAGCGCCTCGACCATGTTCCCCGACGGCCTTGGCAATTCATCTGGCCAGGTCGGTCGCAATTACATGCGGCATATGACCGGCAGCGTCTACGCCGTGTTCGAGAAGTCAGTCCACATGTATCGCGGCACCACCATGGCCGGGATCATCCGCGACGAAGCGGCCAACAATCCGAAGCGCGGCTTCGTCGGCGGCTACGAGATGGAGACGCTGTCGATCGGCCTGCCGTTCATGGCCGCCTTCCTCAATCCCGGCGCCTGGGGGCGTTCGTTCACATCAGCGCTCGACGGCTATCCCAGGATGGCCGGCATGTGGCTGGTCGGCGAGGACATGCCGCAGGAGACCAACCGCATCACGCTCGATCCTGTCGTGAAGGACAAGTTCGGACAGGCGGTGGCGAGCGTGCATTTCGACGATCATCCCAACGACGTCGCCATGCGCGCACACGCCTACAAGCAGGGCGCCGCGGTCTATGACGCCGTCGGCGCCACCGTGACCTATCCGACCCCGCCCTATCCGAGCACGCACAATCTCGGCACCAACCGGATGAGCGAGAAGCCGCGCGACGGCGTGGTCAACAAGTTCGGCCAGAGCCACGACGTCAAGAACCTGTTCGTCTCCGACGGCAGCCAGTTCACCAGCGGCGCGGCCTGCAACCCGACGCTGACCATCGTCGCGCTGGCGATCCGCCAGGCCGATTACATTGCGGGCGCGATGCAGAAGAAGGAGATTTGATCGCACGTTGCCATCGCGATCTCCGGGACGGCATTGAGGAGGGATTGCGTATCCACCTCAGGGTGTCGTCCCGGCGAAAGCCGGGACTCATGACCACAGGGCCCAGTTTGGCGGAGATTGGTCGTTCGGTACTCCGACCTTCCGTGATGGATAGATCACGCGGTATGGGTCCCGGCTTTCGCCGGGACGACATCGAGGGTGGAGCAGCTATTCGGCCGCGTCGAGAATGGGCGCAACAGTAGCCTTGAACTCCTGCACCGACGCCGCGCTCCGCGAGCGATAGATCAGGCACGAGCAACGCAAGAGCGAGGCGAAATTGTTGACCTCGCCGTGATGGTCGAGGACCTCGTTGTAGAGCGTGGTCAGGAACTTGCCGACGCTCATATTCTCCTTGGCCGCGATCTCCTCCAGCGTGTCCCAGAATGCCATTTCCAGGCGGATCGAGGTGCAATGGCCGCCGATCCGCAATGAGCGGGTCTGGGATTCGTAGTCACGTTGGGGCTGATGCGCGAAGAGATGGCACATGGCGTCCTCCCGTCCTGTTGCCATTTTTTCACAATGCTACACCGCAGCCCGGCACCTCACAATCACGACCACGGCGGAAAGGCGATCCGTCGGCGCCGCCGGATTTTCTCGAACGGCCAATGTCTTCAATGTGATAGGAAGGCTTCTTCCCCAGGCCCTCACGCCGCTGTTGCCCAATACATGCTTTTGACGCAACACGGCCTAGAATAACGCAGCCAGCGAATCCAATCGAAAGCCCAGATCAAGTTCATGCCCGTCCGCCAGCTTCCAGAACAGGTCGTCAACCGCATCGCCGCCGGCGAGGTGGTCGAACGTCCGGCGAGCGTGGTCAAGGAACTGGTCGAGAACGCGATCGATGCCGGCGCGAGCCGTATCGACGTCTTCACTGACGGCGGCGGGCGGCGGCGGATCGGCATCACCGATGACGGCGGCGGCATGACTGCCAAGGACCTCGCGCTGGCCGTCGAGCGCCATGCCACCTCCAAGCTTGACGACGAGGATTTGCTCCAGATCCGCACCCTCGGATTCCGCGGCGAGGCGCTGCCCTCGATCGGGTCGGTGGCGCGTCTGTCGATCACGACGCGGCATGCCGGCGAGCCGCATGCCTGGGCGCTCACCGTCGAGGGCGGCGAGAAATCCGGGATCATGCCGGCGGCACTGGCGCACGGCACGCGCGTCGAGGTCAACGACCTCTTCTACGCGACGCCGGCCCGGCTGAAGTTTCTGAAGACCGATCGCACCGAGGCGGAAGCCATTCGCGAGGTGGTGCGGCGCCTCGCCATGGCGCGGCCCGACGTCGCCTTCACGCTGGCGGGCGAGGAGCGCGCGCCGGTGACCTGGGCCGCGGCGCTGCCCGGCGCGGCCGGACGCCTGACGCGGCTCGGCGATATCCTCGGGGCTGAATTCCGCAGCCACGCCATCGAGGTCCATGCCGAGCGCGAGGGCATCGTCGTCGCCGGCTATGCCGCGGCGCCGGCGCTGACCAAGGCCAATGCGCTCGGGCAATATCTCTTCGTCAACGGCCGCCCGGTGCGCGACAAGCTGATCCTAGGCGCCGTGCGCGCGGCCTATTCCGACTATCTGCCGCGCGACCGCCATCCGGTGCTGGCGCTGTTCGTCACGCTCGATCCACGCGAGGTCGATGCCAACGTGCACCCGGCCAAGACCGAGGTGCGCTTCCGCAATGCCGGCCTCGTGCGTGCGCTGATCGTGCACGGGTTGAAGGAAGCCCTCGCGCGCGAGGGCCGCCGCACCGCCGCCAACAGCGGCGAGAGCGCGCTGTCGGCGTTCCGGCCCGCCTTCACGCCGCGCCCCGCAAGCTGGGACTGGCGTGCCTCGCCATCCGCCCCCGTCGCGCCGATGTCGTCCTTCGAAGGCGCCGCGGCGCCCGCCTTCGCCGAGCGCGCGCAGGCCGCGTTCGATGTCGGCGCACCGAGCGCGGATGTGCGCCTCGAGACGCAGCCCGTAGCGGATCTCGTCGACCGCCCGCTAGGCGCCGCGCGCACCCAGATCCACGAGACCTACATCGTCTCGCAGACCCGCGACGGCCTGATCATCGTCGACCAGCATGCCGCGCATGAGCGCATCGTCTACGAGCGGCTGAAGGCCTCGTTGGCCGCGAACGGCGTGCAGCGGCAGATCCTCTTGATCCCCGAGATCGTCGAGATGGACGAGGCTACGGTCGAGCGCCTGCTCGAGCGCAGCGACGAGCTGGCGTCGTTCGGCCTCGCTATCGAATCCTTTGGCCCCGGCGCAGTGGCGGTACGCGAGACGCCGTCGCTGCTCGGCAAGACCAATGCGGGCGGCCTGCTGCGTGATCTCTCCGAGCACATGGCCGAATGGGACGAGGCGCTGCCGCTGGAGCGCCGCCTGATGCACGTCGCCGCCACCATGGCCTGCCACGGCTCGGTGCGCGCCGGCCGCAGGCTGCGGCCGGAGGAGATGAACGCCCTGCTCCGCGAGATGGAGGAGACGCCGAACTCCGGCCAATGCAATCACGGCCGGCCGACCTATGTCGAGCTGAAGCTGTCGGACGTGGAGAAGCTGTTCGGGCGGAGGTGAGTTACGCGTTGCGTTTCAAAAACACGAATTCCGTGTCGTCATACGCCCGCCGCTCCAATTCCTCGTACCCTTGCGGCGTGACGAATTGCGCGGCCGTCGCCTCTTCCACCACGAGCAACGCGCCCGGCGTGAGCCAGCCACCGTCGCGCAGGCTCGCGAGCGCCTTCTCGGCAAAGCCCTTGCCGTAGGGCGGATCGAGAAACGCCAGCGAGAACGGCTCGACGGGATGCGCAGGGCCAAGATCGGTCGCGTCGCGGCGGTAGACTTTCGTCACGCCGCCGAGACCGAGCGATTCCACATTGTTGCGCAATAGCGCCCGCGCCTCCGCACCGTTGTCGACGAACAGCGTGAATTTTGCGCCGCGTGACGACGCTTCGATGCCGAGCGCGCCGGTGCCGGCGAAGAGATCGAGCACGCGCGCGTCCGGAATCGGATCGTCGTAGGCGTGCACGAGGATGTTGAACACGGACTCGCGCAGGCGGTCCGCCGTGGGGCGGATGTCGCGCGAGGACGGTGAGGCGAGATTGCGCCCCTTCAAGCGACCGCCGACGACGCGCAACTAGTCCTCCCGCGGCGTCAGGTCGCGCTTGCCGTGATAGCCGCGCTTGGGACGGCGCGGCGGACCATAGCCGTTGGCCTCGTCCTCGTTGCGCTCGCGCGCCTCCTCGCTGCCGGTGCGCTGCACCAGCACGCGGCGGCCCTTGCGGTCGTTGATCACGGCACGCTTGCTGGCGGGTTTCTTCTCGCTCGGCGCGTCGTCGACGCGCTCGGCGGATTTCGCGGGCACGTCGAACTGTGCCCCCGACTTCTCGATCACCTTGTCGCCGAGCTGCTCGCGCAGCACGCGCGAGCGGATCTCCTCGACCTGGCCTTCGGGGACCTCGCCGAGCTGGAACGGGCCGTAGGAGACGCGGATCAGGCGGTTCACCTCGAGCCCGAGATGCGCGCAGACATTGCGCACCTCGCGGTTCTTGCCTTCGCGGATCGCGAACACCAGCCAGACATTGGCGCCCTGGTCGCGCTCCAGCGTAGCTTCGATCGGGCCGTATTTGACGCCATCGACCTCGATGCCGTTCTTGAGCTCGTCGAGCTGCGCCTGCGTCACGTCGCCATGGGCGCGGACGCGATAGCGGCGCAGCCAGCCGGTGTCGGGCAGCTCGAGCGTGCGCGCGAGCCCGCCGTCATTGGTGAGCAGCAACAGGCCCTCGGTGTTGAAGTCGAGCCGGCCGATCGAGATCAGCCGCGGCAGGCCTTCGGGCAGATTGTCGAACACGGTCGGGCGCCCTTCGGGGTCATCATGCGTCGTCATCAGCCCGCGCGGCTTGTGATAGAGGAACAGCCGCGTGCGCTCGCGCTCGGGCAACGGCTTGCCGTCGACCAGGACGACGTCGTTCTTCGTGATGTCGAGCGCCGGCGAGTTGATGACGCGGCCGTTGACGGTGACGCGGCCCTGCGTGACCATCTCCTCGGCATCGCGGCGCGAGGCGAGGCCCGCGCGCGACAGCACCTTGGCGATGCGCTCGCCGGCCTTCTTCGGCTTCGGTGCCTCTTCGCGGCGCGGCCGGCGGTCGAAATCACGATCGCGCTCGCGATAGGCGCCGCGGCCGCCGAAGGCGGGGCGCTTCTCGAAGATCCTGCTGTCGTCCTCGTTGTCGCGGCGCGGACGGTCGCCGAAACGGCCCTCGCTGCGCGGATGCTCCTGCCAGTCCCTGCGACCTTCCGGCCGTCCCTCGCGCGAGCGGTTGAACCTCGGACGATCGTCACCGGAGCGCTCTTCGCGCGGACGCGAGAAACGCGGGCGGTCATCGCCGCCTTCGTCGCGCGGGCGCGAGAAGCGCGGGCGGTCCTCGCCACGGCCGCTGTCGCGACGGTCGTCGCGCTTTTGCCAGGGCTTGTCCTCGCTGCGATCGCGGCCGCCGAAATCCTTGCGCGGGCCCTTGCTGAAGTCCTTGCGCGGCGGTCGATCACCGCGCGGACGATCGTCGCGCTTCTGCCACGGCTTGGAATCGCTGCGCTCGCCGCGCTCGCCGCCGCGCGAAAACTTCCGCTCGCCGTCGAACTTGCGCTCCGGACGCTCGCCACGCGGCGAATACGGCCGCTTGTCGCCAAACTTCCTCTCACCACCGGACCGGCTGGCCGGCCGCGAATCGTCGCGATCCCGGCTGCGCGGCGGACGGTCGTCGCGACCAAAGGACGGGCGGTCACCACGCGGCTTGAAGGGCCGCTTCTCGCCATCGCGCGAGGAGCGATCGGAGAAGGGACGGTCGCCACGCGGCTTGAAGCTGCGCTCGCCACGGCCCTCACCGCCACGGTCGTCGCGCTTGAAGCGCGGACGGTCGCTGAAATCGCGGCGCGGGGCATCGCCCTCCTCGCGGCGGCGGAAGGGGCGGCCCTCGCGGTCGCCACGGGGCGGACGGCTGTCGCGGTCGCCGCGGGGCGGACGCTTGTCGCCGTCGCCCTTGCCCTCGAAGCCGCGCTTGGCGAACTTCTTCTCGGGGCCGCGCGCCTTGCCGGAACGGCCTTTGGCGGGGCCTCGGTCACGCCGGCCGCGGGAATCGTTGTCTTTGTCGCTGTCGCGAGGCATGAATGATCTCACTCAGGGGGTAGCCAGAAAGCATTGTGCGCGCTCGTTCCGAGCCGCATGCTCAGGCAAAATCGGTATCCACTCTTGCTGAAGGCGGAGCTAGTAGCAGGTTTCTGGCGATGATACGAGGCATGAAAGCCCCTTCTTTCATGGATTTGGCGCTTCTGGCGGCCGAAAAGGCCGGAAAATCGGGCGAAGTTCCGATCGGGTGCGTGGTGGTCCGGGATAACGAGGTCATCGCCACCGCCGGTAACCGGACGCTGACCGACCATGACCCAACGGCCCATGCCGAGCTCGTGGCGCTGCGCGAGGCGGCAAAAAAGATCGGCAGCGAGCGCCTCGTGGACTGCGACCTCTACGTGACGCTGGAGCCCTGCACCATGTGTGCGGGCGCCATCTCCTTTGCAAGGGTCAGGCGGCTCTATTACGGCGCGGCCGACCCCAAGGGCGGCGCGGTCGAGTCGGGCGTGCGGTTCTTCGCCGCGCCGACCTGCCATCACGCGCCGGACGTCTACTCCGGGGTCGGCGAGAGCGAGTCCGCGCGGCTGCTCAGGGAGTTCTTCCGCGAGCGGCGCTAACCCTCCGAGAAAAACTCCCGCAATGCCTTCGCCGTGACATCCGGGTTCTCCTCGGTGAGGAAGTGACCTGAGTCCACCGGCATGCCCACGACATTGGTCGCCCATTGCCGCCAGGTGTCGAGCGGGGTGGCGGCGGCCTGCGCGACGCCGGCATTGCCCCACAGCGCCAGCATCGGGACCGTGATCTTCTTGCCGGAATCGAAATCGGCCTTGTCGAGGTCGTAGTCGAAATAGGCGCCGGCGCGGTAGTCCTCGCACATCGCATGCACGCGGGCGGGATCGCGGAACGGGGCGATGTAGTGCTCGAGCGCGCGCTTGTCGATGGCATCCAGCGTCTTCGATTTGGTCTGGCTCGCCATCTTGAAGCGCAGGAAGAACTCGCCGTTGGACGAGATCAGCGTCTCCGGCAGCGGCGCGGGCTGGGCGAGGAAGGTCCAGTGATAGATCTTCAGCGCATAGGCGCGGTTCATCCGCTCCCAGTAATTATAGGTCGGCAGGATATCGAGCACGGCGAGCTTCGACAGCCGGCCGGGATGGTCGAGCGCCAACCGATACGACACGCGGCCGCCGCGGTCGTGGCCGGCGAGCGCGAAGTGGACGTGGCCGAGCCGCTCCATCGCCTCGACCATGGCCTTGGCCATCGCGCGCTTGCTGTAGGGGATGTGCAGCGCATCGCTCTCGGGCATGTCGGACCAGCCGTAGCCCGGCAGGTCGGCGATGATCAGCGTGAAGGCGTCGGCCAGCTGCGGCGCGACGCGGTGCCACATCACATGGGTCTCGGAGAAGCCGTGCAGCAGCAGCAGCGGCGGCCCGCTGCCGCCGACGCGGGCGAAGATGCGGCCGAAGGAGGTGTTGATCCATTCCGAGGCGAAGCCGGGGTAGAGGTCGGCGAGATCGGACATCTTCTGCATCCTTATCTGGTCGTGGCCGGGCAGCCCCGACAAAACAAAAAGTCGAAAACAACCCCATGCACAGTAGCGGTATTATCAGCGGGGTTTCTAACCCCTACAGCTGATTGCGCATTTCTGGAACGTCGATGTGGCGGCGCGGTGGCGCAAATGTCGAGATTCCGGATCGGCGCGTTGCGCGCCGTCCGGAATGACGAGCTAACCCGTGACGAGTTAAGTTTTGGCCTTCTCGGCCTCCACCGCCTGCCAGCCGATGTCGCGGCGGCAGAAGCCCTCGGGCCAGTTGATCCGGTCGACCGCCTGATAGGCGCGCGCCTGCGCCTCCGTGACGGTCTTGCCAAGCGCGCAGACATTGAGCACGCGGCCGCCATTGGCGAGGATCGCGCCGTCCTTCGCGACCGTTCCGGCATGGAAAATCTCGACGGTGTCCCCCTTGGCGGCGTCCTCCAGCCCCTCGATGCGCGTGCCCTTCTGGTAGTCGCCGGGATAGCCCTTCGCCGCCATCACCACGGTGAGCGCGGAGTCCGGATGCCAGCGCAGATCGAAATGCTTCAACTCCCCGTCGCAGGCGGCCAGGAACGCCGGCACGATGTCCGACACCATGCGCAGCATCAGCACCTGGCACTCGGGATCGCCGAAGCGCACGTTGAACTCGAACAGCTTCGGGCCCTGCGTCGTCAGCATGATGCCGGCGTAGAGAATGCCGCGGAACGGGGTGCCGCGCTGCTTCATGCCGGCGACCGTCGGCAGGATGATCTTGGCCATGATCGCGTCGTGGATCGCGGGCGTGACCAGCGGCGTCGGTGAATAGGCGCCCATGCCGCCGGTGTTCGGGCCGACGTCATGGTCGAACACGCGCTTGTGGTCCTGCGCGGAGGCCAGCGGAATGGCGGTCTCGCCGTCGCACAGCGCGAAGAAGCTGATCTCGCGGCCCGGCAAAAATTCCTCGATCACGACCTCGGCGCCGGCCTCGCCAAAGGCGCCCTCGAACATCATGGCGATGGCGTCCTCGGCCTCGCGCACGGTCTTGGCAACGACGACGCCCTTGCCGGCGGCAAGTCCGTCGGCCTTGACGACAATCGGAGCGCCCTGGCTCTGCACATAGGCGCGCGCATCATCGGCGTTGGTGAATCGCTTGTAGGCGCCGGTCGGAATGCCGAATTCGGTGCACAGCGCCTTGGTAAACCCCTTGGAGCTTTCGAGCTGGGCGGGGATCTTGTTCGGGCCGAACGCCTTGATGCCGGCGGCGGTGAGGTCGTCAACGATGCCGGCCGCCAGCGGCGTCTCCGGGCCGACCACGACGAGCTCGACGGCGTTCTTTTTGCAGAAGTCGATCACGGCGGCATGGTCGGCGACATCGAGCGCCACGCACTCCGCCTCGCGCGCGATGCCGGCATTGCCGGGCGCGCACCAGAATTTGGTCACCAGGGGAGAGGCTGCGATCTTCCACGCCAGAGCATGTTCGCGGCCGCCGGAACCGAGCAGGAGAATGTGCATCGAAGGCTCGAAATGAGGGGTTTTGCTGGGGCGGAGGTCGCACGAATCGGGGTGGGGCTCAAGGGGGCGGGCCCACACTCCCCATCGGGACGCGCTACCTTGGCGCGAGCCGAGCATCATCGTGCCGAGCCAGATGCACAAAGTGTGAACCGGGACGCGTCGCGGCTTTCCACCAGCCAAATATTTGCGCTGAGGAGGCTCAAGCGCACGACTGTCATTCACAGCATGGCTTATCTCATTGAACAGTATCGCATTTTTGAAAATTGTACCATGGCGCCGATGCTAGAACTTTAAGGCGCTCAGGCCATCTCTCGCAGGGGCAGCGTCTTTTTCGTGGCAGGGAGGCTCGTGCGGCGCCTGAGTCGCTCAGCTTCTCCACAGGGCCAACCGGGTAGTCTCGTTGCGTCGCTATCTGTGCGAGTGTTATCTGGGAACTCGCAAGAAAGAGGGCAGAGAATGGCGCGCAAGGGAAGGGCTACTTCGGAGACCATCGCGGCCGCAAATGAGAAGGTTGAAAAGGAGGTTGCGCGACGCAAGCGTACAGTACGCAGCTTTCCGGCCGCGCCGTTCGAAGACAGCATCGATTTTGTAAAGAGTATGTTCGAGTTTGGAAGCGGTGAAGCCGTCCGTAGGCTATCGCTGTTCGACCATATCGGCAAGTCACCAGATAGCGGCGCGAGCCGCATGCTGGTAACAAACGCGAACAAGTACGGGCTCATCAAGGGCAACTATGCAAGCGAAACGCTTGAGTTGACGCAAGATGGTTTACGCACTGTTGACCCGCAAATACCCGCACGAGACCAATTGCGTGCAAAGATCAAGCTCTCGATAGAAGACATCGAGATTTTCGCAAAACTCCACGAGCGATTTGTGGGCAGGGCTTTGCCGGCGAAGACGGCGCTGATTGATACAGCCGTGGAGTTTGGTGAAAGCAGAGATGCAGCTCCTGAGGCCGTCGAAACATTTATCCTCAACGCACGATATGTCGGCCTGTTAGCGATGCTGTCTGGTGCTGAACGGCTCGTTTCTAAAGACGCGGCGGTGGATGCCGTTCAACAGCCTGCGGGACAGACGACCTTGGGAGCGCTTCCGTCATCCCTTCTACCGCCCACAACTCCACCGGCCGGCGCTGTCATCACCGCGGATCACGCCAAATTCGAAGCTACGTGCTTCTACATCAGTCCCATCGGCGCAGCTGACAGCGAGTATCGCCAGCATTCTGACCTCTTCATGGGCACGCTCATCGAACCGGCCGTGGCATCGTTCGGTTTGTCACTGGTGCGGGCCGATCAGATAGACAAGCCGGGAATGATCACCAAGCAGATCATGGAATTTCTGGTCAAGGCTCGCCTCGTAATTGTTGATATGTCTTACCACAACCCAAATGTATTCTATGAGTTGGCCATCCGTCATATGATGCGGTTGCCGATCGTACAAATTGTTCGAAAGGCGGACACGATACCATTCGACGTCAACCAGATGAGGACTGTTATCATCGATACCTCTGATATTTACTCGTTCGCTCCGCGCATTGGCACATATCAAACGGATATATCCTCGCACATAAGGCGAGCGCTCGAAGCTCCTGAGGCAGTCGAGACTCCAATATCCACTTTCTTTCCGACACTCCGTGCGGCGCTCACATAGGCACCCGCACCTTAATTGGACAAAAGGCTTATTAATGGGCGCATCAAAGATACCAATTTATGTTTACGTCGACGAATCAGGAAACACGGGGAAGAATATTTTCGATGTAGCTCAGCCTGATTTCTTCACCGCCGCGTTGGTAAGCAAAGGAGATTTTGACCTCCGTTGGGGAGGCCAAGTAAGCGGCATTGCCAAAAAGCTAGGTGCTAATGCTCTTCATGCCAACGAACTCGGACTGGGCCGGCTAGAAGCGATTGCCGACGATCTCTATTCTCTACTGGATACCGCCGGCGTTCATTTCTTTGTGTCGCGGGTAGAAAAACGGTACTTGCTCGCGACCAAGATGTTCGACGTTCTGTTTGACTCCGGAGAGAATGCGGCCGTTCCCTGGCACGCGTACAATATTCGACCGCTGAAAATTATGCTCGCATTTAAGCTCGCGGCAACGATCAACGACGAGATCGCGAAAAACTTCTGGAAGTGCCTCCTACTGCCAAACGAAGATAAATCTCGAGAAGCGCTTCCGGGAATTTGTTCCGCGCTGAAGGCGCAGTTGCATATCTTACCCGATGAACGATCTCGAGAAGTCTTAGGCGCTGGGCTTGATTGGATTATTCGGCACCCCGAGAGCATTCATTTCGCTACGGAGCAGAAGATCGCAAAACAAGGTCACTTTCCTAATCTCGTCGCCTTTGCAAATTTGCTCAGAGGACTCCAGAATTTTTCGGAGCTTTGGAAAAAAAAGATCAAGCGTATTACTCATGACGAGCAAAGCGAGTTTGGCTCAATGCTACAAACTTGGCATGAGATGTTCTCGAACGCCTCGCCCGACGTCATCGAGTGGGCAGGTGAAAGCTATAGTCTCCAATTGGCGCCAGGCAGCGAGTTCGTAATAAGTTCGGACGAACATAGTCCCGGCATCCAAATTGCGGATTTGGCGCTGTGGCTTTATGGGCAAGCTCTCAAAGGTAAAGACCTCCCGGAATCGTGCGCGAGATTGCTGTATCTAGTCCTGCAAAGGGGATGGCACGACGATTTTTCATTCGCTGGTGTTGAAAAGCAGTTGATGGAAAAATGGGGTGAGGTCTTCTTCAAACCGATGGACGGTCAGAAGATCGAAGCTGGCCGTAAGCTCCTCCAATTGTCCGAAGAACGGCGGCAGGCTTCGATGAAGCAATATGAACAAGACGGCGTCGCACCGTTTATGAGAGACGCCCTTCAGGAAGATCGGTTGCTTGGGGATGATACAGATCAGTCCGCTGGATAAGAGCAAATGCCTCCTTCTCACGGTGACAGTGCTGGACTGCACCCCTGAAGTGAGACACGATAATTGCAGCCCGTGTGAGCCTTGCGAAACCCATCACACATGTTGCTCTAAGCTCCGTAAAGCTAGCCGACCGGGCGCCATCAGCGATTCGTCGTCACTTGCAGTCAAATGACGGAGAGCGGTAATTAGGAAAACGATGGGTTTCGCAAGGGCTCAACCCATCCTACAACTACATGCCCTTCGTTGTTAGGAGTCGAGCAGCTCGGCATATTCATGGAGCTTCGCGCCGAGTCGATCGCATCCAAGATGGGCCGTAGCACGGTCCACCGTCCACTCCCGCCGGGATAACGAAGCCGCCCTTAACCCAGGGCGGCGATAGCGGCGGGATCGGTTACATCCACGCGGACGGTAGTCACATATGTGCGAGGACATCTCGCAGCGGCGCGCAGAGCGTCGGCTTCAGTGCGATGAGCGATGCCACTGAAATAGGTGTGACCGTGGGCGTTGCGGAATATGTTGGTAAAATAGATCATATAAATCTCCTAATGTTATTGAATATGCGGATTTTACCCCGATCACCGCGATGTTTCAAATCGCAGACTGGAAAATCTTTCGACGCCCGCAATTCACTCCCTTCAGGGCATTGCATTGTATGTGCAGAATAGGCTGCCAGCGGGCTGCCCTGTCGGATTCAATTGAAGAGGTGAACTCCTTGGCTCGCAACGCTTCCTAGAAGCTTTCTCTCAAACCTGCTTCCCCGCAATGATCTCCTGCAACGTCGCCACATGCCGCGCAAACGCCCCGCGCCCCGCCGCCGTGGCCGTCACTGTCGTCTGCGGCTTCTTCCCCACGAACGCTTTCTCCACCGAGACGTAGCCGGCCTTCGCGAGCGTCTCGATATGCGCGCCGAGATTGCCGTCGGTCGCGCCGGTGAGCTTCTTCAGGCGTGAGAACTCCAAACCAGCCGTCGCAGGCAGCGCGTTCAAGGCCGCCATGATCTTGAGCCGCAGCGGCTGATGGATGATGTCGTCGAGCTCGGCCAGCGCTGCGGACGCCTCCTTGCTGTCGATCATGACTGCCCTGCCCCGCGCGTTGCGACGTCCTCGGCGATGACCGAGACCGCCTTCGGGTTGGTGACGATGCCCATGTGGTTGATGCCGTCGATGACCTTGACGTCAACCGAAGGCTTCACCGCTTGCACGGTCTCGGCATATTTGTCCGAGATCATCATCTCGTCCCCGGCGGCGCCGAAGATCGTGATCGGACGTGTCGTCAAGGGAAGATCGATGCGATAGCCGCGCGTGCCGAAATTGCGCATCAGGCGATCGGAATAGGTGGAGACGAGATATCGCGCCGAATCCTGCGGCACCGCCAAGGCGAGCACCGGAAGCTGCGAGCAGCAGTCGATGCCGAGCTTGCGCAGCGCGGCAAGACCGAAGTAGCGCGGCATGTCGGCGTTGGCCCAGCCGCCGGCTTTCGGCTTGTTGGTCGGCGCGTCATAGCCGAGATAGGGCGCGAGCAGCACGGTGCGCACGAACATGTCCTGCATGATCGGGGTCGCCGCGACACGCAGCGAGAAGCCGGCGCCGGCGGAATGGCCGATCAAGGTCAGCGGCAGATCGGGCGCGGTCTTGCGGACGTGGGCGACGAAATCGACGAGATCATCTTCGAGCTGGCCGACATAACCGATGTCGCCGCGCGTGCCGGAGCCGCCATGGCCGCGGATGTCGAGCGCCCAGGTCTCCACGCCGCGCGCGGCGATCGCATGGGTCAGCGCGTGGTTGACGGTGCCGCTGGAGCCGGAGGAGCCGTGGATGAAGATCGCGCCGCCGCCCGTGGCGGGTCCGTTCGGTGCGTAGTGGCGAAAACCGATCCAGGTGCCGTCGCGGGCCTGGAAGCGCTCGAGCGCGGGCAGCGTGGACCAGTCGATCCCCTTGGCGGAGTCGGAGACCGATCGCATCTCCGGCGGCCGCTCCAGTGGCGTTGCGATCATCGCGGTCAGGATCAGCGCCACGGCGCCGACCGCACACAGGGCCCATTTCAGGCCGTTCAAAACGCCGCGCAGCAGCCGGATCGCCATGACTCAACTCCCTCAAACCCATCAATCAATAGAGAACTCTATATTACAGAGTACTCTTCATATCAATCTCTGGATTGGCGCCGCGCTGCGAAAATCCTTAACGTCGGGTCTGACCCCAAAATGCCGAATCGTTTGCCGATGCCGCCTGCGGAACCCCTGCTCAACGCGCCTGAATTCACCGTCTCCGAGCTCTCGCTGTCCCTGAAGCGGACGGTCGAGGACGCCTTTGGCCATGTCCGGGTCCGCGGCGAGATTTCCGGCTTTCGTGGGCCGCACTCCTCCGGCCATTGCTATTTCGCGCTCAAGGATGAGAGCGCCAAGATCGAGGCCGTGATCTGGAAGGGCGTGCACGGCCGCATGCGCTTCAAGCCCCAGGAAGGGCTGGAAGTCATCGCCACCGGCAAGCTGACGACCTATCCGGGCTCCTCGAAATACCAGATCGTCATCGAGGCGCTGGAGCCGGCCGGCATCGGCGCGCTGATGGCGCTGATGGAAGAGCGCAAGAAGAAGCTCGCCGCCGAAGGCCTGTTCGACGAGGCGCGCAAGCAGCTGCTGCCGTGGCTGCCCGAGGTGATCGGCGTCGTGACCTCGCCGACCGGCGCGGTCATCCGCGACATCCTGCATCGGCTTGAGGATCGTTTCCCCCGCCGCGTGCTGGTGTGGCCGGTCAAGGTGCAGGGCGAAGGCTCGGCCGAGCAGGTCGCGGCCGCGATCCGCGGCTTCAACGCGATTGCCCCGGGCGGCAAGATTCCACGCCCCGACGTGCTGATCGTCGCGCGCGGCGGCGGCTCGCTGGAGGACCTCTGGTCGTTCAACGAGGAGATCGTGGTGCGCGCGGCGGCCGAGAGCATGATCCCGCTGATCTCGGCGGTCGGCCACGAGACCGACATCACGCTGATCGATTTCGTCGCCGACAAGCGCGCGCCGACGCCGACGGCGGCGGCCGAGATGGCGGTGCCGGTGCGCAGCGATCTCTTCATCGAGGTCGCCGATCTCGGACGGCGCACCCACGCCTATTGGCAGCGTGCGCAGGAAAGCCGCCGCAACGAGCTGCGGGCCGCCGCACGTGCGCTGCCGACGGCGGGCGACCTGCTGGCGATCCCGCGGCAGCGGCTGGATTCGGCGGGCGCGTCGCTCCCCCGCGGCCTCAAGGCCAACACGCATGCGCATTTCCGCAGGTTTACCGCGGCGAGTGCGAAACTGACGCTGCGCGTGCTGCACGGCCAGATATCGCAGGCCGATCACCGCCTCACCGTGTGCGGCGAGCGGCTCGGCCTGTCCGCGCGCTCGCTGCTGCGGCAGCGGCGCGACCGCTTTGCCGGGCTTGAAGTCCGCTTGCGCGCCTCAAAACTCTCGAACGCGCAGGCGCAGCGCAATGCCATCGCCCGCCAGCGCGAGCGCACGCATCGCCTGGCCGAACGCGCCGGCCGCGCGCTGGTCACGCTGCTGCAACGGTTCGATGCGCGTGTCGAGAACAGCGGCAAGCTGCTCTCGGCGCTGTCCTATCGCAGCGTGCTCGCGCGCGGCTTTGCCCTGGTGCGCGATGAATCCGGCCATCCCCTGCATGCGGCGGGCGCGATCGGCCCCGGGGCACGGCTGGAGATCGAATTCGCGGATGGGCGTGTCGGCGCAACGGCGGATCCGGATCGCCCGCCGCCGGCGGCAAAGCGAGCGCCGGCGCAGCCGAAGCCGGCTACGCAGGAGGCGAAGCCGGCGCCGAAGCGTGTGGCGAAGCCGGTGGATCAGGGCAGCTTGTTCTGAGGCGTGAGGATGGCGCTGCGCTGTCGGCGTCGTCCTGGCGAAAGCCAGGACCCATACCGCGGAATCCATCGATTGCAGTCGATATCAGTCCCGGACGACGAGTCTTCGCCAAACCACTCCCTGGGGTAATGGGTCCTGGCTCCCGTGCGCAATTGCGCACTAGGCCAGGACGACGTTGGGGAGGCTTGATCGCCCTCTCGACACCCATCAGCGCGGAAGGTTTGCAGTGCGTAGCCCGTATGAGCGAAGCGATATGCGGGGACCGTTGTCCCGAATGTCGCTTCGCTCATCCGGGCTACGATAGCCGCCGCCCCTACCTACAGGACAATCCCGCGTCGATCGTGGTCCAGAAGCCGCAATGTTCCGGGGCGAGCTGTGGCGCGCCGGCGTGGGCCTCATAGAGGAAGATCGCGACGGTGAAGACGATCAGTGCGGAGGAGAACAGGACGAAGCGGTTGCGCATGGGGATTGCGTTTAATCGACATCATGGTCGAATGATGGCGCGGCCACGCGCTGAAACCGCAGCCGTGCGCGATCCGTAGATTCCCGGTCGGCCATCATGATCCGTGCAGGGCGGTGGCCGATGCGGGGCTGTCCGCCTACGTTGTTCCTCGGGCAGCCCCGCCTTCGCTCTACCGAGCTACGGCGCGGCAGGCCCGCTGATCCGCCTCACCGCGCCAGCCACTCTGCGACTTCCTTCTGCGACTCCGCGCGCGCTTCGGCGTCGGTGCCGAGGTGACCGCGCTCGGGCGCAGCGGCATCCGTGCTGGCGGCAGCTGCGTGCAGCGGCGTGTTGGCGCGGTCGAAATCGTGATAGGCGCCGGGATAGACCACGATGCGCGCGAGCGCGCTGCGGCCATGCGCGCCCTCGACCATCTGGCGGCAGGCCGGCGGCGAGGAGACGTCGTCATTGGCGCCGATCAGCACCAGGGTCGGCACCCGCGTGCTCCACCCCAAACCCGCCGAGATCCGGCAGTCCGGATAGAACGCGATCGCGGCGCGGAAATCCGGACCGGCATCACGCGCCGTGCTCTGCGGACGCACGGCCCAAAGCAGCGCGCTCGCGCCATTGGCCCAGCCCATCAGGCTGACACGATCACGCGCCACCCAACCCTGCTTCATCAGCCACGCCCGCGTCGCCGCGATGTCGGCAACGCGCTCGCGCCGCGCCTTGAC
Source organism: Bradyrhizobium sp. 14AA (assembly GCF_054185205.1). Classification (NCBI taxonomy): domain Bacteria; kingdom Pseudomonadati; phylum Pseudomonadota; class Alphaproteobacteria; order Hyphomicrobiales; family Nitrobacteraceae; genus Bradyrhizobium; species Bradyrhizobium sp. 14AA. The sequence continues at coordinate 132,116 of NZ_JAVAYM010000009.1, read as the reverse complement.
GTGGCTCTCCTTGACGCGACACTGCGGCCCGAGCTCGCGCGAGCCGTAGCTGTCGGGCATCAACACCGCATTGCCCGCCTTGAGCAGGCGCTCGGCCCAGTCGCGATAGCGCGGCAGCACGGGATCGGCATGGCCACCGAGCCCGCCGCAGCCATGCAGCGCGATCACGGTCGGAAACGGACCCTCGCCTTCGGGCTTGTAGAGCTGCGCATGCAGGATGCCCGACGCCAGCGGAATGTCGACCTGCTGCGGCGCAGGCGCCGGCGCGGCATGCGCGGCCGACATCAGGAGCGTCAGGAACAGGGTGGTCAGTCGAAGGCGCATCGGACTCTGCCGTATGAGGTGCCGAAACCAGCGATCCTTCGTTCGAAGCACTAGCACGCGGAAACGGCGGCAAAACATCACAAACCGGTGGGTTTAACGGGCGGACAAGCCACCCTATCTATGCTACATCCGTTCAACACATCGTGCCCTGCAAGGTTTTCCAAGAAGGGCCCTTCCACGGAGACGTTCGACCGTGCTGAACAAGTTCGGCCCCTCGGGCCATGGCGAAGCCCAGGTGCAATATCTCGACGGCGACTTCCGCGTGATCTCGCCGGGGACCTTCGTGCGCTGTGCGATCACCGACACGCGGATTCCGCTCGACGAGCTGAAGTACTGGAGCGTGGACCTGCAGGAAGCCTACGCCACGCCAGCCGCCGTGCTGCAGCGGCATTTCCCCGGCGCGCCGAAGCCGCAGCCGTGAGGCCAACGGCCCGCTTCTATTGCTGCTCCGTGCCATCGCTGCCAACGCAGGTCTTGATGAAGGCCTTCCTGGGCTCGCCGACAACCTTCTGATCGATCGCCTGCTTCAGGCATTCGAGCCGCGCCTGCGCCATGCAGAGCTGCATCTGGTCGCGCTTGTCTTGTCCCTTCAGGCTGGCGGTCGTGGCCAGGCACGTCACGCGCTTGGTTGCGGGAACCGGCACCGTGGCAGTGGGAGCAGGGGACGGCGCCGTTTGTGCAAGCACGGGCGCAACAATCAGACACACAAGGCTGGCGGCAAGGGCGGCAGACGGCAGTTTCATCGAATTCTCCTGATCGGTTGAAACCGATAGGGGGTTTGCGATGAATGTCGGCTGAATGGCCGGCTGCCGCGGCAGCACGGCGCTGCGGCTTCTCGCGAGACATGGGAATGGATGTGTCGGCGTCTCGACGACGTCAGCGCGCACTCAATTGCGAGTTTCACAGCCTGAACGATCGCCGTCGTGCCGGTCCGCGTTGCATCGAATGAGGCTTGCACTCCATGGTAAGTCTATTCGCGCTGTGGTGGATTCTTTGTTGCGATCCGGCGCCCTTAAGTTGTTTGACGAAGTCTTGTTGAAACAGAGAGCTGCTACAGTGCTCGTTAGGTAATTAGCCCTGTTCTTTTTATCGCACAGACAATCAAGCCAACCAAACGGCGGCCATCGAGCTTTGGAATTGGCGCAGTCTGTGAACGGGCTCATATCGAAGAGCCATCTGACGGGCTACGATCACCTCGAAAATTCGCGGTGGAATATCTGTAAATCGAAAATCAAGCGATGGGGGTGATCATGCCCACCATATTGGACCTGCTCTATCGTGAATATTGCCGCGCCCGTCTCGCTGAAATGCGGAAACAGCTTCTGATCGCAGCCGAACGTTCCGAAGCTCTCGAGCCCGATTATCATCCTGCGGATCAGGGCGACGATCGCGGGATGGACGCACACCGCAAGACCGGTCGCGGCGCGTCGAGTTGAAGCGGCCCAGGACCGGAATTTCTCCCGCGTAGCAGTGACCAAGCAACAGTTTGGGAGGCCGCAATGAATACACCCGAATGCTATACTGTGGTGGTGGCCTGCGCCTCGTGCCTGACCATTATCGGGCTCATGGCCGTCGGGGCCTGGTGAGCATGGCGGTCCGCAGAACCGCGATTGCAGGCCGCTAAAGCGCGATGCGATTAGGACGAATCGTCATCGCGCTTTAGATTGTTGTTTAAGCATGATCTTTTCGGAAAACCGCTGCGCACTTTTCCGGATCATGCTTTGGCCCATCATCGCCTGCCGAATCTTCGCTCACGCGCCTCGTAGAGATGATCGCTGATCAGCTGCCGCAGCGTTGCCGGGTCGTCGAACTCGAGCTGGACGGCGAAGGATACGATTCCATCAGGTACATCTTCACGGCCGCGCAGGCGCGCGAGATCCTTTTCCGTCGTCACCAGCGTGAGCTGCTCGCGCTGCGCGTCCGCGGCGAGCGCGGCGATCTCCTCGCGTGAGAACATGTGGTGATCGGCGAAGGGGCGCGTGCGCGCGACCTCGATGCCGCTGGCGCGCAAGGTGCGGAAAAAGCGTTCGGGATCGCCGATGCCGGCGAAGGCGAAAACCCGCCTGCCCAGGAGCTGCGCGACCGAGCTGGCATCTGGCTTCAAGCGCGCGCGCAGCTCGGGCTTGTCGCGCTTGGCAAGTTCGGCCGCGACATCGTTGGCGGCTCGGCCGTTGCCGATCAGGATCAGCGCGTCGGTGCGCCCAAGCTGGGCCCTCAGCGGCGCGCGCAAGGGGCCGGCGGGGAACACCTGGCCATTGCCGAGGCCGCGTTCGCTGTCGATCACGATCAGCGACGCATCCTTCAGAAGCTGCGGGTTCTGGAAGCCGTCATCCATCAGGATCACGGTGGCGCCTTGCGACTTCGCCAGCGCGACACCGTCGAGGCGGTCGTGCGCCACCGTAACGGGGACGTCGCGCGCCATCATCAGCGGCTCGTCGCCGACATCAGCCGCGGTGTGACGCGCGCGGTCGACCATCACCGGGCCCTTCAGGCGCCCGCCATAGCCGCGGCTCAGCACCACCGGCGTCTCGCCGAGCTCGCGCAACAGCTTCGTCAGCGCCAGCACGGTCGGCGTCTTGCCGGCGCCGCCGACATGGTAGTTGCCGACGCAGATCACGGGGATGCCGGAGTCAAAGCCGCTGCGCAGCATGCGCCGTTCGGTGATCGCGCCGTAGAGCGCACCGAGCGGCCATAACACGTGCGATTCCAGGGAACGTGGCCGGTACCAGAAGGCCGGCTCACGCATTGGCGGCCCCCATTTCGATCCGCAATTGCAACAGATACGGCTCGAGCGCAGTCATGGTGCGATCGAGCGCGCCGCCGAGCTGCTCGACCACGCCGCTCCCGGCGTGCTGGATCGTGTCGCGCACGGTGGGATCGGCCAGCAACTGGCCGAGCTGCTTGACCAGCGCCTCCTGCGTGTCGGCCAGGCGCGCACCGCCGCTGCCATCGAGTGCTTCGTAGACGTCGGCGAAGTTGAAGACGTGGGGGCCATGGACGATCGCGGCACCGAGCTTGATCGCCTCGATCGGGTTCTGGCCGCCGTGGTGGATCAACGATCCGCCCATGAACACGATCGGCGAGAGTCGGTAGAACAGGCCGAGCTCGCCCATGGTGTCGGCGACATAGATGTCGGTCGCGGCCGTCGGCAATTCCTCGCGCGAGCGCAGGGCCGGCTTGAGGCCTGAGGCCGTGATCAGGCCCGCGATCGAGGAGCCGCGATCCGGATGCCGCGGCACGATCACGGTCAGGAGTTGCGGAAAGAAACCTACGAGGCTGCGATGCGCCGCCACCAGCATCTCGTCCTCGCCCGGATGGGTCGAGGCCGCGACGATGATCGGGCGCCCGCGCGTCATCGCCATCAGCCGTTCGAGCTTGGCGAGATCGGCCGGCGGCGCCGGCACGTCGAGCTTGAGATTGCCCGTGGTGAGGACGTCGCGGCCGCCGAGCGCTGAGAAGCGTTCGGCATCGGTCTTCGACTGCGCGAGACAGATGTCGAACCGCGAGAGCAGCGCCGAGATGGTGCCGTACATGCGGCGCCAGCGCGGGAAGGAACGCGGCGACATCCGCCCGTTGATCAGCACCATCGGCACCCGGCGCGCAGCGCCCGCCAGGATCAGGTTCGGCCACAGATCGGATTCGATGAACAGCGCCAGCGACGGCTTCCAGTGATCGAGGAAGCGCGCGACATAGCGCGGGGAATCATACGGCACGTATTGATGGATGACGTCGGGCGGAAAGCGCTTTGCGACGACGGCCGCGGATGTGACGGTGCCCGAGGTGAGCAGGATGCGCAGATTGAGATCGCGCAGTCGCGCGATCAGCGCCGCCGCGGCCAGGACCTCACCGACACTGGCGCCGTGGATCCAGACCAGCGGACCGTGCGGCCGGACGTCCCGGGACAGGCCGCGCCGTTCGCCGACGCGCTCGGGATCTTCCTTGCCCTGCTTCAGCCGCCGCTTGATCAGCGCGGGCGCAAGCGGCACCAGGCCTGAGGCCAGGCGCCGGTACATCCGCAGCGTCATCGGCAGCGAACTGGGCAGCGAGTTAGGCATCTTCAGGTCCCGGGCGACCGAGCTGCGCATAGGCGCGGCGGGTCGCCTCGTTCAAAGTCTCTTCCAGCTCCAGCCGCAGCGCTTCCATGGTGGCGGCATCGGCATCCGGCGGAACGTGGATTTCCTTGATGCCGACCAATGCGCCTCGCCCGAACGGCAGATTGATGGTGGTGCGGTCCCAGTTCTTCAGCCGGATGAACCGGCTGGTCGCCATCGCGAAAGGCATGATCGGCCGCCCCGATTCCCGTGCGAGCATGATGATGCCGAGCCCGGCCACGCGCGAGCGCTTGGGGACATCGGCGGTCAGCGCGACATTACAACCGTCCTCGAGCGTGCGCACCATTTCCTTGAAGGCGCCGACGCCACCTTTGCGGTGGAAGGCCCCGCCATGGTCGCCGGACCCGCGGATGGTGCCGATGCCGAGCCGCTCGGCGGCAATCGCGTTGAACTCGCCGTCGCGGTGGCGGGAGATCAGGACCCTGGCCTTGTACCAGTCCTTGTTCTTGATGAAGGGGGTGAGGAAGTGCTGACCGTGCCAGAAGGCGAAGATCGCGGGAATCTGCGGCTCGACGCGGTCATAAACGTCAGCGGGATCGAACGTGAACCTGTTGGTCCGCCAGACCAGACGCAGATATTCGGCCGCCAGGATCCCGACGGCACGCTGAACGAAGCTGCTTCGCAGCGTATTGCGAAGCAGCTTTTTCAACGCGCCGGTTCTTGATTCGGGTCGAGCAGCCGGTGGAGATGGACGATGAAATAACGCATCTGCGCATTGTCGACCGTGCTCTGCGCCTTGGCCCGCCAGGCGGCGTGGGCCGTCGCATAGTTCGGGTAGAGGCCGACGATCTCGACGTCGTCCAGGTTCTTGAAGGTGTTGTGCTCGAGATCGAGCAATTCGCCGCCAATGACGAGATGAAGCAGTTGTTGCGGGGCACTATCTGGCATGAGTTCTGTTCCTAACGGGCTGCCCGGCAAAGCAGTGTTCGAGAAGCACGACGAAAGCGCTTCAGGCCAAGGGACGGTTTCGAAAATGCGCGACAATGCCCGCATGACGATCGCGTCCCGCTGCCACCAGCACCCCGTGCGCCACTTCCCGGCGGTTATAGAGGATGGGTTCTCCGGAGAGGTCGCTCATCCTACCATCCGCTTCCTGCACGATCAAATCGGCCGCCGCAAGGTCCCAATCATGGCTGTTGCCCCCCGCAAAAGCCGCATCCAGCGCGCCATGGGCGACCCGGCACAGGCGAAGCGCGAGCGAGCCGATTCGCGGATGCAGCTTGATCTCACCGCCGGCGGTATTGAGCCGCTCGACCATCGGCTTCGGGCCGGCGACGCGGGCAAAGTCGAGCGCCGATCCGGGCGAGGCCCGCACGGCCTTGCCGTTGAGCGTCGTGCCCTGGCCGCGGGCCGCGAAGAAGAACTCCCCGCTGGTCGGCGCGAACACCGCGGCCAGCACCGGCGCGGCATCCTCGACCAGCGCGACGCTGACGCACCAGTCGTCATGGCCACCGAGATAATTGCGCGTGCCGTCGATCGGATCGACGATCCATGTCAGCCGCCGCGACAGCCGGATGGCGTCGTCGGCGCTTTCCTCCGACAGCCAGCCGTAGTCGGGGGTCGCAGAACACAGTCGCGCTTCGAGCAGATCGTTGACGGCGATGTCGGCTTCCGAGACCGGCGAGGACGCGCCTTTGGTCCACTTCTTCAGCTCGGTGCGGAACATCGACTGCGCGAGCGCGCCTGCCTCCCGCACCGTGTCCTGCAGCAGCGCCGCGTCGCGCGTCAGAATGGTTTCGTCCAGCGAGGTCGCCTCAACGTCCGCCAAGCGTCAAACCCTCGATGCGCACCGTCGGCGCATTGACGCCGTAGCGGAATTCGAGATTGTTCGCCGGCTGCATCGACTTGAAGATCTCGAACAAATGGCCGGCGATCGTCACTTCGCTGACGGGATAGGTGATCTCGCCATTCTCGATCCAGAAGCCGGAGGCGCCGCGGCTGTAATCGCCGGTAACGCCGTTCACGCCCGAGCCGATCAGATCGGTGACGTAGAAGCCCTGCTTGATGTCGGCGATCAGTTCGGCCGGCGTTGGCGTGCCGGGCTCGAGATGCAGATTGTACGGACCGGGCGAGGGCGACGACGAGACGCCGCGATGGGCATGGCCGGTGGTGGTGAGGCCGAGCTCGCGCGCGGTCGCGCAGTCGAGCAGCCAGGTCGTCAGCACGCCTTCGTCGACCAGCGCGATCTTCTTCACCGCAACGCCTTCGGCATCGAAGGTCTGCGAGCGCAGGCCGCGCTTGCGCAGGGGATCGTCGACGATGCGGATGTTCTTCGCAAACAGCTGCTGGCCGAGCTTGTCCTTGAGGAAGCTGGTCTTGCGCGCGATCGAGGCGCCGTTGATGGCGCCGACGACGTGGCCCACCAGCGAACCCGCAACGCGCGGATCGAACACCACGGGCACCTTGCAGGTCTCGACCTTGCGCGGATTGGAGCGCGCCACGGTGCGCTCGCCGGCGGAACGGCCGACGATCTCCGGCGACAGCAGGTCGGCGCCATGCGGCGCCGAGGTGAAATCGTAGTCGCGCTCCATGCCGGTGCCTTCGCCCGAGATGGCGGTGGCCGAGATGCCTTGGCTGGAGCGCAGATAAGAACCGTGGAAGCCGGTCGAGGTGACCAGCACCATGCCGCCCATTCCCGCGGAGGCCGAAGCGCCGCCGGATTTGGTCACGCCCTTCACGCTGAGCGCGGCAGCTTCAGCCGCGAGCGCGCGGCGCTCGAGCTCGCTGGTCGCGGGCACGTCGGGATCGAGCAGATCGAGATCGGGGAAGTCGCGCGCGAGCAGCGCGGGATCGGCGAGGCCGACATATTTGTCGTCGGGCGCGACGCGGGCCATCGCGACCGCGCGCTCGGCAAGCTTGGTCACGGCATCGCCGCTGACGTCGTTGGTCGAGACCACCGCCTGGCGCTGACCGACCAGCACGCGCAGGCCGACGTCATCGCCCTCGGAGCGCTCGGATTCCTCGACGCGCCCGTCGCGCACCTCGACGCCTTGCGAGACGCCGCGCACCGCGACCGCATCGGCCGCATCGGCGCCGGCGCGCTTGGCCGCCTCCACCAGGCGCTGCGCCAGATCCGACAGCGCGGACTGGTCGAACAGGTCGCGGCTGGATTTGGAGGAATCCTTGGACGAAAGCGTCGAGCTTGCGGATGGTGAAGAGTTCACGAACGAAATCCTGTTGGGGCGGGGTTCGGGACCGGAACCCACAGATGTGCCCTGATCGCGCGGACTTCAAGCATTTTCAGTCCGCCAGAAGCTCAGATTCGCACCTTTGGCGCAACGTCTCGTCAATCATGCGTGCCAAGGTCTTGTCAATCATGCGCGGCGGTGACGCTGGATTAACCAGCCTTTTTAAGCGGTTTCGGAAAGGCCCGCGCTAAGGTCCTCGCATCGACCGGGAACATAATCCCGGCGGGGAGAACCAAAGCCGTGAGGCGTCAAACATCAGCATGCGGGGTCGCTCCCGCCGGGTCGAGCCGCTCCCTGCGGCTCGACCCTCTTTCCCTTCCGGTCCGCTTCGATGCGCATGATCCGCGCGCCGACGGACATGTCAGGCAGATCGAGCTTCATCGCGAGCGTGTCGTGCTGCGCCGTGCCGTCCGCGGCATGCAGATGGCGATCAACGTGCGCGTCAGTGACTTCACCGGCGTCGCGCTGCGCGGCAATGACGAGGCGCAAGCCGTCGTCCTCGTGCACCGCGACCCCTCGCTCTCCGTTCCGCTGCTGGTCGGCGCCGATGCCGCAGAACTTACCGAGGCCTGGGCCGTCTGGAGCGAACTCTTCGCGCTTCCGCAACTCGACGAAGGCGCCCGCAAGCCGGCGCCCCGCCGTCGCCGCAGCAACGCGATCCGCGTCCGCCGCCCGAAATTCCTGATGCGTCGTCGTGTGGCGATGACGCGCGAGCTCTCGGTCCATCAGGGCGAACGCGAGATCATCGCGCGGAACTAAGCGACAATCACAGGTGCCGTAGGGTGGGCAAAGCGAAAGCGTGCCCACCTTTTTCTATCTCAATCTCGGAAAGATGGTGGGCACGGCGCAAGGGCGCCTTTGCCCACCCTACGACAGCCAGGCCCGCATCACCGCATCCGCCAGCAGCCCCGCGAACAGCAGTAAGCCTGCATATTTGTTCGAGTAGAACAGGCGCTTGCACAGATCAGGATCGTCGATCCTGAGCCGCGCGATCTGCCACGCGAGGTGCAAGGCAAAGGCCGCGAGGCCGAGCCAGGCCGGCCAGCGCGCATCGCCTGAGGCCAGCGCGACGCCGATCAGCATCACCGCCAGCCCGTAGAACAGGATCAGCGCCTGGTGCGTATGTGCGCCGAACAGGCGCGCGGTGGACTTGATGCCGATCAGCGCGTCGTCCTCGGCGTCCTGATGCGCATAGATCGTGTCATAGCCGATCACCCAGGAAATCGCGCCGGCATAGAGCACCAGCGCGGTGACGTCGATGCGTCCGAAGGTGACGGCAAACCCCATCAGGGCGCCCCAGGAGAAGGCGAGGCCGAGCACGATCTGCGGCCACCAGGTGATGCGCTTCATGAACGGGTAGATTGCGACGATCAAAAGCGAGGCGATGCCGGTCAGCACCGCGAAGCGGTTGAACTGCAACAGCACCACGAGACCGATCAGCGCCTGCGCGACCATGAAGGCCAGCGCCTGTTTCGTGGTCACCTGCCCCGACGGCAGCGGCCGCGAACGCGTGCGCTCGACCTTGTCGTCGAGATCGCGGTCGGTGATGTCGTTCCAGGTGCAGCCGGCCCCGCGCATCACGAAGGCGCCGATGAAGAACAGGACGATGGTGAGCGGCAGGCGCCCGACGTCATGCGCCATGCCGGCGGCGAGCGCCGCCGACCACCAGCACGGCATCAGCAGCAGCCAGGAGCCGATCGGACGATCGAAGCGGGACAATCGCAAATAGGGCCGCGCCCATTGTGGCGCGAGCGTATCGACCCAGTTGCCGGTGGAGTCGGCAACGCGGGCGGATGTGTCGCTCATCGGGTGAGGACGTTGCCGTTGAGCGTGTCGAAGGTGCTGCCGCCCTTCTTGCCGGCATTGGCCTCAGGCGCCGAGGCCGATCCCAGCACCTCGCTCAGCGACGGGCCTGCCGGACCGCGCGGCTGGTTCTGCATTTGCTGCGCGACGTTGCAGACCTTCGTCGTCATGGCCTCGGTGTTCTTGTGGCCGTCCTTCATCTGCGCGCCGACCTGCGGCGGGATTCCGCACTTCGCCGCGTTGGTCTCAATGTACTTGATCATCTTCGTTTCAGCCTGGCTGAAATTGCGGATCAGCTTGCAGGCCTCGTCCGGCGGCGCGTGACGGTCGCTCGCGGCCTTGATCAGCTTGCCGCGCTTCTCGGCCTCCTCGCGCAAGGGCATGAACGCCTTCATGCAGTCCTCGCCACCGCCTTGCGTCGGCGGGGCGGCACTGAAGGCGCCAGAGCCGCCAACAGGCGCGGCGCCGTTCACCGGAAACGACGATTGCGGTGCCGTGCCGACCGAGGCGGACGGCGCCGAGCCGTTCACCGGCGGAAACGCCGAACTGGGGGCGGCCTGGCCGGGCAGCGGCGCCGGGAAGGCGCTTTGCGCACAGGCACCGGTGGCGCCCAGGACAACCAGGGGGACCGCGACCATGGCGGCAGTGATCGGAACCATCAAATGACGGATCATCAAGATAGTCTCTCCGGCAGGAGCTTACGGGGTTCGGCGTCTTCCAATCGAAGCGCAACCAGCGTGTTCGCGTTTTTACGATTCCCGCCAGCGCTTAACAACCCGTCGAATAGGGCAAGAGCGCGGCGCGGAGACGCACCGGTTTGGCAATATTTACCCCCGGAATGGCGACTTTCGGTTAATAACGGCCCCAAATCGGACCTTTGAACGATGCCCTCCCACGATTTTCGCGCCCCCCGCCTGTTCGTCGACGCCCCCCTCGCCCAGGACGGCAGGGTCGCGCTCGACCGGGACCAGAGCAACTATCTCGGCAATGTGCTGCGGCTTGCCGCGGGGGCCGAGGTCCTGGCCTTCAACGGCCGCGACGGCGAATGGCAGGCCGCCATCGAGGGCCGCAAGCGGCCGGACGGCCTCGTCATCCTCCAGCAGGCCCGGCCCCAGGACCGGCTGGCCGACCTCGCCTATGTCTTCGCCCCGCTCAAGCATGCCCGGCTGGACTATATGGTCCAGAAGGCCATCGAGATGGGCGCTGCCGCGCTACAGCCGGTGCTGACCCGGTTCACCCAGGCCTCCCGGGTCAACACCGAGCGGATGCGGGCCAATGTCGTCGAAGCCGCCGAGCAATGCGGCATCCTCAGCATCGCCAGCGTCGCCGAGCCGGTGTCGCTGGAGCGCTACCTCAGCCAGCGCCCTGCGGGCCGCCTGCTGATCTTCTGCGACGAGGCGGCGGAGGTCCAAAACCCCGTTCAGAGCCTGCAAAATGCACGCGAAGCCGGACAAGGTATCGACGTGCTGATCGGCCCCGAGGGCGGCTTTGCCGAGGAAGAGCGGGCGCTGCTGCTGCGGCAGCCAAGGATCCTGCGGCTGGCGCTGGGTCCCCGGATCATGCGGGCCGACACCGCCGCAGTGGTCGCGCTGGCGCTGGTTCAGGCGGTGCTGGGCGATTGGGGCGGCAAGACCACCTAGCTTCGCCGCATTGCCCGACCGTTAAGCGATTGACCCTTTGGAGGTCGAAACCGCTTTCGGGCCATGCTAAGGGCTGCCCCAATTCGCTTGCTTGCCCTTGCCCCTGCCCGGTTCCACCGGGACGATGGACCCTTGTTATGACCGCGACTGCCACCTCAAATGCCGCCAGCTCCGCCGCCTGGGCGGATACGCTGCTCTTGTCGTTTGCGCAGGCCGGCTATGTCAGGGCCGAGCCCGCCATCCTGCAGCCGGCCGAGCCGTTTCTGGACCTTTCCGGCGAGGACATCCGCAAGAGCCTGTACCTGACGACGGACCTGTCCGGCGAGGAGCTCTGCCTGCGCCCGGACCTGACGATACCCGTGGCCCGCGATTACCTCGCCTCTGGCCGCGCCGGCCAGCCGGCCGGGTTCAGCTATCTCGGCCCGGTGTTCCGTTACCGCAGCGGCCAGGCCAGCGAATTTTTGCAGGCCGGCATCGAATCGTTTGGCCGCCAGGACCGCGCCGCGGCTGATGCCGAGATGCTGGCGCTGGCGCTGGAGGCGACCGCCGCCTTCGGCGTCCATGACGTCGAGATCCGCACCGGGGACGTGGCGCTGTTCAATGCGCTGCTCGACGCGCTCAACCTCTATCCGGTCTGGCGCCGCCGCCTGGTCAAGGACTTCAACCGCAAGATCAGCCTGGAAAAAGACCTGGAGAAGCTGGCGGCCGCCACCAGCGCGACCCGCAGCGAATATGAGGGCGTGCTCGCAGCCCTCGCCGGCTCCGACCGCAAGGCCGCGCTCGCCTTCGTCACCGACCTGATGTCGATCGCCGGCACCACCAATGTCGGGGGACGCACCACCTCCGAGATCGCCGACCGCTTCCTCGAGCAATCGACGCTGAAGGGCGGCGCCCTTTCGCGCGAGGCGATCGCCGTGCTCAAGCGTTTCCTGGGCGTCTCGGGCAATCCGGATGACGCCATCGCCGAGCTGCGCGCGCTCACCGCCGATGCAAAGCTCGACCTCACCGCCGCGATCGACCAGTTCGAGAGCCGGGTCGGCTTCATGGCGGCGCGTGGCATCGACGTGAAGCAGACGCGCTTCTCCACCGCGTTCGGACGCGGGCTCGATTATTACACCGGCTTCGAATTCGAGCTGCATCACCGGGGCAACGGCGCCGAGCCGCTGGTCGCAGGCGGCCGCTATGACGGGCTGATGACCCAGCTTGGATCGGCCGCGCCGATCCCCGCGGTCGGCTTCTCGGTCTGGGTGGATGCGCTGACGAAGATCGGCCGCAAGGTGGGGGCTTAAGTCATGAGCGCGCCATTCGTTCTGGCCGTTCCTTCCAAGGGCCGCCTGCAGGAAAACACCGAAGCCTTCTTCGCCCGCGCCGGGCTCAAGCTGTCGAAGGCCGGCGGCGCCCGCGACTATCGCGGCATCATCGCCGGCCTCGACAATGTCGAGGTCGCCTATCTCTCGGCCAGCGAGATCGCCTCGCAATTGTCGCGCGGCTTCGCGCATCTCGGTGTCACCGGTGAAGACCTGGTGCGCGAGAACATTGCGGACGCCGACAAGCGCGTGTCGCTGATCGAGGGTCTCGGCTTCGGCTATGCCGACGTCGTCGTCGCGGTACCGCAGGCCTGGATCGACGTCCGCACCATGGCCGACCTCGACGACGTCACCACCGGCTTCCGCGAGCAGCACCACATGCGGATGCGGGTCGCGACCAAGTTCATCAACCTCACCCGCGCGTTCTTCCAGACCCACGGCATCACCGATTACCGCATCGTCGAAAGTGCCGGGGCGACCGAAGGCGCGCCGGCGGCCGGCGCCGCCGAGCTGATCGTCGACATCACCACGACGGGCGCGACGCTCGCCGCCAACGGCTTGCGGGTGCTCGACGACGGCGTGATGCTGCGCAGCCAGGCCAATCTGGTCGCCTCCAGGGATGCCGACTGGACACCGCAGGCGCGGGAGACCGCGCGCGTTATCCTCGATCACATCGCAGCAAGGGCGCGGGCCAACAAGTACCGCGAGGTCCGTACCCGCTTCCGGCAGTGCGACGCCGCCCTGCTCGGCGAGGCCCACAGCCGGTTCGGCGTCGAGGCCCCGTTCGGCGGACCGACCTCGTCGGGCATGCTCACGCTGCACTGCCCGCCAGGGCAGCTCTACGCGCTCGCGAGCTTCCTGCGCGAGCACGGCGCCGAGACCGTCTCGGTGGTTTCGCTCGACTACGTGTTCGACCGGGAGAACCCGCTGTTCGCCAAGCTCGAGGCGTTCCTGCGGCGGTGAGCCCAAAGTATGTTGAGCAGCTCCGTTCAGCGTAGCGACAGCAAACGGCAGCTACCATATGCTGTTGAGAAGAATCGAACGCCTCTGGAACCTTGATCGATGACGCTGGGCTCTGACGTTTCCGGCCTGACGACCACCGCGACGAACGCCGCGGCGAAGGGACTGTCGATTGTCGTCCCCGTCTACAACGAGGCGGCGGGCCTTGCCGCCCTGCATCAGCGGATCTGCGACCTCGCAAGGACCTTGCGAGAGCGCTATCGGCTCGGTTGCGAGGTCGTCTATGTCGACGACGGCAGCGCGGACGCGACACTGTCGATCGCCCGCTCGCTGCCGGCCGATGCCATCGACGTCCAGGTGGTATCGCTGTCGCGCAATTTCGGCAAGGAGGCGGCGCTGATGGCCGGCCTCGACCATGCCCGGCTCGGCGCCGTGATGTTCATGGACGGCGACGGCCAGCATCCGCCGGCGCTCGTCGAGCAACTGGTGCGGCACTGGATCGATGACGGCTACGACGTCGTCTATACCGCCAAGGCACATCGCGACAACGAGACCTTCCTGCGCCGGCTCGCCGTGCACGGCTTCTACGCGCTGATCAACTGGGGCGCCCGCCAGAAGATTCCGGAAGACGCCGGCGACTTCCGCCTGCTGTCGCCGCGCGCGGTCACAGCGCTCAGGCAGCTGCCGGAGCGCAACCGCTTCTTCAAGGGCCTCGCAAGCTGGATCGGCTTCCGCCAGATCCGCGTCGATTACGAACCGGCGGCGCGCGCCCATGGCGTCACCACCTTCAACGCCGCGCGCCTGCTCGGCCTGTCGATTGAGGGCCTGACCTCGTTCTCGGTGGCACCGCTGCGCTTCGCCAGCCTGCTCGGCGTGGTGCTCGCCGGCATCGCCTTCCTGTTCGGCCTCTCCATCCTCTGGGAGGTGTTCACGACAGGCAAGCAGGTGCCCGGCTATCCCTCGCTCGTGGTCGGCCTGATGACCATCGGCGGCGTGCAGCTCATCATGATCGGCATCGTCGGCGAATATATCGGCAAGATCCTCTCCGAGCTGAAGGCGCGCCCGATCTACTTCGTCGCCGAGCACAGCGAAAAGCGCTCCGAGACCGAGAACGCCGACGACGCCTCGAAGAGGACGGCGGCCGAATGAGCGCGGCCGCGAGCCTGCGGCGAATCTGGCTCTGCGCCGACGATTACGGCATCAGCCTGGGCGTCAACCGCGCCATCCGCGACCTGATCGAACGCGGCCGTCTCAACGCGACTTCGGTGATGATGGTCGGCCCCGCGGTCGCGCGCGGCGAGATCGAGGCGCTTCAGACTTCGGCAAAAGTGAGCCCGCGCTGCGCGATCGGATTGCACGTGACGCTGTCGGCGCCGTTCCGGCCGCTCACCATGCATTTTCGCCCCCTCGACGGTGACATGTTCATGCCGTTTCCGAAGCTCTTGCGCGCGGCTGTCTTGCGGCGGCTCGACCGCGAATTCTTTCGCAACGAGGTGAAGGCGCAGCTGGCGGCGTTCGCGGAGGCGTTCGGGCGCGCGCCGGACTTCGTCGACGGCCATCAGCATGTGCAGCTCTATCCGCAGGTGCGCGACGGCTTCGTCGATGCCGTCGTCGAGGCCGCCCCGAAAGCCTGGGTGCGCCAGGGCGGCCGCGACCTGCCGCTCCGGCAACGGCTGGCCTCACCAAAAGCCCTGGTGCTCGATCTTCTCAGCGCGCAATTCCGCCGCCGCGCCGGCGCCGCCGGCCTCAGCTTCAATCCCGGCTTCGCCGGCGCCTATGACTTCACGCGGGGGGCCGCCTTCGGCGAGTTGATGCGGCAGTTCCTCGAAGGCCTGCCGGACGGCGGTCTCGTGATGTGCCACCCCGGCTTCGTCGACGACGTCCTCGCCGGCCTCGATCCGATGACGGATGTCAGGGAACGCGAACACGCCTATCTCGCAAGCGACGCTTTCGCGAGGCTGCTGGCGGACAGCGGCGTGACCTTGGGATGAAACCCGCGAAAGCGGACCTTCCGAGGCAGCTTGTCGCATACCGAAATTTAATCCGGCCGCCACTGTTGGGGCCACATTGGAACCCTACATCTGCCTCGCGCTTGTTTTGCGCGAGGGAGACTGATCATGACGCCGCAGGAACGCCAGCTCGTCGACGACCTTTTCGACCGGCTTTCAAAGCTGGAAAATGCACAGCGCGATCCCGACGCGATCGCCGCGATCTCCGACGGGCTGCGCAAGGCGCCCGGTGCGGTCTATGCGCTGGTCCAGACCACGCTGCTGCAGGACGAGGCGCTGAAGCGCGCTCATAACCGTATCCAGGAGCTGGAAGCGGCCCATGCGCCCGAGCAGGCGCAGTCCGGCGGCTTCCTGGATACCATGCGCGACACGCTGTTCGGTGGAAGCCCCTCGCGCGGCTCGGTTCCGAACGTGCCGCCGCGCGACGCGCGGCCGGTATGGAACAGCGGACAGGCCATGCAGCAGACCCAGCCGGGTTACGGCCAGCCGCCCTATGGACAGCCTTATGGTCAGGCTCCAGGTCAGGGCTACGGCGCACCGCCGGTCGGCGGTGGCGGCGGCTCGTTCCTCGGCACGGCCGCGGCGGCCGCGGCCGGCGTGGTCGGCGGCTCGCTGCTGCTCTCCAGCATCCGCGGCATGATGGGCGGATCGCACCAGCAGGCCTTCGGCGACACCAATTCTCTGGGTGATCGCAGCGCTGGTGGAAGCCCTTGGGGCGGCAGCGACCAGTCCGGCGGCTCGCTCGCGCGCGACGCCGGCCTCAACGATATCGGCTCGAACAGGGAGTCCCGCCAGAGCTTCTCCGATCAGGCGAACAACGATCGGGACAACAACGATCAGAACTACGACGACGATCGCGACAACGGCGACACGGACATCGCCGACGACAGCGATTTCGGCGGCGGAGATGATGGCGGCAGCGATTACGCGTGAGGCTGCTGTGTCGTGTTACGAACAAGAACGGCCGCCCACGAGGCGGCCGTTTTCATTTCGACTCCTTGCTCGGAGCCCCTTCTCCCGTTGTGGGAGAGGGTAAAGAGGGATCACATCACCACGACCTTGGTGCCGACATTGACGCGGCCGTAGAGGTCGATGACGTCCTCGTTGCGCATGCGGATGCAGCCGGAGGAGACGTTGGTGCCGATGGTCCAGGGCTCGTTGGAGCCGTGGATGCGGTAGAGCGTGGAGCCCAGATACATCGCGCGGGCGCCAAGCGGATTTTCCGGACCGCCTTCCATGTGCCGGGGCAGATCGGGGCGGCGCGCGATCATTTCCGCAGGCGGCGTCCAGTCCGGCCATTCGCGCTTGGCCGTGATCGACTTCACGCCGGACCAGGTGAAGCCGGGACGCCCGACGCCGATGCCGTAACGCATCGCCCTGCCGTTGCCCTCGACCAGATAGAGGAACTTGTTCGGGGTATCGACCACGATCGTGCCCGCACTTTCGTTGCCGCTATAGTCAACGGATTGTTTCTCGAATCTCGGATCGAATTGACGCTGCCGCGGGTCGACCGCCTCCTGCTGAAGCGCGCCTTGCTGATATCCACCCTGCATTTGCGGCTCGCCCATCGGCGGCAGGCGGCGCTGGTCGTAATAGCCGGGCTGCTGCTGATACACCGGCCGCTCGGGCGCGTAGGCCGGACCGCGGCCGGGACCGTCGCCGAACAGGAACTCGATGAAGCCGCCGCCCATGTTCGCATTGGAGGCAACGCGCACCGGCGCCGGCGGCACCCGCGGCTGGTAGAGCACCGCAGGCGGATCATTCGGCACCGTATTGTCAAAGGCCGCGGCGCTGTTCGCGCCGGCAATGAAGGTGCAAGCGCTGCCGAGCAGCGCGACAGACATTTTCTTGAACATCGACGTACTCTGTACTGTTTCGTCTAGATCACACGGGTCGTGGAGAGCTGATGGCTGATCCGCGCCCCTCGACGTGGTCAATAAAGAGCAAAAGCCGTTTTGTTTGGTAAACGGATCGGGCGTTTGGATTCACCACGTCGTCAGGCGAGGGGCAATTTGGCGATCAGCGTTTATTTTCGGTGAATGCCGAACGCTCATGGTTAATCGCTTCTTTGCGCGGTGTCGCGCATGGCGCGAACAACAGTTCCTGCCGTGAACTTCGTGTTAAATCGCTTCTGCCTACAAAGACGCGTGAGTGAGGTGGGGGAGTATCTGATGGCTGTTCACCGCAAACGTTTTCGCGTCGAGGACATCGTTAGTGGCGAGATGCCGATTCTCGACGTAACCGAAGAGGCAATGCCGATGCATAGCGAGATCATGGCCGAGCTGCGTGCGATCCGCGCACAGATGGCGAAGGGCGCGGTGCCCTTGTCCGGCAGCGCAGCCATGGCGGCGATCGACGCCTCCACGGCCCACGAACTTTCCGAAGCGCGCACCATGCTCGATACCTACCGGGCGCAGATCGAGCAGTGCGAGAAGCTGAAGGTCGAGCTCGACCTCATCCATGACGCCATCGACCGCACCAAGCGCGAGATCGCGACGCTGCACGGCAAGAGCTTCGACGGCGGCGAAATGGCCAAGGTCAATGGCGAGCTCGGCGCGGTCGTCGGCGGTACCGAGCAGGCGACCCAGCAGATCCTCGAAGCCGCCGAGTCGATCGACCAGGCGGCGAGCGCGATGTCCAAGGTGGACTCGGTCGACCAGCAGAAGCGGCTCGCCGACGACATCCAGGAACGCGTCATCTCGATCTTCGAAGCCTGTAACTTCCAGGACCTGACCGGCCAGCGCATCAGCAAGGTCATGACCACGATGAAGTTCATCGAGCAGCACATCAATGCGATGATGGAGATCTGGGGCGGCGTCGACGCGATCAAGTCGCATGTGCCGGCACCGGTCGATCAGCGCAGCGAGGACGAAAAGCTCCTCAACGGCCCGAAGCTCGCCGGCGACGTCGGTCACGCCTCGCAGGACGACATCGACGCGCTGTTCGACTGAGCGGACAAGGCAGAGAGAAAAACAAAACGCCGGCGCAAGCCGGCGTTTTTTTGTTTGGGATCTGTCTCAGTCCGTCATTCCGGGGCGGTCCGCAGGACCGAACTCTGGTGCGCAATTGCGCACCTGAGAATCCCGAGATTCCGGGTTCGGTCCTGCGGACCGCCCCGGAATGACGGAGAAGAAATCACGCCCTGGGCGCGCAGCGGACGTAGACCATGTTGCCGTAGCGGGTGGCGGCGTCCTTGTCGATGAAGCGGGTGATCAGGACGCGGCCGTCGAAGGATACGATCTCGCGGTCCTGCTCGCCGGGGGTGGGACCCGCCGGCCCGATGTAGTTCTTGCCGCTGGGCGAACCCTTCAGCCGCAGCTCCTGGGGCGTTGCCTGGTCGGCCAGATGCATGATCACGCCGCCGGACGAGCCGGCGGTGATCACGTAGGGATTCTTGCACTGGGCCCTCGCGGCAGCCTCGGTGCGGGCGCGGTCGGCCGGGTTCTGGAACGAGGCGAGACCCCAACGGCCGACGATCTCGTCGGCGCGAATGGTCGCTGGCATTTCCGGACCGGTGCCGGGCTCGGCCTCGGGCGGCGGTGAGGATGACGAGAAAGACGGCAGGCTCATACCGCCGCCGCAGGCGCCGAGCAGCAGCGCCAGGCAAGAGGCCGCCGCCAGATTGGCGACCGTGCGCGCGTGAGCTGAACTGATCATGGCATTCCCCCGAACAAGACCATGGCCGCACCCCTCCCGCAGCCAAGCGCAAAACCGCTGCCGGAGCAATGACGTCCTTTGACACGCCGGCGCCCCGAACAAGTTTCCAATGCCACCATCCTATATCCGCCTCACCAATCGCTTAACCACCTTTGCTTGACAGGATCGCAGCCAAGCCATATTTCCGGGCCCACTATTAGCACTCGGAAAGGCCGATTGCTAAGCGCGCCGTTCGATCCTCGCCGAAGAGGTTGGACGGAAGCGCCGCCCCACCCACTTCCACTACTTCCGAAGCGAGCCTCCAAAGGGAAACGTCATGGCTAAATCCAAATTTCGTCCGCTGCATGACCGTGTCGTGGTCAAACGTATCGACGCCGAGGAAAAGACCAAGGGCGGCATCATCATTCCGGACACCGCCAAGGAAAAGCCGTCCCAGGGCGAGGTCGTCGCCGTCGGCCCCGGCGGCCGCGACGAGGCCGGCAAGCTGATCCCGATCGACCTCAAGGCCGGCGACCGCGTGCTGTTCGGCAAATGGTCGGGCACCGAGGTCAAGATCGACAACGAAGAGCTCCTGATCATGAAGGAGTCGGACATCATGGGCGTGCTGGCCTAAGGCCATCAGCCTGAACGGACGCTGAATGTCATGCCCGGATCGCACGATCCGGGCATCCATCATTCCGCCGGACTCGTCGCCAGCCCCGCGCCGCGACGAGCAAGCGGCAAGACACAGCACGAAACAACACACACCACGAAACACGAGGGATTGCAGAAATGGCTGCCAAAGACGTCAAGTTTTCCGGAGACGCGCGCGATCGCATGCTGCGCGGCGTCGACATTCTCGCCAACGCCGTCAAGGTGACGCTCGGCCCGAAGGGCCGCAACGTCGTCATCGAGAAGAGCTTCGGCGCGCCCCGCATCACCAAGGACGGCGTCACCGTCGCCAAGGAGATCGAGCTCGAGGACAAGTTCGAGAACATGGGCGCCCAGATGGTCCGTGAGGTCGCCTCCAAGACCAACGACCTCGCCGGCGACGGCACCACCACCGCGACCGTACTGGCCCAGGCCATCGTGCGCGAAGGCGCCAAGGCGGTTGCCGCCGGCATGAACCCGATGGACCTCAAGCGCGGCATCGACTCTGCCGTTGCGGCCGTCATCAAGGACATCGAGAAGCGCGCCAAGCCCGTCGCCGCCTCCTCCGAGGTCGCCCAGGTCGGCACCATCTCGGCCAACGGCGATGCCGCCATCGGCAAGATGATCGCGCAGGCGATGCAGAAAGTCGGCAACGAGGGCGTCATCACCGTCGAGGAGAACAAGTCGCTCGATACCGAAGTCGACATCGTCGAGGGCATGAAGTTCGACCGCGGCTATCTCAGCCCCTACTTCGTCACCAACCCCGAGAAGATGACCGCCGAGCTCGAGGACGCCTACATCCTCCTGCACGAGAAGAAGCTCTCCGGCCTGCAGGCCATGCTGCCGGTGCTGGAAGCCGTGGTGCAGTCGGGCAAGCCGCTCGTCATCATCGCCGAGGACGTCGAGGGCGAGGCCCTGGCCACCCTGGTCGTCAACCGCCTGCGCGGCGGCCTGAAGGTTGCCGCCGTCAAGGCGCCGGGCTTCGGCGACCGCCGCAAGGCCATGCTCGAGGACCTCGCGATCCTCACCGGCGGCCAGCTGATCTCCGAGGACCTCGGCATGAAGCTCGAGAACGTCACTGTGAAGATGCTGGGACGCGCCGGCAAGGTGGTGATCGACAAGGAGAACACCACGATCGTCAAGGGCGCCGGCAAGAAGCCGGAGATCGAGGCCCGCGTCGGCCAGATCAAGGCCCAGATCGAGGAAACCACCTCGGACTACGACCGTGAGAAGCTCCAGGAGCGGCTCGCCAAGCTGGCCGGCGGCGTCGCGGTGATCCGCGTCGGCGGCGCCACCGAGATCGAGGTCAAGGAGAAGAAGGACCGCGTCGAGGACGCGCTCAACGCCACCCGCGCCGCGGTGCAGGAAGGCATCGTCCCCGGCGGCGGCGTCGCGCTGCTCCGCGCCAAGAAGGCGGTGGGCCGTCTCACCAACGCCAATGCCGACGTGCAGGCCGGCATCAACATCGTGCTGAAGGCGCTGGAAGCCCCGATCCGCCAGATCTCCGAGAACGCCGGCGTGGAAGGCTCGATCGTGGTCGGCAAGATCCTGGAGAACAAGTCCGAGACCTTCGGCTTCGACGCCCAGAACGAGGACTATGTCGACATGGTCGAGAAGGGCATCATCGATCCCGCCAAGGTGGTGCGCACCGCGCTCCAGGACGCCGCCTCCGTGGCCGGCCTGCTGGTGACCACCGAGGCCATGGTCGCCGAGACGCCGAAGAAGGACGCCCCGCCCGCGATGCCCGCCGGCGGCGGCATGGGCGGCTTCTAAGTCCATCTTTTGCATTACAGTGTTGCGAAGGCCGCCTCCGGGCGGCCTTCTTTTTTGCCGACGATGGGCTCCGCTTTCCGATTCAACCGGCGGCCAAAACCCATTACGGTGGCGCCGATTCTAGTTGTTTGGGCATGATCCTCCCGGAAAACCGCTTCACACTTTTCCGGATCATGCCCGTTGCCTGAGGATTTCGTCGATGCGCGCGCTTCTGGTTTGCCCGACAGTGTTATTGGCGGCCCTGCTTGCGGTTGCGCCCGAGGTCGCCTCCGCCCAGATGAAGCTGTCGCCGAAGGCCACGGCGCCCGGCGGCACGGAGACGCGCTATTTCACCTCGATCGACGGCCTGATGGACGGCAATGCCGACGTCATCCTGAAGGAGACGCGGCAGGGCAAGACGGTCACGGCAGCCGTGCTCGACGTCTGCTATCCCGTCGCCAGGAATTCCGAGCGCAAGGACCGCTTCGTCGTCAATCTCCAGGTCGCGGGCCAGACGCTGACCGGCTCGACGCAGAGCCTCGGCGAGAAGTCGCCCGTCACCGTCAAGCTGCTGCGCAAGCAGGCCGGAGACAGTTTCGAATTCCGCGGCCAGATCGCCATCGGCCAGGCGGTGACCGAGGTCACCTCGCCCGACAATTCCGATCTCAGCGAGAAGGAGTTTCTGGATAACCAGACCTCCGACGACGGCATCACGCCGCAGCCGAAGGACTTCACCGACGTCTCGCCGGAAGCCATCGCGGTCAAGGTCAAGCTGGATGCGGCGACCGAGTTCCTGAAGAGCCTGAAGGGCCAGGAGGTCGAGGTGACGCTGGCGAGCCTCAACGTCGGCTGCGACGCGCTGCGCGCCGGCGAGCAGACCATCAACATGTCGGTCGATCCGGAGCGCGCCGGCGCGCTGCTGGCAAAATTCAAGGCGATGCCCGGCGTCACGGCCGCGGGCTGGACGGCGGGCATGACCGAGATGGACCGCACCATCCGCATTCCCGCCGCCGACTGGCGCGACGGCGACAAGCTCAATCGCGACAAGCTCGCGACCGCGGTCGCCGGCGTGCTGAGCAGGACGCTCGCGGCAAAGCCGGTGGCGCAGAGCTTCAACCCGGCCACCGGCAAGCTCAAGCTGGTCTTCAAGCGGCCGAACCAGGATTTCCCCGCGCTCGATCTCACCGACACGATCGAGGTCGCGGGCCTCGTCTCGCCCGACAGACCGGGCACCACCGACAAGCTCATGCTCTGGATCGGCAGCCCCGCGACCACGACCACTGACGAGAGCAGCGGCGCCAAGCTCAAACTCTCGGACGACACCTCTGCCGACGAGGAAGGCGAGCAGCCCGACGACAACGGTTCGGTCGAGGCCCTCGCCAAGGAGCTGAAGGGCCAGCGCTGGGATGCCGACAAGTCGGTGTGGAAATAGGCTCTCGTGCTCCGGACGCAGCGCAGCACGTCAGTGACGCGCTGCAGAGCCGGGGGCCCAGAGGCTACGAGCGAAGTCGTCGATAGAATACTGGGTCCCGGCTCTGCGCAGCAACGCTACGCGTTGCAGCGCGTCCGGGACACGCAATTAGTGCTGCGGCACTAATTCCCCGTCGTGCGAAAGCGCAGCGGCTTGGGGCCGAGAAGCGTCAGCACGTCGCCCTGGCGCTTCCAGGTCTCGACGCTGCCGAGGGCCGCGACGAGGTCGTCGTCGGCCTGGGCCCTGGCCGGCGGGCAGGAACGATCCTGGATCTGGCCGGGCACGAAGATCACGGTGTTGCCGGCGACCGAGAACTGGCCCTTGCCGCCCTTGCACCAGAGCTCCAGCACAACCTCGCCATTGTCGCCGATCTCGATGTTCGGAATCCGCTTCGAGCCGGGCTGCGGCAGCGCCTCCAGCGTCATCTCGGTGCCGAACGGGAAACCGTCCTCGGCACGCGCGAGCGTGGACGTCGCGAGCATTGCAACCGCCGCACACACCAACCGCCTGAGCGAAACCATGAAACCTCTCGACCGACCTGATTTGCCGCACCTTCTATAAGACGGCGGCGCCATTGAGAAGGTTCGCGCAACGTCAATGCAAAAATCCCCGCGGGGCGGAACCTCGCGGGGATTTGCATTCGGGGCCGGAGTTGGCCTGCTACTTCAGGACCATTGCCGTGAACGGCCAGACATAGGCCTGCAACGTCACGAGCACGCCGACTAGGCACGCCAGCACGATCGAGTGCCAGAACACGAAGCGCAGGATGGTGCCCTCGTGGCCGTACCAGTTGGTGGCGGTGGAGGCGACCACGATCGACTGCGCATCGATCATCTTGCCCATCACGCCGCCGGACGAGTTCGCCGCCGCCATCAGGACCGGCGACAGGCCGAGCTGCTCGGAGGTGATCTTCTGCAGGTTTCCGAACAGCACGTTGGAGGCGGTGTCCGATCCCGTCAGCGCCACGCCCAGCCAGCCGAGCAGCGTGCCGAAGAAGGGATAGAGCACGCCGGTTGCGGCAAACGCCAGACCAAGCGTCGCGTCGACGCCGGAGAGGCGTGTCAGCGTGCCGATCGCGAGCATCGCCGAGATCGTGATCAGCGAGATCGCGCAGAGCCGGATGGTGCGGCCGTATTCGGTCGCGAGCTTGCCGGGACCGACGCCCATCAGGAAGCCGGAGATGATCGCGGCAATCAGCATGCCGGTGCCGGTGAACGAGAGATAGGTGAAGCCGAACACCGCGCTCTCTTTCGTCGGCCCTGGCGCGACCGGCGGCATCTTGTTGATCATCTGGTGCAGCTCGGGAATCGGGTAGTTCCAGACGAAGATCGAATTCGCCCAGCTCTTGAAGGCGCCGTTGCCCCAGACCAGCATCACGATGCAGACGATGATCCACGGCAGCAGCGCGCTGAACAGTTCGCTCTGCGTCAACGGCGTCTTGTCGAGCGGTTTTGCCGCCGCCATGGTGGCTGCCGATTCATCGCGGCCGCGCAGCGCCGGCGACAGCCAGAGCTGCCTGGGCTGCCAGACCTTCAGGAACAGGATCAGCGCGCCCATCGAGATCAGCGACGCGCCGATGTCCACGATCCAGGGGTTGATGAAGTTCGAGATCACGAATTGCGGGATCGCAAACGACACGCCGGTGACCAGGATCGCCGGCCAGACGTCCTTCATGCCCTTCCAGCCCGCGAATGCCCACACCACCCAGAACGGCACGATAAGCGAGAAGAACGGCAATTGCCGGCCGACCATCGCACCGAGGATGTAGGGATCGAGCCCGGTGACCGAGGCGAGGCCCTGGATCGGCGTGCCCAGCGCGCCATAGGCGACCGGCGCGGTGTTGGCGATCAGCGACAAGCCTGATGCCGCGAGCGGCGAGAAGCCGAGGCCGATCAGCACGGCGCCGGTGATCGCGACCGGGGTGCCGAAGCCCGAGGCGCCCTCGAAGAAGGCGCCGAAGGAGAACGCGATCAGCAGCAATTGCAGCCGCCGGTCCTCGGTGACGCCGCCCACCGCACGCTTCAGGAGTTCGAAGCGTCCGGTGGCCACCGTCACCTGGTAGAGGAAGATGACGTTGAGAACGATCCAGCCGATCGGAAAGAAGCCGGTCACGATGCCCAGCACCGAGGCGCGGATCGACATGTTCGCCGGCATGGTGAAGACGAAGATCGTGATCAAATTGGTCACGATCACGGCGATGACCGCCGCGATATGCGCCTGAACGCGCCCACTCGCGATCAGGACCAGCAGCGTGACGACAGGGATTGCCGCCGCGATCGTCGACAGCACGGGGCTGTGCAACGGATCATAGATTTGATTCCACATGGTCTTCCTCCCCCACGCATGTTGCGGCAGGCGACCCGCGTGGAGAGCCGATCCTGCTTGACGCTGGAAGCGATAACCCCCGAGTTGGAAGCGAATTCCTCGCGAATGCGGCGGTTCCCGTCCGCTCACAACCTCGCGAAATCCCGGAGCCCCCTAGCCCGCGCCGTCGAGGCCCATGCTAGGGTTGCAAGCTGCGACAAGCCAACGCAAATTGCAGAACTTGCGACTTTAGTCTAAGCGCGCCCATTTCCGCCATTGGCTCAGCCCTTTGGCGCCGGGCCGTTATGCACATCCCCTCAGGAGACCCAGCTCTGTGAAGAACATCAGCGCCACGCTCGCGACCGTCTGGCGAATCGCCATGCCCTATTTCCGGTCCGAGGACAAATGGGCCGGCCGCGGCCTGCTCGGCGTCGTCATCGCCATGGAGCTAACGCTGGTCGCGATCAATGTGCTGCTCAATCAGTGGCAGAACCGGTTCTACAGCGCACTTCAGGCCTACGACCTGAATGAGTTTGTCGTGCAGGTCTGGATCTTCCTCGGCCTTGCCTTCACCTACGTCGCGCTGGCCGTCTACAAGCTTTACCTGAACCAGTGGCTGCAGATCCGCTGGCGGCGATGGATGACGCAACACTATCTCGGCGAATGGCTCGACGGCGCCACGCATTACCGCATGCAGCTGAAGGGCGACGCCGCCGATAACCCGGACCAGCGCATCACTGAGGACGTCACGAACTTCGTCGAGCAAACGCTTGTGCTCGGCCTCGGTCTGTTGTCGTCGATCGTGACCCTGGCGTCGTTCATCGTCATCCTCTGGGGTCTGTCCAACAAGGCGCCCCTGCACATTTACGGCACCGATATCGTCATCCCCGGCTTTCTGGTGTGGTGTGCGCTTGCCTACGCGCTCCTGGGTACAGCACTGACGCACTGGATCGGCGCACCGCTCATCAATCTCTATTTCGAGAAACAGCGCTACGAGGCCGACTTCCGCTTCAACCTGCTGCGCGTGCGCGAGAATTCCGAGCAAATTGCACTCTTGAAAGGAGAGAGCGCGGAGCGAGGTCATCTCCTGCAGCGCTTCGGCTACGTCATCGGCAACTGGTATGCGATCATGAGCCGGACCAAGCGCCTGACCGCCTTCACGGCGAGCTACGGTCAGGCTGCAACGATCTTCCCCTATGTGGTGGTGGCGCCCGCCTACTTCGCCAAGAGCATCCAGCTCGGCGACATGATGCAGACCGGCTCGGCCTTTGGCCAGGTG
Organism: Bradyrhizobium sp. 14AA; assembly: GCF_054185205.1. Lineage (NCBI taxonomy): Bacteria > Pseudomonadati > Pseudomonadota > Alphaproteobacteria > Hyphomicrobiales > Nitrobacteraceae > Bradyrhizobium > Bradyrhizobium sp. 14AA. The sequence goes on along the minus strand of NZ_JAVAYM010000009.1, from coordinate 105,680 downwards.
CAGGATGCGCTGTCCTTTTTCGTCACGGCCTATCGATCTATCGCGGAATGGCGCTCGATTGTCGCTCGTCTCGATGGCTTCGAGATGGCGGTCGATACCGCGGCAAACTTGCCGGCGCATGAGGCGACGATCATGCTCGAGGCGGCGGGCGGCAGCCGCAATGTCGACCTCCAGAAGCTCTGCGTGTATCTCCCCAATGGGGTGCCGCTCGTGGCGGCCGATGGCTTTGCGATCCAGGCCACGGAGCGCGTGCTCGTCACCGGGCCGTCGGGCTCCGGCAAATCGACGCTGTTTCGCGCCATCGCAGGCATCTGGCCTTTCGGCACCGGCGCCATCGTCGTGCCCGAGAAGGCGAAGCTGATGATGCTGCCACAGCGCCCTTATTTCCCGGTGGGCGTGCTGCGCGATGCCGTGGTCTATCCGGCTGCGCCGGGCGCATTCGAGACTGCGCAAATTCGCGATGCGGTGACCGCCGTTGGCCTGCCCGACCTCGCCGAGCGGCTCGAGGAGGACGGTCACTGGAACCGGATGCTGTCGCTCGGCGAGCAGCAGCGTCTGGGGCTCGCCCGCGCGCTGCTGCACGCGCCCGACTATCTGTTCCTGGACGAGGCCACCGCCTCGCTCGACGAGCCGTCCGAGGCCCGGCTGTACCGGCTGCTGGCAGAGAAGCTGCCGCAGGCCACCATCGTCTCGATCGGCCACCGCTCGACGCTCGACGTCTTCCACACCCGCAAGGTGGCGCTGGCGAAGGAGGGCAAGATCCACGTCCTCGGCAAGGGCGGAGCGCCAGCCGAGAAGGAGCCGAGCGCGGCGCGCTGAGGCGGCAGCGGGCGCCTCCGCGAACTCGTCATGCCCGGGCTTAACCCGGGCATCCACGTCTTTCCTGCCTCGGAGCTAATACGTGGATGGCCGGGTCAGGCCCGGCCATGACGATGAGGCGACATCGAGCGCTAACCCGTACACATCGCGCCGAAGCAAACCACAGCCCCTGTCAGCCCAAAGCAAAAGGGCGGCAGGTTGCCCTGCCGCCCTCGCCAAGTCGTTTCGGGACGAAACTTACTTCAGGTTGCTCATCGCCGTCAGGTCGAACGACAGCTTGGCAATACCGGCCGCGCCGCACCAGTTCGATCCGGCGCCGCCCGGGTTGATCGGGGTGACGTTGGTGGTGCCGGTGGCGTTGAAGGCGCTGGTGAAGGCGTTGCAATCACCCTTGTTCAGGTCGGTGTCGGAGTAACGCAGGTCCAGCGTGAACACCTTGTAGGTGAAGCCGATGCCGATGTTCCAGGTGTTGTAGTCCTTGTACGGGATGCCGTTGGCGAAAACGGTGCCGACGCCGGTGCCGTAGAAGGCATCCGAGGTGCCGAACCACTGACGGCCGAACTCACCCGACACGTACATGCCGACGCCGGACGGGCCGAAGACCGTGCTGGGAGCCGTGTACTTGGCGGTCAACGAAGCGTAGTTGCCCCAGGCACCCGAATTCAGGAAGTTCGGCGAGTAGTACTCGTTCACGCCGACCGCCCAGTTGTCGTTGATGGTGTAGTTCATCTTGCCGTAGACTTCGAAGAAGCTGACGTCCTTCTTCATGACGTTGCCGTCGGCAAGGAAGATCGTGGTCGTGCTGACGGGGCAGACGTTGCCGCCGGGAACGCCGCCGGTGAGGAAATTGTCGGCGCAGCTTCCGCCCGGATACAGGTAGCCCCAGACGCCGATGTCGAAGGCGAAGGCGCCGAAGGTCGGGCGAATACCGCCGTAGATGTCGACTTCAGCAGCGGCGCGATTGGCGAAGGAGATGCTCTCCGCGGACACGCCGACGTAGAGCTGGAGGTCCTTGGTGACGTTGTAGCGCGGCTCGAAATAGGCGGCGACCGAAGGCTGATGGTTCGACTGGGTGACGCCGCGGAAGATGTAGTCGCTGACGAGCGCGCCGCCGAAGGCGATATCCCAGGGATCGAAAGCAACCACCGGCGGGGCCTTTTTGGCCTTCACCGCCATGTCCGCCGCGAAAGCCGAACCCGTCGTCACCATTGCCAGCGCCGTTGCCAACAAAGCCACTTTTTTCATTTCGATCCCCATCACCAGTTCTTAGACCCCAGTCGGATTCCCAGAGGCCCCCCGGGGCATCCGACCTGACTGCAAAATTCGTAACTGCGGCAATTTGGATTGGCGGACGTGAACCGTGAAGCAAAAAGCGCGGGCATCTGCCGACTTTTTGGGCGTTTTGACGCTTTCACGAAAGGTTGTCAGCCTGTGTGTCTTCTCGATCACATTATTTGCACTCCAGAGTGCACCGGAGACCCCGGGTTAGTACGGAGCCCGGCGGTACCGTGCTGTTCGCGCTACGAATCAGGCTCCCCCCGGAAATGATGGCCTCCGGAAGCCGTCGCGGCGATGCAAAAAGGCCGCAGCTTCGTGGCTGCGGCCTTCCTGTTGTCGATCATGGGCGCGGGGTTGGACCTTGCCCTTGTCCTAACCTTGCCCTTCGGCCGGTGCCGCTTCCGCAGAAGACGAAGGCATCGCCCAGCTTGTCTCGGTGGCCGGCTCGGGAGCCGGAGCTGCTGCCGGCGCCGACGGCTTCGGCGCGGGAGCTGCCTTCGCCTTCTTCGGTGCCGCTTTCTTCGCAGCCTTCTTGGCGGCCTTCTTCGGTGCAGCCTTCTTGGCTGTCTTCTTGGCTGTCTTCTTGGCAGCCTTCTTCGGGGCGGCCTTCTTGGCCGATTTCTTCGCTGACTTCTTGGCAGACTTCTTCGCGGACTTCTTGGCTGCCTTCTTCTTCGTCGCCTTCTTCGCCGCTACGACCTTCTTGGCCTTTTTGGCCTTCTTGCTTTTTTTCTTCTTCGCTTTCGCCATCGTGGTCCTCCTGTTGCCGCCGAACAATGGTCGATCGGGCGCTTCAGCCGTCACCTCCGGACGAAAGCTCAGCTCGACGTGTGGAGTGCCGGCCGCGATCCGCCCGTAGCCCAATCGAGAAGCTCAATCGTGTGTACGACCGGAACTGACGTGCCACTGGCAATCTGCACCATGCAGCCGATATTGCCCGCGGCAATCATGTCCGGCTTGACGCTTGCGATGTTGGCGACCTTGCGATCGCGCAACCGGCCCGCAAGCTCGGGCTGGAGAATGTTGTAGGTCCCCGCCGAGCCGCAACACAAATGGCTCTCAGGGACATCTTTCACCACGAATCCATTCTTGGAAAGCAATTCTTTCGGAAGGCCCGTGATTTTCTGCCCGTGCTGCAACGAACACGCGGAGTGATAGGCGACGACGATGTTGTCTTGCCGTTCGACTTGCTCCAATCCGAGACCGGCGACGTATTCGGTGATGTCCTTGGCGAGCGCGGACACCTTCGCCGCATCGGCTGCGAACGCAGCGTCCTCACGCAGCAGATAGCCGTAGTCCTTGATCACGGTGCCGCAGCCGGACGCCGTCACCAGGATGGCGTCGAGCCCCTCGCCTGCAGCCTCTTTCTGCCACGCCGTGACATTGGCGCGAGCCCGCGCCAAGGCATCCTGGTCGTTGCCGAGGTGATGGGTGAGCGCGCCGCAGCACTGCTCGTCCCGGACCAGGACAACCTCGATGCCATGGCGGGTGAGCAGACTGATGGCCGCCTGGTTGATGCGCGGCGCCAGCACCTGCTGGGCACAGCCCTGGAGCAGCGCGACCCGGCCGCGCTTCTTGCCGAGCGCCGCGAACACGCTGCCCGGGAGTGGACCGGGCGGCGGCAGACGGTTCGGAGCCAGCGCAAGCATCGCCTTGAGGCGCTGGATCAGGCCGGGCGTGGCCGAGGGCCGCGGAGTCGGCAGGAACACGGCAAGCGGGCGGGCCAAGCGCGCCAGCACCATGCTCAAGCGAAAACGCTGCGGGTCCGGCAGGACGAAGGCCAGCACCTGACGCAGCAGCCGCTCGGCCAGCGGCCGCTCGTAACGCTGCTCGATCCTGACGCGGGCCTGGTCGACGAGGTGCATGTAATTGACCCCCGAGGGGCACGTCGTCATGCAGGACAGGCACGACAGGCAGCGGTCGACATGCTTGACCACCTCGGCCGTCGGCGTCTGGTCCTTCTCCAGCATCTCCTTGATCAGATAGATCCGGCCGCGCGGACTATCGAGCTCGTCGCCGAGCAGCACGTAGGTCGGGCAAGTTGCGGTGCAGAAGCCGCAATGGACGCAGGCACGCAGGATCTTGTCGGCTTCCGCGATATCCGGATTGGCGAGCTGGGCGAGTGAGAATTCGGTCTTCATGCCACAGCGCCCCGCCTCAAGCGTCCCCGGTTGAGAATGGTCTTCGGATCGAAGCTGGCGCGCACCCGCTCGCTCAGGGCGGCGATGCCGGGGGCTTGCGGGTGGAACACATCGACCATGTGCCTGACGTCCTCGGCCGCCCGGATCAGCGTGGCGTGCCCGCCGACCGCATTCGTACGTTCGCGTACAACCGGCGCATGCGCGTCCGACTTCGGCGGCAGCGCTGCCCAGATCAGTCCGCCGCCCCAATCGTAGAGCACGTCGCCACCGGTCTCGCGCGCCAATTGGGTCCCAAGCGCCGCGCCTGACGCCGGCGGACAGACGATCCGCCACACCGGCCAGGCTCCCAGCGCGCCGCCGGCCGCGAACGGCAGGACATCGCGGATCGTGGCCCACAGCGCCGCGGACGCCATGTCCTCGACCAGGGTCGCGGTTCCGAACGGCGCCAGCAATTCCCGCAGCGAGCCGGCGCGATGCGCGGCGGAGGCGGTGATCCCTTCGAGCCGCAGCACGGTCAGTGCCTCGCCCTGGCCGGCGACATCGCCGAGCCCTTCGGTCTTGGCCCGGAACGCCGATTTCGGCAGGTGCGCGGCACCGGAGACGTCGAAGGGCGAGCCGAGCGCCGCGGTCATCGCCTTGTTGGCGGCGGCATCGTCAAGCCCGCGCAACAGCAGCGTCCGCTCGGCTTCCGGCTTCGGCATCACCTTGAGCGTGACCTCGGTCATGACCGACAGCGTGCCCCAGGACCCCGCCAGCAGCTTGCAGAGGTCGTAGCCGGTGACGTTCTTCACCACCTTGCCGCCGGTCTTGAAGCTGTCGCCGAAACCGGAGACGGCGTGCGCGCCGAGCAGGTGATCGCGCGCCCCGCCCGCCCTGATGCGCCGCGGGCCGGCGAGCCCGGCCGCGATCATGCCGCCGATGGTGCCTGAGACGGACGTGCCGAGCAGCGGTGCCGTGTTCATCGGCTCGAAGGCGAATTGCTGGTTCTTGGCATCGATCAGCGACAGCACGTCGGCCAGCGGTGCGCCGGTCTGGAGCGTGACGATCAGCTCGTTGGGTTCATAGGAGGTGACGGCATTGAGCGCGGAGACGTCGAGCACGGCGTTGGTCGCCATGGCATGGCCGATGCCGCGCTTGCTGCCATGGCCGATGATCTCGAGCGGCTGCTCATTGGCAATCGCCGCGCGCACCACCTCTTCGACGTCTTTGGCGTCTCTGACCCTGAGCGTATCCACGGGAAAAGGCGGTAGCGAAATTCGCGTCGGAAATCAATTCGACCAAGGCTCGTATCCTCCATCCTCACGGAGGCCCTTGTCTTCATTCACCCCGCGGCGCAGGCGCGAGCACCGGCTTGTGCAGCCCGCCGCGGCGCATCCGTGCTTCGATCATCATCGAACCATCTCAGCCCGACTTTCGCTACTGATCGAATGGTCCTCTCTCCAACGGAGTTCCGTCATGAACGAGCAGGCGATGAACCAACAAACCATCCATCAGGCGATCAGCGGCGGCGGGCTTCTGGTCGTTGCGCAATGGGAAGCAAAGCCCGGCGAGGCCGACCGCGTTGCCGAGATCCTGCGCGGCTTCCTGCCGAAAGCACAGGACGAGCCCGGCGTAAAACTGTTTCTGATCAGCCGCGCCAAGGACAATCCGGCCCAGTTCCTGTTCTACGAGCTGTTCCGCGACGAGGCGGCCTTCAAGGCGCATCAGGAGAGCACGCACTTCAAGAGCCATATCGCAGGAGAGGCTCTGCCGTTGCTGGCGAGACGCGAGCGGGCGCAGTATACGCTGATGTAGCCGAGCTTCGCTCGGCACCCTCTCCCACAACAAGGGGAGAAGGTCCTCAGAACCGCGGCAAATCCGGAAACGCCACCTTGCCCGCATGCACATGCATGCGGCCGAGCTCGGCGCAGCGGTGCAGGGTCGGAAACACCTTGCCGGGGTTGAGCAGGCCCTGCGCGTCGAAGGCGCATTTCAGGCGCTGCTGCTGGTTGAGGTCGATCTCGGTGAACATGTCACCCATCAAGTCGCGTTTCTCGATGCCGACGCCGTGCTCGCCGGTGAGCACGCCGCCGAACTCGACGCAGGCGCGCAGGATATCGGCGCCGAAGGCTTCGGCGCGCTCGATCTCGCCGGGCTTGTTGGCATCGTAGAGGATCAACGGGTGCAGATTGCCGTCGCCGGCGTGGAACACGTTGGCGCAGCCGAGCTGGTATTTTTCCGAGAGCTCGCGGATGCGCGCCAGCGCCTTCGGCAGCGCGCCGCGCGGGATCGTGCCGTCCATGCAGAGATAGTCGGGCGAGATGCGGCCCACCGCGGGGAACGCCGCCTTCCGGCCCGCCCAGAACAGATTGCGCTCGGCTTCCGAATTGGAGATCTGCAGCGTCACCGAGCCGCAGCCTCTTGCGATGGTCTCGACGCGCGTGATCAGCTCGTCGACCTCGATCTTGGGACCGTCGAGCTCGATGATGAGCAGCGCTTCGACATCGAGCGGATAGCCGGCGTGAACGAAGGCCTCCGCGGCGTGGATCGCGGGCTTGTCCATCATCTCCATGCCGCCGGGGATGATGCCGGCGCCGATGATGCGCGCCACGCATTCGCCAGCGGCCTCGACCTCTGCGAAGCCGACCATCAGCGCGCGCGCCGTCTCCGGCTTCTGCAGGATGCGCACCGTGATCTCGGTGATGACGCCGAGCAGGCCTTCCGAGCCGGTGATCACACCCATCAAATCGTAGCCCGGGTTCTCCGCCGATTTGCCGCCGATGCGCAGGATCTCGCCGCTCATCAGGACAATCTCGCAGCCGAGCACGTTGTTGGTGGTCATGCCGTATTTCAGGCAGTGCACGCCGCCGGAATTCTCCGCGACATTGCCGCCGATCGAGCAGGCGATCTGCGAGGACGGATCGGGCGCGTAGTAGAAGCCCGCATGCGCGACCGCCTGGCTGATGGCCAGATTGGTGACTCCGGGCTCGGTGACGACGACGCGGTTGTCGAAATCGATCTCGCGGATGCGCTTGAACTTGCCGAGGCCCAGCAGCACGCCGTCCTCGAGCGGCAGCGCACCGCCTGATAGCGAGGTGCCGGAGCCGCGCGGCACCACCTTGATACCTTGTTCTGCACAATATTTCAGGACGAGGGAGACCTGCTCGGTCGTATCCGGCAGCACCACGACCATCGGCGGCTGCCGATAGGCGGTCAGCCCGTCGGATTCGTAGGCCCGCATCTCGGCGGCGCTGTCGATCACGCCTTCGCCGGAGACGATTGCGCGCAATGCGGCGACGATCTCGCTGCGACGCGCCAGTACTGCCTGGTCGCTTACGGGCATCATGATGGCCATATTGCGAAGCCTTCGTCCGACGGAGGGAATTGTCCCGGTAAATCAATCATGTCTTGCCGTCTTTGGGTAGGTCCTCCGAAGGTCGCATTGCTTTGTTGCAGCGCAAGTTCTCTCTGGGGCAAGTCTGCTATCTGGAAACCTGTCAAGGTTTCGCGGCTTGTCCGCTTGCACCGGACCTGCCAAAACCACGACCCTCCATCTGACACGGGAAGAGACGAAGAGCACCCTTATGACAAAACTGACTTTCGGCGCGCTGGTTGCCCTCGCCATGACTGCCGCAGCGTCCACCGCCATATCTTCCAAAGCGATGGCGCAGGACGCCGCCGCGGGCAAGACGTCGTTCAACAAGTGCCTGGCCTGCCACGCGATCGGCGAAGGTGCCAAGAACAAGGTCGGCCCCGAGCTCAACGGTCTCAACGGCCGCAAGTCGGGCACTGCTCCGGACTACAACTACTCGGATGCGAACAAGAATTCCGGCATCACCTGGGACGAAGCCACGTTCAAGGAATACATCAAGGATCCCAAGGCCAAGATCCCGGGCACCAAGATGGCGTTCGCCGGCATCAAGAACGAGACCGAGATCAACAATCTCTGGACCTTCATCTCGCAGTTCGACAAGGACGGGAAGATCAAGCAGTAGGCGCGCGATCGGCGGCCGCTACAGCTTCGGTTCCGATTGAATTGGAACCGAAGCTGTAGCTTTTTGTTCTGACGCGTTTTCTTCGCGCGAACCGGCATCCACTTCGCTCGAAAACGCGCTAATCGGCGGCCGCTTGCGCCGGGACGATTTTTCCGATCATCGTCTCGATCTCGGCCTTCACGAGATCCGGCACGGCGTTCTGCACCATGTGGCCGAGATCTGGCAGCACGATCAGCTTCGCATTCGGCACGGTCGCCGCGAACGGGCGCGCGTGGATGTCGGTCTTCACCGTCTTGTCGGGCTCGCCGGCGATGATCGTGACCGGCGCCCTGATCTCGCCATAGCGCGCGACCTGCGCGGTCACCGCCTCCTTCAGCGTCACCAGATCATAGGCATTGGCGATGAACTCGCGCGGGCGCAGCAGCAGCGGCGTCGCGGAGTCCTGCACGAAACCGTCGGGCATCATCTGCGGCAGGAACACGTTGCGCGCACCGGGTTCAGTGAGGACATACCCCAGCGGCAGCGTGATGGTGTAGGCGAGCAGCGGGCCGAGCACCGGCGTTGCGATGATCTCGTTGTAGCGGCCGACGCCGCCGCGCCAGGGATGGGTAACCGGCGCCAGCATGACGAGCCCGGCGACGCGGCCGGGATGATCGAGCGCAAGGCGCGCGCCGAGCGCCCCGCTCCAGGAGTGCACCACAAAGACCGCACGATCGATCCCGAGCTTGCGAAGCGCCTCGTCGATCATCCGCGCCTGAATCTGCGGCGTCGAATCCTGCCGCCGTGCGCGCGTGCTCCAGCCATGTCCGGGACGGTCGATCAGGATGACGCGATGCTCGCCGGCGAGGAGATCGCCCAGCGGACGGCGCATCGCTTCGAGATTGGAGCTCGCGCCGTGCAGCATCACGATCGGCAGGCCCGTATCGCGCGGACCGATATCGACGACGTGAAGCGTCGCGCCATCGACTTCGATCATCCGGCCCTGCGGTGGATAGGCGCGTTGCACGGCAATGATGCCGGCCTGCGTGACCAGCGCCAGCAGAACCAGCGCCGTCACGACTGACATCACGATCATGGAGACTGTCCGGGCAATCCAGGGCACATCGCAGCTACGGGGTTTGGCAGGTGGCAGTTTCGCTCGGCCGGCTTCGGCAATTCCACCGGAAATGCTGGGCCTGTGGATATGTGCATAATTTCCAATCCAAAAACATCAACGGAATCAACGTTATTCCCAATGACACGCAAGCCTCGGACCAGCTTCATGCGGTCGTCATCGCGGCGTCCATATAATCGCCACGGTCGGTTCCGCCATTTGGACGCGGGTGGGCGCCGATCCTCCTCGCAATCCCAGGGGATGCAGGAAAGACCGGCAGGATTTGTCCTGATTTGAACCGGAGAATTTCGATGAGCTTCAGATCCAATGACACTGCGATCGACGAGATCGTGGCAAGCTGCAACGGCGACCTGCGCGGCGCCGTGCGCGCGCTGCTCCTGATCAACGAGCATCTCGAGACGGAGCTTGCAAAGGCCTACGCCGCAGCGGCCGATCAAGGTCTCGCTGAGCGTGGCGGCAGCGTCCTGCATTAGGACGCTGTCGGCCTAGTTCGTGCTGTCCTCGTCCTTTTCGTCGTCCGGGGCGACGGCGGGACAGGCGCGGATGGTCGAACGGGCAAGCTTGGCGTCGGCCTTGGATTTGTAGGGGCCGTCACCGAACCAGATGTCGCCGATGATCACGGGATTGCTGGTGACGATATTGCATTTGCCGGTGGCGCGGTTGCCGACCACCCAGAACAGACCGTCGGCGAGACTCGCCGTCCCCGACGCCAACAGCAGTACACCTGCGAAGATCAATCGCTTCATGGCTGTGCTCCTGCCATGCAGGTAGGCCTGTGGTGGCGCCGACAATAGTCCTCAAGACGCCGCGCCTCCGATCGTGGTTAATCCGAAGGCGCCGCATTCACTCAAGAAATGGTCAAGTTCTAAAGCATGATCCGGACCCGAAGGGCCGCGTTAGCGCAAAGTGCGAAGCGGTTTTCCGGAAAGATCATGCGTCTACAACAACCTAAAGCGCGATGACGATTCATCCAAATCTCATCGCGCGTTAGGCTAGATGTCGCGGCCTTCGACCTTCTCGGTCAGCGTCTTGACCTGGTCGGGGATCTTCTCGAGGTGCGGATTGACGGCGAGCGCCTTGCGGTAGGCCTCGAGCGCACGCTTCTCGTCGCCGACCTCCTGCATGATCATGCCGAGCCCTGCGAGGGCGCCGAAATGGCGCGGCTCCCGGATCAGGACCTCGCGGATGTCGGCGAGCGAGCGGCCATAATCGTTCTGCATGTAATAGAGCGTGGCGCGCCGGTTCCACGCCTCGACGTAATCGGGCCGTAGCTTGATCACGGAATCCAGCAGCTTGATCGCGATCTCGATCTTCTGCGCGTCGACGGCGGTCTTGGCACGCGCCATCAATAGCGCCGCCGTGTCGCTCGGGGTCTGGATCCAGATCGCCCAGATCCGCGCCTCGACATGCTTGGCGCTGGCCTCATCGGGCGCCGCCTTCAGCGCGCCGAACAGGAAATCGAGATTCTTGCTGCGATCGACCTTGGGCAGCTTGGCAGGTGCTTCCGGGAGCTTCTTTGGCTTGCCGGGCGGGACCTGCCGGTCAACCTGCGCCAGGGCGGGAGCGACGAAGGCCGGCACGACGCCGACCGTTCCCAGCACGAGGGCCAGACACAGGGTACGCGCGAAAGGGAATCTCACTGCCATGGTCAAAGTCTAAACGCGCAAAGCCGCCCTTGCAAAGCAAAGGCGGCGTCAAACTCGTGTGAGACCGTGGTCTTGCGGGGCGCGCTTCGGCCACCGACAGGGCAAAATCAGCCCTGGCGAGCCTTGAAGCGGCGCTGCACCTTGTTGATCACATAGACCCGGCCCTTGCGGCGGACCAGGCGGTTGGCGCGATGGCGACCGCGCAGCGACTTCAACGAGTTACGGACCTTCATGGCGGAATCCTGAACGTTCGAAAGGCCGTGTTCGGCACTACCGTTTCGGCACGCGCGAATGTGGCAAAATGAGATTTTTCCCGCCGGCGGACGACCGCCCGGGACGGGGCGGTTCTTAAGGCATGGTGGGAGGGGATGTCAATGCAAACGGGCCGTTCCACCGCATTAACCTCGGGATAGGACTGAAACGGCCCCATCGCGGCGGCTCAGGCCAGCGACGAAGGCGAGCCTTGCCAATTTCGTTATATCATATAATCAATTTGGCAACCCGTCGGGAGGAAACCAATGCCCAAGCTCAAGCTGCCCAATATCGACGATGTCGTCGCCATCGACATCCACACCCATGCCGAGGAGCCCTGCGGCTGCCACGCCGACGACGGCTATGACGATTTCCAGGCGCAGATGGCGGAATATTTCAAGTCGCCGAACAAGCACCCGCCGACGGTGCCGGAGACCGCGGCCTACTATCGCTCCAAGAACATCGCCGCGGTGATCTTCCCGGTCGACGCCGAGCGCGAGACCGGCTTCCGCCGCTACAACAATTACGAGATGCTGGAGGTCGCCTCCGACCATCTCGACGTCCTCATCCCCTTCGTCTCGATCGATCCACACAAGGGCAAGCTCGGCGCGCGCGAGGCGCGCAAGCTGATCGAGGAATACGGCGTGCGCGGCTTCAAATTCCACCCGACCATGCAGGGCTTCTATGCCAACGACCGCATGGCCTATCCGCTCTATGAAGAGATCAACAATGGCGGCGCGATCGCGCTGTTCCACACCGGCCAGACCGGCGTCGGCTCGGGCATGCCGGGCGGCATGGGCATGCGGCTGAAATATTCCAACCCGATGTACATGGACGACGTCGCGGCCGATTTCCCCGACCTCAAGATCATCCTCGCCCACCCCTCCTTCCCCTGGCAGGAAGAGGCGCTGTCGGTCGCGACCCACAAGCCGAACGTTTACATCGATCTCTCGGGCTGGTCGCCGAAGTATTTCCCGCCGATCCTGGTGCGCTACATCAACTCGATCCTGCAGGACAAGATGCTGTTCGGCTCGGACTGGCCGGTGATCACACCGGACCGCTGGCTGTCGGACTTTGCCAAGATCGAGATCCGCGACGAGATCCGGCCGAAGGTGCTGAAAGCGAACGCAAGGAAGATCTTGGGGATCTGAAGCGCGGCGAGCTGACGTCGGATCGAGCTCTGACAACGGCAGCGCTCTCTCCGTTCCCTCCCCCAAGGCGGGAGGGAGCGCACGCGTCACCGGCATCACCTCACCGATTTTCCTCAGTGAGCAAACACGCTGCGACTCTCATGCTGGCAACGGCGGAACACGCCGCTTCAGGGGTCCCGATGTTCGAGGAATTCCTTCACCGGCCCGATGAAGGGGTGCGCGAACTGGCCGAGCATGCCGCCGGGGATCGGCTTCACCGTACCGTACTTGACCGGCCAGCGGTCTTTGGGCAGGTGCCAGGTTCTGCCCAGCATATCGAACAGCGGCGTGTGTGCCGCATAGTTCTTGTCGATGGCCTCGGCGTCCGAGGCGTGGTGCCAGTGATGGAATTGCGGCGTGACGATCACGTAGCGCAGCCAGCCGACATCCATCTTGATGTTTGAATGGATCAGCACCGATTGCACAGAGATGAAAATGAGATAGGCGAAGATCGTGTCCTGCGGGAAGCCGAGCAGGACGATCGGCACCAGCACCAGGGCGCGCGTTGCCAATGGCTCGAAGAAATGGAGGCGCGATCCCGAGAGCCAGTCCATGTGCTCGGGCGAATGATGGACCGCATGGATTCGCCACAACCACGGCACCTCGTGATAGGCGCGGTGGGAGATGTATTCGACCGCATCGGCCGCCAGGATCATCAGCACGAAGCGGACGATCGCCGGCAGGGCCACGACATGCGCCTGCAGTGACGGGCTGATCGCCCAGGCGAAATAGTCATGGGCAAAATGTGTCGAGACCACCAGGAAGATGCCGATCAGCAGGTGGTTGACACCGAAATAGGCGAGATCGAGCCTCCAGCCGGGGCTGAGCGGCCCTTGCTCCGGCCGCACCCGTGGGAAGACCCACTCGAGCAGCACGAATGCTGCGCCGGTGAAGAATAGATCGAGCACCAGCCAGTCGAGGCCGAGATAGAAGCGCGGCTGGAGAAAATCCGGTGTCGGCACGTAGGGCCCGCCAAGCAGCGTGGCGAGGAAGAGCGCGCTGAGGCCGACCGCAGCGAGCACCCGCGGGCCGCCAAGCACGATCCCGAGGACGCCGAGCCAGGCACCGACGACCATGGCGATCGCGAGGGTGAGGCGGAGCAGCTCGACGTCGTAATGGACGCGCAGCTCGGGCGTCGTGAGAAAGGCCGGGTAGCGCAGGCACAGCACCGCCGCGACGCTGAGCACGCCGATCGCGGCGCAGAGAGAACTGCCGATGCGCCCTTCGCCGATGCGCGGCCTCGAACTTTCTTGAGCCATCAACGGTCTCCCAACAAAGATTCTCAAGCGCGTCAGAATAGGCGCGCCAGAGTTTCTCAAATCCAGCGGCTAGGGCACGTAGATGATCGATAAGAGTTAAAATTGCCGGAAGTCAAAGTCCGCGTTTGGTAAAAAAGCCGACCTCGCGACGGATATCGGTTCACATCACCTAAGGGCCATAAACGAAACAAATACGTCTTTCGAGAAACTATGATCCAAATCGACGGCGTGGAGCCGCGATGCCGTGATTGCGTTCGCGCTCTGCCTCGGTCCAGATTAAACGCTTGAAGAAGGCCTTGCGTCCTTGGCTACTCCCGCCAGTCTCACATCCGTGCAAGCAGCGCTTTATCTCTGCATTGAACCACGACAATGGCATGCCGCGAACATCCGCCGCCGTATCAGGCGCTCCAGATCGCTTTCCCGCCATGTATTGAATTCCTATCACCATACAACATAACGTTGTATTGACGACTCGTTACTCAATATTAAATTCAAAAGCGCAAATGCCCGCAACGGATCAGCGCGTAGGATGGGTTGAGCCCTTGCGAAACCCATCTTGCTTCATCATCGGTAGGCAGTTTGATGGGTTTCGCTTACGCTCTATCCATAGAGCCTCGTCATCGCAAATGATTGATGGGTTTCGCAAGGCTCAACCCATCCTACGAGCTGTCCTTTATCATGGGTCTCATGGTTTGCGGTGGCATAATAGTTGCTCTTTGGCTCAACCGCTCCCGACCGCCAACTGAGACGGCCTACTCGGAGATAATAATGACCGAAAAGTCCGATGCGCGGGAGGGCGCCGAATACATCGTTGGCACCCTGCTTGTCCGAGGTGTGGTCAAACCAGAGGACGTCGAACGAGCCCATAATATTGTCGAGGAAGAACTCGCCGCTTGGCTGACCATCAGGGAAATGAACAAACTCTGGCCGTTCGCAAGTTAGCTAGTGAGCCGTGCCCGCAAAGGGTCACAAGCCGCCGATCACGCTTGCGCGTGGTAGACTTCCGCTGTGCTTTGGTAAGCTGACGATGACGCGCACTCCCCCAGGCGGAGTTCTTGTGACCACAACGGCCCGAAAGGACAGCCCATGAGCATCAAAGCCGTCGTCTTCGACGCCTACGGAACGCTCTACGACATCCAGTCGGTCGCTGACATCACCGAGGATGCGTTTCCGGGCTATGGCGAGATCATCACGCAAATCTGGCGCATCAAGCAGCTCGAATACACCTGGCTGCGCTCGCTGATGCAGCGCTACCAGGATTTTACCGCCGTTACGCGTGACTCGCTTGCCTATACGCTGCGCGTGCTCGGCCTCGCCTATGAGAGCGATGCATTCGAGCGCGTGGTCGAAAAGTATTTGCATCTCGATCTCTATCCGGATGCGACGGCTGCGCTTGCTGCGCTGAAGCCGCTAAAACTCGCCATCCTCTCCAATGGCAGTCCGGACATGCTGAACGGGCTGGTGCGCAACTCCGGTCTCGACCGCCTGCTCGATGCCACCATCAGCGTCGATGCGAAGAAGGTCTTCAAACCGAGCCCGCAAGCGTATGAGCTGATCGGCGAGGTGCTCGGCACCGCGCCGGATGAGGTTCTGTTCGTCTCCTCCAACCCGTGGGACGTCGCCGGCGCGAAATCCTTTGGCCTCAACGTCGCCTGGATCGAGCGGGTGACGCCGGAGGCGATGGCGCTGGCTTGCGTCGAGAACGAACTCGTGGCACCGCTGACCATGTTCAAGGCGATCCGCACCCAGATGGACGAGCTCGGCTTTGCGCCGGATCACCGGGTCCGCTCGCTCTCGGTGCTGCCCGGGATTGCCTGAGAGATCGTTGCCCGCCCGTGAGAAGTGAATGAGCCTGGAATCCGTTCGTGCCTTTTTCGCCGAAAAAGCCCCCGACATCTCCGTCATCGAATCGCCGATCAGCTCGGCGACCGTGACGCTGGCCGCCGAAGCCTATGGCGTCGAGCCCGGAATGATCGCCAAGACGCTGTCATTGCGGATCGGCGAGCGCGTCATCCTGATCGTCGCGGCCGGCACCTCGCGCATGGACAACAAGAAGGTGAAGGCGCAATTCGGCGGCAAGCCGAAGATGCTGGGGCTGGAAGAAGTCGCCGAGATCACCGGCCACGAGGTCGGCGGCGTCTGCCCGTTCGGACTGAAGGCACCGTTACCGATCTATTGCGACGTGTCGCTGAAGGCCTTTGACGTCGTGGTTCCGGCCGCGGGCTCGACCCACAGCGCCGTGCGCATCACGCCGGACCGGATGGCCGAGCTGACCGCGGCTGAATGGGTCGATGTTTGCGAGCATCGGCCTTAGAGCCGGCTAATCATCCTCATCGTAAGGTCGCGGCGGCGCATACGGAGACGGCGGCGCAGCGTTGTAACGCGACGGCGGCGCAGCGCGACCGCGCGGAACCTGCTGCTGCGGCTGCATCTGATTATTCGATTGGAACACCGCGCGGCAGGCGCTCGAGAGCTGTGGCGTGTTCTGCTGCAGACAAGCCGTGATGCGGCTCACGTCCGGGATCTGGTCGCTGCACAGGCGCCACACATCCGGCGTGCAGGCCATCTGCTGCTCCATGGTTCCACGATATTCCTGGGCGAATGCTGCGCCCTGCGCGACGATGCCGCCGATCGCGAGCGCCACACCCAGCGCAATCCGCTCTGTTCGCATGTCCCGATCCTTCTCGATTCCCTCGAATTCTCATCAATCAATGAGGCGGGACCCGGTTCTGGACCAACAACAAAATGTGAAAGCGCTGCTGGAACCTACTCCACCTTGCCGATCTTCTTCACGGCCGCGATCAGTCGCGTGCTGTCGGTCGCGACGAATTGCGCGAAAGCCGGCGCATCCTGATAGGCGACGAGACTTCCCGAAGTTTCAAACGCCTTGAGCACATCGGGACTCGTCATCACCTGCGCCATCGCCTCGCGCAGGCGGGTCGCGATCGGCGCGGGAAGAGAACTCTGTGCAAAGAGCCCGGCCCAGATATACATCTCGACGTCCTTGTAGCCGAGCTCCTGGAAGGTCGGCACGTCTGGAAAGCTCGCGATGCGCTGCGCGCCGCAATTGCCGAGCACGCGCAGCTTGCCGTCGTCGACCTGCGGCTTCAGCGTCCCCGGTGCCGCGGCGATCGCCTGCACCGTGCCGCTGAGGATCGCAGTCAGCGCGGGACCTGCGCCGCGGAACGGCACATGCAGCAGCTTGATGCCGGCGCTGTTCGCGAACATCTCCATCGCCACATGCAGCGTGCCGTAAGGTCCCGAGGAGCCATAGGTGATCTGGCCCGGGCGCTTCTTCGCGTCCTCCACAAATTCCTGCGCCGTCTTCCACGGCGCCGAGGCCGGCACCGCGAGCAGCGTGGGATCGGCGAGCACGCGTGCGATCGGCATGAACTGCGAGACCTCATAGGCGACGGGACGGTCGAACAGCCGGTCGGCCTCAGGCAGCACTGCAAGGGACGACAGCGTCATCAGCAGCGTATAGCCGTCGGGCTCGGCGCGCGCCGCCGCAGCATTGCCGACCGATCCTCCGCCGCCGCCGGCGCGGTTGTCGACGATGACGGGCTTGCCGAGGATCCGCTCCAGCGCCATGGCCACCGGGCGGGCCGCGAGATCGGCCTGGCCGCCGGCCGGAAACGGCACGATCAGGGTGATGTTGCGCACCGGATAGGTTTGCGCGAAGGCCGGATTCGGCAACGCAGCCCGCAGCAACGGCAGTGCGGCAACGGCGCGCAAGAGATCGCGTCGGTCCATGATGGTGCCTCCCCCTGTTTTTCTTTGTTTCGCCGGCCAGCCTAGCGTGGCGACCGGCAAGAACAAGACGTTTACGAAGCCTTAACCATGTCCGGCCCGCGCCCCGGAACGCCGCACCAAAGCCACCGTTGCCTTCCCAGATCCGCTTGGCAGGGAGTGTGCCATGGGAAAACTCGCGACCATCGACGTCGCCCTGGACGAGATGCTGGTGAATCTCGCCGCGATCGTCCTGCGGCTGTCAGGGCCCGAAATGACGCGAACGCCGGAAGCGCGGCGCGCGCTGGCGCAATCGGTCCATCAATACGGCGTGTGCGCGGCGCGATCGACCGACCCGCGCGTTCATGAGTTGAAGTCGCGGCTGGAAGAGACGCTGAAGCCGAACTTGCGCATTGTCGCGATCGACGGGGTGAAGGTGTCGTAGTCGGACCACCGTCATTGCGAGGAGCTCTTGCGACGAAGCAATCCAGAATCCCTCCGTGGAGACACTCTGGATTGCTTCGCTGCGCTCGCAATGACCGGCGGCGTTAAAGCCTCTCGGCCTACGACGCCTTGGTCTTCCCGCGCGGCCGCCGCTTGCAGGTGCCCGGCAGTTCTGCCGCCAGGAAATCGCCGAGCGCCTCGACGCGTGCGGGGCGCGGGCCGCCGGGCGGCGTCACCAGATGCACGGCGCCTTCGGCCTGCTTCCAGTCCTTCAGGATCACTTCGACCTCGCCGGACGAGATCGCCTCGCCGACGATGAATTCGGGCAGCTCGGCGATGCCGAGGCCCGCGATCAATGACGGCATCACGGCTTCACCATTGTTGACGCGAAGCTGTCCGCCCGGACGCACGCTGGCCTGCTCGCCGGCCGAATTGGTGTAGTGCCAGATGTTGGGCGTCGACATGTAGGCGTAGCTGAAGCATTTGTGCTCGGCCAGATGCATCGGATGCGTCGGCCGTCCATGGCGCTTGAGATAGGACGGCGCGGCCACCGTGAAGCGCGGCATGGTGAAGAGCCGCCGCGCGATCAGCGAGGAGTCCGGCAGCCGCGCGATCCGCACCGCCATGTCAAAGCCCTCCCCGATCAGATCGACGGTCGCATCGCTCAAGTGCAGGTCGACCGAGACTTCCGGATAGGCCTTGAAGAACTCCGGCAACAGCGGCGCGACCGCCTTGATCCCGAATGTCATGGGCACGGCGAGCCGCACCAGGCCGCGCGGCGCCACCGATTGCGCCAGTGCTTCATTCTCGGCTGCCTCGCCGTCAACGAGCAGGCGCGTCGCCCGTTCGGCCAGCTTGTGCCCGGCATCGGTCAGCGCGAGGCGGCGCGAGGTGCGGTTGAAGAGCCGGGCGCCGAGCCGCTCCTCGAGCCGCGTGACCGCCTTGGACACGGTTGCCTTGGACATCGCCAGCTCGCTCGCGGCCCCCGCAAACGACCGTAATTCCACGACTTTTGCGAAAATCGCGAGCGCCTCGAAATCGGGAAGTTTCGCCATGGGGTCGATCCAATCGGGATACTTAAGGAAACAATGCGTTTCAACAGTTTCTATTTCTATACCACAGGCGGAGGCTTATCCAAGGGGTCAATCGCAAACGGAATGGAGACATCCAATGACCAAGAAGCTCTCAGGCAAGGTTGCCCTCGTCACCGGCGGCTCGCGCGGTATCGGCGCAGCGTCGGCCCGCGCGCTCGCCGATGAAGGCGCTGACGTCGCCATCAGCTATGTCGCCTCGCCCGACAAGGCCGAAGCCGTCGTCACCGAGCTCAAGGCCAAGGGCGTCAAGGCGCGTGCTTTCAGGGCCGACCAGGCTTCCGCGAAGGACGTGACGCAACTCGTCAAGGACGTGGCGAAGGAGTTCGGCCGTCTCGACATCCTCGTCAACAATGCCGGCGTTGCCGCCGGCGGCGCGACCGACGACGCCAATGCGGACACCGACGCGCTGGCCCGCCAGGATCAGGTCAACGTGCATGGCGTGATCGCGGCGATCCGCGCCGCCTCGCAGTTGATGGGTGAAGGCGGCCGCATCGTCACCGTCGGCTCGATGCTGGCTGACCGCGCCTCGTTCCCGGGTCTTGCGGACTACGTTGCCACCAAGGCGGCCGTGGTCGGCTACACCAAGGGCGCAGCGCGCGACCTCGGCCCGCGCGGCATTACCGTCAACGTGGTGCAGCCCGGCTCGATCAACACCGACATGAACCCGGACGACGACCGCGACTTCGCGGAGGCCCAGCGCAAGCAGCACGCGCTGCAACGCTTCGGCCGCCCCGAGGAAGTCGCCGCCGGAATCGTGTTCCTCGCAAGCCCGGAAGCCTCCTTCGTCACCGGCACCGTGCTCAACGTCGACGGCGGGTTCGGCGCCTGATCAAGGCGCCACCGTCCAACCCAAGGAATTACGCAAAGGAATTACGCAGATGATCGAACTCAGACCTTTCGACAAGCTCGGCGGCGCCGATCACGGCTGGCTCAAGGCCAAGCATCATTTCTCCTTCGCTGGCCATTACGATCCGAACAACATGGGTCACGGCTCCTTGCGGGTGTGGAATGACGACGAGATCGCGCCGAACACCGGCTTTCCCGCCCATCCTCACGCCAACATGGAAATCATCACCTATGTGCGCGAGGGCGCGATCACCCATCAGGACAGCCTCGGCAACGAGGGCCGCACTGAGGCGGGCGACGTGCAGGTGATGAGCGCCGGCAGCGGCATCCGCCACTCCGAGTACAATCTCGAGCCGACCAGGACGCGGATCTTCCAGATCTGGATCGAGCCGACGGCTCGCGGTGGACAGCCGACCTGGGGCTCGAAGCCGTTTCCGAAGGCGGACCGCTCCGGCAAGCTCGTCACCATCGCGAGCGGGATCGCAGGTGACGCGGACGCGCTTCCGATCCGCGCCGATGCGCGGGTGCTCGCCACCACGCTTCGGGCCGGCGAGAGCGCGGAGTACGCGCCGCAGAAGTCGCGGCATCTTTATCTGGTGCCTGCCGCAGGTTCGGTCGAGATCAACGGCGTGCGCGTCAATGCCCGCGATGGCGCTGCGATCCGCGACGAGGACACGCTGAAGATCACGGCGCTGGAAGACACCGAGCTCGTGCTCGTCGACGCGGCGTAACAACGCTCTCCGTCATGGCCGGGCATAGCCGTCCGAAGGACGGCGTCGCTTCCGCTCGCCTATGTCCCGGCCATCCACGCCTCTCTACGCGGAACACAAGTACGTGGATGCCCGGGACGTCTAGCGCGAAGACGCGCTTCGCGCTTCTGCCCGGGCATGACGGCCGAACCTTCTTTGAACATCGATCCCAACGGAGACCACCATGACCAAAGTTCTCGTCCTCTATTATTCCGCCTACGGCCATATCGAAGCGATGGCGAACGCCGTCGCTGAAGGCGCACGCGAAACCGGCGCCACCGTCGACATCAAGCGCGTGCCCGAGCTGGTGCCGGCCGAGGTCGCGAAAGCCTCCTATTACAAGATCGATCAGGCGGCGCCGATCGCCAAGATCGAGGACCTCGCCAATTACGACGCGATCATCGTCGGCACCGGCACCCGCTTCGGCCGCATGGCCTCGCAGATGGCGAACTTCCTCGACCAGGCCGGCGGCCTCTGGGCCAAGGGCGCGCTGCACGGCAAGGTCGGCGGCGCCTTCACCTCGAGCGCGACCCAGCATGGCGGCCAGGAGACGACGCTGTTCTCGATCATCACCAACCTCTTGCATTTCGGCATGGTCGTGGTCGGCATGAACTACGGCTTTGCCGGTCAGATGAAGCTCGACGAGGTCACCGGCGGTGCGCCCTACGGCGCCACCACGATCACCGGCGGCGACGGCAGCCGCCAGCCCAGCGCCAACGAGCTCGCCGGCGCGCGCTATCAGGGCCGCCAGATCGCGGAGACCGCCAGGAAGCTACATGGCTGAGCCGCGCGGCTGACGCGGCGCGGGGCGGCGTTCTCTTTCGGGAATGCCGCCCTCAAGCCCGTTCGGCTTTCTTCCTGACGAGATCGCGGCCGATCGGGCGCACCGGCTCGCTGCGCAGCACCAGCGAGGTCGTGACTGCGCCAAAGCCTGCAATGCGATCCACAATCGTCTCCAGATCTTCCGGCGCCGGAACGAGCACCTTGAGCACGAAGCAATCATCGCCGGTCACGCGATGGACCTCGATGATGTACGGAATCTCCGCGAAGCGCTTCAGGCACGTCTTGATGTGTTCATGCGTGGTGTGCAAGCGCACCAGCGCCATCAGGCCGAGCCCGAGGGCGCGCGGATTGATCCGGGCGCCGTAGCCTTCGATGATGCCGGCTTCCTCGAGCCGCTTGACGCGCTCGGAGATCGCCGGCTGGGACAGCCCGACGGACCGGCCAAGCTCGGACAGCGGCACGCGCGCATTGGCTTGCAGCGCCTCCAGGATCTTCAGGTCCTTGGCGTCGATGCTCCCGAAACGATCCAAGACAATTCTCCATTCCACCTTGAGATCATCGGCACATGATCGATTCCGCCGATGACTTGCCATGTCACGCAGCACCGCGAACGGCCACACTGCGCCTTTCTCTCAGATATCACGGGACGACCATGCACGACATCATCACCTTGCCCGGCCTCGGCGGCTCCGGCGACACCCATTGGCAGACGATCTGGGAGCGCGGTGACGCGCGCTTCACGCGGTTTCAGCCGGCGAGCTGGGACCAACCCGACCGCGACGATTGGGAGCAATCGCTGGAGCAGGCAGTCGGGCGCTGTGCGAAGCCGCCCGTGCTGATCGCTCACAGCCTCGCCTGTCTGCTGGTGGCGCATTGGGCCGCTCGCTTCCCATCCGCGATCGCGGGCGCGTTTCTGGTCGCGGTGCCGGATCCGGACGGCGTCAATCTTCCCGCGGAGGCTGCCGCGTTCAAGCCGGTCCCGGATCGCGCGCTGCGCTTTCCCTCGCTCATCATCGCCAGCACGAACGATCCCTATGGCGGGCTCGAGATGACGCGCCGACGGGCGCGCACCTGGCAGTCCGGCGTGATTGTGCCGGGCGCGCTCGGCCACATCAATGCGTCGAGCGGGCTCGGCGACTGGCCGCAGGGACGCGCGTTGCTGGATGCCTTCCGCGCGGGCCTTCCGAGGTGACGCGCACAAGAAGCGGCGTCCGTCAACGCGTTCCCTTCCCCATCATCCGCGCCGCGAGGGCGGCGAGCGGGGGATGGCGCCGCAGGCCCTGCGCGGCATGGTCGCGCGATGCGAAAGGAACGCCGCGCCAGGACAGCGCGACGCTGACATCGGTCAGCGCGACCTTCTCGGCGCCGAAGCGGCGCTTGTAGTCCTGGTTACCGATGCTGAGATCGAAACGGCGCACGCCGTCGGCATGCAACGCCGCCATGGTGCGCTCGGTGACCAGCAGCCCCGGCGAGCAGCTCGACCATGAATCGCCGGCGTGACTGATGCGCAGGAGGAAATAGGTCGCGCCGTGTCTGACGCCAAGCGCGGTGGCGATGATACCCTCATCGCACACCAGCGCCGAGATGACGGCATAGCCTTCCGCAACACCCCGGCGGGCGACATCGCGATAGAACCTTGCATGCGTCTCGTCGTTGAGGACGAAGCGCGAGCCGAGCTTCTGCATGCGCGCCTGCTGCTGGACATCCATCACGTCCAGCAGCTCATGCGCACGCGCGACATCGGTGGCGATCTCGAACCTGGCGCCTTCGTGCCGACTGAAGACGCGCCAGCAGCGCGGCATCTGCATGCGCTTGATCGAGGCCTGGTAGTCCTCGTAGTCGTCGCCCGTCAGCACCAGATTGCCGTTGAGCGAGCTGGATCCGATCCGACCGAGCGCCACCAGCGGATTCGGTTTGCCGCCGATCTGGGCCGGCATCTTCCTCAGGCGCAGCAAATCGAAACGGTCGGGCAAGGCGCGCAACGCCTCGACCAGCGCCTTGCCGATCGCATCCATCGCCGCCGCATCCAGCGCGGCATCGAGCGCCAGGATCGGCGCGTTGTTGTCGGAGACGCCGAAATCGGCGAACTCGACGACGCGGATGCCGCGCCTGACATGGCTGACCATCGGCACCACCGCGATGTCCCTGCCGGTCGCGGCATCGGAGATCACGGCGATCAGCGGCGCGAGGTCGCCAAACGCCTCGTACCAGGCACCGAGCCAGTAACCATGCTGGAAAGCGATGCGATGCCCGGCGTTCAGGCGCGATGCGGCGTGCCGCCAGTCACGCGTGAAATCGACTGCGATTTCCGACGTGCTGGACACAAGATCGTCTGATTGCTCGACGCTGAGAAACGTCATCCGCGGGGCTTACGATTACTGAATGTTTCCAGATAGATTATGTTTTGCCGGCGACCACAAGTGACGTCGCTGCTTATCGTTAAGCCGATGACACTAATTGCCGCTCCGGCTGCGACAAGCTGTCAGCCCTCCGGTTCCGTCTGCGCGACGCATTGGAACCTGGCCAGGAAATGCAGGCCGGCCACCGCGAGCGCGAACATGAACCAGATCGGACTCTGCCGTTCGAGCAGGAACGTCTCGGTGGCCCCGTAATACAGGCCGAACAGCCAGACGGTCAGGAACAGCTTGGCCATCGCGCTGCTCCGGTTGTGAGCCTGGGCCGACTGGAAATTACCGAGCGGTGCGAGCACGAAGACGAATATCACGAGCATCAGCCCCGGCAGGCCGATGGTGACCGCGAGATCGAGGTAGCTGTTGTGGCTGTGCGCCGCGCTCGTCGCCCATTCGGAACCTTGGGCTGTCTGCCGCGCGGTCACATCGTCCCAGAAGGCCGCATAGCCGTGACCGATGATCGGCTTTTCGGCGACGGCTGCGATCGCGAACTCCCAGATGGCGGAACGGCCGGTGAAGGTGGGGTCGAGGGGGAGCAGCCGTGTCATCGTCCCGAGCGCCGGGCTCAAGACACTGCCGACGGTGAGCAGGTTCATCACGACCAGCGGCACGAAGCAGATGATCCGCTTCAGCCACAGGCTCGGCGTCACGTAGACCAGCGACGCGAGCGCGTAGATCGCAAGGCACAGCACCGACGAAGTCTTGCCGCCGGTGAAGATCAGGAAGATGCCGGCCAGTGCGGCAATCGCCGGTCCCATCACGAACGCGCCGACCGCGGAGAGGTAGATGCCGACATAGACCAGGATGGTCATCACGGGCGAGGCGACGTTCTTGTGACCGAAACTGCCGCGCCAATCGCCGGCGAGCTGCGGCTCGGTGACGTCGAGCGCGGTGTGGACCGAATATTGCGGAGCCAGGAAGACACCGAGATAACACAGCACGAGCAGCACGAGCGCGGAGGCGCCCAGGCACAGGTTGAAGCTGCGTTGCGTCGGCGGCAGCAATGGCAGCAGCACGGCGAGCGATGTCACGCTGGCCGCGAGCACGAAGCGCTGGATCGAAACACCGCGGCTCTCGGAAAATACGATGTTGATCAGCAGCCATCCGACGAGGCAGAGATGCAGCGGGGTCACCAGGCTCTTCAGCGCGGGCGCATCCGTGGCCGCGACGAGCAGCACCGCGACCGCGGCCAGCAGGCCCCAGGAGATATAGGTGAGCGCCATTCGTCCGCCGCCGACATTGGCGATTTCCTCATTGCGCAGATCGGGAAACGGATCGAGCGTCACCAGCACGAGAAGCAGGGCCGCCACGGCAACGAGGCAGCGCGCCGCCCGCGCGGCATCGAGCCCCGCAAGCCCATCGCGCAGGACGTGGCCGAACGATCGAACCTCGACGTCAGTCATGTCAGCGGCGCTGCGATCCATTGGCTCAAGGCCGGTGGTGAAGCCGGCGGAGGCTCCGGTCCTACCTCATCCGCGTTAACCCTCCGTCAACCAGCATGCCGGAGATGACCGGCATCTTCTGCAGCCGAGCAACCCTGCCGCACTCCTTCCTATTTGCGACGGGCTTGATGCTGCCGACTTAACGCTAATCCGCGAAACCGGCAGCGCGAGCAGCCTTGCCGGCAACGATTTGCCGGTAATGCGGGTATCATCCGCCCTCGTCGAGGCTGCGATCGCTGGCAGCTCGGCAGATGAGCCCTGGTTAACAGATCCTTAAAGACGAGCCGCCGCTTGATCACCGCCGACGAGATCCTCGAACTACCGGCCAGCGCACGCGTGACGGCGCCTGCGCGCGTCCCGCTCCAGGTCGGCTCGCCCACATCGGTGTCCGTCGTCATTCCTGCCAAGAACGTCGCAGCCTATGTCGGCGAGACCCTCGCCAGCGCGCTCGCGCAAAGCGAAGTGACCGAAGTGATCGTCGTGGACGACGGTTCGACCGACGACACGATCGCGATCGTCCGCGCCACGCGCGACCCGCGGCTGCGCCTGATGAGCAACGATTCCACCGGCGTATCGGCCGCGCGCAATCTCGGTGCCCGGCATGCGAGCGGCCAGTGGCTACTGTTCCTCGATGCCGACGATCGCCTGCGGCCCGGTGCGGTGGCGGCGCTGCTCGCGACGGCGCGCGGCGCTCCGCGCGCGGTTCTCGTCTACGGCGACTACAATACGATCGACAGCGAGGGACGGCAGATCGGCCGGCGCGCCCTGCTGAAGGCACGCCGCAAGCCGTCCGGCGACGTGCTGGCGCGGCTTGCCAGCGGCAACTTCATCGTCAATGGCGGTATCGCGCTGGCGCGCGCGGAGGCCTTCCGCGCCATCGGCGGCTTCGATACGTCGTTGAGATATTGCGAGGACTGGCATTGCTGGTGCCGCCTTGCCGCGATCGGCGAGTTCGAGTTCGCACCGAAGCTTCTGCTCGACTATCGCCTGCACACCGCCAATACCATGAACGCAGCTGTGCGGACGCCGCAGGACTTCTTCCCGGCGATTGCGCGGGTGTTCGATGACGGCTTGATCATGGCGAGATTGCCCGAGGGCATGGCAGCCGGGCTGCGCCGGGCCGCCGAGGTTCATCTCGTCACCTATTCGGCGATGCAGGCCGTGCGCTTCGGCCGATATCGCGAGGCCTTGGCCTATCTCGGGATGGTCGGCCGGCGCTCGCTCAAATCGCTGCCGCGCGCCACGGTTAGGGTCGCCCTCGCCGGCTTTGGCATCTAGCCGGTCGGCTACTGCCTCAGGTGATCTTCGAGGCCTCATAGGGCTTCGGCTCGAGACCGAACGCCGCGAGCATGGAGCCGAGCGCGACCAGCGCGGGATGCATGGCGACAACGGCCTTCGATGTCGCGAGCAGACGAGCGGAGCGTAGCAGTGACAGCGGCAACCTTCCCAGCATCTGCGCAAACACGCCCGCGCGCGCCGGCGCGCTCCGCGCCGCCTTGTACTGTACACGATAGTTGATAGCACCGATCCGCAGACCACGCTTTGCGATCCAGCCGAGGCTGGTGCGGTTGTGCGGCACGGTCTCGGTGATGACGGCTTCCGCCGTCCAGTGGAACGTCATGCCGGCATCGCGGCACCGCACGAAGAAATCGCAATCGCCACCGCCGAGAAAATTGAAGCGCAGGTCGAACGCAGGGCGGTCGAACCGTTCGAAGGCGGCGCGCGTGATCAGGCAATTGCCGCAGCCATAGATCAGCGGCACCGCGCCGCTGTAATCATAGGCGGGACGAAAGGCGGGATGACGCGAAAGCCAGGGCTTGCTGTCGTCCTCGAACACCGGCAGCACCGGCCCGCCGACCACGTCCGCGCCGGTCGCCTCCGCGGTGCGGACCATCAGCTCGAGCCAGTCGGGCGAGGCGATCTCGTCGTCGTCGATCATCAGGAAGCGGGTCGCGGCGGGAAACAGCGCCTGCGCCGTCTCGAAGGCGGCGTTGATCGCCTGGCAATTGCCTTGCCGCTGCTCGACGAGGCAGATGCCCTGGAGCCTGCCGGCGGCCAGGTACTCCGCGGCAACCGGCGCGCTCTCGCGCCGTACGGCATCGTTCTCGACCATGACCACGGCGAAGGAGCGCGGGGTGCGCTGGCTGGCCAGCGAGTCCAGCGTCAGCCGCAGATGTTGCGGGCGGCGGAAGCAGGGAATGCAGACGACGATGCCGACCGACAGGTCGATGACGCGGGAGCTCGCCGCGATCTCCCGGTTGGGATCGCGCACGGCATCCGAGATACGCGTGGCGGACAGGTCTGTCGGGATCAATGTCATGACGTTCTAGATGTCCGAGATATGTTGAAAAAGCCCTGCTTCGGTCCCGCGGATCGTCACCGTCCCGGGACGGCACATCGCCGCGAGACGGTTGCGTCCCAAAATGAACGGCCGGCCGGAGACGCGTGCCGGCGCCAATCACCGATCTCCCGGCCATCCCGCCGCAACACCATCGCCTGACCGCTTTCGCGCGCCTCTCCTGCGAAACCTTGCGCGCGTGAACCTGCAATTCACGGTCCACTGCGCCGACAACGGACCAACATGGACGATGCCGTAGTTAACGCCCTTGCGCATTAACCCGGCCGTAAGCACCGCGACCGGTGAAGCGACGCGGCATCAGATTTGCTCTTCGAGCATGCGAGATTTTTCCTGTAAATTTGAGTCGAACAAGCGCGGTCCAAAAACATGAACAAGCCAGCGACGATCGATTTCGCGACAGCCACGGCGATCAAAATCCCCGCGGCCACTACCCCCGCCCAGGCGCTGCACGATCTGGTCCCCGGCGAAGCCCGCGACAGCCTGCTCGCCGTCCACGACGTGCTGCGCCGCGAATTGCCGCAGGGCCCGCTCGCCATCTATGAGGCCGGCGGCGGCTCGTGCAGCGTTCTGCCGCCGGAATTGCTGAGCCGCAGCAAGGTCACCGTCGTCGACATCGACGAGGATCAGGTCCGCAACAACACCTATGCGGACGAGGCGATCCTCGGCGACGTGCAAATCTACAATTTTGGCCGAGAAACCTTCGATCTCGTGATTTGCTACAACGTGATCGAACATCTGCCTCATGTCGATGCCGCACTCCTGAACTTCCGCGACGCGCTCAAGCGCGGCGGCATGATCCTGATCGGCGCGCCCAATCCACGCTCGCTGTCCGGCGTCGTCACGAAGTACTCGCCGCACTGGTTCCACGTCTGGTTCTACCGCAACATCCGCGGCATCAAGGATGCCGGCCTGCCCGGCGAGCCGCCGTTCCCGACCTTCTTCCATCCCCTGGTGACACTGCCGCGGCTCGAAGCGTTCGCGGCGGCTAACGGCCTCGAGATGATTTACCGCCGTGAGGTCGAGAGCCCGCGCTATCCCGAGATGCGCCGCCGCAAGCCGCTGTTCGCGGCCCTGGTCGACGCCGGCGCCGCCGTGCTGAACGCCGTGCTGCCGCGCGGCACCGACGTCCGCCGCGGCGATTATCACGTCATCCTGCGGAAGAGCTGACGACCATGGCGCGCGCGCAGCCGATTCCAGGCCGAGCGAAGCTTCGCGGCCACGCTGCGCGCGGTAACGAACCGTTAATCTCTGGGGGAGCTCGGCGTCCTGAGCGTCACAACGACGCGACGAAACGGGGCGTGCGCTTAAACGCTTTGTTTGCCATTTCGGTGAATAGTCCCTCAATGAGTATGGTTAATTTTCCCTGTTGCGTTGATTGGGCACCTATATCGCGGGTGCGTGGCGTAAAGCGAAGAGTAACCCCTCAGCCCGCTGCAGTTGGAATGAAAGCTGGGGATCATGCTGGACTATAACCAGCCGATAGATCGAGCGAGACCAGAGGCTCCGCAACCGCGGCCCCAAGCCGGCTTCAGCGCACTGGAGCTGGTCAATCTGCTGTGGCGGCGAAAGATCGCGATCGCCGCGGCCGCGCTCCTCGGCGCAACGCTTGCCGTCGCCGTCGGCAAGAGTCTGACGCCCCGCTACACCGCCACCGCGCAGCTTTACGTCGACCCGCGCGAGCTTCAACTCGTCGATCGCGAACTCACGCCGCGCGCGCAGGACGTCTCGGGCATGTCCATGGTGGTGGAGAGCCAGGCGCGCCTGATGACCTCCAACAGCGTGCTGCTTCAGGTGATCCAGCAGGCCGGTCTCGACAAGGATCCGGAATTCGGCGGCGGCGACGCCAAGAGCCTGATGTCGTCGCTGCTCGGCCTGATCGGACTTCAGCCCAGCGCGCCCTCTGCCGCGGAGAAGAAGGAAGTGCAGCTTGCGGCGCTCGACGCGCTGAACCGGCACATCACCATCCGCAAGACCGAGAAGAGCTTCATCGTCGATATCGAGGTCTGGTCGACCGATCCCGCAAAGGCGGCGATGCTCGCCAACACGCTCACCAGCACCTACCTCACGGAATCCCGCAACTCGCAGGCGTCGGCCGCACGCCGTGCCACCAACGATCTCTCCGGTCGCCTCAAGGAGCTGCGCGAGCGGCTGCGCAACGCCGAGACCGCGCTCGCCACCTACAAGGCCCAGAACAATTTCGTCGGCACCCAGGACTCGCTGATCAGCGACCAGCAGCTGTCCGCCAGCAATCAGCGGCTGTCCGCCGCCCGCGCGGCGACGATGGATGCGCAGGCGCGGCTCGACCAGATCGAAGCGAGCCGCCGCACCGCCGCCGATGCCGGCGCGATTCCGGAAGCGCTGCAATCGCCGACCATCGCGAATTTGCGCGCGCAATACGCCGACGCACGCAAGAAATATGCGGAGCAGACCGGCGAGCTCGGGCCGCGCCATCCGGCGCTGCGCCAGACCGAGAAGCAGGTCGAGGATCTCAAGCGCACCATCAACGAAGAGATCGACCGCTTCGCCCAGTCCGCCAAGAACGATTTGACGCGCGCCCGCGACTATGAAGCCTCCCTCAACCGGGCGCTGGAGGCCCAGAAGCGGCAGAGCGTCCAGCTCAGCCAGGCCGCCGTCCGCCTGCGCGAGCTGGAGCGCGAGGCCGATGCCAGCCGCGACGTCTATCAATCATTCCTCAAGCGCTCACGCGAGACCGAGGAGCAGGAAACGCTGAACACCTCGGCGGCCCGCGTCATCGGCGAAGCGACGGTGCCGCAGCGGCGCTCGTTTCCGCCCGCGATGAGCCTGTTCGCCATGATCGGCTTGATCTTCGGCGCACTCGCTGCGTCGAGCTGGTTCGTCGCGGTCGAGCTCCTGTTCGCCGGCGCGACGGCGCCGATGCCCACGCCGGCCCGTCCGCAGCGCACGCCGGCGCCGGACACCGCACGAGCCCCGCAGATCCCGCGGGCTCCCGAGGTCGTTCAGCCCGTCCAGGTTTCGCCGACCCCGGAGGTGGCGCAAGCTCTGCCGGAACTCGCGGCGCCATCGCTGCAACCTTCGATGCCCGAAACGCCCCTGATCGAAAAGCCGCTGATCGCGCGCCTTCAGGAGGCCGACGTCATCCACACACTCGGCGCCATTCTCGCCACCGGCGGCGGCGTCGATCTGACCCGGCTGGGTTGGCCGACGCTGCGCCCCGGCTTTCCGCTGACGAGCCTGCTCAACGCCTGGCGCGACATGCGCACTGCCGTGGCCCGGCGCGCCGGCGGCAAGGCGATGCCGGTCGTCGCGCTGGTCGGAAGTGGCGAGACCACCGGGCGCAGCGTGACCGCGCTCAATTTTGCGCTCGCGGCCGCGCGCGACGGCGCCCGCGTCCTGATGATCGATGCCGACCATCGCGCCCACTCGCTCTCCAACAAGATCAACCGTCCCGGCAAGAGCGAGCCGAGCAGGCACGGCTGGCTCTCGATCGGCAGCAAGGCCGCGCGCGAGATCAAGACCGTCAACGGCATCTCGGTGCTGCCGGCCGCCGACGCCGATGCCGGCAAGGCGACCGAGGCCATTCGCAAGGCGATCGCGCAGGCGCGCTCCGCCGGTGGCTATGACCTCGTGGTGCTCGACGGTCCCGTGACGCCGCTCGCGGCCGCAGCCCGCAAGCTGCTCGACGATGCCGACGCGCTGGTGGCGGTGCTGCCGACCAGCCTCGACATCAACGACGGCCTGGAGGAGATCCTGAGCACGCTCGGCCGCGCCGAGTGCAAGCTCGTCGGCGTCGTGCTCGACGAGCTCACCCCCGCAACCCAAGCGCGCCAGCGAGGCAGACAATATGCTTGAGCGCCGCGTCAACCTGGACGGCCGGGCCGCAACCGCCGACGTGCCGCGGACCACCGTCGGCGGCCTTCGCATGGCCGCGCTCGACCTGGAAGCGACCGCCGATTTCATGATCGAGGCGACCGATCCGCTCCACCGCATCGGCCGTCCGCTGTTCCTGACCTCGGCCAATGGCGAGGTGCTGGCGCGCTGCTCGACCGAGCCGCAGACCGAGCGCCTGTTCCGCGCCGCCGACCTGATCAACGCCGACGGCCAGCCGCTGGTGGCGGCCTCGAAGCTGCAATCCTGGTTCCCGCTGCCCGAGCGTGTCGCGACCACCGACCTGTTCCACGTCGTCGCGCGCAAGGCGGAAGCGCTGGGCCGTACCTTCTACATGTTCGGCGCCAGCGAAGCCGAAAACGTCATTGCGGTCGAGAACGTCCAGAAGGCGTATCCGAGCCTCAAGATCATCGGGCGCAGCCACGGCTATCTGCGCGGCGATGCGCTGCGCGCGAAGGTCGAAGAGATCAACGCGCTGGCGCCGGATTATCTGTGGGTTGCGCTCGGCGTACCCAGCGAGCAGGCCTTCGTCGAAGAATACACGCCGCTGCTGACGAATGTCGGCGTCATCAAGACTTCCGGCGGCCTTTTCAACTTTCTGTCGGGCAGCCGGTCCCGCGCGCCGCAATGGATGCAGAAGATCGGACTCGAATGGGCCTGGCGCACATGGCTCGAGCCACGCCGCCTGTTCTGGCGCTATTTGACCACCAACCCCCGCGCGCTCTATCTTCTCTTCAGCCGCAAGCGGCGCTTCAATCGCTGAGAGAGGCCGGGTTAAGGACATGACCGACCGACCGATCGTCCTCGTCACGGGAGGCGCGGGTTACATCGGTTCGCACGCATGCCGCGCGCTGACCGCCGCCGGCTATTTGCCCGTCGTTTTCGACAACCTCTCGACAGGTCATCGCAGCTTCGTCGCCGGCCCGCTGGTGACGGGCGACCTGCTCGACGGCGCCGCGTTGGCGCGTGTCTTCGCCGACCTCAAGGTCACGGCGGTGATGCATTTTGCGGCGGCCAGCCTCGTCGGCGAATCCATGACCGACCCGCAGAAATACTACATCAACAACGTCCAGGGCACGCTGTCGCTGTTGCAGGCGATGCGCAACGCGGGCTGCCATCGCATCGTGTTCTCCTCGACCGGCGCCGTCTACGGCAACGCCGATTCCAAGGAGCTACCGGAGGACTTTCCGTGCGCGCCGATCAATCCCTACGGCGCGTCGAAGTGGATGATCGAGCGGATGCTCGCCGATTATCGCGCGGCCTATGGCTTCGGCGCGTTTTGCCTGCGCTATTTCAACGCCAGCGGCGCCGATTCGGCCGGCGGCATCGGCGAGCTGCGTGACAACGAAACCCATCTCATTCCGCGCGCGATGATGGCGCTCCAGGGCCATGTCGACTTCGCCGTGTTCGGCGACGACTACGACACGCCCGACGGCACCGCGATCCGCGACTACATCCACGTCACCGACCTCGCGGCGGCGCATCTCGCCGCACTGAAGCTTCTGGAAGAAGGACACCCCGGCGGCAGCTTCAATCTCGGGTCCGGGTCGGGCTTTTCCGTGCGCGAGATCCTGACCGCGATCAGGCAGGAGACCGGGCGCGAGGTACCGCACACCGTCAAGCCGCGCCGCGCCGGCGATCCCACTTACCTGGTCGCCGATCCCTCGGCCGCGCGAAAAGTGCTGAACTTCGTGCCGCGTCATTCCGACCTGCCGACGGTGATCCGCACCGCCTGGGCCTGGCACCAGAAGGCCCATCCGCGCAAGGCCCGTTAAGCAACCGTAACACCCGTACCTTGCCTGCCGTGCCTCCAAACGGCTAGAATGGACATTCGCTGCCGCCGTTGACGCATCGCCGACGGCCGCACTACCGGCATGGCCGACGACGATGTCGGCATGCATGGCTCGGCCATTTGCACGAGCCGATTTTTCCGAGCGTCAAGGCCACGATCAAATCCGCCTGTCGGCCTGCCATCGGATGTGGATTCAAGGAGTATCGACCGCATGCATCAGGCTGCACGCCTGGAGTTCGAGCGCGTGATGGAGGAGTTCGTCCGCTGGCATGTCGTGCCCGAGGACGAGCGTTCGCCTGCGCCTGCCTGGTGGTGGGGGCCTGCCATGGCGGTGGTCGACGACCAGGAGCCGATGAGCTGCACATGGTGTGCCGAACTCGGATTGAACGAGGGCACGAGCTTCGCCGACGGCGCGCGCACAATTCTCGCATTGTTCGTCGAGCAGACCTCGCTGACGGGGCCTCAGGATTTTCCGAGCAAGGCCGAGGGCGGAGAACATGACGTCCGCGAACTGCACCCGCAGCCGTCAGACGACAGCGCGTTTCAGCCGTGACGCCGCAGCTTCGGTGGCGGCAAGATCCGGCTCCGGCTGGAGCGGCGGGGCGATAGGCAGGACCATCGGCCGCAGCAGCTCCGCCATCTGCCGCGCGGGCAGCGGCTTCGAGATCAGGAAGCCCTGCATCTCGTCGCAGCCATGGGTGCGCAGGAACGTTTCCTGCTCGGCGTTCTCGACGCCTTCGGCGACGACGGTCATGCCGAGCGCCTTGCCCATGCTGATGATCGCCTGTGCGATGGCCTGATCCTCCGAATCCTGCGGCAGATCCCGAACGAAGGAGCGATCGATCTTGATGGTGTCGATCGGGAAGTGCTTCATCAGCGACATCGACGAGTAGCCGGTGCCGAAATCGTCGATGGCGAGGCGGATGCCGCGGCTCTGGATGGCGTCGAGCACCTTGAGCGCGCGTCCGACGTTGCGCATCATCATGCTCTCGGTGACCTCCAGCTGGAGCAACACCGGCGACATGCCGGAAGCCGCCAGCGCCTCGTCGACGTCCTGCAACAAATGCTCGTCGGCGAACTGCCGTGGCGACAGGTTGACCGCCATCGACACCGGCAACAGGCCGCGGCGCTGCCAGGCCATCGCCTGCGCGCAGGCCTCCCTCACCACCCAGCGGCCGATCGGCACGATCAGGCCGGTTTCCTCGGCGAGCGGGATGAACTGAGCCGGCGAGATGTTGCCGAGATCGGGATGCGTCCAGCGCAGCAGCGCTTCCACGCCGGTGATCTGGCCGGTCTCCATGTCCACCTTGGGCTGGTAGTTCAGCGAAAACTGCTCGCGTTCCAGCGCCCGGCGCAGCGCGCTCTCCAGCGACAGCCGCTCGATCGATTGCGTCGTCACTTCCTTGGAGAAGAAGCGATAGCCGTTCTTGCCGTCTTCCTTGGCGAGATACATCGCCATGTCGGCGTTCTTGGTCAGCGTCTGCGCGTCGGAGCCGTTGGCCGGATACATCGCGATGCCGATCGACGCCGTGGTGTGGCACTCGTGCCCGGCCAGCTCCATCGGCTCGGCGAGCGCCGTCAGCAGCCCGGTCGCGATGCGCTGGACGTCGTCGATCTCGCCGCACTGGTCGAGGATCACCACGAACTCGTCGCCGCCGAGCCGCGCCACCACGTCGCTGACCCGCAGCGCGCCGCGCAACCGGTTCGCCACCTCGAGCAGAAGCAGGTCGCCGGCTTCGTGTCCCAGCGAGTCGTTGATGACCTTGAAGCGATCGAGATCGATGAACAGCACCGCGAAGCGGTGATCGTGGCGCCGCGCCTCGTCGATCGCCTCGCGCAGAAGCCCGTTGAACGTGTCACGGTTCGGCAGGTCCGTCAGACTGTCGTGCGAGGCAAGATATTCGATTCGCTCGTCCGCCTCGTTCTTGGCGTCGGCGCGATCGAAATTCTCCATCGCGAAGGAAACGTTGTCGGCGAGGCGCTGCAACAGCTCGACGAACTCGCTGGTGAAAGAGTCCTTCTCGGTCGACATGTAGATCATGACGCCGACAGGCTGGTCGTGGGCGATAAGCGGCAACGCCGCGCCCGATCGCGCGCCGTCCCCGCGAACGATGGCATGGAAGGCGCTCACGCGCTGGTCATTGAGATAGTCGTTGATGATGCACGGCTGTCGGGTCCGAAACGCCGTGCCAGCCATCCCCCGACCTTCAGGTCGCTCAGCGTCGACCGAGAGGCGGACGTTACGCGTGGTGTCAGACGACGGTCCAGCGCTGGCGACGATCTCGAGCTGGTCGCTGTCGGCGCTGGCAAGCGCAATGGTCGTCGAGGTGAACTTGGCGCCGTTCGACGCCGCGAGACAAACGAGCTCAAATAGCTCGGCGCGCGACTTCGCCCGCATGATCGCTTCATTGGTCGCGCTCAGTGCCGCGAACATGCGCGTCAGGCGCTCTTTCTGCGCCTCGGTGCGGGCCTTTTCCTCGGCGCGCTCGAAATTGTCGAGCGCGAACGACACATTCTCGGCAAGCCGGCCCAGCAGCTGGATGAGATCCGGCGTGAACGTGCCTTCGTCCGATGAGAGGAACAGCAGCACACCGATCGACTTGCAACCGTTGCTGAGCAGCGGGAAGCAGGCGCCCGATCTGGTGCCCTGGATGCGCGCGATCTGGTGCCAGTGCGCGGTGCGCCTGTCGCTGAGAAGCTCGTTGGCGACGCAGGGCGCGCGCGTGCGGAAGGAGGTACCGGTCAGCCCGCGACCTTCCGGGTCGCCGGCCGACGTCGAGAACCGCCATTCCTTGACCTGATAGCAGCTTTCGCCCTTGGTCATGGCGATGTCGAGGTAGTGCCCCGTCGGGTCAACCATGGCGATGGTCGCGGAGGAGAAGGTGCCGCCCAGCACCGCCGCCTCGCAAACCACTTCGAACAATTCGGCCCGGGTTGTCACCCGCATGATGGCTTCATTGGTCGCGCTCAGCGCCTCGAGCATGCCGCGGAGACGATTACGCTGCATTTCGGCCTTGGCCTTCTCGTCGGCGCGGTCGAAATTCTCCAGCGCGAAGGCGACATTGGCCTGGAGCTTGCGCAGCAGCTCGACGAATTCGGGCGTGAAGGTGCCGCACTCCGGCGAGTTGAACAGAAACACGCCCTCCACCCGGTCGCCGTTGAACAGCGGCAGCGCCGCGGAGGAGGCGATGCCGGTGCGGCGGGCGCTGGCGTGCCACGGCGCGATGCGGTCGTCGGCGAGCACGTCGTTACTGACAGCGGGCTGGCGCGTGCGAAAGGCGGTACCGGTCAGCCCGCGCCCTTCCGGCACTTCATCGGACGTCGAAAACTTGAAGCTGCGAACATGCTCCGCATTCGGTCCGTAGCTGGCGACGACGCGCAACAATTCGGCGGGCTGGTCGAGCAGTGCGATGCTGGCCGAGGTGAACTTGGCGCCCTTCGCCGTCGCTTCGCAGACGAGCTCGAACAACTCGGAACGCGACCGCGCGCGCAGGATCGCCTCGTTGGTGGCGCTGAGCGCCGCATACATGCGTGCCAGACGCTCTTCTTCCGAAGCGATCCTGGCTTTCTCGGCCTCGCGACCAAAATTCTCGATTGCGAACGAGACGTTCTCGGCCATGCGCAGCAACAGCGCAACGATCTCCTCGTCCTTGGCCCAGGAGCGGCTGATGAAGAACAAGAGCACGCCGACACTTTCGCCGTGCCTGATCAGCGGCGCGACCACGCAGGCGGCAACGCCGGTGTTGACGTTGGCCTGCTCCCACGGCGAGCCCTTGGTACGGCTGGCGAGGTCGTCCTCGACGATCGGCTTCTGCGTCCGGAACACCTCGCCGGATATGCCCCGGCCGTAGGGATTCTCCGGATCGATCGAATAGCGCGCCTGGGTGATCAGCTCGAGGTTCTGTCCGGTGGACGCGACCGGGCTCATCCAATGCGAATCCGGCTCGCGGAGCAGCACGATGGTCGCCAGCGACTTGCCGCTGTGCACGGAGGCATCGCACACGAGCTGGTACAGCTCATGCTCGGTCTTGGCGCGCAGGATGGCTTCGTTGGTGGCACTGATCGCGCCGAACATGCGGTTGAGCCGCCGCGTCGCCCGCTCGCTGGCCTGCCGCGCGCTCTCGCGCCCGAAATTGTCCAGTGCATAGGAAATATTGGCCGACATGCGCTCGAACAGCGACACCATCTGCTCGTTCAGCGAGTTGGCTTCGCTGCGGGTCACGTACAGCACACCGACGCTCTTGCCGTTGCAGAGCAGCGGCAGCGCCGCAGCCGCGCCGATATGGGCCTTGGCCGCGCCCTCGCGCCACGCCAGCGAGCGCGGATCGTTCAGATAGTCGTTGCTGATGCACAGCTTCTGATCGCGAAACGCCTCGCCACCGACACCAGATCCTTCCGGTGTTCCGGCTTCCGTCGTAATCTCGATCGAGCGCAGTCGCGGAATGTCGTCACCGCAGCCGGCCGCAAAACGCAGCCGTCCGCCATCCGATCCCACCAGGAACACGGCGACGGCCAGAAAGTCCCCGCTCGAAAACCCGGCGTCGCAGACCTTCTGGTACAGCTCGTCCGGCGATTCCGCGTAGAGAATCGCTTCGTTAATGGCGCTCAACGCCGCAAAGGTGCGCGCGAGTGTCGTCGGCACGATCTCAACTCCCGGGCATTTCTGCCTATTTCTCCCGGGTGACTTTATGAACGGTGACCGCCTAAGTGGTCGTTATTGCGCGCAGCAAACCGTCGATCAAAGTGAACGAGCTGCGAACAACCCGCGCCAAACTATCGAAAATACCGCCGCGCGGCATGAATCTCCGACCAAAGGCGCGTTCTCTTTACGAATTTGCAGCCCTGTGTTGGTTTACGGGAGATTGATATCGCACCTCGGCTTTGAGACGATGGCACCCAACGAGCAGCCCGTTAAGGGCACCAAGTCGAGGGAACGCCATGCCGATCGTCAAGGCCGACCGCCTCACGCGCGTCAGCGCTGCGCTGCTCCGTGCCGCCGGGGCTTCCGAGGAGGAGGCTGACGCGGTCGCCATCGGTTGCGTCAATGCCAACCTCGCCGGCCACGATTCCCACGGCGTGATTGCCGTTCCCACCTATATCGACCGCATCAAGGCCGGCCACATCGTTCCCGGCGCCAAATGGTCCATCGTCCAGGAATCGCCGACCACGACCGTGATCGACGGCCATTGGGGTTTTGGTTTCCACGTCAACGCCAGGGCGATGGCGCTGACGATCGAGAAGGCGAAGACGGCCAACCTCGCCGCCTGCACCGTGTTCCGGCAAAGCCATGTCGGCCGCCTCGCCGCCTATCCGCTGATGGCAATGCGCGAAGGCATGATCGGGATTGCGACCGCCGATTCGGGGCGCTCGCCGAAACACGTCGCCCCGTTCGGCGGCAAGGAGGCGCGGCTCGGCACCAACCCGATCTCGATCGCGGTGCCGTCCGATCTCGACGCACCGTTCTACCTGGACATGGCGACCTCGGCGGTCGCGGCCGGCAAGATCCAGCTCGCGGTCGCCCGCGGCGAGGAGATTCCGACGGGATGGATCATCGATGCCGATGGGCGCCACACCACCGACCCGACCCAATATCGCAAGGGCGGCGCGCTGCTGCCGCTCGGCGGCACCGAGGGCTACAAGGGCAGCGGCCTTGCCGCCATGGTCGAGGTGCTGTGCGGCCTGCTCACCGGTCTCGGCTTCGGCGTCGAACCGACGGGCCGGCACAATGACGGATGCTTCATGGCTGTGTTCAACGTCGCAGCGTTCCGCCCGCTGAAGGAGTTCAAGCGCGAGGTCGCGGAGTTCGCGCGCTATCTGAAATCGACGCCGCCCTCCGAGGGCAGCAAGGGCGTCTACTATCCCGGCGAGATCGAAGGCGTGCGCGAGCAGCAGCGCCTGCGCGACGGCATCGAGATCGAGGATGCAACCTGGGAAAAGCTGCGCGCGCTGGCGCGCGAGTACAGGCTCGACACCGTGCTCGATCTGGCTTGACGCTATCAGGAGAACGGCAGCATGACGCGGCAGATGGTACTGGTCGGATTCCTTCAGGCACAGAACTGCACGAATTTGCCGAGCTCCTGGCGACATCCGGACTCGCGCGACGACTCGATGTCCGCAGATTACTATCAGGAGATCGCAAAGATCCTCGAAGCCGGCAAATTCCACATGGCCTTCTTCGACGATCGCCTGGCGATGCCGGATCGCTATGGCAACGACCACGCCCACACCGTCGAATACGGCATCCGCTGCGTGAAGATGGACCCGCTGATCGTGCTGACCACGATGGGCATGGTCACCTCGAAGCTCGGCCTTGGGGCGACCTGCTCGACCACCTATTACGAGCCATTCGACGTCGCCCGCCGCTTCGCGACCCTCGACCTGATGTCGGGCGGACGCGCGGGCTGGAACGTCGTCACCTCGCTCAATGACGGTGAAGCGCTCAACATGGGCCGCGACTCCCATCCCGAGCACGATTCCCGCTACGACAAGGCCGACGAGTTCATGGAGGTCGTGCTCGGCCATTGGGACACCTGGGAGGACGGCGCGCTCATCATGGACAAGACGAGCGGCCGCTTTGCCGACCCGGCCAAGGTGAAGCGGCTCGATCACAGGGGGCCGGCTTTCAAGTCCCGCGGGCCGTTCACCGTGCCGCGTTCGGAGCAAGGCCATCCCGTGATCATCCAGGCCGGCGCGTCCGGCCGCGGCCAGCGCTTTGCCGGGCGATGGGGCGAGGTGATCTTCACGGCCGCGCGCAACCTCGCCGCGGCCAAGGACGGCTATGCTTCCGTGCGCAACGAGGCCGCGAAAGCCGGCCGCGATCCCGACCAGATGTTCCTCTGCAATCTGACGACACCGGTCTGCGCCGCGACCAAAGCCGAGGCCGAAGACAAGATGGCGCTGATCAACAAGCTGCCGCTCCAGATCGACGCGCTGTCCCTGCTCGCCGAAGCGCTCAACTACGATTTCGCCTCCAAGGATCTCGACGAGCCCCTGACGACGGAGGAGCTCAAGAGCATGCAAGGCATTCTGGGCATCCGCGACGGCGTGCTCAAGAATTCGGGCAAGAGCAATCCGAGCGCGCGCGACTTCGTCACCTTCTCGGGCCGCGGCCAGGTCCAGGATGCGATGGTCGGCGGTCCCAAGGAGATCGCGGACAAATTGGAAGAGATGTTCGTCGAGCGCGGCTGCGACGGTTTTGTCATCGCCGCGACCTACGTGCCCGGTTCCTACGGCGATTTCGTGCAGCATATCGTGCCGGAATTGCAGCGCCGCGGCCTGTTCCAGAAGGAGTATCGCGGCAAGACGCTGCGGGACAATCTCGGGCTCAAGCGGCCGGCGGCGGGCGCCTGGAAGGTGCAGCCGCGCGATGCCGCGGAATAACAGCAAGGACAAACCATGCGCTGGCTGACATTCACCGCCTCGGGCAAGACGTCCTGGGGGATTATTGAAGGCGACCGGGTGATCGCGGTCGACGGCGATCCGTTCGGTGAATGGCAGCGCAGCTCGCGCACGCATCCGTTCGGCGACGTCAAGATCGAGCTGCCGCTGATCCCGCGTACCTTCTATTGCGTTGGATTGAACTATCTGAAGCACCTGAAAGAGGCCGCCGACAAGCGCGGCGAAGTGCCGGCCGTGCCCGACAGGCCCGAGATCGGCTATCGCGCCCAGAACGCGCTGATCGCGCATGAGGAAGACGTGGTGATTCCGTCCTTCGCGACGGACAAGATCCACTATGAAGGCGAGCTCGCCGTCGTCATCGGCAAGAAGGTGAAGCATCTCACCAAACAGAACGCGATGGACTGCGTATTCGGCTACACCATCGGCAACGACGTCAGCGAACGGAGCTGGCAGAAGGCCGATCGCAGCCTGTGGCGCTCGAAGAACGCCGACACCTTCAAGCCGATGGGCCCGTGGATCGAGACCGAGGCCGATCTCGCCAAGATGCAGACAATCGTCCGGGTCAACGGCAAGGAGACCAACCGCTTCCACACCAACGACATGATCTTCGGCGTGGTGCCGTTCCTGGTCGAGCTGACCAAGTATTTCACGCTATGGCCCGGCGACGTGATCTGGATGGGCACCGACGGCGCCTCGCCCGACATCAAGCACGGCGACGTCGTGGAGATCGACATCACCGGCATCGGGACATTGCGAAACAGGTTCGTGCGGGAGAAGCGGTAATAGAGGGCCGTAGGGTGGGTTAGCCCTGCAGATGCACGAAGTGCATCTGCTCGGCGTAATCCACCTCTTTGTTTTCCGCGGAGACAGAGGCGGTGGGTTACGCCTTCGGCTAACCCACCCTACGACACCTCCTCAAAACGGCAGCGCCACGCCGGTCTTGATCTCCTTCAGCACCACGTTGCTGCGGACGTAGCGGATGCCGGGAATGCGGAACATGAACTCGTCGAGGAAGCGGTTGTAAGCCGCCATGTCCTGCACGACGACGCGCAAATGATAATCGGCGTCGCCCGTCGTCGCAAAACACTCCAGCACCTCGCGTCGCGTGGTCACCCGTGCGACGAACTCGTCGACGAATTTCGCGTCATGCCGCTCCAGCGAGACATGGAGGATGGCCGACATCGCAAATCCCGCCTGCTCGCGTACGACCAGCGCCGCATAGCCCCGGATGACGCCACTCTCCTCCAGCGCGCGCACCCGGCGCCAGCAGGCCGAGGTGGACATGCCGACCTCGTCGGCCAGTTGCTGGTTGGTGGCGCGGCCGTCCTTCTGGAGGTGCGCGAGAATCCGCGAGTCCTGTTCTTCGATCATGGAAGACCCTCAATTTGAGGAAATCTACCAAACATTGCCAGTTATTGCAAAACTCTACCGAATGAGCGCCCCATAGGGGATAAATAGGTAAGACCTACCAGTCTCCCAGGCATACCCTGCCATTATTCGGCAGGGACGCCGCGCGAGGTCCGCCATGGACGCCATTCCGTCACTCGACACCTACGAGCTCTCCGACCGCTACGACCGCCAGGAGGGCCGCGTCTTTCTCACCGGCACGCAGGCGATCGTCCGTATCGCGCTCGACCAGGCACGGCGCGACCGCGCGGCCGGGCTCAAGACCGCCGGCTTCATCTCGGGCTATCGCGGCTCGCCGCTCGGCGGCGTCGATCTCGAACTGTGGCGCATCCAGGAAGGGCTGAAGCGCGATCGCATCGAATTCCTTCCGGCCGTGAACGAGGACCTCGCGGCAACCGCGGTGCTCGGCTCGCAGCAGGTCGAGACGCAAGCTGACAGAGAAGTCGATGGCGTGTTCGGGCTCTGGTACGGCAAGGGCCCCGGCGTCGATCGCTCCGGCGATGCGCTCAAGCACGGTAATGCCTACGGCTCCTCGCCGCACGGCGGCGTGCTGGTGGTCGCCGGCGACGATCATGGCTGCGTCTCCTCCTCGATGCCGCACCAATCCGACGTCGCCTTCATGAGCTGGTTCATGCCGACGCTGCATCCGGCCAGCGTCGGCGAATATCTCGAATTCGGCGAATACGGCTATGCGCTGAGCCGCTTCTCCGGCATGTGGGTCGGCTTCAAGGCGATCTCGGAGATCGTGGAATCGGGCGCATCCGTCGCGCTGCGTCCGCCGCGCCTGTTCCGCACGCCCGACTTCACGCCACCGCCGGGTGGCCTGCACTATCGCTGGCCCGACCTGCCGGGACCGCA
Organism: Bradyrhizobium sp. 14AA; assembly: GCF_054185205.1. NCBI lineage: Bacteria > Pseudomonadati > Pseudomonadota > Alphaproteobacteria > Hyphomicrobiales > Nitrobacteraceae > Bradyrhizobium > Bradyrhizobium sp. 14AA. The sequence continues at coordinate 62,828 of NZ_JAVAYM010000009.1, read as the reverse complement.
GATCGAGGAACGGCTGGAGGCGAAGAAGCACGCGGTCTACGCCTTCGCAAAGGCCAATCCGATCGACCGCCACATCTACGACATTCCGGGCGCCACCTACGGAATCGTCACGACAGGCAAGGCGCATCTCGATCTGATGGAGGCGCTGCGGCTGATGGGCCTCGATGAAGCCGCCTGCCGCAGCATCGGCATCGATGTCTACAAGGTCGGCATGGTCTGGCCGCTGGCGCTGCATGACGCGATGGATTTCGTGAGGGGCAAGCGCGAGGTCCTCGTGGTCGAGGAGAAGCGCGGCATCATCGAGAGCCAGTTCAAGGAATATTTCTACGACTATCCAGGCAGCAAGCCCGAGCGCATGGTCGGCAAGCACGACGAGCGAGGGGCGAGGCTGATCTCCTGGATCGGTGAATTGTCGCCGCGCGCGCTGGCGGGCGTGCTGGCGCGCCGGCTTGATCCGATGTTTCCGGGCCTCAATCTCGCCGCGCGTGCAGCCACCTTGATGCCCGAGGCGGCGCGCACGATCAACGTCGCCGGCGCGACGCGCACGCCCTATTTCTGTTCCGGTTGCCCGCACAACACATCGACGAAGGTGCCGGAGGGCTCCAAGGCGCTGGCCGGCATCGGCTGCCATTTCATGGCGAGCTGGATGGACCGCGAGACCTCCTCGCTGATCCAGATGGGCGGCGAAGGCGTGAACTGGGCGGCGTCGTCGAAGTTCACCGGCAACAAGCACGTGTTTCAGAATCTGGGCGAGGGCACCTATTACCACTCCGGTTCGATGGCGATCCGCCAGGCGGTCGCCGCCGGGGCGAACATCACCTACAAGATCCTGTTCAACGACGCCGTGGCGATGACCGGCGGCCAGCCGGTCGACGGTCCCGTCAGCGTGCATGCCATCGCGCACAGTGTCCGCGCCGAAGGCGTCGAACGCATCGCGCTCGTCTCGGACGATCCCTCCCGATTTTCGCCGGCGGATTTGCCCGGTGGCGTGAGCATCCACCCGCGCGAGGAGATGGATGCCGTGCAACGCGCGCTGCGCGAGGTCTCCGGCGTATCGGTCCTGATCTATCAGCAGACCTGCGCCACCGAGAAGCGGCGCCGGCGCAAGCGTGGCGAGATGGCCGACCCCAAGCGCTTTGCCTACATCAACGATCTCGTCTGCGAGGGCTGCGGCGATTGCTCGATCGAATCCAACTGCCTCAGCGTCGAGCCCAGGGAGACGCCGTTCGGCCGCAAGCGCCAAATCAATCTGTCGGCCTGCAACAAGGACTTCTCCTGCCTCAACGGCTTCTGCCCGAGTTTTGTCACCGTGGAAGGCGCAACGCGCCGGAAGAAGAGCGCCAGTCAGATCGACGCACTCGGCCGCGCGGCCACGCTTCCCACGCCCGCGCCCACGACGCTCGAGCGCCCTTACGACCTGTTGATCACCGGCGTCGGCGGCACCGGCGTGATCACAGTTGGCGCGCTGATCGGCATGGCCGCGCATCTCGAGCGCCGCGGCGTCTCGGTGCTGGACTTCACGGGCTTTGCGCAGAAATTCGGGCCGGTGCTGAGCTACATCCGCCTGGCGCCGTCGCCCGAGGCGCTGCATCAGGTCCGGATCGACCAGGGCGCCGCCGATGCGCTGATCGGCTGCGACCTCGTCGTCAGTTCCTCACCAAAGGCATCCGGCACCTATCGCCGCGGCACGCGCGCCGCGGTCAACACCGCGGAGATGCCGACCGGCGACGTCGTTCGCTTCCGCGACGCCGATCTCGCCTCCCCTGCCCGCCTGCGCGCGATCCGGCAGGTGATCGGCGATGGCAATCTCGACACCATCGATGCGAACGCGCTGGCCGAGCGGCTGCTCGGCGATGCCGTCTTTGCCAACATCATCATGCTCGGCTTTGCCTGGCAGCACGGACTGGTGCCGATCTCGCTGCAGGCGCTGCTGCGCGCGATCGAGCTCAACGGCGTCGCCGTCGAGCGCAACAAGCACGCCTTTGCCTGGGGCCGCATCGCCGCAGCCGATCCGGATTTTCTGCCGAAGACGGACGATGCGCCCAAAGTCGAGACGCTCGACCAGCTCATCAACCGTCGCGCCGATTTCCTTACCGCCTATCAGGATGAGGCTTATGCGGCCCGTTATCGGGCGCTTGTCACAAAGGTTCGCGACACCGAAGCTGCTTTGAATAGCACCGCCCTGACCGAAGCCATTGCACTCGCCCTGTTCAAGCTGATGGCCTACAAGGACGAGTACGAGGTCGCGCGCCTGCACATGCAGACCGGATTCCTCGACGAACTTAAGCGCGAGTTCGAGGACGGCTTCAGTATCCATTACCACCTTGCCCCACCATTCCTGCCGTCCAAGCACGATGCGCGCGGTCGTCCCCGCAAGCGCGCCTTTGGGCAGTGGATTCAGATGCCGCTCGCCATGCTCGCGCGGTTGAAGGGATTGCGCGGGACGCCGTTCGATCCGTTCGGCTACACGGCGGAACGGCACGCCGAGCGGGAGCTGATCGTCTGGTATGAAGACGTGATCGAACGGATGCTCGGCGGGCTCGACGCAGCGCATCTGCCCGATCTCATCGCCATCGCAAAAGCGCCGATGGACATCCGCGGCTACGGTCCGGTGAAGGACACCGCGATCGCCAAGGCGAAGCCCGAGGTCGAACGGCTCCTCACGAATTTGACGACATCGGTAACGCGAAAGATGCACGCCCACGGTTGACGCGGCGCCAGTGAGGCCTCAGCCTCCGGACTTTGAGAGGCGCCCTGTTGGCGCCTCTGCAATCAGGTGACGCATCATGGATTTCGACCAGTTGACCCTGACCCAGGCCGTAGCGGACCTCCGCGCCGGCAAGGTGACGAGCGCGGCGCTCACGACAGAAGCTCTTGCTCGCGCCAAAGCCAACGCCGATCTCAATGCCTTCGTCACCCTGGACGAGGCCGGCGCTTTGAAGGCGGCCGCCGCATTCGATGCGACAGGCGACAGGAGCAAACCGCTCGGCGGCGTGCCGGTCGTGATCAAGGACAACATCGAGGTCGCGGGACTGCCCTGTAGCGCCGGTACGCCCGCGCTGAAAGATTACGTGCCGAAGGCCGATGCGCCGGTGGCGGCGAAGCTGCGCGCCGCGGGCGCGGTCATCATCGGCAAGACCAGCATGCACGAGCTTGCCTTCGGCATCTCGGGCTACAACACCGCATTCAAGACCGGCGCGGAGTTCGGCGTGCGCAACGCCTATGACCGCGCCCTGATCGCCGGCGGCTCCTCGTCCGGAACGGGGGCTGCGATCGGCGCGCGAATCGTCGCGGGCGGGCTCGGCACCGACACCGGCGGGTCGGTGCGGGTCCCTGCCGCCCTGAACGGTTGCGCCTCGTTGCGCCCGACCGTCGGCCGCTATCCGCAGGACGGCATCGCGCCGATCTCGCACACTCGCGATACCGCAGGTCCCATGGCTGCGACCATGGCGGACGTCGCGCTGCTCGATCGCGTGATCGCGGGTGGCGGCTCGATCGCGGCGGCTGATCTGACGCAGGTCCGTGTCGGCCTCGTGAGGTCGATGCTGGCCAATCTCGATGCCGACACCGAGGCCGCCTTCCATGCGGCCGTCGCGCAGATGAAAGCCCGGGGCATCGTCGTGGTCGAGATCGAGATGCCGCAACTGGCGGAGCTCGACGGCCAGGTCAGTTTTCCCGTCGCGCTGTACGAGGCCTATGACGATCTGGTCGCCTATCTCGCGCACACTGGAACCGGCCTCACCATCGAAGCGCTGGCGGAGGAGATTTCCAGCGCCGACGTGAAGGGCACCTATGATGGCCTGGTGATCCCCCGCAAGCTGCCGGGCCCGGACAACACGCTGGTCGACGCCAAGCCGTTCTATGACGCCGCGATCGCGACCGCACGTCCAGCGTTGCAGGCGCTGTACGCCAAGAGCTTTGCTGACAACCGGCTCGAGGCCATCGCCTTCCCGACCACGCCGCGGGTCGCCATTGCCTCCAATCCCGACTCCAGCAGCCTGGAAAATTTCGGCCTGTTCATCCAGAACACCGACCCCGGCAGCAATGCCGGCATTCCCGGCATCCAGATCCCGATTGCGCTTGGCGCCACCAGCAAGCTGCCGATCGGACTCGAGCTGGATGGCCCTGCGGGCAGCGACGAAAGGCTGCTTGCAATCGGCATCGCGCTCGACACAGTGTTCGGACGGCTGCCGCCGCCACGCTGACGCTCTCGTAGGGTGGGCAAAGGCGCGCACTTCGCGCGCGTGCCACCTCTTCTGTCGAATTCATGGAAAGTTAGTGGGCACGGCGCAAGCGCGCCTTTGCCCACCCTACGGCACTGTGCCAGCTAAGAATACGGATTGATCAGCTTCTGCTGCTCGGCGGCGTGATGCACGAGCATGTCGATGAAGGTCCTGACCTTCGCCGACAGATGATGCTTGTGCGGATAGACCGCGTTCATTGACATCTCGACCGGACGGTATTCCGGCAGGAGGCGCACCAGCCGTCCGGCGTCGAGATCGTTGCCCACCAGAAATCCGGCCGCGAGGCTGATACCTGCGCCCTGCAACGCCGCCTCGCGCAGGGCTTCGCCGCTGTTGGTGATCAGATTGCCTGAAACGCGCACCGAGGCCGGCGTGCCCTTGCGATCGAAGAAGCGCCACTCGTCGAAGGGATAGTTGATGTGGCGCACGCAATTGTGCTCGGCGAGCTCTTCGAGCTTCGAGACGCGCCCATGCGCCTCGATATAGGCGTGCGAGCAGCACAGCACGTGCCGCCAGGTCGCAAGGCTGCGCACGATCAGGCTGGAGTCCGGCGGCGCGATCATGCGCAGCGCGAGATCGAAGCCTTCCTCGATCAAGTCGACATTGGTCTCGCCCATGCGCAGATCGACCTTGACCTCCGGATAGGTCGCGAGGAATTCGGCCATCACGGGAGCGACGAACGGCACCATGTGGGTCGCGGTGTGGATGCGCAGCGTTCCACGCGGCGTCGATTGCAACTCGCTCGCGATGTCGTCGGCCTGTTCGATATCGGCGAGGATCTGAACGCAGCGGTCGTAATAGGCCTTGCCGATCTCGGTCAGGTTGACCTTGCGCGTGGTGCGTTGAAGCAGCCTCACCCCGAGCCGGTCTTCCAGCGCCTGGACATGGTTGCTCACCATGGTGGTGGACATGTTGAGCTTGCGCGCGGCTGCGGAGAAGCCGCCGGCTTCGACCACCCGGCTGAACACTTCGAGGCTGGTCAATCGATCCATGGTCGCCTGATTATCCGCTCTTGATCGACAATCGCAAGGAATTCGCCCCGATTATCTCTCGGATCATAGCAGGTAGGCCCTCTCATCCCGCTTGGAGCACCGCGTGCAGCGGCACGCAGGCGTTAGCAGCAATCGCGCGACAGACGCGGCAATCGCTCTGGCGCAGTCGCGGGCCCGGCTCGGTAGACCATCCTACGAACCAAGCGAAGTCTCCGACTATCCACCCCTGGTGGATAATCCTTCCAGTATTTCGCCAATTATCACGCGAACCAGACAGACCGATAGTCCCAGCCAGCCGATAGGAGACCGTCATGTCCGAGATGCCCCGCACCGAGAACTTTCAACAAGCAACTGAAATCACTCATGATCACCCCAAAGCGCGACCTGTCCCGGCGCGGAATATGGTCCGACGCGCGGCGTTGGCGCTCGCGCTCCTCGCTGGCACGGCAACAATCGTCTATTTCGGACACGATTACTGGATCAACGGCCGCTACCTTGAAACGACTGACGACGCCTATGTGAAGGCGGACTCAACGATCATCGCGCCCAAGGTCTCCGGATACATCGCGCGGGTCCTTGTCGGGGACAATGAGAGGGTTAGGGCGGGCCAGCTGCTCGCAAAGATCGACGACCGCGATTTCAAGGCGGCGCTCGACCAGGCGAGAGCCGATGTCGCCGCCGGCGAAGCCTCGGTGCGCAACATCGATGCCCAGCTCGAACTGCAGCAGCCGATCATCGAACAGAGCACGGCGGATGTGGCCGCGGCCGACGCCAACCTGAAATTCGCGCAGGAGGAGCGCGCCCGCTACGACGACCTCATGAAGTCGGGCTCCGGTACGATCCAGCGCGCGCAGCAGACCGACGCGGCGCTCCGCGCCAGCAACGCGCAACTGCAGCACGCGAAATCCGGCCTCGCGGCCGCGCAGCGCAAGGTCGACGTGCTCACCACGCAGCGCGCCCAGGCCACGGCCCAGCTCGAACGCGCGCGCGCAGTCGCGCAGCAGGCGACGCTGAACCTGTCCTATACCGAGATCACCGCGCCGGTCGACGGCACGATCGGCGCCCGCAGCTTGCGCGTCGGGCAGTTCGTGCAGGCCGGCACGCAATTGATGGCGGTGGTGCCGCTCGATGCGGTCTATGTCGTCGCGAACTTCAAGGAGACGCAGCTGACGAATGTGCGTCCCGGCCAGCCGGTCGAGCTGCACGTCGACAGCTTTCGCAATCGCACGCTGCACGGCCATGTCGATAGCCTGTCGCCGGCCAGCGGACTTGAATTCGCGCTGCTGCCACCCGACAATGCGACCGGCAACTTCACCAAGATCGTGCAACGCGTGCCGGTCAAGATCGTGCTCGACGACCACAGCCTGACCGGCCTGCTGCGTCCCGGCATGTCGGCGGTGCCGACCGTCGACACCAAGGCGACGGTGCTGGCCGAGCGCGAGACGGCAAAGCGCCTCGCCGACAACACCACGCGCCCGAACGGCGGCTGACGCCGCAAGGTCCCGCAGGATTATCAAGTCCCGCCGGACGATCCTTCCAAAGCTTCTGCGATTATCGAAACCATCGGCCTAATGCATCCTGTCTCCGTATCCGAGACGAGGCTTCCATGAGCACGCTCCAACCTGCCCTCACCGCCGCATCCGCCGCCAACGTTCCGGCTCCAGTTGCTCCCGCCACACCGGCGGTGTCCGCCAAAACCTGGATCGCGGTGATCGGCGCGACGCTCGGCGCCTTCATGGCGGTGCTGAACATCCAGATCGTCAACGCCTCGCTTGCGGACATCCAGGGCGCAATCGGCGCCGGCATCGACGACGGCGGCTGGATCTCGACCTCCTACCTGATCGCGGAGATCGTGGTGATCCCGCTGTCCGGCTGGCTCGCGCAGGTGTTCTCGCTCCGCATCTACCTGCTCACCAATGCGATCCTGTTCCTGGCTCTCTCCGCGGCCTGCGCGCTGGCGCAGGACCTGCCGCAGATGATCGTGCTGCGCGCCGTGCAGGGCTTTACCGGGGGCGTGCTGATTCCGATGGCGTTCACGCTCATCATCACCTTGCTGCCGCGCGGAAAACAGCCGGTCGGCCTTGCACTGTTCGCGCTGTCGGCGACATTCGCGCCCGCGATCGGCCCGACCATCGGTGGCTATCTCACCGAGAATTTCGGCTGGCAGTACATCTTCTACGTCAACCTCGTGCCCGGCGCGATCATGGTCGGCATGCTCTGGTACGCGCTCGACGCCAAGCCCATGAAGCTTGCGCTGCTCGCGGAGGGCGACTGGGCCGGCATCATCACCATGGCGATCGGCCTGTCCGCGCTGCAGACCGTGCTGGAGGAAGGCAACAAGGACGACTGGTTCGGCTCGCCCTTCATCGTCAAGCTCAGCGTGATCGCGGCCGTCGCGCTGGCCGCCTTCCTGATCATCGAGCTCACGGTGAAGAAGCCGCTCTTGAACCTGCGGCTGCTCGCGCGCCGCAATTTCGGCTTCGGCATGCTCGCGAACTTCCTGCTCGGGATCGCACTCTACGGCTCGGTCTTCATCCTGCCGCAATATCTGTCACGCATTCAGGGCTACAATGCCGAACAGATCGGCATGGTGCTGGCATGGACCGGACTGCCGCAGCTCGTGCTGATCCCGCTGGTTCCGCGCCTGATGCAGAAGTTCGATGCGCGGATCATCATCGGCGTGGGTTTCGTGCTGTTCGCAGGCTCCAACTTCATGAACATCGATATGACCAACGACTACGCCGCCGATCAGCTGTTGTGGCCGAACGTCGTCCGCGCGATCGGGCAGGCGCTGGTCATGGCACCGTTGTCGGCGGTCGCGACATCAGGCATCGAAGCCGAGAATGCGGGCTCGGCCTCCGGCCTGTTCAACATGATGCGCAATCTCGGCGGCGCCGTCGGCATCGCGCTGTTGCAAACCGTGCTCACCAAGCGCGAGCAGTATCATTCCAACGTGCTGATGCAGTCGGTCTCGGTGTTCGAGCAGGCCACCCGCACGCGGCTGGAACAGCTCACGCAATATTTCGTCAATCACGGCATTCTCGACCGTGCGGACGCCGCGCATCGCGCCTATGTCGCGATCGGCCATATCGTGCAGAAGCAGGCCTTTATCCTCGCCTTCAGCGATACCTTCTATCTGCTCGGCATGGCGCTGATCGTCGCTCTCGTCGCCGTATTCTTTCTGAAGAAGCCCGGCCAGGTCTCGGCCGGCGGAGCCCACTGACCCCAACCGAAGAAGGAGAACGACCATGAAACCCCGCATGAACTTCTACCAGGCCGCCCCCGATACGATGAAGGCGCTGATGGCGCTGGAAGAGCAGATCCAGTCGACGGGCCTGGAAAAATCGCTGATCGAGCTCGTCAAGATCCGCGCCTCGCAAATCAACGGCTGCGCCTTCTGCATCAACATGCACACCGAGGACGCCCGCAAGCGCGGCGAGACCGAGCAGCGCATCTACCTGCTCAATGCCTGGCGTGAATCTCCGCTCTATACCGACCGCGAGCGTGCCGCGCTGGCCTGGACGGAATCAGTGACGCTGATCTCGCAGACGCACGCACCCGACGACGTCTACGAAGGGGTCCGCGCGCAATTCTCCGATGCGGAGACTGTGAACCTGACCATGCTGATCGGCGCCATCAACGCCTGGAACAGGATCGCGATCGCGTTCCGTGCCGTGCATCCGGTGAAGGTCAAGGCGTCGGTGGCGTGAGGTGACGGCCCGCCCCTCACGGGCAGTCTCGTAGGGTGGGCAAAGGCGCACTTGCGCCGTGCCCACCATCTTTCCATGAATTCAAAAGACGTGGGCACGCTTCGCTTTGCCCACCCTACGATGGCGGCGTATGCGGCCTAAACAGCCGTCGCCTTGGCGAACTCCACATAGATCTCGCGCAGGCGAGTCGCCATCGGGCCGGGCTTGCCGTCGCCGATCGTCTTGCCGTCGAGTGCGACCACCGGCTGCACGAATGACGAGGCCGAGGTGATGAACGCTTCCTTGGCGGCGAGCGCTTCGGCGACCGTGAAGGAACGCTCCTCGACGCGGAGCTGGCGCTCTTCCGCGAGCGCGATCACGGCCTTGCGGGTGCAGCCCGGCAGGATCGCGTTGGAGTTCGGACGGGTGACGATGACATCATCCTTGGTCAGGATGAACGCCGTGGACGAGCCGCCTTCGGTCACATAACCATCTTGCAGCATCCAGGCTTCGCCCGCGCCGGCTTCGGCCGCGGCCTGCTTGGCCAGCACCTGCGCCAGCAGCGCCACGCTCTTGATGTCGCGGCGCTCCCAGCGGATGTCGGGCACGGTGATCACGTTGATGCCGGTCTTCGCGACCGGGGCGTTGATGATGTCCTTCTCCGAGGTGAACATCACCAGGCTCGACTTGACGTCACCCTTGGGGAACGGGAAGTCACGGCCCTTGTCGGCGCCGCGCGTCACCTGGAGATAGACCAGGCCGCTCTCAACCTTGTTGCGCGCGATCAGCTCCTTCTGGAGTTCGGTGATGCGCTCGACCGTCTCCGGCAGCCTCAAGCTGATCTCGCCGACCGAACGCTCCAGCCGCGCCAGATGCGAGGCGTTGTCAACGAGCTTGCCGCCAAGCACCGCCGAGACCTCGTAGATGCCGTCGGCGAACAGGAAGCCGCGATCGAGCACCGAGATTTTGGCGTCTGAGAGCGGGACGAATGAGCCGTTGACGTAGGCGATCGAGTCCAAGGCAGGTCTCCTGGGGGGGAAAGGGGGAATTGGCGCGCTTATACGCCAGTTGAGGGCGTCGATCACCCCTCGTTTCGTCATTCCGGGGCATTCGCAAAGCGAATGAACCCGGAATCTCGAGATTCCGGGTCTGGTCCTTCGGACCAGCCCGGAATGACGACAGATCAGTGCGACAAGATCTTCGACAAGAATTTCTGCGCGCGGTCGCTGCGCGGCTTGCCGAAGAAGTCGTCCTTCGGCGCGTCCTCGACGATCTCGCCGCGGTCCATGAAGATCACGCGGTTGGCGACCTTGCGGGCAAACCCCATCTCGTGGGTCACGACCATCATGGTCATGCCCTCATGGGCGAGGTCGACCATGACATCGAGCACCTCGCTGACCATCTCGGGGTCGAGCGCCGAGGTCGGCTCGTCGAACAGCATGACAATGGGGTCCATCGCGAGCGCACGCGCGATCGCCACGCGCTGCTGCTGGCCTCCGGAAAGCTGCGCGGGGAACTTCTGCGCCTGTTCCTTCAGGCCGACGCGATCCAACAGCATCATGCCCTTCGTCACGGCCTTGTCATGCGACCTGCCCAGCACCTTCTGCTGCGCGAGGCAGAGATTGTCGATGATCTTGAGGTGCGGAAACAGCTCGAAGTGCTGGAACACCATGCCGACCCGCGAGCGCAGTTTCGGCAGATCGGTCTTGGGATCGTTGACCTTGGTCCCATCGACGCTGATGTCGCCTTTCTGGAACGGCTCCAACGCGTTGACGCATTTGATGAGCGTCGACTTGCCCGAGCCCGAGGGGCCGCAAACCACGACGACCTCGCCCTTGGTGACGCTGGTGGTGCAGTCGGTCAGCACCTGGAAGGTCGGGCTGTACCATTTGTTGACGTGGCTGATTTCGATCATGACCGACACGCTCTATCGAATGATGGCGATGCGCGCCTGCAGGCGACGGACGCCGAAGGACGCGATACAGGAGATGGTGAAGTAGACAACGGCGGCGAACAGATACATTTCGACGAGGCGCCCGTCGCGCTGCGCGACCTTGCTCGCCGCTCCCAGGAAGTCCGTGATCGACAGAACGTAGACCAGCGAAGTGTCCTGGAACAGCACGATGGTCTGCGTGATCAGGACCGGAAGCATGTTGCGGAAGGCCTGGGGCAGCACGACGTAGCGCATGGTCTGGGCGTAGGTCAGCCCCAGCGCGCTGGCCGCAGCCGGCTGTCCGCGCGAGATCGACTGGATGCCGGCACGCATGATCTCGGAGAAGTACGCGGCCTCGAACATGATGAAGGTGATGAGCGAGGATGCGAATGCGCCCACGCTGATGGGGCGCGAGGCACCGGTCACCCACTGCCCGATATAGGGCACGAGGAAGTAGAACCAGAAGATGACCAGCACCAGCGGCAGCGACCGCATGAAGTCGACATAGAGGCCGGCGATGCGCCCGAGGGTCTTGTAGCCGGACAGCCGCATCAGCGCGAGCGCCGTGCCGAAGACCAGGCCGCCGAATGCTGCGAGCGCCGTCAGCGTCAGCGTGAACGTCATGCCCTCGTAGAACAGATAGGGCAGCGCGCGGCGGATGACGTCGAAATCGAAATTGCTGAGCATCGCTTATTTCCCCGTGATGTAGCCGGGGATCGCGACCCAGCGCTCGAGGAAGCGCATCGCGGTCACGACGACGGCGTTGACGAGGAGGTAGAGGATGGTCGCGGCGGTGAAGGCCTCGAACACCTGGAACGAGAACTCCTGCATCGAGCGCGCCTGTCCGGTCAGCTCGAGGAGGCCGATAGTGATCGCGACCGCCGTGTTCTTGATGGTGTTGAGGAACTCCGAGGTCAGCGGCGGCAGGATGATGCGGAATGCCATCGGCAGCAGCACGTAGCGATAGCCCTGCGCGGTGGTCAGGCCCAGCGCGGTTGCGGCCATCTTCTGCCCACGCGGCAGCGAGCCGATGCCGGCCTGCAGCTGCACGGCGACGCGAGCCGACATGAAGAAGCCGACGCCGATCGCAGCCGTCCAGAACGGCGCGTTCGGCAATTGCTTCAGCCACAGGCCCGCAGCCTTCGGCAGCAGCTCCGGCAGCACGAAGAACCACAGGAACAGCTGCACCAGCAGCGGCATGTTGCGGAAGAATTCGACGTAAGCGAAGCCGAACCAATAGGCGCCCTTCGACGGCAGCGTGCGCATGACGCCGACGAGCGAGCCGGTGATCAGCGCGATGATCCAGGCCAGCGCCGCGGTCTTGAGGGTCAGCACCAGGCCCGACAGCAGCATGTCGAGATAGGTGCCGGTCCCCATCGGGTTCGGCTGAAAGAAAATTCCCCAGTTCCAGTGGTAGTTCACGTGTCCCCCGCGCGAACGCGCCAATCAGAGATGGCTTCAGAGAAAGTCTTGGCCGCCTATGCAAATGTCCGGCCACCCTTGTGTCAAGAGTGGCCGGACATGATCCCGATCGAAAGATCGAGGTTTTATCTTACTTATAGTCGTCCGGGTTCGGCGAGTCCGTCGGCTTGGCGAACTCGTTCTTCAGCTCGGCCGAGATCGGCGTGTTGAGGTTCAGACCCTTCGGCGGGATCTTGGCCGTGAACCACTTTTCGTAGATCTTCTGGCCTTCGCCCGAGGTGTAGACCGCGGCCGTCGCGGCATCGACCACCTTCTTGAACGGCGCGTCGTCCTTGCGCAGCATGATGCCGTAGGGCTCGGGCTTGGAGAACGCATCCTTGGAGATGACGTAGTCATCCGGCGACTTCGAGCCGGCAACGAGGCTCGCGAGCAGGATGTCGTCCATGACGAAGGCGACCGCACGGTCGGTCTCGACCATCAGGAAGGCTTCGGCATGGTCCTTGGCCGGAATGATGTTGGCGCCGAGGCCCTTTGCCACGTTGGCTTCGGTGAGCTGCTTGATGTTGGTGGTGCCGGCGGTCGAGACCACCGTCTTGCCCTTGAGGTCGTCGATCGACTTCAGGCCACTCGACTTCTTGAAGACGTAGCGGCTCGCGGTCAGGAAGTGGGTGTTGGTGAAGGCGACCTGCTTCTGGCGCTCGGCATTGTTGGTGGTCGAGCCGCATTCGAGGTCGATGGTGCCGTTCGCCATCAGCGGGATGCGGGTCGCCGACGTCACCGGGTTCAGCTTGACCTCGAGCTTGTCGAGCTTGAGCTCCTTCTTCACGGCGTCGACGATCTTGTTGCAGATGTCCATCGCAAAGCCGACGGGCTTCTGGTTGTCGTCGAGATAGGAGAACGGGATCGAGGAGTCGCGGAAGCCCAGCGTGATGGCGCCGGTGTCCTTGATGTTCTTCAGCGTGCCGGTCAGCTCCTGGGCCCCGGCCTGGCTGACGGCGAAGGTCGCGGCGAGCGCGAGCCCGATGCTACGGAAATGTTTCACTTTTTTCTTCCCCTTTCAGGATGATGCGGCCCGGATGCAAGCACAGATTGGGCCGGATTAGAATGTGACTTTCGGCTGGCTTGCGGCTCAGGTTAATGGGCTCAGGTCAGCGGCTTGGGCAATTCCCCGAGATCCCAGAACAGCCCGGCCATCACCGTCAAGGCCTCTTCGGTCAATGGCAGCAGGATGTGCTCATTGGGCGCATGCTGGGAGCAGCCGGGATAGGAGTGCGGGACCCAGATCGTCGGCAGGCCCAAAATCTCGGAAAACACGTCGTTCGGCAGTGAGCCGCCGAAATTCGGCAGCACCGCCGGCGCCTTGCCGGTGGTCTCCTTCACCGAATCCGCCGCCCATTTGATCCAGGGGCTGTCGAAATCGGTGCGCGAGGCGGCAAAGCTCTGCGCCGCCCGCACCTCGACCATCGGAAAGCCGCGTCCGGCCAGATGAGCGCGGATAGCGTCGATCAGCCCCTCGATCCTGGTGCCGACCACGAAACGCAGTTGCAGCACGGCATTGGCGTGGCCCGGAATGGCGTTGGCCGGCTTCTCGATATTGCCCGACGACATCGCCAGCACTTCCAGCGTGTTCCAGGCGTAGAGCCGCTCGGCTGCCGACAGGCCCTCCTCGCCCCAGTTCTCCGCGAGCGCCGGCTCGTCCTCGGTCGGCGTTACCTGGACGTCGGCGAGATAGCTGCGGATCTGGTTGGTGAGCCGCGGCGGTTTCAGGGCGTCGAGCTGCAGGCGGCCATGGCCGTCGACCAGCGTCGAGATCGCGTTGACCAGAATGGTCGCGGGATTGGCGAGCACGCCACCCCAATTGCCGGAGTGATGGCCGCCGTCGCGCAGGTTCACATCCAGATGGATGCGGATGCCGCCGCGGCAGCCGAGGAACAGCGTCGGACGGTCGGCAGACAGACGCGGCCCATCGGAGGCCATGAACAGATCGGCCTTGAGCGCGTCGCGATTGAGATCGCAGACCTTGCCGAGATCGGGCGAGCCGATCTCCTCGCCCATCTCGACGATGAACTTGGCGTTGAAGCCGAGCTTGCCGCCACGGGCATCGCGCACCGCGCGGAGCGCCGCCATGTTGATGCTGTGCTGGCCCTTGTTGTCGGCGGTGCCGCGGCCATAGAGCCGCGTGCCCGCAACCGTCGTGCGCCAGGGATCGCGGCCGTCGCGCCACTCGCCTTCCATGCCATCGACGACGTCGCCGTGGCCGTAGATCAGCACGGTCGGCGCGGAGGCACTCTCGTGATGCTCGGCGAACAGGAACGGCGCCTTGCCGCTGGGAGACTCGACGATGCGGCTGGTAAAGTCGAGCGCAGCAAAAGCCGGCTGCATCTCCTGTTCCAGATAGCCGCGCAGCTCGGCGCCGCGCGAGGGGTTCTGGCTTTCGGTCTTGAAGGCCACGCGGCGGTCGAGTTCAGCGAGGAACGCGCCGGATTTGAAATCGTCGCGGGCGCGGGCGATGGCGTCGGCTCTGGTCATGACTTGTTTTCGAAACTTTGAGACGAAGGACCTTACCGAGACGGGGAGGCCTTCGAAAGTGGCGGGGACTTCGATAGTTCTTGGTTAGCTCTTGGGATTTCGTTCTTGCTCTCTTGAGATTGGCTTGCCAAGTGCGGCAGCACCGCTGATTTTGGCCTTGCCAAGCGCAAGTTATATGCAAGAACTTCGCCAGGTTGGGGCGCACATCTACCATTCGAAGAGCGCCTGGTACAGGGCGCCGGGGGAACCATCATGGCCAAACAGATCAGGCTCAACGCCTTTGCGATGAATTGCGTCGCGCACCAGTCGCCGGGCCTGTGGACCCATCCGCGCGACCGTACCGCCGACTATCACCGCCTGCCCTATTGGATCGATCTTGCCAAAACGCTGGAACGTGGCCGTTTCGACGGGCTGTTCCTGGCCGACGTGCTCGGCGTTTATGACGTCTACGGCAACAGCCCTGACGCAGCGCTGCGCAACGCGGCGCAGACGCCGTCGAACGAGCCCCTGCTGCTGCTGTCCGCGATGGCCGCGGTGACCGAGAATCTCGGCTTCGGCGTCACCAGCAATCTGTCTTTCGAGCCGCCCTACCCGTTCGCACGGCGGATGTCGACGCTTGATCATCTCACCGAGGGACGGATCGGCTGGAATGTCGTCACCGGTTATCTCGACAGTGCCGCGCGCGGCGCCGGCAAGGACAAGCAGACCGGGCACGACGATCGCTACGACATCGCCGACGAATATATGGAGGTCGTCTACAAGCTCTGGGAAGGCAGCTGGGAAGACGACGCCGTGCTGCGCGACCGGGCGCGCGGCATCTTCACCGATCCCGCGAAAGTGCATCGCGTCAATCATGAGGGCGCGAACTACCGCATCAACAACACCATCCATCTCAGCGAGCCCTCGCCGCAGCGCACGCCCGTGCTGTACCAGGCCGGCACTTCGCCGCGCGGCCGGCAGTTCGCGGCGAAGCATGCCGAATGCGTGTTCATGTCGGGACCGTCGGCCAAGGTGATCGCGCCGCGCGTCTCCGCGATCCGGCAGGAGGCTGCCGCGGTCGGGCGCAATCCGGCCGAGATCCTGATGTTCTCGATGATGACGATCATCCTCGGGCGGACGGTAGCCGAGGCGAAGGAAAAATATGCCGACTACCGCCGTCACATCAGCCCCGAAGGCGCGCTGGCGCTGATGTCGGGATGGACCGGCGTCGACTTCTCCGGCTACGACCTCGATCAGCAGGTGCGCCACGTCCAGAACGACGCCGGCCGCAGCGCGATGGACAACGTCACCCGCGCCGATCCCGACCGCGTCTGGACCGTGCGCGACGTCATCGAGCATGTCGGCGTCGGCGGCGCCGGGCCCGTGGTGGTCGGCACGCCCGAGATGGTCGCAGACAAGATCGAGGCTTGGTTCGAGGCCACCGACGTCGATGGCCTCAACGTCGCCTTTGCGATCTCGCCTGGTGATTTCGAGGACATCGCGGACATGCTGGTACCGGAGCTGACGCGGCGTGGGCGGTACAAGCAGGAATATGCAAAGGGCACGCTGCGGGAGAAGCTGTTTGGCAGCGGCCGTGCCAGGCTAGGTGCGCCGCATCCGGCAGCGGGGTATCGGGTGGGGAAGAGGGGGTAGGCGCCACACACTCAGTGTCGTCCCGGCGTTCGCCGGGACGACAGCAGGGCTACACCTTCCCGTCCACCATCACCTCGATCAGCTTCGTCCCCGGCCGGCCGAATGCCGACGCCAGCGTCGCCTTCAGCTCGCGGGGATCGCTCACTTTGATCGCCTCGCAGCCCAGCGCCTTGGCGATGCCGGCAAAATCCACGGGCGGATCGACGAAATCCATGCCGACATAATTGTCGTCGCCATGGAAGGCGAGCAGGCGCTGCTTGATGATGCGGTAGCCGCCATTGTTGGCGATGACGACGTTGAGCGGCAGCTTGTGATGCGCCGCCGTCCATAGTGACTGGATCGAATACATCGCGCTGCCGTCGCCGGAGAAGCACACGACGGGGCGATCCGGATTGGCGATGCTGGCGCCGACCGAGGCCGGCAGGCCCCAGCCGATGCCGCCGGAAGCAAGGCCGTGATAGTCGTAGCGGTTGCGATGCGGGCGCAGCGCCGTCACCTGGCGGCTGGAGGTGAGGCCTTCGTCGACGAGGATGGCGTTATCAGGCATCGCCTCGACCATTTGCAGCACCAGATAGTCCGGATCGATCGGTGTGCGGCCGGCGCTCTTGCCGATCTGGTCGACCAATGCCGTGCGTCGCGCCGTCCAGTTCTTCGGCACAAGCTCGGCAAGGCGCTGCTTGGCGCGGCTCGCGAGTGTCGCGCCGCCCATCTCCTTCAGCACCGGGATCAGCGCTCGCAACGTTTCCTTCAAATCCGCTTTCAGCGCGATCTCCGCGCCGTAGTTCTTGGCGATCTCCCAGTCGACGAGACCGATCTGCACGATGCCAAGGCCATCCGGCAGCGCATCGACTTCGCTATGGACCGACATCCGCAAGGGATCGCCGCCAAGCGCAATCAGGAGGTCATACGGTGCCAGCGTGTCGCGTGCGACCTTCTGCACGCGCGCCAGGGTGCCGACGAAGCTCGGGCTCTCGGAGAGAAAGTGCGAGCCGTAGGGCGTGGAGGATTGATACGCGGCCGCGCCAAGCAGCTCGGCGAGTTCAGCAGCTTCCTTCAGCGCATCGCTCTTGACGACCTCGTCCATGGTGACGATCACGGGGCGCTCGGCCTTGAGCAGACGCGCGGCAAACGCCTTCAGCGCCTCGTCCGACGGTCTCGTGCGGGCATCGATGCGCGTGGAACGGCCGAGATCGATGCCGGCTTCGCTATTGAGAATGTCGCCGGGCAGCGAGATGAACACCGGCCCGGTCGGCGGCGTCATCGCGACCTTGGCGGCGCGGCGCACGATGCGCGGCAGATCCTCCAGCCGGGTCACCTCGACCGCCCATTTCACCAGCGGCTCGGCCATGCGCACCAGCGGGCCGTAGAGCACGGGCTCCATCAGGCCGTGGCCCTGCTCCTGCTGGCCGGCGGTGAGGATCATCGGGGTGCCCGTGAACTGGGCGTTGTAGAGCGAGCCCATCGCGTTGCCGAGGCCGGGCGCGACGTGCACGTTGCAGGCGACGAGCTTTCCGGAGGCGCGGCTGTAGCCGTCGGCGATCGCCACCACCAGGCTCTCCTGCATCGCCATCACATAGGTGAGATCGGGATGGTCCTTCAGCGCATGCATGATCGGCAGCTCGGTGGTGCCGGGATTGCCGAACAGATGCGTGATGCCCTCGTCCTTGAGCAGCGCGAGAAAGGCGGAGCGGCCGGTGATCTTGTTCTTCATGTTTCCTCCAGGAGCGGACGTTGCCGCAAGGACGGACACATGATGGCCGAAGTTCCGGGAGGCGCGCAAGGAAGCGCGGTCATGGCTGCGTTGCGTGGGCGCAGCGCTCTCTGCTCTCGTGTCCCGGACGCGGCGCAACGTGCAACGTTGCGACGCAGAGCCGGGACGCAGATCTGCACCGAGCTCGCCGATGCATGGGCCCCGGCTCAGCAGCGCATCACACCGGACGATGCTTCGCATCGCCGGGGGGCTGCACTGCATCCGGGGCACGAGAGGAGAGCGCGCAGCTCCCACTACATCTCGTCCCGCCCCAGCTCGAACGGGTCCTCGCCACCCGCCCGCTTCTTCTTTTTCGAGCGTTGCCAGACTACGCCGGGAAAACCCTTCAGCGGCACCAACGGCTCGCCGGTATAGGCCCATTCCTGCAGCTCCTCGATCGCGATGTGATAGAGCGGCTGGCGGCCGGTGCGCTCGTTGAACAGTGCGCGGGGAATGTTGACCATGTGCGGGCCGCGCGGGCGCTCATAGGCGATCGGCGTGCCGCAATGGGCGCAGAAGCTGCGCGCGGTCCTGGTCGCCTTGTCCTCGTAGCGGGTGAGCGCCGTTTTCCCCGAGGTGATGCGAAAGCGCTTCTTCCAGCTTCCGACATAGGTGGCGTAGGCCGCGCCATGGGCGCGGCGGCTGGCGGCCGAGTGATCGTGCCAGGCCCAGCGCGCGGGAATGTCGATCTCGAAGGTGACCTTGCCGCAGAGGCATTGACCCCTGGCGATACCTGCGGCGGCTGCGGCTTTGGCCATCGTCTTTCTCCGTCGTCATTGCGAGCGCAGCGACACGACAATCCTCGTAGCCCGGATGAGCGAAGCGACATCCGGGAAGACCGCGGCTCAGGCAACAGGTCCCGGATATCGCGTCGCTCATCCGGCTACGACATTCGCCTACGCCGGCGTCAGCTCGTCATAAACGGGATAATCCGTGTACCCCTTCTCCTCGCCGCCATAGAATGTCGCGCGGTTGTACGGCGTAATCGGGTAATCGTGCGCGAGGCGCCCCGGCAGATCCGGGTTGGAGATGAAGATGCGGCCAAAGGCGATGATGTCGGCATGCCCGTCCGCGATCGCGGCATTCGCGGTCTCACCGGTGAAGCCGCCGGCGGTCATCAGCACGCCGCTGTAGAGCGGACGGAACAGCACCATCGCCGACGGCACATTCTCCCAGTGGACGTCGGCGCGCCCGGCGCCGCTGGAGCGCGGCTCGATCAAATGCAGGTAGGCGAGCTCGAGCTTGTCCAGCGCCTTCACGACATACGTGTAGAGCGGCATCGGATCGGGCTCGCCGGAGTCATTGGCGATGCCGTGGGGCGACAATCGCACGGCGACACGATTGGCGCCCCAGACATCGATCGCGGCCTGCGTGACTTCGAGCAAAAGCCGCGCACGGTTCTCGATGGAGCCGCCATATTGATCGGTGCGCTGATTGCTGCGCGACTGCAAGAACTGCTCGAGCAGATAGCCGTTGGCACCGTGGATCTCGACACCGTCGAAGCCGGCCGCGAGCGCGTTCCTGGCGCCCTGCCGGAACGCCTCGACGATGCCCTTGACCTCGTCGGTCTCCAGCGCGCGCGGCGTCTCGTAGTCGGAAATCTTCCCGTCGGCGGTCATCGCTTTCATGCCTTCGGCCTTGATCGGAACCGCCGAGGCCGAGACCGGCAGCGCGCCGCCGTGGAACGAGGAATGCGAGACGCGGCCGACATGCCAGAGCTGGAGGAAGATGATGCCGCCCTTGGCATGCACGGCATCGACCACCTTGCGCCATCCCGCGATCTGCGCCTCCGAATAGATGCCAGGCGTTGCCGGATTGCCGCGGCCATGCGAGAGCACCGGCGAGGCTTCCGCGATGATCAGGCCGCCCGGCGTCGCACGCTGGCCGTAATATTCGGCGTTGAGCGGTCGCGGCGAAAAGCTCTCGCGCTCGGCGCGCATGCGCGTCAGCGGCGCCATCGCGACGCGATGCGCAAGCTTGTAGGGACCGACCTGCAACGGTTGAAACAACGCCGAAAATTTCATGCTGACACCGACTGGCTATGGAAGGATGCGGATCATATAGCGAGGGGCGGCCACCGGAAAAGGCGCCGCCCCTACAAAAGCAGATATTCCCTACCACCAAACGTGGGAGCGAACAGGCCTTACGCCGTCTTGACCCAGACGGCCTTCACGTTGAGATATTCCTCGACGTGCTGCTTGCCGGACTCGCGGCCGTAGCCGCTCATCTTGTAGCCGCCGAAGGGCACGGCCGGGTCCATCGCCTGGTAGCAGTTCACCCACACCGAGCCGGCGCGCAGGCTCTTGGCCACCGCATGTGCCTTGGTGACGTCGCGCGTCCACAAGCCCGAACCAAGGCCGAACGTGGTGTTGTTGGCGCGCTTGACCAGCTCATCCATGTCCTTGAATGCGATCGCCGAGATGACGGGACCGAAGATCTCCTCCTGCGCGATGCGCATGTTGTCTTGGACGCCCGCGAACACCGTCGGCGACACGAAGAAGCCCTTCGACAGCGCGCCTTCGGTGACACGGCCACCGCCGGCGAGCGCCCGCGCGCCTTCCTTCTGGCCGATGTCGAGATAGCCGGTGACGCGCTCGAGCTGCTGCTCGGAGACCAGCGGGCCGATCTGAACGTTGGGATCGAGGCCGTTGCCGACCTGCAGCTTCTTGCCGAACTCGGCGACGCGGCCGACGAACTCTTCGTAGATCGACTGCTCGACGAACAGCCGCGTGCCGGCGCTGCAGATCTGGCCCGAATTGGCAAACACCGCCATCGCGGCGCCCGGCACGGCGGCATCGAGATCGGCATCCGCGAACACGATGTCCGGCGACTTGCCACCGAGCTCGAGCGAAACGCGCTTGAGGTTGCCGGCGGAGGCACGGATGATCGACTGACCCGTGACGTGCGAGCCGGTGAAGGCGACCTTGTCGACGTCATGATGGGAAGCGAGCGCTGCGCCCGCGGTCTCGCCATAGCCGGGCACGACGTTGATGACGCCCGCGGGCACGCCCGCTTCCATCGCCAGCTCCGCGATACGCAGCGAGGTCAGCGGCGCCTCTTCGGCCGGCTTGAGCACCACGGTGCAGCCGGTCGCGATTGCAGGCCCAATTTTCCAGATCGTCGCGGTGAGCGGGCCGTTCCAGGGGATGATGGCGCCGACGACGCCGATCGGCTCCTTCAGCGTGTAGGAGAAGATTTCGCCGGGCAGCGAGTTCTCGATGGTCTCGCCGTGGATGGCGGTGGTCTGGCCGGCGTAGTAGCGCAGCATCCCGACGGCGCGCAGACGATAGGCGCGGGTGCGGCTGAGCGGCGCGCCCATGTCGAGCGTGTCGAGCTGCGACAATTCGTCAAAGTTCTTCTCGACGAGGTCGGCTAGCTTCAGAAGAAGGTTCTGCCGCTCGAACGGCTTGACCTTGCTCCAGGGACCTTCGAAGGCACGACGGGCAGCGGCGACCGCACGGTCGATGTCTTCCTTGTCGCCTTCGGCAACGGTCGCGAGCAATTCGCCGGTGGCAGGGTTGTGGGTCTCGAAGCGCTTGCCGGAAGCAGCGTCAACCCACTTCCCGTCGATCAGCATCTGCTTGTAGGACCCGTTGGCGAACGGATGACGCGTGATCGGAATAGCCTGTGACACAGCCATGGCTGCACTCCCTAGTCAGGTGATTGATTGGTTCGATCTCGGCGGGATCGTTAGGTCGGAGAGAATACAGCGGTGCCGGAAAGCCGTAAAGGCAGCGCGGAACGAAGACCTCCCATGCCAAGTTGTGCAGGGTCGCGCGGCCGCCATGTTATAGGACGGCGGAGCCCCTCCGCCGGAGACGATCCATGCCACACCCAGCCATCGTCAAAGACAATGTTGCCGTCATCACCGGTGGCGCGTCCGGCATCGGATTGGCCGCCGCCATGGCCTTTGCGCGCGCCGGCATGAAAGTCTGCATCGCCGACGTCGACCCGGCGCGGCTGGCGGAGGCCGCAACAAAACTGTCATCCGTCACGTCCGCCACACATGTGACGACGTCCATGGTCGATGTCAGCAAGTCAGAAAGCCTGACGGAACTGGAGCGCAGCGCGCGCGAGCGCTTTGGCGGCACCGACGTCCTCATGAACAATGCCGGCATCCAGCCCGGCAGCACGTTGTTCGCCGAGCCCGACAATTGGCAGCGGATCATCGGCGTCAACATGTGGGGCATTATCAACGGCTCGCGCATCTTCGCGCCCAACATGATCGCGCGCGGCAAGGCCGGTCTCATCATCAACACCGGTTCGAAGCAGGGTATCACCACGCCGCCCGGCGATCCCGCCTACAACGTCTCCAAGGCGGGCGTGAAAGCGTTTACGGAGGCCCTCCAGCACGAGCTGCGCAATACGAAGGACTGCAAGGTCAGCGCGCACCTGCTGATTCCCGGCTTCGTCTTCACCGGGCTCACCGCCAAGGGCCGCACCGAGAAGCCGGCCGGCGCCTGGACGCCGGAGCAGACCGTGGATTTCATGCTGGCGCAGCTCGAGGCCGGCGACTTCTACATTCTCTGTCCGGACAACGACGTGCCCCGCGCGCTCGACGAGAAGCGCATGCTCTGGGCCGCCGGCGACATCGTCGAGAACCGCCCGCCGCTCTCGCGCTGGCATCCGGATTACGCGGATGCGTTCGCGAAGTTCGTAAAGGGGGAGTAGGTTTGCAGACCCTCATGGTGAGGAGCGCGCCCTTGCGCGCGTCTCGAACCATGCAGGCCCGGCTGGGGCCTCTATCCTTCGAGACGCCCGCCTTCGGCGGGCCCCTCAGGATGAGGGGTTACAGCGTCTCTTGCTTATGCCCGCAATTCTTGCAGGCGAACGTGACGCGGCTCTGGCCCTTTTCGGCCTGGACCCGGTTCGGCGCGCCGCATTTGCCGCAGACGGCCTCGATGCGGGTCGAGCCCTGCTTGACGACGATGGTCTTCTTTTCCATCGATTCGCGGATCAGGCGCTCGGCCTCCTCACGCAGGGATTGTTTCGACAATGCTCATCTCCGCCTCTGAAAGCGCGAGAGCCATATCGCACCTGCGTTCGAATCTCAATCGGCAATGCCGGTCCAGACCTCGACAATCACACATCCGTCACGATCAAGATGCGCTGCACCAGCGCAATCGCGGTCTCGGTGGCAGGATCGGCCGACGTCACGGGAACCGCGAGCGCGAGGATATCGACGGGATCGGGCGACAGCACGACGAGATGCGTCGCGTTGCCTGCGGCCATCAGCGACACCAGCCGCTCCATCGCCGGATCATCAGGCAGATGCCCCCACGGCGCGTCCGCGCGTCGCAGCACGCGATGGGTCGTGAGACGGTTGCGCAACAGGACCGGATCGTAGGCCGCAAGATCGTCCTCGCGATAGCGCCTCGCGCTCTCGAACAGCGGGTGACGCAACAGCTCCGCGATGAGCTGGTCACGTGTGGTCGCAGGCGAAATCGCGACCGAGCTCAGCACACCCGCCGCGCGGGATTCGAGATAGGACCGCAGGGTATCGGTCATGAGGCCGATCGCCAGCACGCCCGACACGGCGATGGCGCAAAAGCGCGCGACCTGAGCGGCATCGACATCGGGCGCCACGAAGGCCGCAGCGAGCCCGAGCAGCGCCGAGCTCACCAGCCGAAGCACGGTGAGCAGCACGGCGTGCCAGCGCGCTTCACCACTGCTGCCGGCGATCAGGATCGCCGTGACCACGAGCAGCGCCCCGAGCGCGCCCAGCTTGATCGGCATGTTCGGCATCAACGCGCCGAAATCGGTGACGATGAAAGGCAGTACGATGACGGCGCCGATGGTCATGCGGTCGATGCTGCGGTTCTCCGATGCCATCAGCGACTGGCGGTCGCGGGTCGCGAGCAAGAACGCGCAGGCGGCGAAACCGCCGAGCTGGAACAACGCCAACGCGGCGGCATAGGGCGTGTCGAAGCGTTCGAGCCCGAGCGCACCGCCGATGCCGAGCACGACCGCGCCGACGATCACGGCGAGCTTGATGACACGGGGGGCGTGCCGCCTCAGCATCCCCTCGGTCACGATCAGCGCGCCGAACGGAATAAGCGCGGCGGGGATCACCGAGAGGTCGTCGAGCAGGCTGCTTCCGGTCAGCCACGCCGTGCTTCGGACCAGGAACAGCAGTGCGACGATACCGAGGGCGATCAGGAAGCGCCCGGTCAACGGGCTCCGCGCATCGCGGCGGTGGAGCGCGAGCATGGCGACGACAAGCCCGATCACGCCGCAGAAATTGACGATCGCATTGGCAATAACGACTGACGTCATCGGCTGCGCTCCTGCCGCGGCCGCAACGTGCCAAAAGC
The DNA here is from genome assembly GCF_054185205.1 of Bradyrhizobium sp. 14AA. Taxonomy (NCBI): domain Bacteria; kingdom Pseudomonadati; phylum Pseudomonadota; class Alphaproteobacteria; order Hyphomicrobiales; family Nitrobacteraceae; genus Bradyrhizobium; species Bradyrhizobium sp. 14AA. The sequence continues at coordinate 38,323 of NZ_JAVAYM010000009.1, read as the reverse complement.
CCTGTCGTCGTCGAGCCAATGGATGACCGGCAGCACCAGCCGTTGCAGGGCGAGAAGCAGGGAGGCAACCAGCAAACCGGGGAGCGACCGGTGCGGCACCTGCTCGAACAGATAGGCGCGCGCGGCGGCAAGATCGATACGACCGATCTGGAGGAAATCATCCCCGCGGTGGTAATTCAGCTCGCGGATGCAGAAGTCGCCATATTGCGGGTCGCGGTGCTTCGGCGCCTCGTCGAACGTCTTCTTCAGCGCATCGGAGCCGCCGGTATAGGCGTCCGTGATCACGAAGCGGCTCTCGTCGAAGCCGGCATCGCCGCCCACGCCGAACACCTTGCGGTGATCTCGCATGATACCGCGCGCCAGCTGGAGATGGGCAAAGCTCTGCCGTGCCTCGGGGCGCGGCGACGGATAGACGTCGGAGAAGGTCTCGCTGACCATGCCGACCACCGAGGGCACCTGGGTGACGTTGGAGATCCAGCGTGGGCGCAGGCCGTCGCGCAGGAACAGCACCAGCGTGGTCAGGCCGTAGAGCACCCAGGACAGGCCCCGCCCGCGCGCTTCGGGATCGACCATGACTAGCCCGAGATGGGTAACATCGACGGGCGCGCCGTCGAGCTCGACCTGCATCATCGACAGCGCGTTGAAGGCTATCGGGCGGCCACTGTCCTGCTCCGAGATCAGCGTGACGATGGCACGGGACAGGCGCTCTCGTTCGCCGGAGAAGATGCCGTAGGTCAGCTCATCGGCCGGCAGCGTCTTGGCCGCGACGATGCGGAGCTGCGCCACGAGTTGATCGAGTTCGTGCTGCGGCAGCGACAGGCCGGGGCTCTCGACGATCCGGGTCACGTGCCCGGGATGGGTGCGCAGCGTGAGATCGATCGTCGGCTGAGCGAACGCCTTGAACCAGAACGCGGTATGGCCACGCAGCCGCCCGGCGGCCTCGCGCAGATGGCGCCAGCTTCGTTCGCTCCAAAGGTCTGCCATGCTCGCCTGCCCGTGATCCGGACGGTTTTTCACGCAAAGCGTTTAAAGAGCGATGAGCACCATTTTTGTGATGCTCGCAGGGTAAAGGATATGTTGCGGCGATTGCGGCAAATGACCGGACACGCGAGGAAGCGGCGGATGCTCTTGCATCCGCCGCCCCAGACTGGGTGCAGCTCGTTCTCCGGCGCTTTCTTTTTAAGCCGCCTTGGAGACTTCCATCAGCAGGCGCTCGGCCTTGGCGTCCTCGATGCGGTTCACCAGGCGGCTGCTCTCGTGATTGTCGCGGACGGTCTTGGTCAGGGTGATGCAGGTCTGGATCAGCATCACGATGCCCATGGTGAGATAGCCCTTCATCCAGAGGTCGATCGGCAGGAAGAAGATGCCAATGGCGACGAGGAAGGCGGAGGCGCCGAAGGACGCGTAAGTGAAGGTCACCCAGGCGCTGCTGTGGGGCTGGCCGTTCTGGTTCATGATGGTCTCCTGTTGGTTCGAATGATGATGATGGGATTTGGGATCAGGCAGTCGGCGCGCGCCTGGACTTCAATCGCGCGAGCACGTCGTCCGCGGTGGTCTTGAGCCGGGGACCAAAGCCCTGCTCGGCTAATCTCTCGGCGGTGGCGAGCGGACCGGTGGCCGCGTCGAGCTCGACCAGCGCATCGTCAGCTGCCTGTGCTTCCATCTGCCGGTCGCGCAGGCGCCTCAAGGTGCTCTCGGCCTCCGGCAGCGTGGATTCGTAAGGGCGTGCGGCTTCAATGCCGCTGCGGCGAAGCGAGCGCACCGCTTCCGAAGCGCGGGCGATGCGGCGGCCGCGATCGAGCTCGGTGATGCGGGCCTGCGCGCTTGCGACGTGCCGTTTCAGGCGGGCGATCTCGGTCGCGAACAGCGCGCGTGCCGTCAGCGCCGCGTCGCGATCGGCCTCCAGGCCAGCGATGGCTTCGGCCGCGTCCTTGGCGAGATCCTCGCGGCCGCCATCGAGCGCCGCAACGGCGCGGGTCTCGAGATCGGCGATACGGGCGATCGTCGCTTCGAGCTTGCGGCCTTCCTGCTGGTCCTGCGCGATCGCCAGCGCCAGCGTCCGCTTGCTGCGCTCGACGGCTGCGGCCGCATCGCGCATCTGCTGGTCGAGGATCAGAAGGGCCGTCCGGTCTTCCAGCTCCTCGCCGGCGGCGGCCACGCTGCCGCGGAAAAGGGTCACTACGGTCTTGAACATTTGCTGCTCCCTGTTATGAGCATTGCTCACGGATGCTTTGTAGCACACCTTGAGCGTCGCTCAAGAGAAATTTGAGCGACGCTCACGAATTTGGTTAACAAATGACTAAAGCCTTGGAACGCCGAGAGAAACTCAGATCCGACCTGATCCTGGCGGCGGAACGGATGATCGCGGCCCGCGGATTGGCCGGCCTGAAGACCCGCGATCTCGCCCGCGAGATCGGCTGCGCCAATGGCGCGGTCTACAATCTCGTGGCCGACGTGGACGAACTGATCCTGCGTGTCGGGTCGCGTACGCTGCTTCGGCTCGACGAGGCGCTGAGCGCAGCGGAAGGCGCCGGCGAGCCCTCGCCGCAGGAGACCCTGGTCCGCATCGCCATCGCCTATTGCGATTTCGCGGCAGAGAATCTCCAGCTCTGGCGCGCGCTGTTCGAGCATCGCATGGAGGCCGACAAGATCATCCCCGACTGGTCCGTCGACGACCAGATGCAGTTGTTTCGCCACATCTACCAACCGCTGGCCGCACTGTTTCCAAAGCGCAGCCCGGAGGAACTCGGCATCACCGCGCGCAGCCTGTTCTCGGCCGTGCATGGCATGGTGGCGCTGGGGCTGGAGCAGAAGCTGGTCGCCGTGCCGCTGCCGGCGCTGCGCAAGGAGATCGCCGGCCTGGTGCGCGCGATGATCGAGGGAATGATCGCGCGGGCTGCGTAATAGCCGAGAGGGCACAGCGAAACCGGCGGCTGACTAAAATTTCGCCTGTCGCATCGTGAGTGGCCCGCTTAGCCTTCGCTGCGTCCTGTCCCTCGCCTCTCCTCCGGAGTCCTCCATGCCCCTCCTCATCCGCGGCGGCACCGTCGTCAATCACGATCATTCGCGCCGCGCTGACGTGCTGATCGATGGCGAGACCGTCGTCGCGGTCGGCGCTTCGATCGATGCGCCCGCGGGCACTGAAGTGATCGACGCCGGCGGTGCTTACGTCATGCCGGGCGGCATCGACCCGCACACCCATCTCGAAATGCCGTTCATGGGCACGGTCACCGCCGACGATTTCGAATCGGGAACCAAGGCGGCGCTGACCGGCGGCACCACGATGGTGGTGGATTTCTGCCTGCCCGACCCCGGCCAGTCGATGCTCGCGGCCTATCAGGAATGGCGGCACAAATCCGAGAAGGCGGCCAGCGACTACGGCTTCCACATGGCGGTGACGTCATGGTCGAAGCAGATCCATGACGAGATGGAGACCGTGGTCAAAACCTACGGGATCAACACCTTCAAGCACTTCATGGCCTACAAGGGCGCGCTGATGGTGAACGATGACGAGCTCTACAACTCGTTCGCGCGCTGCGCGCATCTCGGTGCCATGCCGGTGGTGCACGCGGAGAACGGCGACGTCGTCGCGCTGATGCAGGAGGCGCTGATCGCGCGCGGCGTCACCGGCCCCGAGGGCCACGCCTATTCACGACCTCCGGAAGTCGAGGGCGAAGCCACCAACCGCGCCATCATGATCGCTGATATGACCGGCACGCCTGTTTACATCGTGCACACCAGCTGCCGCGAGGCGCACGAGGCAATCGCGCGGGCGCGCGCGGCGGGAAAACGCGTCTATGGCGAGCCGCTGATCCAGCATCTGTTGCTCGACGAACGTGAATACCAGAACAAGGACTGGAATCATTCCGCCCAGCGCGTGATGTCGCCGCCGTTCCGCGACAGATCGCATCAGGACAGCCTGTGGGCCGGCCTGCAATCCGGATCACTGCAAGTGGTCGCGACCGACCACTGCGCCTTCACCACGGAGCAGAAGCGGTTCGGGCTCGGCGACTTCAGAAAGATTCCGAACGGCACCGGCGGGCTCGAAGATCGCCTTGCGCTATTGTGGACCGCGGGCGTCGCCACCGGGCGGCTGACGAAAGAAGAGTTCGTCGCGGTGACCTCGGCGAACATCGCCCGCATCCTCAACATCTATCCGCGCAAGGGCGCGGTCGCGGTCGGCTCGGATGCCGATATCGTGGTGTGGGATCCCAGGGCGACAAAGACCATCAGCGCGAAACGACAGATGAGCCGGATCGATTACAACGTGTTCGAAGGATTCTCCTGCACGGGCGGTGCAGCGGTGACGCTGTCGCGCGGCCGTGTCGCCTGGAAGGATGGCGATCTGCGCGCCGAGGCGGGCGACGGGCATTATGTCGAGCGTCCGGCCTTCTCGCCGGTGCATGTCGCCAATTCCACCTGGAAGGAATTGACCACCCCGCGTGCGGTGGCTCGCGGAGCGGTGACGCCTTAACCGCGCCACGCGTGCTGGATGCGACGCCATGAAGCGCGGCCGATGGCATGCGCCTTGCCTCTTTATGTCGCAAATTTCTCTCGAGGAGGCAGCGATGAGCACATCACCTTTCGACATGACCCGCCGCAACGTCGTGCTTGGCGGCCTCGGCGTCGCTGGAATGACGGTCGCCCCGTCGCTTGCCTGGGCGCAGGGGCGCGCGGAGACGCTGCTGGTGGTGCAGGAGCTGGGGCCGAATTCGCTCGACATGCAGGGCGTCGGATCCAACCAGACCGTGAACGGCCTGTCCTGGAATTGCTACGACCGCCTGCTGACCTATGCCTCGAAGACACTGCCCGATGGGACGATCTCATACGACCGTGAGAAGCTCGCGCCCGAGCTTGCCGAAAGCTGGGAAGTCGCGGCCGACGGCATGTCCTGCACCTTCAAGCTGAGGCAGGACGCGAAATTCCACGATGGCACGCCCGTCACGGCCAGGGACGTCAAATGGTCGTTCGACCGCGCGGTGAAGGTCGGCGGCTTTCCGACCTTCCAGATGTCGGCGGGGTCATTGGAAAAGCCTGAGCAGTTCGTGGTCGTCGACGACCACACCTTCCGCATCGACTATGTCCGCAAGGACAAGATGCTGCTGTTCAACGTCGCCGTGGTCGTGCCCTTCGTCATCAATTCCGAGCTCGCGAAGAAGAATGCGACGCCGGAAGACCCCTGGGCGCTGGCGTGGCTGAGGAACAACGAGGCCGGGGGCGGCGCCTACAGGATCGAGAGCTGGAAGCCCGGCAGCGAAACCGTGCTCGCGCGTTTCGACGACTGGAAGAGCGGACCGCTGCCGAAGGTGAAGCGCGTGATCGCGCGCGACGTCCCTTCCGCCGGCACCCGCCGTGCCATGCTGGAGCGAGGCGATGCGGATATTTCCAGCGGCTTTGCGCCCCGCGATTTCGAGCAGATCATTAGAGAGGGCAAGGTCAAAGTGTCGGGCGTGCCGATCCCGAACGCGCTCTGGTCCATCGCGATGAACACGGCGAAGCCGCCATTCGACAATGTGAAGCTGCGTCAGGCCATTGCCTGGGCGATGCCTTACGAGCAGATCCAGAGCAGCGCCTTCTTCGGCCGCGCCGTTCCCATGTACGGCGGAGCGGCCGAAGTCTCAAAGCCGGTCTGGCCGCAGCCCTTCCCCTACGTCACCGATCTCGACAAAGCCAAGGCCCTGCTCAAGGAAGCAGGCTTCGAATCCGGCCTGGAGACGACGCTGTCGCTGGACACGGGGACGGCCACCGTCGGCGAGCCGACCGCCATCCTGATCCAGGAGAATCTCGCCAAGATCGGCATCAAGGCGGGAATCGAAAAAATCCCCGGCGCGAACTGGCGCACGACGCTGAACAAGAAAGAGCTGCCGCTCGCGCTCAACCGCTTCAGCGGCTGGCTCGATTATCCCGAATATTACTTCTACTGGAATTTCCACGGCAACAATTCGATCTTCAACATCTCCTCGTACCAGAACAAGGAGATGGACGCGCTGATCGACAAGGCGCGGTTCACCGCGGATGCGGCGGAGTACAACCGGTGCGTGAAGGATTTCATCGCGCTCTGCATGCGCGACGTTCCCGTCGTGCCGCTCAACCAGCCGATCCACGACGTCGCCATGCAGAAGGGCGTCAGCGGCTACGAGTTCTGGTTTCATCGCGAGCCTGACTACCGTCAGTTCGCGAAGGGCTAGTTTTGGCGAGCGACGGTGACAGTTCGTGAGGCGGCCCGCGCCTGCTCGGTCGGAAGGCCCCGCTCCAGCCGCGCTTCGCTCGCATGCAGCATCGCCGCGTCGAGCTTGCCCTGCCGCGATCCCTCCAGGGCGCAGGCAAAGATCCGGTAGTACTGCGCACCGTCATAGGCGACCAGCAGCAGATCGACGCCGGCGTTGATCGCCTCGACCACGGCCTTGCAGACGTCGTGCTGGTAGATCGCGCCCATCACGAGGTCGTCGGTCATCACCACGCCCTGATAGCCCCATTTGCCGCGGATGATGCCGTCGACGACCCGCTTCGAATGCGACGCGGCGCGATCGGGGTCGACCACAGTGAGCGTGACATGGCCGACCATGAGGGCGCTGCGCGAATGCGACAGCACTTCGCGGAATGGGAGCCAATCGGTTGCCTCCAACTCCCTCACCGGCGTGTTGAGGCTGGCACTGAAATGATGCGTGTCGGTGCGCACGCGTCCGATGCCGGGAAAATGCTTGAGTGTGGCGCCGACGCCTGACTCTTCCAGCCCGCGCACATAGGCGCTCGCGATCGTGCTGACGACGACAGGATCGGTCGCAATCGCGCGCTGGCCGATCAGCGTGTGGAAATCGAGGCGGTTGCGCCTCTGCGGCGGCTTGAGGTCGAGCACCGGCGCAAGATTGAGGTTGACGCCGAGCCCGGCAAGCTCGCGGCCGTGGATGCGGCCGAACTCTGCGGCCTTGGCCTGCTGGTCGTCGGGAGCGAGCCCGGCAAGCGTCGCCAGCGCCGGCACCTTCGTGAGCGGCGGCGCGAGATGCCCGACGATGCCGCCCTCCTGGTCCGCGGCGACGACCAGCGGCGGCAGGCCGGCGGCACGCCGCTTGTCCTGGAGCGCCGCGATCTCGGCCCGGAGCGCCTCGATCGTCCGGCCGCGGATGTTGTGCCGGGTGACATAGACGCCGCCGATCAAGCCTTGCTCGGCAAGGCGCGAGACCTCGGGAAAAGAGGAATAGCCGACCATGAAGTGAGGCCCGAGCTGGCGCGCTTCAGCGGCGCTCGCGCTGAGAATGTCGTGCTTGCGCAGCTCGAACTTCAGATGCGCCGCCGACATCAAGAGCGGCGGCAGGCACCACAGCATGACGAGCAGCTTGCCCATCATGCCGCGCCATCGCCCCCTGCGAAGCAGCATGGCGACGATGACGAGGCTTGCAACGACAAGCGCGATGTTTCCGGCGCCGCGCAAGGGGACCAGATAAGGATCGTTCTTGTTCGCGGCCGCGAATGCGACGACGAGCGCGGCAAGCCAGAGCAGGATGAGACCGATACGGTGGAGGATTTGCATGATGCGTCACGTCCAAAATGATGAACGCATCGCACCTATCAGCGCGACTTAGGCCGCGCGAGGGACAAAAGCGCACCTGCACGAAATCTGCAAAAGACTCCTGAAACCGTGCAGACGATGGCCCCGGCTTCTGCGCAAGCGCCGTGCAGATTGCACGACATCGACATTCACGAGAGGTCATTTGCACATGACGAGCCTGGCTACGACGATCGCCGCGGATCTCCAGCCGATCAGGCCTTCGACAGTATCAGTCAACCTCGCGATGGCGCTGGTGCTCGCCGCACTCGCCGACTGGCTGTTCTACGGTCAGAGGGCCGGGCTGTCGCTGGCCATTTTTGCGGTCGCGATCGTCTGCGCCTCCCTGCTCGCCAACCACGCGTCGCTGGACATCCGCCGCGCGGCGATCGGTGCCGTCACCGTCGTCATCGGACTGGTGCCCGCCATCGAAGAGCTCAACACGCTTTCGTTTCTGATCCTCGTTGCGGCGCTGGTCATCGCTCTGCTGCTTGCAACCAATCCTGAAACGACCGAACTCGCCGAGCGCGCCCGCGCGTTGCGAAACTTCGTCTTGTTCGGTCCCTTCAGAATTTTCCCCGACGCGCTTCAGGTCTTCAACATGTCGGCGTTCACCCGCGGCATCGCATTGTGGCTGATGCCGGTGGTGCTGGGCACCGTGTTCGTCGCGCTGTTCGCTGCCGCCAATCCCGTGATCGAGCAATGGGTCTCGCTGCTCAATCCAAGGATCATCCTCGAATATGTCAGCATCCCGCGCGTGCTGTTCTGGATCCTGATGCTGGCGCTGGTCTGGCCGTTCATCCATGTGCGTTGGCGGCGCCGGAAGGTTGCTGCAACCGCCCAAACCGATGTCGCGGCGCCGGAGCCGGTTGCGCCCTTCATCTCGCCGGAGTTCCTGGGTCCCTCCAGCATTCTGCGCTCGCTGATCCTGTTCAATCTGTTATTCGCGGCGCAGTCCATTCTCGACGGCATCTATCTGTGGGGGCATGTGGCCCTGCCAGCCAGCATGACCTATGCGGCCTATGCCCATCGCGGCGCCTATCCGCTGATCGCGACCGCGCTGCTCGCCGCCGCCTTCGTACTGATGACGATGCGGCCGGGCGGCCCGGCGGAACAGTCGAAGGTGATCCGGCCGCTGGTCTATCTCTGGGTCGGGCAGAACGTCCTTCTGGTCGCCTCCTCCATCCTCCGCCTCGACCTTTACGTCGACATCTACATGCTGACCTATTGGCGGATCGCGGCCTTCATCTGGATGGGGCTGGTGGCGCTGGGACTGGTCCTGATCGTGGCCCGCATCGCGCTCAACCAGTCCAACCAATGGCTCATCAGTGCCAATCTGATCACGTTAACGATCGTGCTGTATGTCGTCTCACTCGTGAACTTCGATGCCTTCATCGCCAACTACAATGTCGCCCACAGCCGGGAGGCGTCGGGCAACGGCGTGCAGATCGACATGAACTATCTCCTGACGCTCGGGCCGCAGGCGCTGCCAGCCATAGACAAGGCGATCATGCTCAAGCCCGGCATCCCCGAGAGCTGCCTTGTGTCGCGCCGCGACCGCCTTGTAGAACAGCAGCGCCAGGACCTCGCCTGGCGAAGCTGGGGCTTTCGGAACTGGCGGCTCCAGCGCAGGCTGGAAGCCCTGGCGACGAATCGGCCGGCGAGCTGACGAGGCAGCGGAGAGTTTCTTGGCGCATCGCATTCTCATCGTCGACGACGAAGGCCACATCCGCGAGGTCATACGCGTCGCCCTGAAGAAGGCCGGCATGGACGTGATCGAGGCTCGCGACGGCAAGGAGGCGCTCGCCCGCTTTGCCGCCGACAGGCCCGATCTGATCGTGCTCGACATCGGCATGCCCGAGTTCGACGGGCTCGACGTCTGCCGGGAGATCCGCAAGACCTCCGACGTGCCGATCCTGTTCCTGTCGGCACGCGATGAGGAGATCGACCGCATCCTCGGCCTCGAGATCGGCGGCGACGACTACGTGACCAAGCCGTTCAGCCCGCGCGAGCTGGTGGCGCGGGTCAATGTCATCCTGCGCCGCCTCAGTCCGCGCAATGGCGAGGCCAAGGCCGGTCCTGCCGCGCTGGTACAAGGCGGCCTGCTGATCGATCCCGAGCAGCATGTCGCGACCTTCACCGGCACGCCGCTGAAGCTGACCGCGATCGAGTTCGGCATCCTGCGCGCGTTCCTGACCCGGCCGACTTCGGTGTTCAACCGCGAGCAGCTGATGCGGGCGGCCTATCAGCTCAACATCCAGGTTTCCGACCGCACCATCGACAGCCACATCCGCAACATCCGTGCCAAACTCGCGGCGCTGAATTGCGAGAACGTCATCGAGACCATCCACGGCGTCGGCTTCAAGCTCGGGCGCTGCGAGAAAGAGACATGAGCGCGGCACCCGACAAATGGCGGCCGTCGGTGTGCTGCCGCTGGTCGGGCTGTTCTTCTTCCGCCTCTACGACAACCAGCTGATCCGCCAGACCCAGGCCGAGCTGATCGCGCAGAGCCGTGTGCTCGCCACGATCTATGCGCAGGAGGTCACCGCAAGACTCGATAACGGCCTCACGCTTGGCGCCGAGGTACCGCCGAACGTGCTGCCCGACCCCGGCGACCAGGTCACCCCGATCCGCCCCGCGCTTGACCTCACCGCCAACGATCTGTTGCGGCGGCGGCCCGATGCGCAAGCCGCGCCCCAGCCGGCGCAGCCCGCCTATGTCGAGATCGGCGCCAGGCTGACGCCGATCATCCGCGAGACCCAGAAGGTGACGCTGGCGGGCTTTCGCATCCTCGATCCGCAGGGCGTCGTGATCGCCGGGCGGCAGGAAGTCGGGCAATCGCTCGCCCATATCGAGGAAGTCGCGGATGCGCTGCACGGGCAGTATCGCGCCACCTTGCGCAACCGCGTGCCGGACAAGCCGCCGCCGCCGATCTATTCCTTCAGCCGCGGCCTCGGCGTGCACGTCTTCTCGGCGATGCCCGTCATTGTCAACAACCGCGTTGCGGGGGTGATCTACACCACGCGGACGCCGAGCAACATTTTTGACCATCTCTACCAGGAGCGGGCCAAGTTCGTGCTGGCGGGGCTTGCCGTCATCCTCGGCACCATCGCGATCGGCCTGGTGTTCTCGCGCACCATCACGCTGCCGATGCGTGAGCTGATCGACCGCGCCGCCAGAATCGGCCGCGGCGACCGCGAGGCGTTCAGGCCGCTGCGGCACTACGGTACGCGCGAGTTCGCCCAGCTCTCGCACAGTTTTCTCGGCATGGCGGAACAACTGGCGCGGCGCTCCGACTACATCGCGACGTTCTCGGCCCACCTCACGCACGAGCTGAAATCGCCGCTGACCTCGATCAAGGGCGCGGCCGAGCTGTTGCAGGATTCCTATCAGGGCAAATCCGAGGGCCTGACGCCGGCCGAGCAGAAGACGTTCATCGCCAACATCCTGTCCGACACGCAGCGGCTGGAGGCGATGGCGCAGCGGCTGCGCGAGCTGGCGCGGGCCGAAAGCCTGCCCCAGAACGAGCGCACGGAGCTGGCCCCCGTGATCGCCGACCTCAGGAGCCGGTTTCCGGCCAGCTCAATCGAGGCCAGCGGCAGCCTCGACCGCGCGATCGGCATGTCCTCGGAGAAGGCGCTGATCGTGCTGTCGCACCTCGCCGACAACGCCATGCGGCACAAGGCTGGGACAATCAGGCTGGAGGCGGTGGACGAGCGGACGACCCTGCTTGTGACTGTCAGCAATGACGGCGAGCCGATCTCGGCGCCGAACCGCGACAGGATTTTTGATGCGTTCTTCACCACCCGCCGCGACCAGGGCGGCACCGGCATGGGGCTGGCGATCGCACGTGCGGTGATGGCGAGCCATGGCGGCTCAATCAGGCTGAAGCCCACTGACCAAGGGGCCGCCTTCGAACTCCAATTCCCGGTAGCCTAGATCGCAAACACCCAGGCGGCGACGATGGTGCCGATGGTGACGAGACCGGCGATAGTCCAGCCGGCGGCATATTCAAGTTCGGGATGACCAGTCGCCCGCATGATCTCTGCCGGATCGGCGGTATGCTTGTGTGCCATGACTGCCTCGCACGTGTTTCCCCGTGTCATGGATAAGTCGCATCAGCCGGCAAAAGGTTCCGTCACGGAAATGCGAGGGGCACAAAATCGCGAAAACAACCCCATGCACAGTAGAAAGCCGTCTCCGGACCGAGGCTGGGTCGCGCCGGACAAGCATCTGACACACCGGTGCAAAACCGCTGCGCCGCGCAATCGCCGCGCGACCGGTGCCTTGCGCTCCAAATCCGGTTGCATGCTAGACTGACGCACGCAATCAAGGGCAGGAGGACAGCATGGCCGACAACAAGGCAAAGCGGGGCGGAGCCGATCGGGCGCTGATCGCGCTCACCGAGAAATACGAAGTCGCCTACTGGTCGAAGAAGTTCAAGGTGACCCCGGCCAAGCTCAAATACGCCGTCAAGAAGGTCGGCCACTCCGCCAAGAAGGTCGAGGCCTACATCAAGCTCCAGAAGCACCGCGCCTCCGACAAGAGCCGGATCGCGCTGAGCGAGGCCTATGAGGTCCGCTACTGGTCCAAGAAGTTCAAGATCACCCCGGCCAAGCTGAAGGCCGCCGTCGCCGCAGCCGGCCATTCTTCCAGGAAGGTGGAAGCCTACCTCGCCGCCCAGAAGGCGGCGAAGAAGAAGGCGGCCAAGAAGACGACGAAGAAGGCCGCCAAGCGGAAGAAAACCGCCTGAGACGCCGGATGCAGGAGGCAAGGATGCACGCCCGCAGGCATATCCTCACATGCGCCCTTGTCGTCGCCAGCGCGTCCGGGGCCTCCGGCGCCACGCCGGCAAAGGTCTCGGGCTCGACCGCGCTGGCGCTCGCGGGCGTGATCGCGCCGCTGTCGCCGGACCTTTCGGGCGGCGAGAAGAAGGCGGTGGCGATGCTGTTCGCCGCCAATAGCGACATTCCCTACAAGAAGCCGATCGTGGTGACCGCAGACAAGATCGTCTGCCGCACCGGCAATGTCGACATCACCGTGCGCAACTGCGAAGTCACCTTCGGCAAGAAGACGAAGACCGTGAACGGCTCCACCGCCAACGAGATCTTCGCCACCGAGGCGCTGGCCGGCATTCCGCCCGACGGCGCGGCGGGATCGAATTTCGAGAGCCTGACCAAGCTGAGCTGCACGATCGACCCCAACGCCATCAGGCGGAAGGACGGCAGCGGCGCAGAATGCACGTTCCAGCCGGGAAATTGAGCGACGCTCGAAGGACAAGCCGAGAGGTGCCGTGAAATCGCCTCAAGACGAGCTAACTAATAGGGCGAACTGAAAAGACAGGCCAAACCAGCGAGCCAATATCAGGCACGCAGGCCGGCACCATGATGAAGAATTATCTCGCATTTTTCCTGCTTCTGACCGTCTCGACCGCCTCCGCGCATGGCCCGCTGCCGGCGCGGCTGGCGGCGTCCTCCGATCTCGTGAAGGTGGGCCTCACCGATTCCGACACCACCGCCGGCGGCACCGCGCGGCTGTGCGAGCAGGTCACCTTCTCGCGCGGCCTGCGCTACGGCGAGAGTGAGGCCAATGTGCTCGATGTCGCCGCCAGCACGACCAAGGCGGATACGCCGCGGCCGGTGCTGCTGTTCGTGGCCGGCGACACCTTCACCGGCGACCGTGGAGCGCCGGACCTGTCCCGCGAGATCCAGGACCAGGTCATGTGCTTTGCCGCGCGCAACGACATGATCGGGGTCCGCGTCAACTATCGCCTGGCGCCCGCGGCGGCATGGCCGGCCGGCGCGAGCGACGTGGCGGCGGCGCTGTCCTGGGTCCACGGCAATATCGACCTGTTCAACGGCGATGCCCGCGAGATCGTCGCGGTCGGCTACGGCGCCGGCGCCTTCCATGTCGCCACCCTGCTGGCACATCCCGAGCTCCAGACCGACCGCGCCGACGTCGCGGGCGTCGTGCTGGTGTCCGGATTCTACCGCGCCGGCAAGGACGCCGGCGACAGCGTGAAGGCCTATCTCGGGACCGACGCTGCCCAATATGACAAGCGCTCGGTCTTCCCAGGCATCATCAACGTCGACGTGCCGATCGTGCTGGCCTGGTCGGCGGACGATGCCGCCGGCGTGGTGGCCCAGGGCGAGACGCTGAAGAAGACGCTCTGCGGCGCGGGCCATTGTCCGCGTGCCACGCTGCTGCGCAGCCGCGACGGCATCGCGAGCGCCTTCGGCCTCGACGGCTCCGGCGACAGCCTCGCCGAGCCGACGCTGCTGCTGGTGCATCAGTTGGAGGCGCGCGGGCTGCCGTAGCGGGGCGGGCGGCACGACGACGAAACACCATTTGCTGGGCTACCCCCCTCCCCAACCCTCCCCCACAAGGGGGGAGGGAGCCGAGCGGAGTTCGCCGCTACACCGTGACTCATCGCAAGCGCCCTAATAGATCGAGTCATGGGCCGCAGAGAAGGTCCGTTCCCTCCCCCTTGTGGGGGAGGGTTAGGGAGAGGGGTGCCACACGACGTGCTCTCTCAATCGGAAGATGAGTGAGCGCGCCTACGACGCGCCGCCGACGGCGCGTCGACACACCTGAGTCACCTCTCGCGCTAGACCTTGTGCACGGCGTTATCCGCGGTGGTGACCGCGATATCGGCGTAGCGACACGCGCCGTGGCGGCGCTGGAAGGGCGCCACGGCCAGCAGCCAGATTTTCGAGATGGCCTTCGCCGATCCGCCGATATGGGCCGCGTAGTCTGCTGCGACGTCGCGTTCGTGCGCCTGCCAGCTGCCGAGACCGACCTTCCCGGAACGCACGATCATATGCGTCTCGATCGCAGTCCATGCAGGTAACGGGCAGCGGAAGACCTTGCCTTCAGGCAAATATTCGCTCCAGACATAGGTCAGATCCTGCCCGTCCTCGAACTTCACGCCGATCGAGAGATAGTCGTGGGTCGCAGCCTGATCCTCCGCGACGACGGACGGCAATTGATCGATCTTCCAGCGCCACGCGAGGCGCGGACGGGAGGCCAATGCAAGCGGCAGCGGCCGCTCGATGATGCTGACATGGCCCGCGACGTCGCAGACGATCTCGCCGCCGGCGCCCTGGCTGAAGACCTCCTGTCCGCCGCCAAAGCCGAGCAGGTTCGACCAGCCCGGCGGCAGCTTGCCGCCCCGCTCCAGACGCGCAAGCTCGGATTTGAGCAGGCCGCCGACATCGCCTTGCGCCAGGAGGCTCTCGACGCCCACCGCGGCATCCCCGCGCCACAGCAGCGCGATCCCGCTGATCCTCACATCCGCCTTCTTGTAGATGTCTTCCGGCGTACCCAGGGCCCCATCCTCATTGGCCCATTCGGCGGCCGAACGCGCGACCTCGATGCGTCCATCGTGGGAGATCGTCATGGTTCCCGTATCCAGCATCGGATTGTACATCGGCCGCTGCCCACGCGTGCGCGCGTGGAAGATCAGGCCGGGGCCGAACCAGAGATCGCGATCGCGCGACAGCCACATGCGCCCGCCCAGGAGGAACGTCACCTGCTGGCCCCGCGTCGCGTCGAGACCGAGATCGGTCCAGGGCAGATCGGCACCGTTGATCTCGAACGCCTTATAGGCAACCAGTTCCGGTGAATTCGCCTTCGCGATGATGTCCTTGACGCCGCTCACCGGATCCGCCGGCGCCGGAACGCCCTGCTCTGCCGCTCGCGCCGTCTGCCATGCGGGACCGGCAAGGGGCAGCGCCAGGCCGAGTGCCGATGCACGCAACATGACATCACGCCGGGAAATTTTCCAGGCCGGAGACGAGAAGCCAAGACAAGCAAAGCACATGCATTCCTCCCTGCCCGTACGTGACACGGGCGTTTGGCCGTATTCCCCGGGGATTCGAATGCTATGCTTTCGCGCCGAATTCAGCCTGCCATGACGTGCCGACGTGGCCGCCGGTTTGGCGCGTGAGGGCAGATGCACCAGACCGGTTACACACGCGCGAGCACGCTCGGTCCGATCGCACAGGTCGTGACCGCGGCCGGAGGATCGATCGAGCGGGTGTTTCGCCGCGCCGATCTTCCCCTCGCCTTGCTGGAATCGCCCGACACGCTGCTGCCACTGCGCGATCATTTCCGGCTGTTGATGGTGACCTCGCGGGAATTGCACGACGAAGTCTTTGCGGCCCGGCTTGGTCGCCAGACGTCGATGGCGGGCCTCGGCGTTTTCGGCAGATGGGTGAGCCAGGCCCCGACCTTGCTCGAGGCGATCCAGCGCGCCGGAACGAGCCTGCCGCACATGCTGCAGAACGCCACCCAGCTGGTCGTCCGTCGTTACGGCAACGACCTTCACTGGTCATACGAATTGGCCGACCCTGCGCGCGACGGGCGCCAGCAGAACGAGATGCTCGCGATCTGGTACATGATTGCCGTCGTCAGGCATTTTGCCGGCGCCTGCTGGCTGCCGAACCGGATCGTCCTTGCGGACCTGCCAAGCCGGCTGCGATGTCCGGTCGGCGAATTGATGCGCACCGACACGGCGATCGGCAACGCCGCCAGCGCGATCGTTTTCGACCGCCGGCTGCTGACATCGGTCAATCCGGATCTCGAACAAGACGACGGGCTGAGCGCAAGCGAGCTCGGGCGCATTTTCGACCTGCCGGATCCGGAAGACCTGCCGGGCCGTCTATCCGTCCTGATCGAATTGGAGCTGCTCGACCGGCGTCCGACCCTGTCACGCATCGGAACCCGGTCGGGACTCGCAAGACGAACATTGCAACGCAGGCTCAGCGACGTGGGCCTGAGCTACAGCGACCTGTTGCGAAACGCGCTGCAGCGCCGGGCGGTGCGACTGTTGTGCCAGACGGACCGGTCGATCGGCGACATTGCATCCATGCTCGGCTATGACGACCCCGCCCATTTCAGCCGGGCCTTCGAGCGCTGGAGCGGCGTTCCCCCCACGCGCTGGCGCCGGCTGCTTGAATCGCGGGGGCTGCCGTAGCGGCGCGTCAGCACGTCTGCCGTTTCATGCGCGGCTGTCGCAGTCGGCCACAGGATTGCCAAACGCTTGACGTAGATCAACTCGCCTTGGTGCGAATTGAGCCGACCTCGTTGGGGGCCAACGACAAGGTGTCGAACATGCGCGTCACCGGCAGACTGCTGTTCGTTTCGATCGTCGCTTTCGCATCGCTGGGGGCGATGTCGCAGCAACACACCGAGCAACCCGCCACCGACAAGGAAATCCGCATCGGCAATGTGATGCCGTATTCGGGGCCGCTCTCGGAGTTCGGCGCGATCGGCAAGGCGGAGGCCGCCTATTTCGACATGGTCAACGCGAGCGGCGGGATCAACGGCCGCAAGATCCGCTTCATCACGCGCGACGACAATTCCGATCCCGGGACCGCGCTGGAGCTGACGCGCAATCTGGTCGAGAAGGACGACGTGCATGTCATGTTCGGATCGTTCGGCACGCCCGGCAATCTCGCCACGCGCTGGTACCTGAACGAGAAGAAGATCCCGCAGCTGTTCGTCGCCTCCGGTGACGAGGAGCTGAGCCAGGCCAAGGCGTTTCCCTGGACCATGGGCTGGCAGCCGTCGTTCCGGTCGGAAGGCCGCATCTACGCCAACTACATCCAGGCCTATTATCCCAGGAAGAAGATCGTCGTGCTCTGGCAGAACGACCAGTTCGGCCGCATGCTCTACAAGGGCATCCAGGAAGGTCTCGGCGATCTCAACCGACATGTCCTCGTCGACATCGCCTTCGACATCAATGACGAGCATCTCGAAGGCCACGTCTCGATCCTCAAGCGCGCCGGCGCCGACATCTTCGTCTTCCTCGGCGTGCCCTCGACCGCGTCCAAGGTGATCAAGCTTGCGGCGTCGCTCAATTGGCGCCCGGTCTTCATCGTGAACGATGCCTCCGCCACGATCGCCAATGCGATGGCGCCGGCGGGCCTGGAGAATTCGGCCGGCGTGATCTCGGCGGCCTTTTTGAAGGATCCGAGCGATCCCGCATGGAAGGACGATCCCGCCATGAAGGACTGGTTCGCCTTCATGGACAGGTACCACCAGATCGAAAGCACCAACAACAGCGCAGCGGTCTATGGCTACGCCGCTGCTGAGGCGCTGACGAAGGTGCTGAAGCAATGCGGCGACGATTTTTCGCGCGAGAACATCATGCGGCAGGCGGCGTCGCTGAAGGCCTTTCAGCCGTCCGTCGCGCTGCCCAACATCAGGATGAGCACCTCGCCGGAGAGCTATCTGCCGATCAGGCAGATGCGGCTGGTGCAATTTGACGGCCGCTCCTGGCAGCCATTTGGCGAGGTGATCGAGACGGCGTTCACGGAAGGTGCGGCAAGGTGAGGCTCACGTAAACCTTTTGCCGGGCCTCCCTCCTCTCTCGTTGCGGGAAGTGCACGCTTACCCTCCCCTGGAGGGGTCCGGGACGAGCGTAGCTCGCCCGTGGGTCGGCTCACATTGAGCGCAGCGAAAATGTGAGACGGGGTGGGGTGACGGTCTCTCCCCATCCAACGGTGCCCGAGTGGAGAGATCACCCCACCCCGCTCGCGCTGCGCGCGATCGACCCTCCCTCTCCAGGGGAGGGTAAGAGAGTGTGCCACGCGGAGCGCTCTCAAGAGGAACGAACGCTACGCACGCGCACCCTCACGCCGGCTTCAGCGAGGCCAGTGCGTTCTCCAGCAGCGCGCGCACGCGGGCGGCGTCGCCGGATTTCACCACGGCGGGATCGAGATAGAGCTCCAGCCCCGGCGCGCGCTCGGTGATGACGCCGCTGCGCTCCGCCGCCGCGTCGTTCAGCGCATCGACCGAATACGGAATGACCTCGCGGCTGATGCCTTTCATCGTAATGGCGGGCAGCGCGTGGGCGCGGACGATGTCGCTGACCAGTGCGAAGGTCTCGTAGCTCAGCACGATGCCGCCGGGCTCGGCGATCGATTGCAGGCGCGCGGCGAGGTTCGCCTCGGCACCGATGATGGTGTAGTCCATGCGGTCGCTGCTGCCGAAATTGCCGACATTGCAATAGCCCGAATTGATGCCCATGCGCGAGCGGAACGGCTGCTCAATGCCGGAGGCACGCCATTTCGCATTGAGCTCGGCAAGGCGCTGCTGCATGCGCCAGGCCATCTGGAGACAGGCCTGCGCATCCGCGCGGTCACCCTTGGTCTCGGGATCGCCGAAGAAGATCAGCATGGCGTCGCCGATGAACTTGTCGACGGTACCGCCATATTCGAGGGCAATCGCCGACATCTCGGTGAAATATTCATTGAGCAGTTGTGTCAGCTGCTCGGGCTGGAGCCGCTCCGCGGTCGCCGTGAAATTCTGGATGTCGGAGAAGAAGATCGTGAGCTTCTTGCGCTCGGTGTGGATGGTGACGTCCTTCTGGCCGGAGAAGATGCTCTTGTAGACCTGCGGCGGGATGTAGCGCGAGATCTTCATCGAGAGCGAGGCGAGGAAGTCGTTGGTGGATTCGAGCTCCTTGTTCATGCCCTTGATGCGGCTCGCCTGGCGGCGCTGCAACGAGAGGAACGACAGGCCGCTTCCCGCGGCGATCAGGAAATAGGCCAAGAGGAACTTGAACGAGAAGATGTTGGCGGCGATGGGCTGGGCGATGATCACCTCCTGGATGCCCCTGACGTCGCCGACCTTCCAGTCCTTCTTCGGGCTCTCGGGGTGGCTGTTGTGGCAGCTCACGCAGGCCGGGCCCATCGTGACGGGAGCGACCAGGCGGACCTTGTCGGAGAACAGCGAGGTGTCGGTCTCCACGATCTTCTGCTCGGGGTCCTTGCGCAGCGCATCGAGCGCGTCCTTCTCGAACTTGTCGAGCTGGTGCGGCACGCGGTTCTGGAACGGGAAGTCCGAGACGAAGCGATAGCTGATGTTCTCCTGCTGCGCGCCGATCACCCGTCCGAGCTCCAGCGACAGCGTCGCGGGAATCGGGATCGCGCCGGGCACGGATTCGTAATTGTGAACGACCCTGGTCGTGCCGTTGGGATTGGCGAGGATGCGCCCGACCACGTTGGTCGCGTAATAGCTGCGCACGCTCGTGATGACCGAATTGAGGTCGGCGGCCTGGCGGCGCAGCGCGGTCTTGCTGAGCTCGGTCAGGTCCAGCCACACCGCGAGCGGCAGGGCAAGCAGGAGGAAGGCGATCACGGCCCCGATGAGGACGCCGCTCTTGCGCTGTTCTTCGGCGATCTCTTGTTTCACTCTGTGGCTCCGTTGTGTGCGATTTTGTCGCAAAGTCCAGGGATTCGCGGCAAAGAATGCGGCGGCACAGAGCCAACAAAAGCAGGCCGGCGCAACCCCATTTCATGGTGGTCGCGGCAGGCGCCTTTTCGTTTCATCACAACCGTTTAAGATCGGCATGAACCTGCATTCACTCCGCCGGGAGATCCCATGACCGAGACCATCCGCATCAAACGCTTCCACGCGCGCCCCGTGATCGTGCCGATGAACCTGCCGCTGCAAACCTCGACCGGGGCCGTCGCAAAAGCACCGCTGGTGCTGATCGACTGCGAGACCGACCAGGGCGCGGTGGGGCACGCCTATCTGTTCTCGATCACGCCTTCGGCCCTGAAGCCGCTGACCGCGATGGTCGCCGAAATGTCGGAACTCGTCGCCGGCGACGAGCTGCTGCCGTTCGAGATCGAGCGCAAGCTGACCCAGCGCTTCACGCTGCTGGGGCTCGCCGGCCTGCAGCGGCTGGCGCAATCCGGCATCGACATGGCGGCCTGGGATGCACTCGCCCGTAGCAAAGGCCTGCCGCTCGCCCGCCTGCTCGGCGGCGCGCCGAAACCGGTCAAGGCCTACAATTCGAAGGGCCTCGGCATCATGCCGGCGGGTGCCGCAGTGGAGGAGGCGCACAAGCTGCTGGCCGAGGGTTTTCACGCCGCAAAAATCCGCGTCGGCCGGCCCGATGCGCGGGAGGATCAGGCGATGGTGCGCGCGGTGAGAAAGGCGGTCGGCGACAAGGTGACGCTGATGTGCGACTACAACCAGGCGCTCACGGTGACTGAAGCGATCCGCCGCGGCGAGATGCTCGACGACGAGGGCTTGAGCTGGATCGAGGAGCCGATCCGCCACGACGATTACGAGGGCTGCGCCCGCATCGCGGACGCGCTGCGCACGCCGGTCCAGATCGGCGAGAATTTCGACAGCGCCTTTGCGATGCAGTCGGCGCTATCGGCGGAAGCCTGCGACTACGTGATGCCCGACGTGCAGCGCATCGGCGGCGTCACCGGCTGGCTGCGTGCCGCCGCGCTCGCGCACGCCGCCGGCATCGAGATGTCGACGCATCTGTTCTCGGAAGTCAGCGCGCACCTGCTCTGCGTGACGCCGACCGCGCACTGGCTGGAATATGTCGACTGGGCCGACGCGGTGCTGTCGACGCGTCTGACAATCAAGGACGGCTTTGCGCTGCCGGGCGAGGAGCCGGGGAACGGGATCGCGTGGGACGAGGCGGCGGTGAAGAAATATCTCGTGATATAAGGCCGTCTGTCGCCGCGTCGATCAACGATCGACGGACCTACGACCGAACAGCGGCGATCATACTCAGCTCGACGGGAGCCCCTCGCGGCAACTCGGCGACGCCGACGGACGTACGCGTGTGACGACCGCGATCGCCGAGGCGCTCGATCAGCCGGTCGGAGGCACCGTTCATGACTTGCGACTGTTGGGTAAATCCAGGCGCCGAGGCGACGTATCCCACGAGTTGCAGGACCTGGACGATCTTGTCCTCTCCGCCCGTTGCGTGGTTGATGGCCGCAACACAGAGCTCGGCGCAGAGGGCCGCAGCTTCTTGTGCGGCCGCGATATCGACACCTGCACCGACCTTGCCCGCATACAGCAGGTCTTCGCCGCGGCGCGGCAGCTGACCACTGACATACGCAATTCCACCATGGATGATCACCGGCAGGTAGTTGCCGCCGGGCTTGTTCACGCTGCTCATCTCGCCAGCCTGCCTTCTTTTCACATCCGGTTTTCACATCCGGCGAAGCGACGCATTTCGCCGAACGCCATAATTCGATCGCACCAAGCTCGTTGCCGCGGTGGATGACCGGACAATGGCAGGCGGCTAGTCATGGATCAAGGCTGCGAAGTTTTTGCGTGCCGAAGGCGGCAGACCCAGCCCGACAAGACCTCGCCTGCGCGCATTGCGCAGCGGCGGCGCGCGCGATAACGATGCCCTCATGACCACCTGGCGTCCGCATCCTCACATCCGCGTCGTCGCGATCGGCCTGCACTGGCGGGACGGGCGGCTGCTGGCGGCCGAGGTTCGCGACGATGCGGGCCGGCTCAAGGGCGTGCGTCCGCTCGGCGGCGAGATCGAGTTCGGCGAGAGCTGGCGGGCCGGCCTGGTGCGGGAATTCAACGAAGAGCTCGGCATCGACATCACGCTCAGGGGCGAGCCGTCGATGCTGGAGAACATCTTCGTGCACGAGGGAGCGACCGGGCACGAGGTGGTGTTCATCTCCGAAGTGGCGTTTCCCGAGGCTGCGTTCCGCGGTCAGGACCATATCGACTTCAGGGAAGACAACGGGGCCGAGATCGTCGCCCGCTGGTTCGACCTTGCCGATCTCGACGTGGACGGCGGCCCGAGCCTTTATCCGACCGGGCTCAAGCAGCTGCCGCTGGGAGGAAAGAGCAGGACTGCGTGAAGGGCGGCCCCTTCACCGGCCCTTGCTATCATCACGCCGGTAGCGGAAGTCGCAATGATCGGCGCCCTGCATGATCGTCTGCGTGCGCGTGAGCGTGACATCGGGGCCGAACCCTTCCGCGGTCGCGAAATCGGCGGTGCAGACCAGGAGAAAGCCGAGCTCGGGCGCGCCCAGCGCCTTGTAGAACTCGGCATAGGCGCACCGCTTCACGTCGAAGGCGAAGGCCTCCGGCGTCTGCTCGATGACGTCATAGGCGAGCGCATCGTCGCAGGCTTAGGTTCTGAAGGCCGACGAGACGGCCTTGCCGAGATCGGTCTCGTTCTTCGTTTTCCAGAATTCCTCGCCGAAGCCGCGATAGAGATCGCCGAGCGCCTTGCGCACCAGCGCGTTGGCGCGCGCCTCGCCGAGCTCGGCCTGGAGCGCCCTGACCAGCGGCACCAGCACCTGCGCCTGGATCTTTGCCTGTTCGATGACGGAAACGCTCATTGCCAGAGCCTCGCATCTTGAGTGAGAGCGCCACGCAACAATCTCGAAACGATAACCCAATTCTAGTCTGAGACGAGCGTTTGCCCTTCAGCTCCACAGCCGGCCGAATCTCCGCGGCATCCACCAGGCCTGGCAACGAATTTGTGATGCAGTGGTGGCTGCGGATCGCGCGATCCTGAAAGCCCGGCGAAGCGGCTAATGGTATTACGACCGTCATTCAAATAGAGAGGCGAGTATGATCCGTTCCGAGATGTCTTCAGGCTCGATCCAGCCACGTGCACGACGTCGTCGTGTTGCGCCAATCGCAGCCGCGCTGTTTCTTGCCGTGACGTTCAGCTCAGGCGAACGCGCGCAGGCTGCCGCCAACGATGCCGAGGCGCGAACCATCTTCGAAAAATTCATTGCCGCGCAGAATGCGCATGATGCGGACGGTGTGAAGGCCATGCTCTGGAATTCGCCCGGCACGCTGCTGTTTGCGAGAGGCATCGAGACGAGAGGCCGCGATGCGATCGCCGACCGGTTCAAGGGATATTACGAGGGCACCTGGCATCTCGAACCCGACATGGCGAAATTCCACGTCGCCGTGATCTCGAACGAGGTCATGCAGGTCCTCGTCCCCATCGTTTTCACACGCGCCCTCCCGGACAAGCCGGCGCAACAGAATACGTTTTTGATCAGCTAGACCTATGTGCAGGACGCGACCGGCTGGCACGTCGCTTCCATCCTGCCGGTCGCGAACACGGAACTGAAGTAGATTGACGGCTTGCCGAGCCGAAGCTCACGGCGGCAGCCCGCCTGCGCCCTTTGGGCTTCGGCGTTCGGAGCAGGACGCGCCAGTCCGTCTACGCTCTGCGAGCTACGCCGGACACGCTTCGCCGCAATTTTCCAGGCTGTGCCACGCGGAGCCGAAGGCGAAGCGTGGTGGGCGCGACAGGGATCGAACCTGTGACCCCTACCATGTCAAGGTAGTGCTCTCCCGCTGAGCTACGCGCCCTAATAGTCCACTTGCGTCGGGTGGGGTCCCTATAACGGCTCAGGGGACCCTGTGCAAGGACGGAACGGGGCCGATTTAGGCCGCCAGCATCTTGTTCACTTCGCTGACCAATTCGCGCAGATGCACGGGCTTGGACAGCACCTTGGCGTTCTTGGGGGCGTCCGAATCCGAGTTCAGGGCGACCGCGGCGAAGCCGGTGATGAACATGATCTTGATGTCGGGGTCGAGTTCCGAGGCCCGGCGGGCGAGCTCGATTCCGTCCATCTCCGGCATCACGATGTCGGTCAGCAGCATCTCGAACGGCTCTTCACGCAACCGCTGATAGGCGGCCATGCCGTTGTCATGGGACGAGACCTGAAAACCGGCGTTTTCCAGCGCCTTGACCAGGAAACGGCGCATGTCGTTGTCGTCTTCGGCGAGCAGGATCTTTGGCATGGCAGGAAACGTCGAATCCCCAGAGGATATCAGCAGAGCTTACTAAGCCCGACAGAGGGTAAATTTGGGGTGAAAATCTTTACCCTGGCAGCTCGCGCTGCCGGCTCCTTGTGAACCCGAATGGGCTCCGAATCAATCGAGCCGCGCCGGCCCATCCCCGCTTCCCTGCCCGCACGGTTAAGACATGTTCCAAGGCGGTTTCCAGGCCGATCACATCTTTTCGCTTGGCAGAATGGTTGCGATTCCGGACAATGACGACACATAAGAGCCGCTCGATCGGCCGAATCAATGCGATTTGGACCCTGCCGAATTCCTGTGCGCCAGGGCGAAGCCTGAGACCAAGGGACGAAGCCTGAGAAGATGACCCGGTTTGACGGCGACATGTCGCCAGCCTTCGAGATCTTTGAGCCCGCCGAATGGCGCGCGCCCGTCATCTTCAACTCGCCCCATTCCGGCTCGACCTATCCGGACGAATTCCTGAACGCCTCGAAGATCGACCTGCCGACGCTGCGGCGGTCCGAGGATTCCTTCATGGACGAGCTGATCGGCCATCTCAGCGACCGCGGCTTCCCGACCGTGCGGGTCAACTTTCCCCGCTCCTATGTCGACGTCAATCGCGAGCCCTATGAGCTCGATCCGCGGATGTTCAGCGGCCGCCTGCCGAGCTTTGCCAATACCCGCTCGATGCGGGTCGCGGGCGGTCTCGGCACCATCCCGCGCGTGGTCGGCGACGGCCAGGAGATCTATCGCGACCGCATCCTGGTCGACGATGCGCTGGGGCGGATCGAGACGCTGTACAAGCCCTATCATCGCGCGCTGCGCCGGCTGATCAACAAGGTGCACCAGATGTTCGGCACCGTGGTGCTGGTCGACTGTCACTCGATGCCCTCGGTCGGCGTCAGCAGGGACGAGCCGCGCCGGCCCGACGTCGTGATCGGCGACCGCTACGGCACGAGCTGCACGCCGCTGCTGCCTGACCGCGTCGAGGAGACCATGACGAGCCTCGGCTATTCGATCGGCCGCAACAAGCCCTATGCCGGTGGCTTCATCACCGAGCATTACGGCAACCCGGCGAGCGGACTGCACGCGGTGCAGCTCGAGTTCAACCGCGCGATCTACATGGACGAGCGCCGGCGCGAGCGCGGCCCGCGCTTTGCGCAAGTGGCAAGCGACTTCGGCGTGCTCGCCGACGTGCTGGCGACCACGATCCCGTTCGGCGATCTCGGCCCGTTCCAGGCCGCGGCGGAATAGGCGCGACTTTTTTCAAGCGACGGGTGCGGTGAAGGATCGGCGCGAACGCGTTTTCGCTTCGCATCGTTGCGCGCCTCGAAACGAAAACAGGCGACATAAGAAAAAAGGGCCGCTTCTGATGAAGAAGCGGCCCAAGTCTAGGGAGGAAACGCCCAAGGAGGGCAGCGGTAACGCAGAGCGCTACCGCACCGCAACAATATGCGGCCGCGCCGCACAAAGTGCAAGGGCTTTTGAGCCGTTTCCCATGCAATACGCACATGGCTCAATTGCTTTAAGAGAAACCCAGATTCAGTTTCTTTGATAAGGAAATTCAATGGGTTGATAGTCATTTGCATACGAACAAGGCATGTTCGGAACTAAGTTTTCAACTCCGTGATCGATATTTGGCCAGCGGGTGGCTCGAATGAGGCAGTGCCTCTCTGCATTCAAAATACCAGGGTGCAAATCAAGACAGCGCTGCACGCGGGAGGCGAATTGAGCTAGGCAAGAGCGAGCTTCACCCAACTTTCGCTTTGAGGAACTCACCGTGACGGTGATCGACTTCTCCGCCTTCATCGGACGGCTCGCCACCGCCTCCGGCGAAACCATCCTGCCGTTCTTCCGCACCTCGCTGTCGATCGACGACAAGAGCAAGACCAAGGATTTCGACCCCGTGACGGAGGCCGACCGCGCCGCCGAGGCGGTGATGCGGCGGCTGATCAAGGCCAGCTTCCCCCAGCACGGCATCGTCGGCGAGGAATTCGGCAATGAGCGCGAGGACGCCGACTATGTCTGGGTGCTCGACCCCATCGACGGCACCAAATCCTTCATCGGCGGCTTTCCAATCTGGGGGACGCTGATCGCGCTGCTGCACAAGGGTGCGCCGGTATACGGCATGATGCATCAGCCCTTCATCGGCGAGCGGTTTTCCGGCGACAACGGTTCGGCCAACTATAAAGGCCCCTCCGGCGAGCGCCGGCTCCAGGTCCGTCGCTGCGCCTCGCTCTCGGAAGCCACGACCTACACCACCAGCCCGCTTCTGATGAACGAGCGCGACCGCGCCATTTTCGGCCGCATCGAGAAGGGCGCGCGGCTGTCGCGCTATGGCGGCGACTGCTACTCCTATTGCATGCTGGCGGCAGGCCATGTCGACCTCGTGGTCGAAACCGAGCTGAAGCCCTACGACATCGCAGCCTTGATCCCGATCGTGACCGGCGCCGGCGGCGTCGTCACCACCTGGGAAGGCAAGCCGGCCCAGGGCGGCGGCCGCATCGTCGCGGCCGGTGACGCAAGAGTTCACGAAGAAGCACTGAAGCTGCTCAACCAATAACAAACGCGGGCGGGAGGCTTGCATGACCATCTCACGCAGGTCGCTCGTTAGATTGTTTTTGGGATTGTTCCTGCTGCTGCCGTCAGCG
Source organism: Bradyrhizobium sp. 14AA (assembly GCF_054185205.1). Lineage (NCBI taxonomy): Bacteria > Pseudomonadati > Pseudomonadota > Alphaproteobacteria > Hyphomicrobiales > Nitrobacteraceae > Bradyrhizobium > Bradyrhizobium sp. 14AA. The sequence goes on along the minus strand of NZ_JAVAYM010000009.1, from coordinate 11,566 downwards.
GTGGCGTCGGCGCAGAATTTTCCGGCCAAACCGATCAAGCTGATCGTGCCGTTCCCGGCCGGCGGGCCCAATGACATCATCGCCCGCGTGATCGGCCAGCGCATGTCGGAGTTGTCGGGACAGCCGGTGCTGATCGACAATCGCGGTGGTCAGGGCGGCGTGCTCGGCACCGATGCGGTCTCGAAGGCTCCGCCCGACGGCTACACTATCGCGATCTCTTCCGCCGGCGCGCTCGCGATCAGCCCGAGCATGGAGCGGGTCGCCTACGACACCTCGAGCGACCTCACGCCGGTGACGCTGGTCGCGACCGTGCCGGAGATGCTTGTGGTGGCGACCAATGTGCCGGCCAAGGACATCGGCGAATTGATTGCGCTCGCCAAGGCGCAGCCCGGAAAACTCAACTTCGCCTCCTCCGGCCCCGGCAGCCTGCCGCATCTGGCCGGTGAATTGTTCAAGCTGACGGCGAAGATCGACATCGTCCACGTGCCCTATCGTGGCGCGGCACCCGCGGTGGACGATCTGCTGGGCCAGCAGGTGCAGATGACGTTCCTGGATCTTCCGGTGCTGTTGCCGCAGGTCAAGGCCGGCGCGCTGAAGCCGATCGCGGTGGGCTCCGCCGAGCGCTCCCCGACCGCGCCCGAGGTGCCGACCACGGCGGAAGCGGGCTTCCCCGATCTGCGCATCGAGAACTGGTACGGCATGGTCTCGCCGAAGGGCACGCCGAAGGAGATCGTCACGGCGCTGCATGCCCTCGCGACCAAGGCGATGGCGGATCCCGCGGTGAAGGAGAAGCTCACCGCACAGGGCGCGACGCTGGTCGGCGACGAGCCGGAACATTTTCGCCAGTTCATCGCGGATGAGACGAAGAAGTGGGCGAAGGTGATCAAGGACGCCGGGGTCGAGACGGCGAGGTAGGAGCCGATTTCACCTCTCCCGCTTAGCGCACCGCCGATGCGGAACGCATGAAGTCCTCCCTCACACCGCCTCTGCCCGCAAATGCTCCACCAGCATCTTGGCCGGCCGCGGCAATCCCTTGAAGCTCCGTGCGCAGATCACGAGCTTGCGGTTGGCCCAGGTATCGCGCAGGCGGACCATGGCGAGGGGCATCAGCTTGGCGCAGCGGCGGGCGGCGGATATCGGCACCAGGGCGATGCCGACGTCGGCGGCGACCATCTGGCAGATCGCGTCGAAATCGCGCAGGCGCGCGCGGTAGTGCGGCCGCATGCCGAGCCGCGCGGCGTGCTTCGAAATGTGCATCTGAAGCGCGGTGGCGCTGGTCAGCCCGACGAAGTCGCAAGCTGCCGTCTCCTGAAAATCGATCTGGCGGCGGCCCGCGAACGGACCGCGCCGCGACGTCACCAAGGTCAGGTGATCCTCGCTGAAGACGAAGCGCTCGATATGATCGGGCAGCGCGTGCTCGGCGGCGAAACCGAGATCGGCGGCACCGGCGGTGATCGCGGCCGCGATGTCGGTGCTCTCGCGCTCCTCGATGTCGATGGCGACGTCGCGATGCTCGCGCAAGAATCCGGCCAGCGCCTTCGGCAGATGCTCCGACAGCCCCGAGGTGTTGACGAGAAAATGCACACTCGCGCGCACGCCGCTGGCAAAGCCGGCGAGATCGCCACGCATGGCGTCGATCTGGTGGATGACGACGCGCGCATGGTCGAGCAGGCTCTCGCCGGCCGCAGTCAATTCGACCCCGCGGCGCCCGCGCTTGAGCAGCGCGACGCCGAGCGCATCTTCGAGCCCCTTGATGCGCGCACTGGCCGATGCCAGCGCCAGGTTCGACCGCTCGGCGCCGCGGGTGATGCTGCGCTGGTCTGCGACCGCGATGAAAAGCTGGAGGTCGACGAGGTCGAAACGCATGGCGGGTCCCTCCTCAGGCTTCGTTCGAAACGAAGGCTGTCTCCGTAACCTCCAGATTGTGCCTGATCGCGGCATCGGTCAATGTGCTGACATGATCGACCCGCTTCTCATTGTCATCGCCGCCGTCTTCCTGATCGCCGGATTCGTCAAGGGCGTGGTCGGCCTCGGCCTGCCGACCGTGTCCATGGGCCTGCTTGCGGTGAGCATGGCGCCGAGCCGCGCGATCGCCATCGTCATCGTGCCCGCCATCGTCACCAACATCTGGCAGACCTTCGTCGGCCCGCATTTGCGCGACATCCTGAGGCGGCTGTGGCCGCTGATGATCGGGACCGTGATCGGCTGCTGGCTCAATGCCGGTGCGCTGACCGGCCCGCATGCGCGCTACGGCACGATCGTGCTTGGCGTCCTGCTCGTCGTCTATGCGATCATCGGGCTGAACAAATTCCAGTTCCGCGTCGCGCCGCAAAACGAGAAATGGGTCGGCGGCGTGGTCGGTGTCGTCACCGGCGTGATCTCGGCCTCGACAGGCGTGCAGGTGATCCCCTCGATGCCGTTCATGCAGGCGATCGGCATGGAGAAGGACGAGCTGGTGCAGGCGCTCGGCGTGTTCTTCACGACGGCGACGCTGGCGCTCGCCTTCAACCTCACCGCCGGCGGATTGCTGACGCCGGCCAATGCCGTGCCGGGCGCCGTCGGCATGGCCATGGCCTTTGCCGGCATGTTCATCGGCCAGTCGGTGCGCGCACGGATGCCGGCGGAAGCATTTCGCCGCTGGTTTCTGATCGCGATGATCCTGCTCGGCCTTTATCTGGCTGGCAGCGCGCTGGTGAAGGAATTCGCCTAGAAAAGAACGTAGGGTGGGTTAGCGTCGCGGATTGCGCACAGCGCAAGTCGCGAGGCGTAACCCACCAACTTCGTTCCGCATTCGAGGAGACATGGTGGGTTACGCTACGCTAACCCACCCTACGCAGCCTCATGTCATCCGTTCGAACGAGCTACCGCGTCTCCAGCATGGCGACGCGAATGCCGAGATAGATGAAGAGGCCGCCGAGGGCGCGGTTGACCCAGGCGATCGCCCCCTCGGATTTGCGCAGCCGGTGTGCGGCTTTCGCCGCGAACGCCGCAAGCACCAGGCACCACAGCGTCCCCGTAAAGATGAAGATCAGGCCGAGCGTGAGGAAGGCGAGCGGCTTGTGGGGCGCGTCGGCTGCGACGAATTGTGGCAGGAAGGCCAGGAAGAACAGCGCGACCTTCGGATTAAGCGCGTTGGTGAAGACGCCCTGGAGGAAGACCCGCCGCAGCGAGCTTCGCTCGGCCTCATCCCGGACCGCGGTCAGCACGGGGCGCGACCACAGCATCTGGAGGCCGGTGACGACCAGATAGGCCGCGCCGACCAGCTTCAGGATCGAGAAGGCGGTCGATGAGGCCATCAGCAGGGCCGAAAGGCCGATCGCAGCGCCCGCCACATGGAAAAAGCAGCCGCAACTGATGCCGAATGCGGCCGCGGCCCCGCCCCGCCAGCCCATCTGCATGCTGCGGCCGATCACATAGACCGTATCCGGCCCCGGCGTGATGTTGAGCAGCACGCCCGACAGGATGAAGAGCCAGATTTCGTGAATGCCCAGCATGTAAGGTACCCAGGTCGGCCTCGAGAAGCGGGCTTATTCGGTTCGGCCGCCGGCGTCTACCACCGGGATTGCGTGGGATTTACGTCGAATTTGCAATGCGGATCATACTTCCGCTCGGCCTCATCTGCTTTATAAAGGCAGGGTTCTTGAAATGCGGGATTCGAGGCGACTGCCACGCCGTGGCCGGTCCTCGGTCTGTTGGAGCTCTCGGGATATGGAAAGACGTCTGGCTGCCATCGTCTGCGCCGATGTCGCCGGCTATTCGCGCATGATGGGCAGCGACGAGGCCGGCACCCATGCCGCCTTCAAGGCCCATCGCAGCGCGATCCATCCCATCATCCTCAATCACGGCGGCCGCGTCGTGAAGAACACCGGCGACGGCTTCCTGCTGGAGTTTGCCTCGATCGTCGGCGCCACCGAGGCGGCGATCGCGATGCAGACGCTGATGGCGGAGCGCAACCACCACCTGCCGGCCGACCGCGCCATGCAATTCCGGCTCGGCATCCACATGGGTGATGTCATCGCCGACGAGGACGAGGTCTTCGGTGACGATGTCAACATTGCCGTCCGCCTCGAATCCGTGGCCAGCCCCGGCGGCTTCGCGATCTCGGCCAAGGCCTATCGGGAAGCGAGCAAGCATCTCACCGTGCTGCTGACCGACGCCGGCAACCATCGCTTCAAGAACATCAAGGATGCGGTCGGGGTCTGGACCTGGACGCCGGAGGGTGCCCCGGCGCTCGCGCCCGAATTGAGGGAAGCGTCCGCGCTCTCGCAGCAGTACCGCACCGCCATCGTTGGCGTGCTGCCCTTCGCCAATCTCAGCGACGCCCAGGACGAATATTTCTCCGACGGCCTGACCGAAGACCTGATCCACGCGCTGTCGCTGCAATCCTTCTATCGCGTGCTGAGCCGCAACTCGACCTTCGCCTTCAAGGGCAAGAACACCAGCACCCGCCTGATCGCGCGCGAGATCGACGCCACCTATCTGATCCAGGGTTCGGTGCGGCGCGCCGGAGCCAAGATCCGCGTCACCGCCGAGTTGATCGCACCGGAGACCGGCGAGCAGCTCTGGACCGGCCGCTACGACCGCGACATCGGCGACCTGTTCGCGATGCAGGACGAGATCACCACCAATTTGTCCGCCGCCATCGCCACCGAGATCGTCCGGGCCGAAGCCTCGGCACCCGCGCGGCTCTCGACCGACGTGACCGCCTGGGACCGCTTCCTCAAGGGGCTGTCGCATTACTACCGCCAGACCAAGGAAGATCTGGCCACCGCCGTGGACCTGTTCCGGGAGGCCATCAGGGTCGATCCCAAGCTGTCGATCGCGCATGCCTATCTCGCCACGATCCAGATCCAGAGCATCCAGTTCGGCTGGGTGAAGGGCACGCGGGAGATGTGGGCCGAGGCGATGCACCTCGCCGAGACCAGCGTCCGGCTCGACCCGCGCTCCTCCTTCGCGTTCTCGATCCTGTCCTGGGCTCACGGCATGGAAGGCCATTACGAGGCCGCGATGGATGCCGCCAAGCGTGCGGTCGCGCTCAACCCTTACGACAACGGCGCGCGCGGCGTGCTCGGCATCTGCCATTTCATCATCGGCGAGCATCGCGAGGCGATCGAGCTGTTCTCGATGGCCTCGCAGCGCGACAACAGCGATCCGCGCTATCAATGGACCGCGCTGAACGCATTCAGCCATTATCTCCTAGGGCAATATGACGCGACCCTGTCGTGGGCGCGCGAGCAGCTCTACATCAACCCCAACCACATGCAGGCGCTGGCGATCCGCGCCGCGGCGCTGGCGCAACTGGGGCGGAACGAGGAGGCGTTCGAGGCGGCGGGCGTGCTCATGGGCAACTATCCGACTCTCAACGTCGACCGTCACTTGCGCAATTTCCACTGGAAGCGGCCCGAGGACCTCGCCCATTACCGCGAGGGGCTTCTGAAAGCGGGCGTGCCGCTCAGCAAGCTGACCCTGGTCCAGAGCGACCTGAAGCGCGCCGCCGAGTCCTGAGCGCCGCGATCCCCTGCGTCCCCCGTGCAGTTCGCCTGCTCTTATTGACAGGACAGTGAATTCAGCCACACTTCGCTACACGCTGAAGTAGTATAAGTTGCTGTCGGTTTGTTAGGACTTTCCGCGCTTGATCCGCGCGTCCGTATTTCACGATTCGCCGTTTTCAGGATTTTGGGCCATGCATGACCACGCTTCGAAGCCGCCCTTCGATCCCTCGATCCAGGTCTCGCCGAACAATCCCTGTCCATTCCTGCGCGGCCTCGTCGGCGAAGGTTTCGTCGACGGTGGGACCGTCCCGCTCCGGACGCTGTCGCAGACCATCGCAAATGCAAGCGGCGAGGCCGGGCTGAAGAAGACCTCGGCCCGCATCCAGGTCCGCGGCGTCGCGCTGATCGCCAATGGCGCCTGTCACATCCTGCAAAGCATCTTCTGGGGCGCGCAGCTCAATGGCTTGCGCGGCGGCCCGCTCGACAAGCTCGGTGCCGGCTCGCGCATCCTCGGCGTCGACGGGCGCGTCAACGAGGACGAGATCGCGCGGCTCGCCGGTTTCGGCAGCACCTATGCCGATCCCGATGGCGGCACCGAGACCGGGCTCAACGCCTCGCAAATCCAGACCTTCATGAAGGACAATCTCAAGCGCGCCGGCAATCAATCGCGCTGGTACTACCCGATCCTGATGAAGTTCGAATGGCCGGTCCTGCTCAAGATCATGGGCAAGGGTCAGGGTGACGACCGCTATCTCAGCGTGGCCGAGGTGAGGACATTGTTCAACGAGCGCAGATTCCCTGACAGGATCACCCAGCGGGTCGTCAGCCAGCCGGTCACCCCGCCCTCGCTGATCTTGCGCGCTATCGGCGGTCTCGTCGCCGCGCTGCTCGTCTTTGGCGTCGTGGCGCTGCGCTTTCCCGATCAATTCCAGCCGATGCTGCCCAACGTCGTCGGCCAGCTCGTGGCCCCGCCATTGCCGAAGCTCGTCGAAGCCCGGGCTGCATACTGGCTCGAGCAGAACTGGGCGCTGGAGGACCGGCACTGGTTTCATCATGCCAGCCAGGGCACCGCGACCTTCCCGGTGCCCTATAGCTGGTTCATGGCGCTCGAGCAGCCGCGGCTGCATTTCTTCGCAAAGCCCGGGATGCTCCATGACAGCGACCATCTGCAGCGCTTCGGCTTCATCCCGAGCCCGCAGACGATCAACACCGACGACGCCACGCTGCGCCGGTTCGGCTATGCCAATGTCTACGACAAGACGAAGCCGGTGCCGGCGCGGCTCTGGGATCCGCCGGTCAACTGGGGGGCCCAGGCTGAAAACGTCGGCGGCCTGCCCGTCGGGTTTGCGCGCATGACCGGCGTGCCCGATCCCGCGACCGGCAAGGTCGGCGAGGACCGGATCGGTCTGACCTGCGCCGCCTGCCACACCGGCCAGATCCACTACAAGGGCATCGACATCCGCTTCGATGGCGGCCCGGCGATGACCGACCTCAGGAAGCTCGAGATCACGACCGGCCTGTCGATTGCTTACACGCTGCTCGTGCCGGGTCGCTTCACGCGCTTCGCCGACCGCGTGCTCGGCCCCTCCGCCGGCGATGCGGATCGCGATGCGCTGAAGCAGAAGCTGAGTGCGATCGGCACGTTCCTGAAAGACTGGGAAACGACCTACGACAAGACCGTCGCAGGCAAGACGAGGTTCAACGAGAAGACGAAGCAGAACGAACAGCAACAGGACACCGAGGAAGGTTATGGCCGCCTCGATGCGCTCAACCGCATCGGCAATCAGGTCTTCTCGCAGGACATGACTCTCAGCGGCCTCAGCGGCTTCGAGAAGAATCTGCACGCCAAGGATGCGCCGGTCAGCTTCCCGCCAATCTGGACCGTGCCCTGGCTCAAATTCGCGCAATACGACGCGTCCATCGAGCAACCGCTGATCCGCAACGCCGGCGAAGCGCTGGGGGTGACCGCGCTGCTCAATCTGTCCGACACGACACCCAAGGACGCGCTGTTCCGCTCGTCGATGGACATCAAGAATCTGAACTGGATCGAGGATCTGCTGAAGGGATCGGCCCCCCTTCCGAAAAAGCAGCTCTCCGGACTGACGTCGCCGAAATGGCCGTCGGACATCTTCGGCGATGCCGCGTGGAAGATCGATGGCGACCGCGTCAAACGCGGCCGCAAGCTCTATGCGGAGATCTGCGTCGAGTGCCATCTCGGCCCGGTCAACGACCCCGTGTTCGACAGCGAATTTCCGCAGCAGAGCATCTGGTCCTCGTCACGGTGGGAAACCATCGGGGACGACAAATTCCTGAACGAGGTGCAGAAGAGCGTCAGGGGCATGGGAACCGACCCCGCTCAGGCCAGTATCCTGCAGACGCGGACGGTTCAGGTGCCGGGCTTCTTCAAGCTCGATCCCACGCAGAATCTCAATGCCTGGTGGAGCTGCAATCTGCCGGATTATTCTTCGACCGACATGCCGTATTCGCTCGGGCTGATGGTGCTCGTCGACATCGTCAGCCGCAAGGCGATGGACGACGCGAAGATCGACCCGAAGGTTCAGCAGGCCTGGTGGGGCAAGCGCAAGAACTGCCCGAATCCCGGTCCGCAGCCGGCCGAGAAGAATGAGCCGGGCCCCTGGTATCGCGCGCGCCCGCTCAACGGCGTCTGGGCCACCGCGCCTTACCTGCACAACGGATCGGTGCCCTCGCTCTACTGGATGCTGAGCCCCGCGGCCGAGCGCCCCAAATCGTTCTGCATGGGTGGTGGTCGCGACTACGATCCGAAGCAGGTCGGCTTTGCGGTCGCCGACGGCGAGAGCTGCAAGACCGGGCAGTCGCGCTTCTCGACGCGCGCGTCTGATGGCACCGAGATGTTCGGCAACAGCAATGCCGGCCACTCGTTCGATGGCACGCCAGGCCCCGGCAAGGACGGCACCATCGGCCGCGTGCTTAGGGAACAAGAGCGCTACGACCTGATCGAGTATCTGAAGACGCTATGAGTTGCTCTGCTCTCTCGCCCCGCCAGCGGGGCGAGAGAGCAGACCGTCTCTCACTTGAACAGCGGCGTGCCCGGCACGAAGGCGTCGAAGGCGGCCCAGAACTGGGAGCGGTAGCGGTCCTGCTCCTGGAGGATCTCGTGCTTGGCACCGGCGATCACGAGATGGGAGCCGGCGCGCAAATGATAGGCGAACTCCTCGATCGCCGCGGTCGAGACCACGGCGTCGTTGGAGGCCGCCAGCATCAGGATCGGCTGGCGGATCTCGGAGGGATAGTTCATGCCCTTGAAGGTCTGCATCGCGCGGAAGGCGGTGTCGGCCCAGGCGACCGTCGGTGATGCCAGTCCGAGCGTCGGATCCTCCTCCAGGATCGCGGCATTGCGCGCATAGCGCACGGGATCGCTGGTCACGGGATTGTTGATGAAGGGATCGAGCCCGGTGATGCGATCGCTGCCGCCGGGGACGTAGCGGCCGCCCATTCCCATCAGGCGCATCGTCTTCAGCAGCGCCCGCGCCGGAAACGAGGTGGTGCGGCCGGGCAGGTCGATCATCGGCGCCGACAGCACCATGCGGTCGAACCAGCGCTTGCCGGCATGCGCCACCCGCAGCAACACCGTGCCGCCCATGGAATGGGCGAGCGCGAAGAAGGGCGGCGGACAATCCGGCAGCACCACCTGCTGCACGAAGGTCTCGACGTCGATCTCGAAATCGGCGAAGTCGCGGACATAGCCCTTGCGCGGATCGCGCAGGCGGCGCGAGGAGTGGCCCTGCCCGCGCCAGTCGATCATCGCCACCGCAAAGCCGCGGTCGCGCAAATCGCGCACGGTCTCGAAATATTTCTCGATCTGCTCGCTGCGCCCGGTGAAGACGCAGACGGTGCCCTTGCGGCCCGCCGGCGGCGCCCAGCGCGCAAAGCGCAGCTCGACGCCGTCCGGCGTCTTGATGGTGCCGCTGACGACGTCTTCGGGAACGGGATTAGACGGGATCGAGACCAGCGTCATGATGGGAGGTGGTTGGGCGCGAAGGGCTACAAATCAAGGGGCGGAAGCGCCGAAAAGGCGCAAGTGACCGCCCTCTTGAACGCCGTTCCCCTGAACCCATATCACCATGGTGCAGGCCGCTACCAGTGTTTCGGAACCGGAACATCAGGCTGCACACAGACTAAAGCCCGGCCCGATGGCGGGCGGGTTACCCAACAGTCGCTCAATGGAGGACTTGACCATGCGTACCTACGATCTCACCCCGTTCTATCGTTCCACCGTCGGCTTCGACCGCCTCTTCAACCTGCTCGACCAGGCCGGTTCGGACGGCAGCCCCGGTTATCCCCCCTACAACATCGAGCGCACCGGCGAGAACGCCTACCGCATCACCGTTGCGGTCTCGGGCTTCGCCAAGGACGAGCTCTCCATCGTCGCGAAGGAAAACACGCTGACGATCAAGGGCGAGAAAGTCGCCAACGAGAACAGCAAGGCCGAGGTGCTCTACCGCGGCATCGCCGCGCGCGCCTTCGAGCGCGCCTTCCAGCTTGCCGATTTCGTGCAGGTGAAGGACGCCTCGCTCGAGAACGGACTGCTTCACGTCGATCTCGTCCGCGAGATTCCCGAAGCCAAGAAGCCGCGCCAGATCGCGATCAGCACCAGCGCCCCGAAGGCGCAGGTGATCGAGAACGCGGCCGCGTAAGCCGCCGCATAAATCACGCAACGCCACTTCCAGGTTTGAGAAAGCGCCCCGGTGCCCCGGGGCGTTTTTTTGCGTGTTCAATCGTTGGCTCGCGGGAAGCGCCGACACGCCGGCTGGTTTTCGGTCGAACTGGAAATACAGGCTGGGTCTCTCGTTCCACGGTCACCCTCACACTGCGTAAGCTCGCCTGCACGTCTCGTGCGCGCCCGACCAGGACGCTGGTCACAGGCGAGTGATTGAGCGTAACGCCGCCGCCTTGCGCACCGTCCTTTGGCTATCGAACACAAAACAAGACGGAGAACGATCATGTCACTTTGGCGCAGCCTTTTCGTCGCCGCGAGCCTGTTGGCGGCCCCCCTCAGCCTTGCTCACGCGCAAACACCGCAGGCCGTGAAGGCGAAGAACGTCGTGCTGGTGCACGGCGCCTGGGCCGACGGCTCGAGCTGGTCGGAGGTGATCCCGATCCTGCAGGCCGCAGGCCTGCATGTGACCGCCGTGCAGAATCCGCTGTCGTCGCTTGCCGATTCCGTCGAGGCGACCAAGCGCGCGCTGGCCGAGCAGGATGGACCGACGGTCCTGGTCGCGCATTCCTGGGGCGGCACCGTGATCAGCCAGGTCGGCACTGACCCGAAGGTCACCGGCCTCGTCTATGTCGCCGCGCGCGCACCCGATGCCGACGAGGATTTCGTCGCGCTGTCGAAGCAGTTTCCGACCGGCCCGGTGCGCGCCGGCATCGTCGAGCGCGATGGTTACACCAAGCTCTCGGAAGACGCGTTCCTGAAGTACTTTGCCAATGGCGTGAAGCCGGAGCAGGCCAAGGAGCTCTATGCGGTGCAATGGCCGACCGCGGCCTCGATCTTCGGCGGCCGCACCACGGAAGCGGCATGGCGTTCGAAGCCGAGCTGGTACGCGGTGTCGAAGAACGATTACACCATCAATCCCGATCTCGAACGCTTCCTCGCCAAGCGCATGAACGCCACCACGATCGAGCTCGATGCCGGCCACCTCTCGCTGGTCTCACATCCGAAGGAGGTGGCGAATCTGATCCTGGAAGCCGCGGGATATCCGCGGAGCTAGGGACGGCTGCTTCGATGCAAAAAGGCGCCTGAGCATTTCAGGCGCCTTTTGTTTTGCTGCGATGTCGTCCTGGCGAAAGCCAGGACCCATTACCCCAAGCAAACGTTTGGCGAAGACTCCTAGTCCGGTACTCGCACCTCACCCACTCGATAGATCACGCGGTATGGGTCCTGGCTCCCGTGCGCAATTGCGCACTAGGGCCGATCGACATTCAGGATTCCCAAGTGGTTTGATCGCTGATTCATAGAGTTCCGTGATTCGACACGGAGCAGATGATGGCGGCGAAGCGATATGAGCTGACCGAGGCGCAATGGGCGAGGA
>NZ_JAVAYM010000080.1:0-648 GCF_054185205.1 Bradyrhizobium sp. 14AA | reverse complement strand
TCAATTTTACTTGGCTCTTTTAAAGTTATTCTCAAACGTGTAAAACAAGCATCTACTTTTTCAATATTATCTTTACCACCGACAGCAACAATGATCGCTTCTAAAAGCTCTTTAGAATCTGTAGTATTTTCAACAGTACCAGAAATAACAACATCCTCTACTTCTCTACCTGGAGTTTTTAAATTCCATTTAATAATAGCAAATTTAAAAATAAAATAATATAAACAAAAAGGTTCTGTTGCAAAGTTTTAAATAAAGAATAAAATCCCTTACGGTATCTATGATTTAAGCTGGGATTCCCAATAATACCTTGATTTCAGTACAGACCGAAAACCCGAAGAGAGTGCCTTCTTTTCGGGTTTTCTTATATAATCCTCGAATGGATTCCATGCCTTTAATCGTGGTGGAGGCAGTGCGTAAACTTCGATAGAATTTATTGCGTCTCTTTACTGGACGATGGTCTTGTTCAATCAAATTATTCAGGTATTTAATGGTACGATGTTCTGTCCCTTGATAAAAGCCGTATTCTTTTAGTTTCTTAAAGGCACTTGTAATAGAGGGGGCTTTATCTGTGACTACAACCTTCGGTTCATCAAACTGCTTCACTAACCGTTTAAGAAAAGCATAGGCTGCTTGTGTGTCCCGTTT
>NZ_JAVAYM010000008.1:0-304152 GCF_054185205.1 Bradyrhizobium sp. 14AA | reverse complement strand
TCTCGACCTTTAGGCGTCAAAGGCGCATTCTTGTGGACGTTCATCTGGTCTCTCCTTGGAACACTGAAGCTTCGCAACCTCAGCTTCCTCGGTTCAGACCAGATGGACAACCTCCTGAGAGACCACAACTAGGCCGGGACGACACCGAATGTGTAGCACCAGCCCCTTAATTGCTGCTCGTCGCGATGATGCTCTTCACCTGGCTCATCGTGTAGCTGGCGCCGTCGATGGTGAGCAGCGGCGGCGACTGGGTCAGGTCGACCGACGACACCACGCCCTGCACCTGCGCGGCGATGCCGACATTGTTGTTCGCGACGTCCTTGCCGGTGGCCGAGATCGTGTACTTGCCGTCGGGCCATTGCGTGCCGTCATTGCCCACTCCGTTCCACGTGAAGGGAATGTCGGTGCCGGCGGCGGCGGTGTACTTGCCGGTGAACACGGTCTGGCCGCTGGAATTGGCGACGGTGATGTCCACGGTCGAGTCGGTCGGCACGTTGAGATGCCAGGTCGCCGACGACTTCGTCATGGTCGCGGTCGTGCCGTCGACCAGCGCGGTCTTGCCGACGAAGCCCAGCGCCTGGGTCGCCTGCGTGGTCTGCTGCAGCGTGACCAGCTGGGCCAGCGAATCGTTGGTCTTGAGCTGCTGCTCGACGCCGGCGAACTGCACCAGCTGCTGGGTGAACTGGTTGGTGTCGAGCGGATCGAGCGGGTTCTGGTTCTGCAGCTGCGTCGTCAGCAGCGTCAGGAAGGTCTGGAAGTTGCCGGCGAGCGTCGATCCCGTGCTCGAGCTCATGTTCGAGCTCGACGAGGACGACGTCGTCTGCGTCGTGCCGGAGACGACGGATGGGGCGGTGGCGGCATTCGTGGTGGTCATTGTCGAATACTCCTCACACTCTGATGTCGACGCCGCTGCTCGATCCGAGCATGCGGCCGTAGCCGCGCCCCACGGTCGCCGCGGGAACTGCTTCCTCGTCGCTGATGATCAGGCGGCGGGCGTTGCCGCCATTGTCGTTGTTCTGGCCGGAGTTCTGCCCCGACGAATTCTGGTCGCGCAGGCTGAACGACAATCCGTTGCTGCCGGTCTTGAAGCCGGCATCGTCGAGCGCGCGCTGCAATTGCGGCGCGTCCTGGCGCAGCATCTGCAGCGTCTCCGGCTTCTCGATGGTGAGATGCGAGGTGACCTGGCCGTTGCGGTCGACATTGATGCGGACGTCGATACGGCCGAGATCGATCGGATCGAGGCTGATGTCGAAGCGGGTCTTGCCGGCACGCGCGGCGGCCGCGATCTCGATCGGCACGCCGCTGATCGGCACGGCCGTATTGGTGGCCGCGGTCGCGGTCAGCGTCGCGGTCGATGCGGTCGCCGTCGAGGTCGTATTGGTCAGCGGGGCCTGAACGGCGGAAGCGGCCTGTGCGCTGGTATCGGTCGCGTTGAAAGCGGCCTGCGCATCGGCATGGGCGTGGGCGGCCGGTGCGGCCGGGATCGCGTCGGGCGTACGGTCCGCAGCGCCGGGCTTCGCGTCGGTCGCGCTGCCATCTGCCTGCGACTTGGCGGCTTGCGGATGCGCGGCGCCGTTGGTGGCCGCGGCGGTGCCGGACGCTTGCGTCGTCGCGGCCGCGTTCGCCTGGCCGGCGCCCTGGCCGATATTGGACACGTCGCTCGCGCCTTGTGCGGTGGCGGCGGCCTTGAACGACGTTTTTGGTGTGCCCTGGGCGGTGACGGGGATCAGTCCGGCGGTGGCCTGGGCATCGGTTGCCGTGCCGTCGGTCACCCCGGCGGCGGTATCCCCGAGCGTTGCCGAGGTGTCGGCATCGACCTTGGCGCCGGCGGATTTGGCGCTCTTGTCGCCTGATGTCGCGGCATCGGGCTTGGTGCCGGCGATCTGCGCCGCGGTCGAGGCGCTGGCGGCGATGCCGGCGGCGGCGATCGTCAACGGCGAGGAGGCGGCGTCCGTGGCCGGGCTCGCGGCCGCGTTCGGATCGACGTGCACGGCGGGTGCCGCCACCACGATCGCATTCGGATCGGGCACGGCGATCTGCGTCGCATCGACCTGCGCGGCGGCGGCAGCATCGGCGGCGGCAAGGCCGTCCGTGCCGTCGGTCTTGTCGCCCTTGGTCTCGTCGGATTTGTCCGCCGATTTGGCATCTGACGTCTCGGACTTGTCCTTGGTCTTGTCCTTGATCTTGCCGGCGTCCTTGGCCGGGTCGCCCGCCGCATCGTTCTTGGCATCGTTCTTGGCCTCGCTCGTGGCGGGCGCGGATGCGTCGGTGTCGTCGCTCGCCTTGCTCTGCGAGGACTGGTCGGTGGAGGAGGTGTCGCGCGTCTTGTCCGAGGACGAGGAGGCCGGGTCGCTCCGGCGCGGCGCGGTGTCCTGCGCGGACGCGTTGTTGCTGATCGCCTGGGTGTTGCTGTCCACCAGCGAGCCGAACGAGTCGCTCGCGGACGTGTCTTTGGCGCCCTGCGACCGGGCAGGCTTCTGCGACGCGCTCTGGACTTGCACGCTGGCCACTACATCTGACGTCCGACCGACCACAGGCGACCCCTTGAAAACATCTTCGGCTTCAGGGGGTAGCAAGGAGCGGGCCAGCCCTGCGCGACAATGTTTTATCAAGTAAAATCAATGCCTTGATAAGATGGGGCCGGTGCCCCGCACCCCTCCGCGACCCCGTCATTTCTGCCTCCCCGGCAAGAATTGCCCTAAGCTGGTGTCCCCCGTGATTGCTTCACCGGAAGGCCACCTATATTAAAGAGACAGCTCTCAGCCGCTTTCGACCGGGCCGTCGTGCCTTTCGGGAACTGAAGTTCCCGGGGATCGCCGACGTCCCGCGAGACAGCACCGAAATCGCGGGATCGCCGCACGCCGCCGTCACAACGCTTGAAGGCCCATGCTCAACAGTCTGGATCTCGAAGGCCGTCCTGAGGACACCAGGGTCGTCGTCGCCATGTCGGGCGGCGTCGATTCCTCGACGACGGCTGCGCTCTTGAAGGCGGAAGGCTACGACGTCGTCGGCATCACGCTGCAGCTCTACGACCATGGCGCGGCGACCCATCGCAAGGGCGCCTGCTGCGCCGGCCAGGACATCCACGACGCGCGCGACGTCGCCGCCAAGCTCGGCATTCCCCATTACGTGCTCGACTACGAGGATCGCTTCCGCGAATCCGTCATCGACAATTTCGCCGATAGCTATGCTCTCGGTGAAACGCCGGTGCCCTGCATCGAGTGCAACCGCAGCGTCAAATTCCGCGACCTCCTGAAGACCGCGCGCGAGCTCGGCGCGCAAGCGCTCGCCACTGGCCATTACGTCGCCTCGCGCCGCCGCGTTGACGGCTCGCGCGCGCTGATCTGCGCCGCCGATGCCGACCGCGACCAGAGCTATTTCCTGTTCGCGACCACGCAAGAGCAGCTCGACTTCCTGCGCTTTCCGCTCGGTGACATGACCAAGCCCGAGACGCGCGAGCTCGCGCGGCGCTTCGGCCTTGCGGTCGCCGACAAGCACGACAGCCAGGACATCTGCTTCGTGCCGACCGGCCGCTACACCGACATCATCACCCGCCTCAGGCCGAATGCGATGGACCCCGGCGACATCGTCGATCTCGAGGGACGCGTGCTCGGCCGGCACAACGGCATCGCCAATTTCACCGTCGGCCAGCGCCGCGGCCTCGGCATCGCCGCATCCGCGCCGCTGTTCGTGGTGCGGGTGGAGGCGGCCACCCGGCGCGTCGTCGTCGGCCCGCGCGATGCGCTGAAGATGCACCGCATCTCCTTGCGCGACGTCAACTGGATCGGCGGCGGCGACATCGACCGCGCCATCGGCCCTGGCCTCGAGATGTTCGTGCGCGTGCGCTCGACGCGCAGCCCCCAGCCCGCGTGGCTGCGCGGCGCCAACGGCCATTACGAAGTCGAGCTCGTCGCCGGCGAAGAGGGCGTCTCGCCCGGCCAGGCCTGCGTGTTCTACGACGCGCCATCGGGCCAGGCGCGCGTGCTCGGCGGCGGCTTCATCCAGAGCGCCGCCGCGAAGGTCGCGAGCAACGCAGCGAGGCCGCTCGTTGAAGCGGTGCGCGGCTAAAAAAATACTGGGGCAGGGGGCATGGCAGCAGACATCTCGCGGGCCGGGGTCGAGAAGGCCTATGGCCGCTGGGCGCCGGTCTATGATCTCGTGTTCGGCAAGGTGTTCGACGCCGGACGGCAGTCGACCATCGCCGAGGCCGACCGCATCGGCGGCCGCATCCTCGACGTCGGCGTCGGCACCGGCCTGTCGCTCTCCGACTATTCGCGCACCACGAAGATCTGCGGCGTCGACATCTCCGAACCGATGCTGCGCAAGGCGCAGGCGCGCGTGCGCGCGCTCAGGCTCAGCAACGTCGAAGTGCTCTCGGTGATGGATGCGAAAAACCTCGCCTTCCCGGAAAACTTCTTCGACGCGGTGGTCGCGCAATATGTCATCACCGCCGTGCCCGATCCCGAAGGCACGCTCGACGAGTTCGTGCGCGTGCTCAAGCCCGGCGGCGAGTTGATCCTGGTCAACCACATCGGCGCCGAGGCGGGCCCGCGAAAACTGTTCGAGCTCGCCTTCGCCCCCGTCGCCCGCCGCCTCGGCTGGCGCCCGGAATTCCCGTGGGACCGCCTCGTCACCTGGGCCGCCAGGCATGGCGGCGTCACGCTCACCGAGCGGAGACCGATGCCGCCGATGGGGCACTTTTCGCTGATCCGCTACCACAAATCGTAATGTTGAGCGCCGGGAACAGGGCGAACGCCTTGCGCGTTTCCCTCCCATGCGCACGACATCGAACATCATCCTGGCCAGCCTCCTGATCGCCGCCTCCGGCAGCGCGATCGCGCAGGCTCCGCCCGCCCCGGCGACGCCGCCGCAACAGACCGCGCCGCCATCCCCGCAACATGCGGCCAATTGCACGCCGCAGGACCGCCCGAACCGGCAGGCCGACGGCACCACCACCGGCCAGTCCCGGGAACCGCTCGGCGACAAGCTCGCCAAATCCGACGGCGTGCTCTGCCCGCCCGCGGGCGTCGACCCCGAGATGCACGCCCCCGCGCCCTCGACCGACGGCGCCATGCCCGTCATCCCGCCCCCCGGCAGCCCCGGCGGCGACCAGAATGTGAGGCCGAAATAGGGTCTCTTTCTTCGCCTCTCCCCGCCATGTCCCGCCGAAGCCTTGGCGAAGGCGGATGCGGGGAGAGGCCGGAATCCGCGCAAAGCGCGGATTCCGGGTGAGGGGGACTTCTCCACGAGTCTGGTGTGGGAAAACGAGCGATTTCGACACCGAAATCGACCTCTTTTCTACTCTTCCGCGCCTTGTCCCGCCGAAGCTTTTAGCGAAGGCGGATTGACTTCCCGCCGCCCCCTTCCTTATATGCCGCGCGTTCGCGAGATCGGCCGTTCCGCCGCTCGCGACCCTGTGGCGGGGTAGCTCAGCTGGTTAGAGCACGGGAATCATAATCCTGGGGTCGGGGGTTCGAGTCCCTCTCCCGCTACCAACAATCCCCCCGACATAGCCATGTTCGGAAACAGGGCGGGATTGCCGCAGAGCGCGGCGAGGCGCCCTCTGATGTCGATCCGCACACTCCGGTCATCCTCGGCATCGGCTTTGGTTCCTGTGCCGCCCGGTCGGCTAGGGCTGGCATGCACGATGATCGCCGTGACCAACTCGCGGATGGTCGCAAACTCGCCCGGGGTGCCGCGCTTCAACTCGTCGGCCAACTCCATCACGGCCCGCTTGTAGCGGTCCAGTGCCTTGGGGTGCAGGGCGACCACGTTGTCGCTTTCTTTGGCGCTTTCGAGCCCCGCCATAACGTTGGCCTTCTCGGCCTCAAGCTCCTGCATCCGGCCGACGAACTGCTCCGGTGGCATGCCGGTGACCACGATGCAGTCAACGATCCGCTTCATCTCGCGTCCTATCTCGCCGAGCCGCCGTTCCAGCCGGGTGCGTTCGGTGCTCGCCTCTTTCTTGAGGCGCTTGCGCTCGGTGTTATAGGCATCGACATAATCGGTGAGCAGTTCGGGAAGTGTGAGGTGCTGGCGCAATCCCTTGATCGCCAGCGCCTCGATTTCGTCGAGATAGACGCGTCGGCCGTTGTCGCACGATCCGCTTTCTCGGTATGCCGAGCACTGCACCCGCAAACCTTTGCGGTCACTGCCAACCGAAGACATTCCGCCCCCGCACGAGCCACACCGGAGCAGTCCGGAGAACACTCGCTTCGGCGCGCGCGCCTGTTGTGCGGTTGTCGGCGTCGCGTCGCGGCGCCGCTCGATCTTGATCCGTTGTGCAGCCTTGAACGTTTCGTCGTCGATGATGCGCAAGTGGGGCGCCGGGACGATCTTGTATTGCTCTTTCGGATTGGATCGTGACAGGCGCTTGCCCGTCGTTGGATCCTTCACCATCCTGACCTTGTTCCAAACAATGCGACCGGCATACAGATCATTGAGGATCATGCCGCCGCCACGTGCAACGTGACCGTTGATGGTCGAGCCATTCCACTGCCGACCACGAGGAGGGCGCACACCACGTTTGTTGAGGTCGTGCGCGATTTGGCGCGGCGTCATGCCGGCGACGTAGTCGGCGAAAATCCGGCGGACAATCTCAGCCTCTTCTTCGACGATCTCCAACTGGCCGGGCTTGTCTCTAACAGCGCGGTAGCCGTAAGCGCGCCCGCCAGCGTGCCTGCCGTCGCGCAAGACCCCTTCGAGACCTCGCCGAGTATGCACTCGTAGGTTTTCGATGAACTGCTCGCTCATTAACGCGCGCAAGGCGCCGTCAATCGCGCCAACCCTACCAGAAACGGTGTGCAACGTGATGCGGAGAAAGTCGAGACGCTTACGAACGTTATGATAATCGGCCTGATCGCGGAAGATCCGATCCATGTCTTCGGCGACGATGACATCCAACAGTCCGCTCTCGGCGGCTTGCATCAGGGCTTGAAAGCCGGGGCGGTTGACGGCCGCCGAACCGGAAATCGCGCGGTCCTCAAACGTCGAGATCACCGCCATGCCCTCGCGCGCGCAAAGGTCGCGGCACAGGGCAACTTGATCGTCGATACTGCGATCTTTCTGGCGGTCAGACGAAAAACGGGCGTAGATCGAAGCGCGGATCATGTGTCTTCGTTCCTCGCAAGTCGGGCTGCTTGGCGGGCGGCGATCTCGGCCTCATGATCCTCGCGCGCGTGCCGTTTGGCAAGCTCCCGCACATATCGCAAGACGGCCTCGTCGGGGCGATCCGGCGGTATTATGGGAGTCGCAAGAGACATTTTGGTGCTTTGAAAGCAGTCGACGGAGCGCGATTGACGAGCCCGACCCCTAAGGATCATCGCCCGTCACTTACACTTGCGAACCTGTCAAGCTTTGAAGGTGGTGGCCGCTGAATGGTCTGTTAGACCGTTGTAGCGAGAGAGGCGCCTACGTCAGAGTTAAGCTGATGAAAAAGTCGCCAACCAACGTAACGCTAACAGCCAGTGCAGCGTCAAACAGTCAACGTAACAGTTAGCCAAAGTGCCATTGATCCCGACTAACTCACGTGAACAGTCACCAACATCTCATTAACTGTCGGTCTAACTTCAATGTTCGAGCGCATCACAGTAGCCAACTAATCCAGTTTCAGCGACGACGCTCAACGAGATTTCAATATCGAATTCGTTTCGCTACGTTTCCTTTGTTGCAGGCGGGCAAATTGCTCGTCAATATGCCGGTCATGTCCCGAGAGGAAATGCCTCCATGGCTTGCCGAGTTGCGCCACCCCATTGCCGGCGATTTGCGACTGTCTGATTTTATCATTGCACGCGAACATCTAGGCGACGTGCTCCGAGCTTTCGGCCCTCAGGACGTAGCCACCCGTCGGCAAATTCTCATCGAGATCGACATGTGCGCGATCCAACTGCATCAAGCCCGTAAACACAAAGTGCCGATGAAGTTTGCGAGCGCCGATCCACTTTTCGCGCGACTAGAGCGAGCGATTGTCAACCTGCAATCGCTATGGACAGAAGCGTCCCCCTTTCACCGAGGGCTGGTGCTCACCAAGATAGGTATGACCCGGTCGTCGGAGGCGCGGTCTAAATCGTCGTTTGAGGAGGTCGATCTGGCCGTGCTCCTTCCAGATATGCTGCGTGTTATCCGCTCAGTCCGAGATCCAGAGGAATATATGCGCGCATTCTCCCGCCAAGGCTCCAGCAGTCGCAAGAGTGTGGAGCGCGCGGTGCTTTGGGAGCCATTGCTTGACCAGATGAGCCAACGACAAATTCAAAACTTCAGCCAGTACCAGCCCTTGATCGTGACCATGCGGGCCCTGCATCGCGCTTGCGGTATCAGCCCTCCCGACCCAGTTGCCGTTCGACAGACAACCAGCGCATGGCGGAAGCGTTGCCGTTAAGTTCCTTCGAAAGTACTCTGCCAACTTAACTCATTAAATCGAAGTAACTGGGCGACACTCGCGGGTATCAATCTTAACCCGGAGGTCGCCTCGTCACATGAACACGTGCAATCTTACGTCGGCTAACAGCTTTCGCGGTTCCGACCGGTTCGGTTATCGGATCTCGGAATGGTCGGCGATGACCGGCACCAGCCGCGTCACGACTTGGCGCAAAATCAGGGCCGGCAAGCTCAAGGTCATTGATTATTGCGGGATCAAGATCATCCCCGAGAGCGAGCGCGCGCGTCTCTTCCAACCCTCAGCCTAAAGCAAAAGCCCGGGGCGTTGGCGCGCTCCGGGCCTTTAAAAACTCAGGATAACAGCAATGCACTCTCCTTATATCAACCGCGCCTTGCCGGTGCAAGGTAAGCCGTCTTCGTTTGGGCCGGATGTTACTGCCATCAGTGCTCATGTGTCCGCTATTTTCTCGCCGAAGTTTGTGCTCGCGTTTACGGAGAGCTGGGTCGAGGTCGCTTACGCCCGCCCGGGCGATGCCCTTAACAAAAGCCGCATCTTCTCCGCTCATGACTTGAAGCCAGTTGTTGAATTCGTCGCGAAGACGAATGCGGCCGGCTTCAACGTGTACATCGGCGCCGCCTTGCGCAAAGGCGATCCTCCGCCGTCCGGCCGAGCTAGCAAGTCCCACTTCTGCGCTGCTCGTTATGCTTGGATCGAATACGACGCTGTAGGCGATCATGAGCGCGTCGTCGCTATCTGCAAGGCCCAACGCCTCCACCCAGCGCTAATGGTGGTGACCGGTAACACGCCGCACAAGCGCTGCCATATTTACTTTCTGCTGAGCGAAGCGATCATTAATTCCGACGACTTGAAGGCTGCGAATAGCGCGTTAAAGAAACTGTTCGGCAGCGATCATGTGGACGATCCCGCTCGTGTCCTGCGCGTTGCCGGAACGGTGAATTACGCCTCGCCGGAAAAGGCCGCGCGCGGCTACGTCACTGAGATCACGACCGTTCACGTCAATCGTCGCCCGGCTGCCTACTCTGTCCAAGCGTTATCCGCGCTGCCGCCTACCGACGCCGAGCCCGATTGTCCGTGGGCTGCGTTTGCTAAGGTGCACGTGCCGAAGCTCGGCAAGAGCGTTGATGAATTGCTGGCGCTCCTCGATGCAAGTCGTGAGCCGCATTGTTGGTGGAATAGCATCCGTAACGCTGTCGCTTCCATGGTCGGCAAAGGCTGGCCTGAGCAGGCGATCATGTTTGCCTGCGCGCCGTATGCCTCTGGCGGCATCTACGACAAAGACGTGAAGAAGCTCTTCAATGACGCCGTCGCCAAGTTCGGCAAGAAGCCGGAGGTGAGGTCGTGAACACGATGACCTCGATCGGCTGCGCCGACCCGACGTTACTGCCGACCGGCAACAAGCGGCTTGACGCGATGAACGCCCGGTACTTTGTCGTCCAAGAGGGCGGCAAATCGTTCGTCGGCACGTTTGAGCATGAGCGCGGCCGTTGGAAGCTGGTCATGATGCGCTTTGCCGACTTCAAGAACCTGCACATGAACAAGCGTGTCGATGTTGGGGACAAGACCGTGCCGCTGGGCACGTGGTGGCTCAACCAGACTAAGCGCCGTCAGTATGATGGCCTGACCTTTCATCCGGGCAACAACGCCCGGGTGATCAACGGCAAACTCAACCTGTGGCGCGGCTGGGCATTCCAGCCGGCGCCGGGCGACTGGAGCAAGCTGCGCGATCATATTTGGATCGTGGTCGCCTCCCGCAGAAAGGAGGTATTCAACTACGTGATGAACTGGCTCGCTTGGTGTGTGCAGCACCCGGACGAGCGCGCCGAAGTCGTGCTGGTCATGCAGGGCAAACGTGGCGCTGGTAAGGGCACCGTCGCCAATGCCATGTGCAAGCTGCTCGGCCAGCACGCCTTGCAGATTTCCAGCGCAGAGCATCTGGTTGGGCGCTTCAATGGCCACTTGCGTGACACGGTCTTGTTGTTCGCGGATGAAGCGTATTGGCCCGGCAATAAGGGTGCGGAGGGCACTATCAAGCGCTTGGTCACGGAGCCCACAATCTTCATTGAGGCGAAGGGCCGGGATGGTGTCGAAGTTCCCAACATGTTGCATGTCATCATGGCCAGCAATGAGGACTGGGTGGTGCCGGCCGGCGAACGTGAGCGCCGCTATTTTGTTCTGAAGGTCAGCGACGAGCACATGCAGGATCTCGCGTGGTTCAAGACGACCAACGAACAGTTGGAGAATGGCGGTTACGGCGCCATGCTGCACGACCTCCAGCATCACGATCTCGGTGACTTCCATCCTCGCAGGCTGCCGAAGTGCAACGACCTTGCGGGCCAGCAGGCGCTCTCGCTCGGTCCGCTGGATAGCTGGTGGGTGGAGTTGTTGGAGACCGGCATCTTGGCCGGCTGCGATGCGAACGGCCCCAATCGAGCAGTCTCGAACAAATACGAATACAAGGTCACACTGGGAATGGGCGACCGCTGGGTCACCCGGCTTGGCCTCTATGATCAGGCCCGCAACATCGAGCCACGGTTACGTAGCGTGAGCGACCACAAGCTGGGGGACTTCCTTCGCGAGCAAGGGTGCACGAATGACACGAAGGTCATGCGGCGCCGTGGCTGGACGTTCCCGGAGCTGAATGAAGCCCGGCGGGCATGGGACGCGCGCTTCCCGAGTTGGCCGTGGCGCAATCCGAAGCTGACGAAGTGGCAGACGGACGACACGGATGATGAAGTTGAAGAGGTCGCACCTGATGCCGATGCGGAGCCGTTTTGAGTGTCGCTTCGGGTCGCTGCGCGGAAGGGGATTTCCTCAATCCGGTGAACGGGCTGCGCACCCGTTCCGCCTGTGCCGCTTGTAGGAGGGCACATAACGCACTGCTGTCGTCTAGTTCTTTCTCAGTTGAAAAGGAACAAGAGGAACAAGGGGGGGGGGGAGGGATAGGAAATCCTTTTTGTACGACAGGGGGTTGGTACTGTTCCGCTTTGCGCGCCGAAAGCGGGCCGGAGCGGCACATGCGGACCGAAGCGAGATCGCCGATTACCGGGTCCCTCTGAAGCCCGGGCCAATGCGGGTGGCGCTGCGCCGTTCGCCCAAAGTAGCGATAGATTTTTTCAAGAGCCCACAACAACAGCACAGAATTCTGCAATGAAGTTGAATAAGGCGAGCACGGAGACGAAAAGTCTCTTCTCAATCAACCGAGCGGCTGACCTGCTCGAACGTGATCGTGCAACGTTGGTCAGAGCGCTCCGGCGTGTGCCGCCTGACGGCTACTCCAAACAGGGGCGGCCGCGCTGGCACATGCCGACGATCGTCGGCGCTCTTGCCTTGAAGTCTCAAGAGCGCCGGGAAACCGGCAAATACCGCGACCGTTTCAGCGTCGGTTGGTCGGCGGCACTCGCTGGCCTGCGCATTATGTTCGAGCGGCAGATCACGGCAATCGCGGCCGAGACATCGCCCGACGACCGCCGCGCGACGGCGGTCGCCCTTGCGCCGCTGATCGAACGATACCAGCGAACGTTTTTAGACATCTCCCGGTCGCTCGGCATCGCAGATGAGGACGAGCTTGGCGCACGCGCCGATCTGATCTTGGAGGAGATGGTTGGCGAGGTTGCAGAAGCTGTCGGCTGTGACGGTGACCCCGGCTTCTTTGCCGAGATGGTGCGGGCCATGTCAGCCGAGGCCGACTGATGGGTGACGCTGCTATGAAAACCGATCAGGCGCTGCCGGCCGAGATCGCCGACGCAATGGAGACGGCGGGCTTCTCGCCGAAGCTGGCTACGCTGATGTCGATCATCAAGGAATTCGGCAAGGCGAAAGCGGAGGTCAAAGCCTCACCAGCGAATGTAGCGACGGCGGAGCCGATGTGGCCGCTGAAAGGGCTCCTGCCTCTGCATGTTGACTACCAGAAAGCGCTTCGCGCTATTAAGAGCGGGCAACTGGATGCGGTGAAGCTCGATGGTGGCGGCAGATGGTTCTGCACCGAGCGTGCAATGGATGACTGGCTTTCGAAGACGGGGCAGGGCAAGCGTTGATCCTGACCGCTTTATGGCTATCGCAGCGCCCACGTACCTCATAAATCCGCAACGGCCCTAAATTGATATTTTCTGAAGTTTTGAGTTCGAGACATCCGACCCGAAGCACCGCACAGTAGTCGCGACCTGATCTGCGGAGCGACTATCAATGGCCTTTTTCACCAAAACCGATCCAGCCGTGAAGCAGCAGCGTGAGCTTGAAAATAAGCTTCAGGCCAAGCGCAGCACCCGCGATGATCTGGTGAAGCGTCGTCAGACGGCCGAAGCCAGCGCCGCCGCGCATCGCGAGAAGGCTCGCAAATTAGCGTCGGAAGGCGCGGCCGATACGGCGCTGCTTGCTGTTGAAGAGGCTATGCGTCGAGAGCAGGATCGGGTCGCGACGCTGATCGATGCTATTGGCGATGCCGATACAACGATTGCTGATCTTGATAGCGAACTTGCGCAACTTATCGATCAGCGCTGCCGTGCCGAGACCGCTGCGGCTGTGAACGCGCTGATCGATAAATGGGGGCCTGCCAGCGCGGCTTTCAATTCTGCGGTGGGTCGGCTGGGCGAACTCGCTCGCGAAAGCGCCCTGATCGTCGGCGACGCCCATCCGCTGA
Source organism: Bradyrhizobium sp. 14AA (assembly GCF_054185205.1). NCBI lineage: Bacteria > Pseudomonadati > Pseudomonadota > Alphaproteobacteria > Hyphomicrobiales > Nitrobacteraceae > Bradyrhizobium > Bradyrhizobium sp. 14AA. Next base: position 291,118 of record NZ_JAVAYM010000008.1, on the reverse strand, counting down.
AAGTGTTCCTTGAAGCCGTGCAACAGCAGATTCAGCCTGAGGCTGACGTCATTGCCAACGTGCTTCGGGGGCACGTCGCTGGTGTGCTGGCTGGCGACTTGCCGGCTTCGCTTCCGAAGCCGCAAGAGCCCGTGCAGCCCGAGGTCATTGAGCGGCCACTGATCCAGCGCATGTTCACGCTGCGTATCGTCCGCTGGCTCGATGCCTGCGGCGTTCAGCAGCTAGCGGATCAATACACGGACGCGGACCTCACGCCGTCTGCCGCGAACAATGGTCTCAGCTGCGGCGCAGTCGTGGCTCTCGACGATCCGCGCCGCCGCAACCTGCGCGGTGCGCATGGCGGCCGACACCCGAACGTGCATCAGGCGTTCGACCTTGACGATGAGGCGGCCTGCCAGCGGTCGCCGCAGATCAATTCGGGCGCAGTCGGTATCCTGAGCGACGCGAACATCACGGTTCTTGATCGCGGTCCCCCGATCAAAGGCACGATCTCGGTGGAGCGCATCTAACCATGTTGCCGCGTTCCGACCAGCTTCTGCACCGGCTCGCCGAAACCGAGGCGACGGCAGTCAGCGCGACCAGCTATAACAAACACCAACACACCGTCGAGGCCGTCATCAGCATGGGCTCTCCGGTCAAACGCGCCTATGGCACAGAAACGCTTCGCATCTCGCCCGAGGCAGTTGACCTCAGCCGCATGGCGCAGGGCGGTATCCCTTTGCTCGACCATCACAGTCAGGGCGGTATCGATCAGGTTCTCGGTCGCCTCGTCAACGCGTGGTTTGATCGCGGCGCGTTGCTGGGCAAGTTCAAGTTCGCCCAGACGAGACAAGGGCAGAAGGCGGAGGGCATGGTTGCCCGTGGCGAGATCATGGGAGTTTCGGCAGGCTACCGCGTTGACCAATGGCTCATCACCGACGCCGACGGCGACGTTGTTGATGAGCGCCACGTTCGCTGGGATGACGACCTCAACTTTACTGCGATGCGATGGCAATTGTTCGAAGCGTCGCTCGTTGGCGTGCCGGCAGACGGCATGTCGATGATCCGGTCGCTCGCCGATCGTAACGACCTGACCAGCGTCCGTGCCCGGATGCGGGCGAGGCACAACATCGTTCTGAGGAATGCACGCTTTCTTTAAGTTCATCGCTTGCGGTTCTCTGGGGTGGTCGCAGGCTCACGCGCACCGCCGCCGTTCGTGGTCACACTTGCGCGGACGCGCGGCGGTGCGCAATGGAGGATATCCTGATGCTTAAAAACGAGATCGACGTACGCGACCGGCGCATCGCTTTGCACGAAGCCGCTCATCTGACGGTTGGGCGTGCCAGTGGCGCGACCTTCGGCGGCGCAACCATCGAAGAAAACCCTGATCTGGGTTTCAGCGGTTTGTGCTGGGGGCCCGATTTCCAGTCTCGCTTTGCGGGCGAGACCAGCTCAGTCATCGAGCAGCTTGATGAACTGATGCCGCGTGATGGCGATCCGCGCGACGACATGGCGGAGATTTATCAGCATGTCTTCGCGCGGGTCGTGGAGTTGACCGCCGGCTCCGAGGCCGAAAAGCTGCGCTTCGGCGACGCATGGGAAGCGAGCGATGACCGAAAGCAGGAACAGCAGCTCGCGCAATTGATCTTTTCCACGCCGCAGTCGGCCGACGCGTTCATCGCAGCCTGCGCGCTGGAGGCGCGTGCTATTTTGCAGCGGCAGGCAGATGTCGTCGAGGCACTGGCCTCTGCGCTGGTGGAGCACCGCACACTCGACGGCGCGCAGATCGACGATATCATCAGCCGCACCGTTGTCGCGCGCCAGCTTGCGCAGGAACACGAGCGTCGCCGTATCTGGCGGAACATCGAAGCGAATGCCAGCAACTTCAAAGCCGAACAGCATCGTGCGTGAGGAGCCCAACGCGTTGGAGAAGGTATTCGCTCATTTCGCTGAGCGGCTTCGGGACGCGCCCGGTGCGAAACGCCTTGCGCGCCTCGCCCGGACGGCAGGGCGTATCCCGGAGCCGCTCCTCGAAGATCTCACGGCACTCATGCTGCAAGTCGATGACGTGCAGCTCGTGGGCTCCGACATCGCCCTTCATCTCATCGAGGTCGGCTTTTGCGATGTGTCTTACGCCGATGCGGCTGATTTCGCATCGGAGCTCAGAACACGGCTGCGAGACTATGTTCGCGACCCGCGCGTGGCGAGCAATGCGCGCGGTGATCTCAAGGATTGCGTGGCGTGGTGGAGCATGGCGCTTGGCCGTGCGGCTGAATTGTGCCGATGGTCGGCGACCGTGTTGATGGAGAGGTGATCACAGAGGTAACAGCCCCCATGGTGCAGCTCAGTTATCGTTAAGCCCGTGCGGCTGCCTAGTGTGCAGGCGCTCCTTCCAGCTGCTTTCGAGCCGGATCACTTCGTCGGCCTCCATATTGGGAGCTACCAATTCGATAATGGTAAGTCCGCCGCTATATCCCTCCGCAGTGGCGACAGATCGGTACAGATCTCTGGGAGGACGAGACCGACGGCGAGGAGCTTACGTTTCGAGAGCTTGCACGCCGTCATCCGATACCCTCGAAGATTGCCGACGCGCTGGAGCAAACCACGCCCGAGGAATTTCGGTCGCTGATTAACGCTGTCGATTGTCACTTGATTGAGACGCAGCGTTTATTGGTTTTGCCGGCTGGCGGAGCTGAAGCTGCGGCGGACTTTGATGAATATCCCATTCGGCGGAGACAAAGGGACGCGCGGCTTGCGATCCAGCAAAAAGCGCAGAAGCTGAGAGCGATCTTTAAAGATACTTTCAGTACGTATGCAAAGCTCTCTCAATCGCTCGATAGCACATATCCGCTGCGCGTTTTCGAGGCGCAGGGGACTGCTAATCTATCTCAAGATCAACTTAGAAAGGAGCTCAGCAGGCTAGACGAACGCCGCGAGGCGCTCATGAGTGCCGGCATCATGGATACCGAATACAGGCCCGTGAAGCTTAGAGGAGGCAATATTGAACCGGGCGTGGCTATGGCGCTCGAAATCTACGTTAAGGATGCAGTTCAAAAACTGAATGTCTTCAACAACCTTCGTTCGCGTCTCGATTTGTTTAAGGAGTTGATAGACAAGCGGTTCATTGACAAGTCACTACAGATCGATCGCGAGCAAGGTTTCAAATTCAGGTCGAGGACGGGCAGCGATGTTCCTTTGGATAAGCTGTCCTCAGGTGAGCAGCATCAGCTCATTTTAATTTTCGATCTGCTGTTCGAAGTTACAGAGAATTCGCTCATTCTGATCGATGAGCCTGAGCTATCTCTGCACGTTGCTTGGCAAAAGACAATTATCGAAAGCCTCAAGCGTATAATTGCGTTGAACGCCTTTGACGTCATGTTGGCCACTCACTCTCCGGCCGTTGTTGCTCGTCACTTTAGTCTGGCTGTTGAGCTTGGCCCGGTTGAATAGCGGAAGCCTATGATTACTCAAATTGATGCGCACTATGTTGCTGCACAAATCCGACTTGTGCGCCAAGCTGACAAAAGAGCCGTGTTGGTTCTAGAGGGGGAGACGGATGCACGAGTGTTCGATCGTCTGATCGATCATTCTGCGTGCGATCTTGAAATTGGTTTCGGCAGAAAGAACGTCATCGGAGCGATTGATCTTCTGGAAGACGAGGGGTTCGTCGGCTTTGCTGGCGTTGTTGATGCTGACTTTGACCGGTTAATCGGTGCAAAGATCGACCTTGAAAATCTATTTCTTACAGATTGTCACGATCTAACAATTTTTTCCTCGCCCGCGCTTGAGAGATACTTAGCGGAGTATGCCGACCCAGAATTGTTGAGCGCTCAGTACCAATCCGATTTCCAAGCGCTACGAAATGCAATTCTTGCCGCTTCGCTCGAACTCTCGCTGTGCAGATTAGTGTCTCAAAGAGACGGCTTGCGTCTGTATTTTCAGGACCTGCGGCACGATCAATACATCGGTCTTGATCTGAGGACGGATGTGCATCAGCTCGCTACCGACATTATTGATCGGTCATCTACCCGGCATCGATCTCCTCGACGTGTCCCCAGTGCTTGACCGTCGGGCGGATGCGGTAAAGCCAGGACCGCTCGTTGCTGACGCGCGGTGCTGTGAAGGGCGAGCCGGAAAGCTGCTCGGCATAGAGACCGAACGGGCACTTCTGCGGGCTGTTGCGCCCGACCGGCAGTGCTCCGGCAAGCGCCTCGCTCTCGAAACCGTTGCCGAAGCCCGACATGTATCCTTCGTTGCCCTTGGCAATTGAAGGCGCACTTTCCCGTGCCGGACGCTTCCCAGCCAACCCCATCTGATACCCCTGTCGTTGATATGCTTAGCGGCGCGGCTCAGGATGCCTTGAGCACGCCACGCTCGATCTGGTCGGCCTCGATGCTCTCGAACAGGGCCTTGAAGTTGCCCTCGCCGAAGCCGTCGTCGCCCTTCCTCTGGATAAACTCGAAGAAGATCGGGCCGATCACGGTCTTGGAGAAGATCTGCAGCAGGATGCGGGTCAGCCCGCCATTGACGACACCCTCGCCGTCGATGAGGATTCCGTGCTTGCGCATGCGATCGAGCGGCTCGGTGTGACCCTTCACGCGGTCAAACGACTTGTCATAGTAGATCGACGGCGGGCCCGGCATGAATTCGAGTCCGCGTCCGGCGATGGCGTCGGTCGCCGCATAGATGTCGTCGGTGCCGACGGCGATGTGCTGAATGCCTTCGCCCTTGTACTGGCGCAGATATTCCTCGATCTGGCTCTTGTCGTCGGCGCTTTCGTTGATCGGGATCCGGATCTTGCCGCAGGGCGAGGTCAGTGCGCGCGAGGTCAGGCCGGTCAGCTTGCCGGAAATGTCGAAGTAGCGAATCTCGCGGAAATTGAACGTCTGGCTGTAGAACTTGTACCAGGTGTCCATATTGCCGCGCATGACGTTGTGCGTCAGGTGATCGAGATAATAGAACCCGACGCCTTTCGGGGTTGGATCGACTTCGCCGGTCCAGTCATACTCGGCTGCATAGGGAGAACCCTTCGCGCCATAGGTCTCGACCAGGTACAGCAGTGATCCGCCGATCCCGACAACGGCCGGCACGTCGAGTGACTTGTCGTTGCCGGTATATTCGGTTCCGCCGAGATCGAGGATGCGCTTCAGGGCGTGTTTGGCATCGACGACGCGCCAGGCCATCGCCGGAGCGCAAGGTCCGTGTTCGGCGACGAAGCGGGCGGCGTGGGAGTTCGGCTCCCGGTTCAGGACGTAATTGATTCTTCCCTGGCGCCAGATCGAGATGTCCTTGGTCTTGTGCCGGGCGACCTCCGTGTAGCCCATTTGCTCGAACAGCCTGGCGAGCTTCTGGGGCTCCGGATGGGCGAACTCGACGAATTCGAAGCCGTCGGTGCCGGCCGGATTGGCCGCTGAGATCGTGGCGGGTGGGGCATCGTGCGGGAAGGGACCCAATGTCGCGCTCCTGGAATGGATTTGATCCAGATCAAAATACCGCGACTTCGCTGCACGATCTTCGCAAAATCTGCTCGACAACGTCAATGTATGCGTGAAACATGCGTACGTTCCAATTATCGTGCAAGGATCACGCATGGACCAGTTTGACGTGAAATTGCTGCAAGCGCTGCAGTCCGACGGACGCTTGTCGAATTTTGAACTGGCCGATCTTGTCGGCTTGTCAGCGTCCCAATGTTCGCGCCGTCGTGCAGCGCTCGAAAGTGCCGGCACGATCGCAAGCTACCATGCTCATCTCGATCGCGAAGCGCTTGGGCTCGGCATCGTCGTCTTTGTACAGGTGACGCTCGCAACCCACTCGCCGGACAATTCGAGGCGCTTCCTCAAGCTCATCGAGAGTCTGGAGGAGGTTCAGGAGGCGTATGCGCTCACGGGCGAAGCGGACTACCTCATCAAGGTGACAATCACCGACCTCAAGGCGCTCTCGCGGCTTCTCAACGAGGTGTTCCTGCCGCACGACAGCGTCGCGCACGTGCGCTCATCCATCGTTCTCGATCGCTTGAAACAAACGTCGCAGTTGCCGCTTGGACACCTGATGCCTGCCGGGAAGAGCAAGCCTCGTCCTGCGGCCAATTCTCGATCCCGAGGTGAAGGCGACCCACGGTCCAGACGATCCAAAAAGGCTTGAGCTGGTAAGCCCGTTCCACGCTCAAGGGCGCTCCGCGCTTGTGATTGGAGGTCGACTCCGCCGCCGGCCTGTCGCCGGCCTACGCATTCCATGTTCGGATCGGCGGGCATTAGATCCGCCGTAGCTTCGGGCTGCAGGCGGGATCAAGCGCCTCAACCGATCGCCAACGAAAATTGGGTACTGACGCACAGCAGCGGATGCTTGCGATTATTACGGCGGCGCCAGCGACGATCTCAGTTCGCGATCTCGATATCTGGCATGAGGCCGGAATTCGCGGTTTGCGATTCAACGACATGGTGGTTGCTGGCAGCGGCGCGCGTTTTCCTGGTTCGATTCCCGCCGAGCAGCTCGCCAGCCTGGCGCCACGTATGAAAAGTCGAGGCTGGCATGCCGAGGTCTGGGCGTCGATCGACAGGCACGTCGAGCTGTTGCCGCTCTACCGGACAAGCGGCATCGCGGTTGTCCTCGATCACATGGGTGGCTTGAAGTCTTCGCGAGGCGTTGGCGATCCCGCTTTTCGCGCCATCCTGAATGCGCTTCGCGAGGGATGGCTGTGGGTCAAGCTGGTCCTCTGTCGCTGCTCCGAGCAGTTTCCCGACTACGCGGACCTGAGGCCTTTTCACGATGCGCTTGTCGCGGCCGATCCGAACCGGCTCGTATGGGGATCGGACTGGCCTCATCTGCGCCTTGCCGAGCGAGCGCCGGATGTCGGTCGCCTGCTCGATCTGCCCGAAGCGTGGGTCCGCGACGGTGCCGTGCGGCGCCGCATCCTCGAAGGCAATCCGAACGAACTCTATGGATTTTGAACAGTCAGAAACGGAGATCTGTCAATGAGCGAAAAATTCGAGAGCCTGAAGGTCGAGGTCGCCGACTTCGTCGCGACGGTGACGCTCAACCGGCCGCCGGTCAATGCGCAAAACCGATTGTTTCGCGAGGAGATCGTCGCGCTCTTCGATGAGCTGAGCGATCGTGCCGACGTTCGCGCCATCGTTCTGACCGGGGCTGGCAAGGCATTCTCGGCCGGGGCCGATTTGAAAGAACGCCCAGGCCTTGCCGAGCAGCCCGGCGCCTATCCGAGGCACAACAGGCTGGTTCGCGCATCCTTCGACACTGTCATGGAGTGCGGCAAGCCGGTCATCGCCGCCATCAATGGTGCCGCAATCGGCGCTGGCTGCGTGCTGGCGCTCTGCTGCGACATCCTGATTGCGACGGACGAAGCCTTCCTGGCCATGACCGAGGTGGATGTCGGCCTTGCGGGCGGCGTCAGCCACGTCCGGCGCTTCTTCCGCGAGTCCGACGCGCGGATGCTGATCTATACGGCGCGGCGCATCTACGGTCCCGAGCTCAAATCCATGGGCGTCGTTTCCGCGTGCGTGCCGGCGGCGACGCTGCTGGAGACCGCTCAAGGTATCGCGCGTGAAATCGCTGCCAAGAGTCCCCTGGCCGTCCAGGCTGCGAAACGATCTTTCAACGTCACGGAGGATCTGCCGCTGCGCGATGCCTACCGGTTTGAACAATCACAGACGGTGGCACTTGCGTCGACGGAGGATACCAAGGAAGCGCAGCGCGCGTTCGCGGAGAAGCGAAAGCCGGTATTTGTGGGACGCTAGGCGCCTCCCAAATCCGGAACCCTTGAGGTCGCTCGGCCGAAGTGCCGCTTGCTCCGACGGGCGATCATGCATGAACCGGCCGCTGGGCGGTTCGTCCTGCGGCCGGACCAAACGATCAACGAAACAGCTGCTCTCAAAAAGAAGCGGATGACGAGTCCGCCAGAGCCAGCCCGATGGGGAGAACGCCAAATGTATTCGCCTTCCGAGCTCGCCACTCCAGCCGAGATCGACGCCACCTTTCGTCGGGTCTTCTGGCGGATCATTCCACTCCTGATCATTTGTTACATACTTGCGTTCGTTGATCGTGCGAATGTGGGCTTTGCCAAGCTGCAATTCATGGGCGATCTCCACTTCAGCGAAGCGGTGTTCGGCTTTGGGGGCGGATTGTTCTATCTCGGCTACAGCCTCTTCGAAGTGCCGAGCAATCTCGCCCTCGCACGGGTCGGCGCGCGGATAACGCTGCTGCGCATCATGATACTCTGGGGAGCTTGCTCTGCAGCGCTGGCCTTCATGTCCGATCCTCTCCACTACTACGGTCTTCGCTTCCTTCTCGGCGCGGCAGAAGCTGGCTTCTTTCCTGGTGTCCTGTTCTATTTGACGACGTGGATTCCGGTGTCGCGGCGCGCGAGATTTACGGCGATGTTCATGGCGGCGATCGGGATCTCCGGGATTATCGGAGGTCCAGTCTCCGGCGCCGTCATGCACGGGTTCGAAGGCGTCCTTGGGCTGCGCGGCTGGCAATGGATGTTCCTGCTCGAGGGATTGCCGGCCTGCCTGATGGGGCTCGTTGCCTACTATGTCCTGGCCGATAGCCCCGCCGGCGCAAGATGGCTCAGTTCGCGCCAGAGGGACGTTATCCAGGCAGAACTGGCAGCCGAGGCCAATGACCAGCAAGTGCAACGGCACCATTCCTTTGGTGCCGCGCTCGCCGACCCACGCTTCTATATCCTGGTCGGAATGTCCGCCGGCATGATCGCAGGCGGTGCCGGAATCTTCCTTTGGCTCCCGACGATGATCAAGCAAGCCGGTATCACGAACGTGTCGCATATCGGCTGGCTGTCGAGCCTGCCGTTCATCGTTGCGATCGTTGCGCAGCAAATCTGGGCGCGGCATTCGGACAAGACCGGGGAGCGCCGGTGGCACGCTGCCCTCCCGGCTTTTCTGGCGGGGCTGGGCTGGCTGCTGGTTCCGAGCGTACAGAGCAGCGTCGTGCTGTCGATGCTGGTGCTGACCCTGATGGCAACCGGCTATCTCTGCGCCATGGGTCCGTTCTGGACCATGCCGGCGCTTTATCTGTCCGGCTCGGCGGCCGCCGGCGGCATCGCGCTCATCACGACCGCGGGCAGTCTCGCTGCCTTCTTCGCACCGGGCATGGTCGGATGGCTGGCGACGAACACGGGATCGCTGGCCTACGGCCAGTATTTCTATGGCCTGCTGATGATGGGCGGAGCGCTGATACTCTTGGCAGGCACGCGGCCCGCAGCGATCCGTATCGCTGCGTCGGCGCCACAAGCGGAAGGCGGCGTAGCCACATGAGAAGGACCGCTCTGCGGAGTATTTCGGTCATCGCAGGAGTAGGCCTTCATCTGGTGCTGACGTCGACCGCGGAAAGTCAATCCAGGCGCATCGTCGACGTTGGCACCGCCAAGATCGAGGTTCTCGCGAAAGGCGAGGCAGTTCCGTGATCGTGCTCATTCCTTCCACCGGGCGCGGCTGCGCAGACCTTGACGGGCTCACAGCGGGTTTGGCGAAAGAGGGCTTGCGCGTCCTGTGCCCCGAGCCGCGTGGCATCGGCGGTAGCGTCGGTCCGATGACGAATGTCAGCTTCCACGACTTCGCAAGCGATATCGCGAGCGTGATCAAGCAGGAGGGCGGAGGGCCGGCTGTCATTGCCGGCCACGCCTACGGCAACTGGATCGCCCGCACGATGGCAGCGGATCACCCCGATCTCATCCGCGGCGTTGTGCTGATTGCGGCGGGAGCGAGGACGTGGCCGCCCGAACTCGGCGAGGCCATTACGACGATCAACGATTCCTCTCGGCCGGCAGCAACTCGGCTGAAGGCGCTGGAGCTTGCGTTTTTTGCGCCAGGTAACGACGCGTCATCGTGGCTCGAGGGATGGCACAAGGACGTGACCGAGAGCCAACGCGCCGCCCGCCGCCAGACCGCGCCGGAATCCTGGCGAACCGGAGGCGCCGCTCCGATCCTCGACCTGCAGGCCGAGGACGATCCATTTCGGCCACGAGGAACAGCCAACGAGTTGAAGGACGAGCTCGGAGACCGCGTGACCGTGGTGGTGGTCCCGAGAGCGAGCCATGCGCTTCCCGTCGAACAGCCTGCGGCGGTTGTTCGGGCGATCGCGACCTGGATGAAGGGGCTCTGACCAGATCCAGGCGAGCTGTTCCAGCAAAAGGACCCTGACTGCCGTCAGTCATTCGATCCTGTGCGCCGGATGCTGCGAACTCGCCGACGGTTGAATTCGCTGTCGACCTGTTCGGCATCGTCACGACCAGGTCGCGAATCCGATGCCGGTCCCGGTCCCTGCCGGCGTGCGATAAGCCGGGTAATACTCCGACCAATCGTTGGTCAGTCCCTCGGACATCGCCGCCGCCATCACCCAGTTGAGGATTTCGGAGGAGCCTGAATTCAACTCGTTGCGTGTCAGGCCGCGCAGCACCTGCGGATGCTTGCAGCGAATGGCGTTGAGCACCTTGCGGTCGAGCTGCTCGTCGACGACGAAATGGCTGAGGCCGCCGCTTGCGGCAACTGCGATGCGAAGGTTGCGCGGCGATTTATCGATGATGCGTGCCAGCTTGGTGCCGATGTCGTAGCAGCGCCGGGCCGTCGGCGCGTTCGGCGGATAATAGGTGTTGAGAAGCACCGGCACGACGGGGATGGCGCGTCCCCGGAACAGCCGCTCGATGATGAAGCCATAGGCATGGCCAAAGCCCGCCTTCAGCGGATCCTCGACCTTTGCAGCCGCTGCAACGTCGACATCCTCCTCGATGAGGCCGCGGATCAGTTCGAGCGCGAACTGCGGCTGGCCCGGGAAGCTATGCACTGCATCCATGGCATAGCCCTTCATCACGGTTCCGACCCAGCCCGGCGTCTGCGGCGTCAGGTGCTTCTCGTGCGTCAGGATCTCCTCGCCGTGGAAGATCGAGATCGCAGGCATGTTGGCGTGGCTGAATAGCTCGGCCTGATCGTCACCGATGATCACGACCACGTCGGGCGCAACGGCCGCGAGGCGGTCGGCGATCGAATCGAGGGCCTTCTGCGAGGCGGCCTCGATTTCGAGGAACTTGGCTTCGGTCGCCACATCGCCGTAAGGGGTGCCGTTTTCCTCTGCGAGATCGTCGTAGCTGATGAACCTGCCGTCGGCCAGGTTCAGTGCCTTGTTCTTCTTGTCGTCTTCCGCGCGCTCGCTCCAGCGCTTTCCTTCGAGAGCAAGCATCGGCGTATGCGACGCGGCAAAGCTGAACACGATTTCGGCCATCGGCAGTCCTCCCTGAATTAATTTTACCGTATGGACAGTATTGCACGACGCCATCGGGGCCGCAATCAGAACCGGGCGGGAGGGGGCCGCGAAAATCCGCTTGCAAGTTCGCCGCGCTTATATATACCAAGTGGACTAATTAATAATCAGGCCCATGGCCAGGGAGAGATCGCGCCCATGATCATCGACGCTCATGCCCATCTCGTCGCGCCCGCCTCGCTCTATGCGCATCGCAGCAACCTGGTCGTCGCGCGCGGTCAGTACGGCAAGTTTCCGGCGGCGATCTCCGATGCGGAGCTCGAGAAATCCGCCGCTCAGAACGTCGCGATCATGGATGGTGTCGGCACCGATCTGCAGGTGATCTCGCCGCGCCCCTTCATGATGGTCCACGGCGAAAACCGCTGGGAGGACGTCGTCACCTGGGCCGAGGACAACAACGACATCATCGCCGGCACCGTGAAGATGCACCCCAGGCGCTTTCGCGGGGTCGGCGGATTGCCGCAAGCCGTCGGTGCGCCCGTCGAGACGATGTTCGACGAGATCAAGCGCTGTATCGAGAAGCTCGGGTTCATCGGCGTCCTGCTCAATCCCGATCCGTCCGAAGGCATGGGGAAGAGCCCGACGCTGGCTGATCCGTACTGGTACCCGCTCTATGAATTCCTCAGCAAGCACGACATCCCCGCCCACATTCACAGCTGCGCCTGCTGCGGCCGGGAAACCTACGACGAGCATTTCATCACCGAGGAGAGCCTCGCCATCACCACGATCACCCGCTCGGACGTCTTCAAGCGCTATCCGACGCTGAAGCTCATGGTCAGCCACGGCGGGGGATCGGTTCCGTTCCAGGTCGGGCGCTGGCGGTCCAATCGGCAGATGGCGATTGCCGCCGGCCGCCTGCCAAAGGACACCGAGAGCTTCGATGCGAGCCTGAAGCGCTTCTGGTTCGACACCGTGGTCCACAACAAGAAGTCGCTGGAACTGCTGTTCGACGTGGTCGGGACCGATCGCTGCATGTTCGGCACCGAGCGGCCGGGCAGCGGCGGCGGCGTCGATCCGGAAACGGGTCGGCCCTACGACGACCTCAAGCCGGTGATCGAGTCCATTGCCGAGCTGACTTCCGCCGACAAGAAAGCGATCTTCGAGAGCAACGCACGCAAATTCTTCACCCGTCTCGACGTCTGAGCAGGAGAGGAGATCAGCATGAGTGCACGACGAAGCATCGAAGTCGAAGGGTTCAGCCATGGGGCCCAGCCGATTCCCGCCGGGGCGCGGGTCGGCAACATCATCATGACCGGCGGGGTTTATGGGCTCGATCCCGCAACCGGAAAGATCCCCGATGATGTCGGCCGGCAGGCCGAGCTGATGTTCGCGAACCTCAAGCGGATCATGGACGCAGGCGGCGCAAGCCTCGACCAGATCGTCAAGATGACGGTCTATGTGAAGGTGCCGGAGGCGCGCGGGGCCGTGAACACGCAATGGCTCGCCGCATTTCCGGATCCGGCGTCCCGCCCGGCGCGTCACACCTTCCAGAACGATCACCTGCCGGCCAACATGCTGGTGCAATGTGACGCCACGGCCGTCCTCGACGGTGCCTGAGGGTCGTGCCATGGACAGTCTGATCGCGCGGCTCGCCGCCCTCGACACCTGCGCGGTGTCGGACGCCCTCGACAAGCTCGGCCTTTCCGGCGCCGTGATCGGCATCTCCGCGCTCACCGGTCCGGCCAGGATTATCGGACGCGCGGTCACCACCAAGCTGGGTTCGCCGCTGCCGGGTTTGCCGAAACGGCATCTCGGTGCCGGCGCGGTCATGGCGTCGAATCCGGGTGATGTCATCGTCGTCGAGCATCGTGGCCGCACCGACGTCTCGGGTTGGGGCGGTCTGCTCAGCCGGGGTGCGGTGGGCCGCGGCGTCGCAGCCGTGCTGGTGGACGGCGCCTGCCGCGACATCGACGAGAGCCGCGCGCTGGGCCTGCCTGTCTTCGCGCGGGCCGCAGTGCCGGTGACGGCACGCGGACGCGTCGCCGAGCATTCCTGCCAGGAACCGATCACATTCGCGAACGTCGCGGTAAAGCCGGGAGATCTCGTGATCGCCGACGGCAGCGGAATCGTGTTCGTCGACGCGACGCGTGCCGAGGAGATCGTTTCGACCGCTGAAGACATCTACGCGCGCGAGCAGCGCATGGCAGAAGCCATCGACGCCGGCCGGTCGATCGGTGAGGTCCTGAGTGGCGATTACGAGGACATGCTGAAACGACAGGAGACCTGAATGTCCGAGATCGCTAGCGAATTGAAGGAGATCGGCACCACCACATTGTCCGATGCGCTCGATCGCCTTGGCATCGAGGGGCAATGTCTGGGCATCAAGCCGTTCGATCACCAGATGCGGCTCGCCGGACCTGCCTTCACCATCCGCATGCTGCCCGTTGGCGTCCATGGCGGCTCGGTCGGAGACTACATCGATGACGTCGCGCCTGGCCAGATCGTGGTGATCGACAATGACGCGCGGCTCGACGCCACCGTCTGGGGCGATATCCTCACCATGGTCGCCTCGCGCCGCGGCATCGGCGGCACCGTGATCGACGGCGTCTGCCGCGACATCGACCGCAGCCTCGAGCTCGGTTACCCGATCTTCGCGCGCGGCAACGCCATGCGCACCGGCAAGGACCGCGTCACCGCGGACGCCATGAACGTGCCGGTCCAGATTGCCGGCGTCCGGATCGCGCCTGGCGACTGGCTGGTCGGTGACGGCGACGGCGTCGTCGCCTTGCCGGCGACCCGGCTCGAGGAGATCCTTGCCACGGCCCGTCAGATCGCGGCCGCCGAGGCCAAGATCAGGGATGCCATCATGGCCGGCGAGCGCCTGGACAAGGTGCGCGAGCGCTTGCGTTATCACGCCCTGCAATCCAAGCTGGCACGCTGAGACCCTCGCGCGGTTGACAAATCCGGTGACCGGGCGGATAGCCTTTGATCGGATATGGCTTGCCTCGCGGGGATGCTTTGACAACGGATCTCACCAAGGAAACGCTCGACGAGGTCGTCAATCAGCGCCGCCGGCAGCAGAGATCGCTCGACACGCGGGAACGGATCCTCCAGGCGGCCTTTGAGGAATTCGCCGAACGCGGCTTCGAAGGCGCCTCGACACGCAACGTCGCGACGAAGGCCGGCGTCCAGCATCCGCTGGTGACCTATCACTTCAAGAACAAGGATGGGCTCTGGCAGGCGGTCGTGACGACGACGAGCTTCAATTTCGGTCAGCACTTCCAGGATCACCTCGCGGGAATGACCGGGAAGGACGAGCTTGCACAGCTCAGAGTGCTCCAGGAGCAGTTCATTCGCTTTGCGGCAGCCAACCCGAATTTCCACTGGTTGATGTCGCATGAAGGCAAGCGGGAGAGCGATCGGCTCACCTGGCTGGTCGAGGAGCGCGTGCGCAACTATTTCGACGTCGTGGCCAAGCTGATCCGGGTCGCACAGAAGCAGGGGCGCTACGTCGAGGGCGATCCCTATCATCTGCAATATCTGTTCATTGGGGCCGTCACGCGTATCTTCATGCTGTCCGCCGAAGTCCAGCAGGTGATGGGGCGCTCGCCTTTCTCCAAGAAGTTTGTCGACGAGCACGTCCGGACATGCTGTGCCCTGTTTTTCCGTGAGCCGGCTGAGGACATCAGGCCGGCCCGCGGCAAGCGCGGCAAGCGTTCTACCAGGCGATCGGCAGGCTCTTGAAGCCACGCACCATCAGGTGACGGACGCGCTCGGCCGTGGCGACGTCAATATCGAAGTCGCCCAGCGCCACGAGGAGGTCCGGCAGGATTGTGCGCAGCATGGAGCGGGTTGCGCTTGCGCCGAGGCAAACATGCGGTCCAAACCCGAAGCCGAAGTGCCGCACCTTGCCGCGTGTGATGTCGAAGCGGTCGGCATCGGCAATGGCCGTCTCGTCGCGATTGGCAGACGCATAGAGCAGAGCGATCCTCGCGCCCGGCGGAATGGCGATTCCCGCAATCTCGGTCGGTGCTGAAATCGTCCGGGCAAAGCATTGCGTCGAGGTGTCCCAGCGGACCGTTTCTTCGATGGCGGCATCGACCAATGACGGATCAGCCGTCACGCGCGATCGCTGATCGGGGTGACGCCAGAGCGCGTGCGTCAGGTTCGGCAGGAAATGTCCGATCGAGGCATTGCCTGCGAGCAGCACGGTCATCATGTTGGCGACGATCTCGGCGTCGCTGAGCGGCGCGCCTGCCGCCTGTGCCGCGATCAGGACCGAGAACAGGTCATCGTCGCGCTCCACGCGGCGCCGAGCCAGTTCTTCCGTCAACAGCGCAATGACCTCCGCTCGATCCTCCTCATCGAGCGCAGGACCCGCGGGACCAGTCTGTCCGCGAAACAACCGCTCCGAAAGCTCGCTGGCCTTCCGCGCTGAATCGGGTCCAAGACCGAGCATACGGCCGAGCGCTCCGAATAGCAGCGGACGGCTGATATCGGTGACGAAATCGCATCGGCGGCGTGGGCTCAGCACGTCCAGCCGCCGCGCGAGTTCGGCGCGGATCCAGGGGAGAGCCAGCTCGATGCGCGCCGGCGTGACGCCGCGGATGACGACGCGCCGCAGCTCGTCATGCCGGGGCGGATCGATCGATCCGAGCGTCTTGCCGACGCGAAGCCGTGAATCACTGAGCGCATTGCCGGCCGAGGACGAGAAAACATCCGGCCTCGCCAACGCATCCGCGACGTCGCGGTGCCTGCTCACGAACCAGAGATTCGTTTCCGGGCAGCGATAGGCCGGATGATCGGCCCGCATGCGCCGGTATGTCGGGTAAGGATCGTCGAAGAAACTGGCGCTGGCGAGATCGAGCTTGGTCATCGCAGCCTACCAGCGGATGGAGAGCTTGTAGAATCCGCGCGCCATCATGTGGGCGACCCGTTCGGCATTGGCGATCTCGAGCTCGTATTCGCCGAGCGCCGGCAACAGCGGCGTCATGATGGTCCGCATCATCGCACGAGCGGTGGGCGCGCCGAGACAAATGTGAGGACCGGAGCCGAAGCCGAAATGGCGGGTCTTGCCACGGTCGATGTCATAGGTGTCCGGATCGGGAATCACCCGTTCGTCGCGATTGGCCGCGCCGTAGCAGACCACCAGGCGGCTGTCGGCCGGGATCGTTACACCGTGCAGGGAAATCTCCTTTGTGGTCTGGCGTGCAAAGGACTGCGTCGAGGTGTCCCACCGAACGCCTTCGTTGACGGCCGCGTCGAGCTTTGTCGGATCAGCCAACAATTTCCGGCGTTCGCCCGGATTCCGCCACAGCGCATGAATGAGATTCGAGAAGTAGTGGCCGATGGAAGCGTTCCCCGCCAACAGGACCGTCGACATGTTGCCGAGAATCTCGGCGTCGGAAAGCGGCGCGCCGGCCTCCTGGGCCTCGAGCAGGAAGGAGAACAGGTCGTCGCTCCGGTCCTTGCGCCGGCGCTCGAGTTGCTCGCCTAGCACGGCGAACACGTCTTCCATCACCCCCGGCTTCGACACGGGACCCATCGCGTTCGGGGCGGCATGAAAGAGGTCTCGCGACAGTTCGGCCGCGCGGACCGCGGCGTGCCCGTCGAGACCGAGCATGCGGCCGAGCGCGGCGTACAGAATGGGTCGGCTGATATCGGCCATGAAATCGCATTCGCGGCGAACACCGAAATCGTGCAGGAGACGTTGCACGTCGCGCTCGATGGCGGGCTGCATCGACTGAATGCGGGCAGGCGTGAATCCCTTCATCACGACGCGTCGCAGCTCGTCGTGCCGCGGTGGATCTGTCGTGCCGAGCGTCTTGCCGATACGCAGCGGCGAATCGACCAGGGTGTTGCCGCGGGACGAGGAGAAGGTCTCGAAATCATTGAGGATGCGGGCGACGTCCTCGTTGCGCGTGATCACATAATAGCCGCTCGGCGCGTGCCGGTAGACCGGATGCTCGTCGCGCAGGATCTTGTAGGTGGGGTAGGGATCATTGACGAAGTCGCGGTCCTCGGGGTCGAAGCGAAAACCCATGCGGTCCTCCCGGTTTCTTGTCGTTGTCTCATTAAATATACCATATGGAAAAGATAATGAGCAAGCGGCGGTCGGTGCCGGCGGCCGTTTTCAGGCGGCGCGGACCGGCTTTCGGATTCCGACATATTGCTCGAGCGCATCGCGGTCTGCGGCGACTGCGCCGCTGGTCCCGGATCGCGCCACCAGGCCCCTTTCGATGATGATCGCTTGCTGCGCGAGAGCGAGCGCGAAGGCGGCATGCTGCTCGATCAGGACAACCGCCATGCTTTCGCTTTGCGTGATTCCCGTGATGCAGCGCGCGACATCCTGCGCGACGACCGGCGCGAGGCCCTCGAGCGGCTCGTCCAGCAGCAGAAGGCGGGGATTTGTCACCAGGGCGCGCCCGATCGCCAGCATCTGCTGCTCGCCCCCCGACAGTTGATTGCCGAAATTGGCGCGGCGCTCCCTTAGCTTCGGAAACAGTTCATAGACGCGGTCGAGCGTCCAGGCTCCCCGCGTCGCGGCGATCCGGAGGTTCTCTTCGACGGTGAGCGGCGCAAACACTTCGCGGCCCTGCGGTACCCAGCCGATACCCGTGCGACAGCGCAGGTAGGGCGGCATGGCCGTGATGTCGTTGCCGCCAAGACGAATCCGCCCCTTTCGCGGAGCGAGATGACCGGCGATCGCGAGCATCAAGGTCGATTTGCCGGCGCCGTTGCGCCCCAACAGCGCCAGCGATCCGCCACGCGCGATGGTCAGCGACAGGTCATGAATCACGACACCCTCGCCATAGCCGACGTCGAGGTTCTCGATCTCGAGCAGGGGCTCAGTCACTGCCGACCCCCAGATAGACACGGCGGACCTCGGGATCCCCGGCGATCTCGCCTGGCGTTCCCTCGCACAACACTGTCCCTGCGACGAGCACGGTGATGGTCTCGGCAAATCGAAAGACCAGGTCCATGTCGTGCTCGATGAAGAGAATGGCGACGTCACGAGGTAACGCCTCGATCGCCTGCATGAGTTCAAGACTCTCGCTGGCGGGAACGCCGGCGGCCGGCTCATCGAGCAGCAGGACCCGCGGCCGTCCGGCGAGCGCGAGCGCGATCTCCAGCAGGCGCTGGCGACCATAGGCGAGCTCCGCAGTGGGGCGCAGGCAGTCGCGGCCGAGGCCGACGGAGCATGCCAGTGCGAAGGCTTCGTCGGTGATCTCGGACTCCCGGTGCAGTGCCTGAAGCGGCCTGCCCAGGCGGCCATTGCGCCGCGCCACCGCCAGCATGACCGACTCCAGCGGCGACAGATGCGGAAACAGCGCGTTGACCTGGAACGTTCTGCCGAGTCCCAGCGCGACGCGCTGATCGGTGGTCAGCCGATTGATCGGCGTGCCCCCGAGCAGAATGCTGCCGCTGCTCGGCGCGAGCACGCCGGTGAGCAGGTTGATCAAGGTGCTCTTGCCCGCGCCGTTCGGCCCGATCAAGGCCTGGCGGCCGCCGGCCTTCAGCCTAAGGCTGACTTCGTTGGTCACCTTCAGGGCGCCGAACTGCTTGCAAAGGACCTTTGTTTCGAGCGCCGGCGCGGTCATCGCGGATGCCTCTCGCGCGCCAAATAATCCATGAGCTGCGTCAAGGCGCCGACCAGGCCGCCTCGCGCCGTCAGCACCAGCCCGATGAGGATGAGCCCGAGCCAGAACATCCAGTACACCGGGTTGAGCGCGGAGAGCACGTCGCGCGCCCAGATGAAAGCCGCAGCGCCAATGAAGCCGCCGATCAGCGTGCCGAGCCCGCCGACAATCAACATGATCAGGGCCGCGACCGATCGTTCGAAGCTCAATGTCTCGAGCGCGACGATCTGGGTGGTCTGCGCGAGCAATGCACCGGCCATGCCGGCAATGGTCGCCGAGATCGTGAAGGCGATCATCTTGCGGCGCGCGGTGGATACGCCAAGCATGGGAACGCGGTCGTGGTTCTCGCGTATCCCCTTCAGCGCGAGGCCTTCGGGTGAGTGGATGTATCGCCGGGCCGCAAGATAGAGCATGAAGGCGACGGCGTAGGCGTACCAGAATGCCGTCCGGCCGTAGAGGTCGAATTCAAACAGGCCGAGCAGCGGCCACATGTCGATGCCTTGCAGGCCGGTGTCGCCGCCGGTCAGCCACGGCATGCGGCTTGCGGCCTCGAACAGCAACAGCCCAATGCACAACGTCACCATCAACACCGCCGCGCCCCGCACCTTTGCGATCACGGAGCTGAACGCCAGTCCGAGTGCGCCGGCGGCCAGTCCGCCGACGAGAATACCGGAGAGCGGTTCGCCCCAGCCATGGGCGGCGAGCAGTCCCGCCGCATAGGCGCCGAGGCCGAAGAAGGCGGCATGGCCGAACGAGGCGATTCCGCCATAGCCCAGCAACAGGTCGAGCGACATGGCAAAGAGGCCGCCGATCAGTATCTGGGTCAACAGGACGAGCTTTGCCGGAAACAGAAAGTAGCCGGCCGCGGCCGCGATCCAGAACGCGACCTCGATGGTGGTCCACCGTGTGCGGCGGACAACCATCGCTCTTGCGAGGTCGAGCGTGATGTCGCTCATCGCGGGCGGCCAACGAGGCCCTGCGGCCGCACCGTCAACAGGGCAAGCGCAGTGGCGTAGATGATGAAGGCCCCGATCTCGGGCAGCAGGTATTTGCCGACGACGTCGATGATCCCGAACAGCATGGCCGCGAGAAACGTCCCGCGCAGCGAGCCGAGCCCGCCGACGCTGACGACGATCAATAGTTCGGTCAGGAACTTGATGGGAAAGTTGGGATCGAGCCCAAGCAGCTTGACGCTGAGCGCACCGCCGATCCCGGCCAGCGCCGATCCAAGGGCGAAGGCGAGGGCGTAGAGCTTGTCGACATCGATGCCGCACGATGCCGTCATCCGGCGGTTGAAGACGGCGGCCCTGATCTTGGCGCCGAACGTGGTGTGCTCGATGAGACGGACGAGCGAGACGAGCAGCACGAGGCCGGATACGATGAGGAACAGGCGGTAGCGGTTGAGGTCGACCGGTCCAAGGCGGAGATTGCCGTCGAGCCAGGCGGGGACTGCAATGGCCATCTGCTCGGGCCCGACGAGGTAGGTTGCTGCTGCGATGGCGACGTAGACGACGCCGATCGTGAGCAGGACCTGCTCGAGCTCGGATGCCTGATAGAGCCGCCGGAACAGGGTGCGTTCCAGGATCGCACCCGTCAGTGCCGCAGTTACACTCGCCATGACGACGGCTGCGAGGAACGGCCAGCCCGCCTTGCCGATCAGCAGCGCGGCGGTGTAGCCGCCGACCATTGCGAGCGCGGCATGGGCCATGTTGGCGAAGCCCATGAGGCCAAGCGTGATCGAGAGCCCGCCGGCCATCAGGAACAGCACGAACCCGTAGGCGATGCCGCCGAGCAGGATATTGACGAAGCCAAGCATCGTGCCACCTAGCGTGCCGAACCAGGATCCCTGACGTCGGGTGTCGATGCGAATTCGACGTTGACGATCTGCCCGTCGCGCTTCTCGACCTTTCGGAAATAGACCGTCTGGACGATCTCGCGGGTCGCCGGATCGATCGAGATCGGCCCGCGCGGACTCTCGAACTTCGTCTGTTTCAGAAGCTCCATGGTCCGGTCGGGAGTGAGCTCGCCCTTCTGGGCCTCGACCACTTGATAGATTGCCCTGAGAACGTCGTAGGCGACGACGGGCAAGAAATTCAGCGGACGGTCCGGCGCAACCGACTTGAATGCCTGGGCAAACTCTTTGTTGGCTTCGGACGGGTGGGTCTGCGTGTAGTGGAAGGCGGTGACCACGCCCAGCGCTGCGTCACCGGCTGCGGGGAGCGAGGCTTCGTCCGTGATATCGCCAATGCCGATGATCTTGGCAGGATCGAGCCCGGCTTCCTTGAACTGGCGAAGGAAAATGGGTGGCAGCTCGCCGGCGGCCATGAACACGAAAACGGCGTCGGGATTGGCGTCCTTGATCCGCTGGATGTAGGCGGAAAAGTCGGTTGCCTTGAGGGGCGCGCGCACCGAGCCGGCAATGGTGCCGCCAGCGGCCTTGAATTCGCGAATGAACATCGCTTCGGCGTCGAGGCCCGGTTCGTATTCGTGCACGAAAGTATAGACGGATTTGAACTGCTGCTTGCCTGCGTAGGCCGCGAGTTGCTGCGCCATCTCGGTTGTCGTGAAGCCGAAGCGGACGGCAAAGGGATGCTTGGCCAGGATCCCCGAGGTCGCTGAATTGACGATGAGGAGGGGGACTTTGGCCGATGTCGACAGCGGGGCGACCGCCATCGTGTTGGGCGTGTAGTCCATTCCCGCGAGGAAATCGACTTTTTCGCCCACGATCAGTTCCTGGGCCAGTCGCCGTGCGACGTCCGGTGCGGGGCCCGTGGTGTCGCGCTTGATGATCTCGATCTTGCGGCCGGCGACGGACTTGCCGAATGTCTTGAAGAACACCTCGATTGCCGCATCGGATGCGGCACCGGCGGCGGCGCCCGGACCGGTATAGCTCATGAGCCAGCCGATCTTCAGCGGCCGGTCCTCGGCGTGGGCCGAAACAGTGGCGGCGAGCAGCGCCGTCGCCACGATCACTACTCTGGCGATCATGCCGTCTATCCTCCCGGGACGTTATCGTGCTCGAAGTCTCTGGCGGACCTCTGATTATAAAATAGACCATATGGAAAAATTATTCAAGGCGAGAAAGCACCGTGATCACCGTGTCATCGCTCGCGGTCGTCAATCCGAATTTGCCTGGCGGCGCGGCCTATGGCCGGCATGTCTCCCCGTCGGCAAACCACCCCGCATCCCGTCAACCCCTCTCCGCAAAAATATTCTACTTTACCGAAATTCGGAAAGATCGTATGTCTCGCCTATCCCGGCTCATCCTTGAGGGGCGATCTTGTGGTCGTCATTTTCGTCATTGCTGCGAGCATCGCGCTCCGCTCTCGTGCCCCGGACGCAGCGCAACGTCTCTTTGACGGTGCGCTGCAGAGCCGGGGCCCATCCATCCGCATCGTGCCGTGTGCCACCTGGGTCCCGGCTCTGCGCAGCAACGCTTGCGCGTTGCAGCTTGTCCGGGACACAAGAGCGAAGGGCGGTAAATGTAGCTCCCCGCCCCCTCAGCTCCGATACCAGCTCGCCAGATTCCACGTCGTGACGTCCCAGCCGGAGATGTCGGCCATCAGGCTGTTGACGCCGGCGCCGACGATGTTGCGGGAGAGCAGCGGCAGGAACACGTTGGCCTCGCAGAACGTCTCGTCCACCTTGATCAGCAGCGCGGCGCGCTTGACCGGGTCGAGCTCGTTCTGCGCGGTCTTGTAGGCCTTGTCGGCCTCGGGATCGGACCAGCGCGAGATGTTGCGGCCGAGCCATTTGTTCTCCTTCGTCGCGATCTCCCAGGAGACGCACTGGTTCAGGAACCGCTCCGGATCGGGCTGCGGCTGCGTCGTGTTGTACATCTCCATGTCGGCATAGAATTTCGAATAGGTGTCGGGGTTGCCGACATCAGAGGAGAAGAACACCGAGGCGGTGACCGATTTGAGCTCGATGTCGATGCCGGCCTTCTGGCAGGCCTGCTTGATGATGGCCTGCGTCTTCTGGCGCGGCCCGTTGGTCGAGGTCTGGAAGACGTATTTGAGCTTCTTGCCGTCCTTCTCGCGGATGCCGTCCGCGCCCCTCTTCCAGCCGGCCTCGTCGAGGATCTTGTTGGCCTTGTCGATGTCGAACTCGTATTTCAGCTTGCCCGACTTGAACTGCGCGGGCTGGTTGACGAAGCTCGCCGTGGCGATGCCGCCGCGGCCGTAGATGAACTTCTGGATCGCCTCGCGGTCGATCAGGAGGTTGATCGCCCGGCGCACCGCGGGATCGGACAGTGTCGGGTGCTTCGTCTTGACGCTCGAACGCTCGCCGTCGACGTCGGTCCACGGGTCCGTCGTATTGAGGATGATGAACTCGACATTGCCGGACGCCGTGACGTCGACCTTGCCTTTGCCGCTCGCCTCCATGCGCTTGAGCACCTCCTCCTCCACCAGCAGGTTCCAGGCATAGTCGTATTCGCCGGTCTGCAGCACCGCGCGCGCCGCGGACACCGCGTCGCCACCGCCCTTGACCTCGAGCGTGTCGAAATGCGGCTGGTTCTTGATGTGGTAATCGGGGTTGCGTTCGGCGCGGATCATGTCGCCCGGCTTGAACTCGACGAATTTGTAAGGACCGGTGCCGACCGGCTTCAGATTGCCCGGTGCCTCGCGCGACTTGGCGCCGACATAGTCGCCGAAATGATGTTTCGGCAGGATCTGGCCGACCGAGCCGACGAAGGGATCGGCCCAGAACGGCGTCGGGCTCTTGAAGTTCACCTTGACGGTGTGGTCGTCGATCTTCTCGACCTTGATGTCCTTGTAGGACCCCGTGCTGTACGCGGCGGTCGCGAGGTCTGCAGCATAGACCCAGGTGAAGACAACGTCGTCGGCGGTGAAGGGTTTGCCGTCATGCCACCTCACGTCCTGCTTCAGCTTCCAGGTCACGCTCATGCCGTCCGCCGACAGGCCGCCGTTCGCCTTGGTCGGAACCTCGGCGGCGAGGCAGGGGATGAGGTTGCCGTCCCGGTCCCAGCCGGCGAGCGGCTCGAAGAAGATGCGCGAGGCGATCTGGTCCTTGGTGCCGATCGCGAAATGCGGATTGAGCAGGGTGGGCGCCTGCCAGAGCAGGATCTTCAGTGGGCCGCCGCCGCCGGCCTTGGTCGGCTTGTAGGCAAGCGTGGCGTCCGCCATCGCGACGTCGTTCCAGGCCAGGATCTGGCTCACGACCGGCGCCGCGACCCCGACCGCAGCCATTGTCTGCATGAACGAGCGTCGCGACAGCGTGCCTTGCTTCACGTCTGCGATCGCCTTGCGGATGTCGTGCTCGTTCATCGGATGATCCCCATTATTCCCAAGAAAAGTCGCCACCGGCCGTGGCGCACTCTAACTCAGGATTTGGGGCGCGGTGGAGTCAAAGATGTCGCGGGGGGAGTGCCATGGCGAGGTCGGGAAGGCGCGTCTGATGTTGGCGTGCGCCGGCGCGCCATGCTCTTGCATTCGCAGGCGCCGCCCATATCTCATTGGCCATGATGAAGTTGTCTCTCGTGGAAGATCAGGCAATCCAGGCGCGCATGGCGGCCATCGCGGGCGCGGAGACGTTCGATCGCCTGTTCGCCGGCATCCGGTTCGATGAAGTCGATGGCAGCCTGCTGTTCGCGATCGCGAGGGACGAAGACTGCGCCGCCGAGATCGAGGACGACTTCTCGCATCAACTCGCGATAGTGGCGACGCAAATTCTCAAGCAGAGCGTCGACGTGGTCGTGGTCCTGCCCAAGGTCAGGCAGTAGCGCACCGCGCGCGAATCAACGCCATCGGCTGCTTCAGCTTGACGATCGTGCAAACATGATGTCGAAGCCATCGCTTTCCATTGCGACCGTAAAACTGTAATGAGCTGTCTGGCGAGCCTGAGCGGACCGCGCGTCATTCGCGCGGGACGTTCCTTGAGCTTGTCACCAGTTTGACGAAATAAAGATGGATTCGACGTGGGGCCTGTCAGGAAAGCCCGCGCCTCCGCTGGCGCGACCAAGACAAAGAGCAAGGGCTTGAAAAGCCAGGGCTCAAAAAAACGGGCCTCGAAAAGCCGGGCCTCGAAAAGCCAGGGCTCAAGAAGCCAAGGCTCGAGAAGCCAAGGCTCGAGAAGCCAGGGTTCGAGAAGCCAGGGGCCAAAAAGCCAGGACTCCAAAAGCAAAGCCTCGACGCGTTCCGCGATCGCCTCCTCGTCGCCGCTCGGCATGCTGGCGCTGCATCTGCTCGAGCAGTGGGGCAAGTCCGGTAGCGACGGCCTCGTCTTCCTGTGCGACGACGAGAGCAGGGCGGAGCGGCTGGGCGGCGTGATCCACGCGCTCGATTCCTCGGTCGACGTGCTGGTGTTTCCGCGGCTGAACACGCTGCCGTTCGACGGCCTCGAACCGTCCCGCGAGATCGCGGGCCGGCGCAGCTCGGTGCTGCGGCGTCTCGCCAGGGCAAAGAAGCCGGTCTTCCTGGTGTCGACCGCGGAAGCCATCATGGAGCGGCTGCCGCTGCCGGCAAGCTGGTCGCGCACCAGCCTGAGCCTGAAGGTCGGCGCCGCCTATTCCGAGCCCGAGCTGGAGACGCGACTGGAAGCGCTCGGCTACGACCTCGACGAAGAGGCCGAGTATGCGGGCGGCGTCCTGTTCCATGGCAAGACGTTCGAAGTGTTCCCGGCCGGCGCGCTCGGTCCGTTCAGGATCGAGCATTCCGGCGAGACGATCCGCAAGATCGTCGCCGTCGATCCGATCGAGCACGAAGTCGTCTACGAGACCAGGGAACTGATCATCGACTCCATGTCCGAGCGGATCGCGCTCGGAGCGACGCGCGGACAGCGAGCGACGTTGCCGGATTATTGCGGTGGCGCGCGATGGGTCGTGGATGCCGGCGTGCTCGGACATGCCGATAGCTGGCTGGGCACGATCGAGGAAGCCGCGGGCCGCAGGGATGCGGAGCGCGAATATCTGGGGCGGGCGGACTGGAAGCGGCTGACGAAGCGCATCAGCGTGCTGCCGCGCAAGGCGGCCTTCATCTCCACGCCCGAGTTCTCGAAGCTGGCCTCGCCGCGCAAGGCGCTCCGCGCCTTCGTCGCCGACATGCAGCGCGCCGGATCGCGGTTGCTGTTCGTCGCGGCCGTCGAGGAAGACCTCCGCGCGATGGAGCGCATGAGCGGCGTCAAGGCGGAGCGCCTGTCCGATTGGAGCGAGGTGGCGAAGGCGCGGAGCCGCGACGGCGCGCTGCTGGCCGACTTCGACGCCGGCTTCATCGGATCCGGCCGAAAGCCTTTGGTCGTCGTGACCGCCTCCGACGTGCTCGGCAGCCGCGCGCATCATCCGCAGCCGATGGCGCGAGCCTGGAATGCGGCGTTCGACCATCCTGACGTGCCGGAGCGAGGGGCCGCCGTGGTCCATCTGCAGCGTGGGCTCGCCGTGCTCGACGGCCTGCAGACCCTCGATATGGGCAAGGGATCGCGCCGCGAGATGGTCAGGCTCAAATTCGCCGGCGACAATGCCGTGCTGGTTCCGCCCGCCGATCTCGCCTTGATCTGGCCATATGCGGGCGAGCCCGGCAAGCTGACGCGCGACAAGGCGGACGGCAGCACCTGGTGGGCGCGGCGCACCGAGGCGGAGGCGGAAATTCAGGTCGCCGCCAAGGCGCTCGCCAAGCATATCAGCCAGCGCCGCCGCCGCCATGCGCCCAAGCTGGTGCCGCCGGGGCCGAGCTACGAGAAGTTCGTCGCGCGCTTCCCCTATTTCACGACGCCCGACCAGGCCATGGCCATTCAGGACGTGCTCGACGATCTCGCCGCGGGCCATCCCATGGACAGGGTGATCTGCGGCGACGTCGGATTCGGCAAGACCGAGGTGGCATTGCGCGCGGCGGCAGCAGCGGCGCTGTCGGGCAAGCAGGTCGCGATCGCGGCGCCGACGACGGTGCTGGCCCGGCAGCATGTCGAAACCTTCCGCAAACGCTTCGGCCCTCTCGGGATCGAGGTGGGAAGCCTGTCGCGGGCCACCTCGGGCCCGGAGACGCGAGAGACCAAGGAAGGGCTGCGCAACGGCAGGCTGAAAGTCGTGGTCGGCACGCAGGCGCTGTCCGCCAAGGATGTGAAGTTCGCCGACCTCGGCCTCGTCATCATCGACGAAGAGCAGCATTTCGGCGCGGCGGAGAAGGCGAAGCTATCTGGCCTCGCCAAAGGCGCCCATTCGCTCTGGATGAGTGCGACGCCGATACCGCGCACGCTCGCTGCGGGCCTTGCCGGTTTCAGGGATCTCAGCGTGATTGCCTCTCCGCCGGTTCATCGGCTTCCGATCGTGACCAGGATCGCGCCGCTCTCGGACGCGGCCATTGCCGCGGCGCTGCTGCGCGAGCGGCGGCGGCATGGCCAGAGCTTCCTGATCTGTCCGCGCATCCAGGATCTGGAGCCGATGCTGGCGCGCGTGCAGTCGGTGGCGCCCGATCTGCGCATCGTCTGTCTTCACGGCAGGTTGCCCGTCGACGAGATCGACGACCGGATGATGAGCTTCGTCGATGGCGAAGCGGATGTCCTGCTCGCGACCAATATCGTCGAAAGCGGCCTCGACATTCCGCGCGCGAATACCATCGTGGTGTGCTGGCCGGAAAAGTTCGGTCTTGCGCAGCTGCATCAGCTCAGAGGTCGCGTGGGACGCGGCGGAACGCGCGCTTTCGCCCATCTGCTGACGGAATCCAACTCCGAGCAATCCGAGAAGCGTCTGGCGGTGCTGGAGGAGTTCAGCAAGCCCGGCGCCGGCTTTGCCATCAGCGAGCGCGACCTCGACCTCAGGGGCGCCGGCGATTTGTTCTCCGAACAGCAGTCCGGCCACGTGCAGGTGTTCGGGCCGGTGCTCTACAGTCATCTTCTCAAGCTGGCTTCAGAGCGAACCAGCGACACCGGCTCCGTCCTGTGGGTGCCAGATCTCAATCTGCCGGGCGCCGACATGCTGCCCGAGGGCTATGTGCAATCGGATGCGGTCCGGCTCGAGATCTATGGCCGCGCCGCCAGATGCCGGAGCGACGACGATCTGGAGGATTTGGAGGAGGAGATATCGCGCCGCTTCGGCAGGCTGCCGCCGGAGGCCCGCGACTTCTTCGCCGCCGCGCGACTCCGGATAGATTGCAAGCGACGCGGCATCGTCAGGCTCGACGTCGGGCCCGAGGCCGTTGCCGCGACATTCCTTCCGGGGCGATTGCGGAAATCCAAGGGGAAGTCCGAGGCGCGCGCGCTTCAGCGCGACGGCGATCGCGTCGTCTGTGTCGGCCGCCGCGAGGAAGACCTGTTCAGCCGGGTCGAGGAGTTCATGGATCTCCTCGACGCGTGAGGATCGGACGCGTGAGGATCATTCGGTCTGCTCGACCGCCGGCCGGATGACACGCGTCGTTCAGCGCTGTTCGGGACGCTTGGCGGGCGGCCCGCTCTTGCCGCCGGGCGCTCCCTGAATATTTGCCGGGTCCTGCGATTGCACGGCCGGGTTGCCGGTCGGGCTCGTCGCGCTCGATCCGACGGTTTCGCCAGGCTTGGCCGCCGGCGGTCCGCTCTTGTTGCCGGGCTGCCCGGCAATGCCGGCGCCCGAATTCTGTGCGCTCGGCGCGGACGAAACGTCGGGCTTGCTGGACTGCGCCCAGGACGCGGCTGGCAGGGCGAGTGCGACGATCATGAGTGCACCTGTGAACTTCATCTGCGTGTTCTCCGACCTGATGCCCCTTTGGCTCGAACGCTGATAGCTTGCGTGCGTTCCTGTCG
This sequence comes from Bradyrhizobium sp. 14AA, assembly GCF_054185205.1. Lineage (NCBI taxonomy): Bacteria > Pseudomonadati > Pseudomonadota > Alphaproteobacteria > Hyphomicrobiales > Nitrobacteraceae > Bradyrhizobium > Bradyrhizobium sp. 14AA. The sequence goes on along the minus strand of NZ_JAVAYM010000008.1, from coordinate 262,547 downwards.
TCGTCCGCTGGATGACGGCACTGGAACACCGCACCGCTGCAGCTGTTCCATTCCCACGCGCGGATCAGGAGAGCCGAATGAGCCATACAGTAGATCACCTTGCGGGCCTGCTCGGACGGGCGGCGATGGACGTGTGGGGAGATATGCCACGCGACATCCAGGAAGCGCTGTTCGAGACCGCCATGAAGGGGCGTGCGGCCGAGCGGGAAGACCTCGCGCGGCTGCTGCATGAGCGGCATCCCCGTACGCTTCATCCGGCGCGGCCGGGCTGAGGCGTCCGGCAGGAACGATCGCGCGAGCTCCTGATTGGTAAAGTGGGCGATGCGCCGCCGAACGGATCTCGGATCGAGGGCGGCGTCGCATCAGTCCAGCTTGAGACAACCTGTGAGTCGATCCGCGTGACTGAGATGAACATCGGAAAATGGTACGACCCGATCTCGCAGCGGTGGATCGTGCCGCGCGAGGCCCGCCCCGTCGCGGCCTGTTCGCGATCAAATGCGGAGAAGGTGCTGGAAACCGACGAGATGGACGAGACTCAGCGGATCTGGGACCTCTTGGTCGATTGCTGCGCCGGTGGATGACGAACGGCCGGATCGATGACGATTCATCCGGACTTCATCGCGCTCTGGTCGCAGCTCCCTCGCGCGCGCCGGACCGTATCGGACGGATACACGCCAAATGCGCAGCGGTACAAAGCCGCAAAACGGCCCATGTGGGTAAAGCCCCATTTCAACGCGACCTCGCTGACCGGAAGCAGATTCTCCGGTCGCGACAGCTCGTCGTGGATCGCTTCAAGTCGAATCTGCCGCAAATAGGCGACAGGCGTCGTGCCATGGATCTTTCGAAATCCCGATTGCAGCAACCGGCTGCTGACGCCGACCGTCCCGGCGATATCGGCGATCGTGAGCGGCAGATGAAGGTTGGCCCGCATATACTCGACAGCCCGCCGGACGTGACGGGGAGGCGCGGTGAGCTGGGAGCGGCTCAGCCGGTCGGTCAACCGGTGCGGGACATTTTCAAGGATGAGCTGGATCGCAGCTTCCGACAGCAGGGCGCTGGCCTTCGGAGAACGCGCCAGGATTCCGTCATACAATCCGGCCGTGCTGGTACGAACGAGCTCAAAAAGCATCTGCCCGGCGCTGGTCGACAGATCGACTGTCGGCGTCAAATTGAGATCTTCCAGTGCCGTGTTCCCGAACGTTGCAGACAACACCTTCGTGACCATGCTGGTGTGCAGCGTCAGCGTGACACTCGAATATCGTCCGTCCACGGCTGCGACGCGCTGCTCCTGGAGAGTGGGCAGCGATACGATGGCGATTTCCGAGGGCGTTCGCTGCACGCACTTGCCTGAAATGAGCATTTCCGCGTTGCCGGCATTCAGCAGGCTGAGCGCAAGCTCTCCCGACGTCTTCTCGTATGAATAGCGCCAGTCCCAGCCGGCGGATAGCTCCGCTCTCACGACGTCAATTCCTGCTCCGACTGCGACATCCGCATGCCAGCGAAACGCCTCGCCAGGCTTCGGCGCGGAGCGGGCATTGATCCCGTGAGGCCGGAGCAGTTCAAGCAATTCCTGAAACGAAGATCCTGATCGCGCGGGAGGGGCTGCGAGTATGTCTTCGACCATGCAAATCCCGATCGTTGGATTGTTGTCGTACGCGAACCGGTTGTGCTTCTTCTCAATATCCCATTGTCGAACGAAACGTCCAGATCGCGAAACGCGCCGTGAAAGACGGGATTTGATCTAATTCGTCGGCTTGCCTCGCGCGAAAGTTCCATGGGCATGGCTTGAGGCAAACGGATCATCCCCGGAGCCCGCCAGACGGATTGCGCTAGCCAGAATCCGAACGCTCCCATCCAGAATGCGACGGCGTCCATGGACTTGCGGCGCGTTTGGCCCAAATGCTTTCGAGCACCTCAAACAGGTTATGAAAGCATGCTTACAAGAACAATTTGCGCGGTCTCGCTGATGGCTTTTTCGTCGATGCCTGCGCTGGCCGACAGTTGCGCAGACCACTTCCAGCTCAGCGGCGTTCCCCTGGTGACGGGCACGACCAACAAGACCTGGATGATCTTTCCGTCGGTCAATCCGGCGGCTGCGCTCGACAATGTGTCCCGCGCGGTCATGGCCGAAGGCTTTGTCGGGGTGAACGTCGACAGGAATCTCGGGACGCTGACGACCCAGCAGGAAACGACCGGATCCGGCCGGCCACAAACGTTGCGCATCGTCGTCCGCAAGGAGGGCAAAGGCAGCCGGGTCGATGCGGTTTTCATCCTGCCGCCGGGACAAGTGGCTCCAGGCGTCAGCGACAACCTCTGTCGTGTCGTGAACGCCGCCGGTCGTTGAACTCCGTCTGTGTTGAACAAATCGGGCCAGGCGAGGACCTGCGCCCACAGCGATGAAGCAGGAAGTCCGATGCGAATCGATCATGTCTTGAACGTCGTCTTGATGGCCGCCGCCGGTGCTGCGGTGTTTCCAGCTGCCGCGAATGCCGCGCCGTTGTATGCCGGCGCGGGTAGCGCGGCGGCCCCGGTCGTGACCGAGAAAGTCTGGTGCCGCTACGGACCGTGCTATGACAACGGTGCCGGTGTCGGCGGACTTGTCGGCGGCCTCATCGGCGGCGCCATCGCGGCCGGTGCGGCCAACGCAGCCGCGCAGCAGGAAGCCGCCGCCGCCCAGCAGCACGCGACCGCATGCGCTCAACGCTACCGCTCCTATGATCCCGCCTCGAATACGTTCGCGGCAAAGGACGGCCGGCGCTATCCCTGCCAGTAACCAAGGCGCCGAGCGCCGCCGCGTGGGTGCTGGACCGCCGCCCGAGATGTTCAGGCGACGGTCCAGTGCGATCTAGGTGAACTTGGGGAAGTTCTAAGGCCGCGAGCAACGCTAACCCGGCCGGCGCAACTCCATCAAGTTTCGGAGTGTTGCTCCGGCAAGAGATTGATTGCCGCGGCCAGGAAACGGCCACACATGGATTGTTGGAAATGCCGGCGCATCACCGCCCGTTCGCAAGGGCAATAGCGGCCTCAACCGCATTCTCCAGAATCTCCTCCGACAATTGCCTGTCGCCCACGGCGCGCGACAATTGCAGCGCGCCCACCATCGTCGCGTAGATCGCGAGCGTCTTGCGGCGCCGCTCGTCCGCCGAACCCTCCGGGAGCTGCGCCGCCATCAGCGCGAGAAAGTCGGAGATCTTGGCGGTGAAGGCGTCGCGCGTCACCTTCGGATGCCGTGCGATCTCGGCGACGAGTGAAGCGGTCGGGCAGCCGGTGGCAGCGCGGTCGCGATGGCGCGGGGAGAGGTAGTCGCGGATCGTGGCCTCGAGCGCGACGCCGTTTGCGAGATTGTCCCTGTGCCGCTGCTCGCGCCGTTCCAGCGCATCGAGCAGCACGGCGCGCACCAGATCCTCCTTGGAGGAGAAGTGCGTGTAGAACGCGCCGTTGGTCAGGCCCGCCTCCGACATGATGCCGGCGAGACCGACCGCGGCGATGCCGCTCTCGCGGAATTGCGCCGAGGCCACATCGAGAATGTGCCGCCGCGTCGTGTCCCGGTGTCCCTTGTCGTAACGTGCCAATCCCGCCTCCTGCGACCTCGGCGTTCCCCGGCCACAAAATCGTGAGGCCCGACTCTATTGCATTACGATCATAATAATACATTATGACCATAATTCAATGGGGCGGTCGATGGGCCGTGCCTTCAGGGAACCAGAGGACCGAACCCATGTCAGTCGAGGATGCCGCCGCGCCGGCCCTGTCCGCCACGCAAATCGTGGCTCGCGCCGCCGCTCCACTTCGTCAGACAGCCGCTCCAGGCGCCGCTGCGACCTCGACCCCGGCTGAGCAGACGCGCGCCGCGCTGCTGACCGCTCCGATCCTCCCGACCCTGCTCAAGCTGGCGCTGCCGACCGTCACCGTCCTGGTGGCGCAGACCGCGGTGAACATCGCGGAGGCCTATTATGTCGGCTTCCTCGGCACCGATGCGCTGGCGGGCGCCGCGCTGGTATTCCCGATCTTCATGCTGATGACCATGATGTCGAACGGCGGCTTCGGCAGCGGCGTCGCATCCTCCGTTGCTCGCGCGGTCGGTGCGGGCCGTCGCGCGGACGCCGAGGCGGCGCTGTTTCATGCCGTGGTGCTTGCGATCATTGCCGGCGGCGTATTCACGCTCGGCGTGATCCTCGGTGGCCCGCACCTCTATCGCGCCCTCGGCGGCACCGACGGTGCGCTCGCGGCCGCGACCACCTATTCGAACTATCTGTTCGCCGGCGCCATTCCGGTGTGGATCGTCAATCTCCAGGCGGCGGCGCTGCGCGGCTCCGGTAATGTCAGGGTGCCCGCGCTGGTGACGCTGGTCGGCGCGATCGTGACCATTCCGGTCTCGCCGGCGCTGATCTTCGGTCTGGGACCGATCCCGCGCCTTGGCATCGGCGGCGCCGGTGTCGCCTTCGGCCTTTATTACGGCGCGGCGATGCTGTTCCTGCTGCGCTACATGGCTTCGGGCGCGACCGGCCTGAAGCTGCGCATCGTCCCGATGCGCGCAAAAATCTTCGCCGACATGCTGAATGTCGGCATCCCCACCGCGTTCAATGCGCTGCTGACTAATCTCACGGTCATTCTCGTCACCGGCGCGGTCGGCCTGTTCGGCACGTCTGCCCTGGCCGGTTACGGCATCGCCTCGCGGCTCGACTACATCATGATCCCGCTGCTGTTCGGGATCAGCACCGCGACGCTGACTATGGTCGGCGTCAACATGGGCGCGGGCCAGACCGCGCGGGCGCGCAGGATTGGCTGGATCAGCGGCGTCGTCGGCATGATCATGACCGGCACGATCGGCCTTCTGGTCGCGATCTTCCCGACGGTCTGGCTCCATCTCTTCAGTCACGATGCCGGAGTGGTGAGCGAAGGCACGACCTATTTGCGCATCGTCGCACCGGCCTACGCTGCGCTCGGCTTTGGCTTCGTCGCGTCCTTCGCCGTCCAAGGCACCGGCCGCGCCATGGGCCCGCTTGCGTCCTCGGTCGTACGCATCCTGATCGCGGCCGGCGGCGGCTGGATCGCGGTCGCAGGCTTTGGCGCGGGAATGGCGGGGCTCGCCACCATGGTCACGGCGTCGCTTGCCGCCTACGCCGCGATCTGCGTCCTGATCATGATGTCGCCGTCGACCTGGCATTCCCGGTGAATTCGGCTCACCCGGTGCTGGCGACACCGATCGCCAGCACCGACATCAGGAACACGTTCGTCAGCAGCTCCACCGCCGTCTTCGGCTGAGCCAGCCAGCGCGCGACCTTTTCGGTAAAGGTCAGGGTGGCATCGCCGAACATCGGCGCGCTATTGTGCCGGAAGAAGCGCGGAAACTTCGGTGCCAGCCAGGATGTCACCAGCCCGTGGAAGGTTGCGGCGAGTACGATGAAGATGGCGGCACCGTAGCGTTCGCCGATGATTTCCGAGGCGGCCACGAGCTTCATCATCAGCACGACGCTGGAATAGAGCGGCACACCCTGGACCAGGGCGTAAAGCACGACGCATTCGAGCCGGTTCTGGACGGCGAGTTTCGGAGCGGCGAGGGCGGTCATGGCTGAACTCCTGGCTGATCGTGACGCCAATCTCGCTCCATGGGCGCCGTCTTGCCGTGATGCATCTCACGCTTGCGCAAGCCACCGTCGGCGCCGCGAATTCGTTTCCCGTTTCGTGCCGAATGGAGAAAGGCTCGCCCGCCCAGCCAGCCAATATGGATTTCCATTTCATTGATTTCGCTCCGCGGAGAAGCGAATACGGTTCCAATCATTACCGCAGATCCGTGGAGACCAAGATGTCGTTTCGTTCCGCCCTGATCCTCTCGACCGTGCTCGCCGCATGGTCCGCCGCGGCTGCGGCCGAGACCATCAAGATCGGCGTGACGCCGGGGCCACATGCCCAGATCCTCGAGGCCGTGAAGCCGATCGCCGCCAAGCAGGGTCTCGACATCCAGCTCATCGAGTTCTCCGACTATGTCGTGCCGAACGCCGCGCTCGATGCCGGCGAGATCCAGGCCAATTCGTTCCAGAACCAGCCTTATCTCGACAACCAGAAGGCCGATCGCGGCTACAAGATCGAGGCCGTCGGCCTGACGGTGAATTTCCCGATCGGCGTCTATTCGAAGAAGCACAAGGCCTTCGCCGACATCCCCGAGGGCGGCAAGGTCTCGATCCCCAACGATCCGACCAATGGCGGCCGCGTGCTGCTGCTGCTGCGCGACAAAGGGGTGATCAAGCTGAAGGATGGCACCGGCTTCAAGCCGACGGTGCTCGACATCACCGAGAACCCCAGGAAGCTGAAATTCATCGAGGTCGACGCGGCACAGGCGCCGCGCGCGCTCGACGACGTCGACGCCGCCGCGATCAACACCAATTATGCAACCCAGGCGGGCCTCGACCCGGTCAAGGATCCGATCCTGCGCGAGGACCCCAAGGGTCCCTATGTCAACCTGATCGCCGTTCGCGCCGCCGACAAGGACAAGCCCTGGGTCAAGATCCTCGTGGACAGCTACCACACGACGGAGGTCAAGGAGTTCGTCCTGACCAAGTTCAAGGGCGCGGTGCTGCCGAGCTGGTAGGCAGTCTGCCCAGTCAGGCTCCAGCGCGCCGGGGCGATCCCGGCGGGCAGCCTTGCGTATGAGCCTTGCGCAATGCCCGCTTGTCTGGAGCCGCGGCAACCGACATCATCGGGGTCGTGGCCATCCTCGCCCGACAGGGGTCGTATGAAACGCTTTGCAAATCTGAAACGACTGGGATTTTTCACGCGGCTTCTGGATGAAGCCCCGCCCGCCGAGCGATACCGCTTCGCGGCCGAACAGATCGTGCGTGCCGAGAAGGCGGGTCTGGATTCCGCGTGGATCGCGCAGCATCATTTCCACGAGCGCGAGGGCGGCCTGCCGTCGCCCTTCGCCTTCCTTGGTTACGTCGCCGCGCACACCTCGCGCATCCGCCTCGGTACCGGCATCGTCACGCTGCCGCTGGAGAGTGCGGTGAGGGTGGCGGAGGACGCCGCGGTGCTCGATCTGCTCTGCAACGGCCGCTTCGAGCTCGGCGTCGGCACCGGCGGTAACCCTTCGGCCTTCGCTGCCTTCGGCCTCGACGGCTCCCAGCGCAACGAGATATTTGCCCGCAACCTGGAGGTCGTCCGCGCGGCGCTGACCGGCAAGCCGCTCGACGGGGGCGACACGCTCTATCCGCAGCGGCCGGAATTGGACAAACGCATCTGGCAGGCGACATTCTCGGTCGCGGGCGGCGCACGTGCCGGCAAGGCCGGCGACGGCCTGTTGCTGTCGCGCACCCAGCCCCGGGCCAAGGACGCGCCAAAGGCTACCCTCGCCGAGATCCAGAATCCCATCATCGACGCCTATCTCGAAGCGCTGCCCAAGGGGGCCGAGCCGCGCATCATGGCCTCGCGCAGCGTCTTCGTCGCCGACGATCATCGCGAGGCGATGCGCTTCGCAGACATCGGATTGCGGCGCGCGCTGCCGCAGTTCCTCAAGGGCGGCCACGCCAAGCCAGGGGAGACGCTGGAGGAGATGATCACGGCGTTCGACACCCATGTTGGCGCTGCCGACGAGGTCATCGCCTCGCTCCGCACCGATGCGACGCTGGAGCGGATCACCGACCTCGTCTTCCAGGTCCATTCGGTCGATGCGCCGCATCCCCATGTCCTGCGCTCGATCGATCTGGTCGCCGAGAAGGTCGCGCCGGCGCTGGGCTGGACCCGGACGGCGGCGCCCGAGGTGGCGCTGGCGGTCTAGTCGAAATGAATGTGATCGTGTTGCACGAGGCTGAATGAGATGAGTACGAAAGATATCATCGACACGCTCGCCGGGATCGAGCCGGGCTCGGCCCTGGACGCCATTCGCGCGCGTCGTCTGCAAGCGCGCGAGAATGCGCAGAAGAGCTATCTCTCCCTGTTCGAGCCGATCGACACCGGCGATGTCTCGCTGCTCGAACGCGCCGCGGTCGCGGCCTTCGTGACCGGGCTGCATGGCGAGTCCCCGGTTGCCACCTTCTATCGCGAAAAGCTCGCGGCGAGCGCGGGCGGTGCGGCTCTGCTTGAATCGATCGACGCCGAGATCGCGCGCGGCAAGACCTCAGGTCCGTATGGCTCGTTTCCGTCAGGCCCGCTGTCGGTCGAGAATACGGCCGGCTTGATTTATCGCGTGAGTGCGGCGGGCAAGTCCGCGCTCGGCGCCCGGCTCGTCGCGGCGCTCGAGCACGCGCACCTGCTGGTGTTCCGGCCGCGCGACGCCGCGTCCGCCGATATGAAGGCGCTGCTCGCCGCCGGCTGGTCGAACACCGGCATCGTCACGTTCTCCCAACTCGTCGCGTTCCTGGCGTTTCAGGTGCGGGTCGTCAGCGGCTTGCGCACGCTCGCCGCAGCGAACGCATAAGAGGAGGCTGCATCATGAGCGCCACCGTCAATCCCCCCGTCGTGTTCACCCAGGACGAGCTCGGCTGGGTCTCGTGGATCGATCCGCTGCCCGAGGCCGAGCTGACCGAGCGGCATTTCGCCGGTCTCGTCGATCGCGCCCGCGCCAAGTCGGAATATTTCCGCCTGCTGGTGCGCGATCCCGAGGTGCTGGAAGCCCGTACCAAGACCGACAAGGACATCTTCTACAACGTCGCCGACGGCCTGCCGCGCGCCGAACGCGAGCTCGCGGCCGCGGCGACCTCGCGTTACAACGGCTGCATCTATTGCGCCTCGGTCCATGCGCGTTTTGCCAGCACCTATTCCAAGCGCCGCGACGACGTGCAGCGCCTGCTCGACGAAGGCGTCAAGGCCGATCTCGGCGAGCGCTGGAATGCCGTCGTCAAAGCCTCGGTCGCATTGGCCGCGACGCCGATCGCCTTCGGCCCCGACAATGTCGAGGAGCTGCGCCGTGCGGGTCTCGACGATGCCGAGATCGTCGACGTCATCAATGGCGCCTCGTTCTTCAACTGGGCCAACCGGCTGATGCTGTCGCTCGGTGAGCCCTCGAAATAGGCAATCTCGGCGGCATAGAAATTGCTGCTTGTTTCAACACTTGAGTGGATGGAGCCGTGCATGAGCAACATCGATCGTCGTACCCTGGTCAAGGCCTCGCTTGCTGCCATGATGGCAGGAGCGGCGTCACGCGCCGCCTTCGCGCAATCCTCCGAGCCGATCCTGCTCGGCGTCAGCGGGCCTCTCACGGGACCAAACGCGCAATATGGCACGCAGTGGAAGCAGGGCTTTGATCTCGCGCTCGACGAGATCCAGGCGGCCGGCGGCATCAATGGCCGCAAGCTCGCCTACAATTTCGAGGACAGCCAGAGCGATCCGCGCCAGTCGGTGGCGATCGCGCAGAAATTCGTCTCCGATCCCCGCATCGTGCTGGAATTGGGCGATTTCTCCAGTCCCGCCTCGATGGCCGCCTCGCCGATCTACCAGCGCGCGGGTCTCGTGCAATTCGGCTTCACCAATTCGCACCCCGACTTCACCAAGGGCGGGGACTTCATGTGGAGCACGTCGGTCAGCCAGGCCGACGAGCAGCCGCTGCTGGCGTCCTATGCCGTGAAGCGCCTTGGCCTGAAGAAGCTCGCGGTGCTTCACCTCAACACCGATTGGGGCCGCACCAGCCGCGACCATTTCGTCAATGCCGCGAAAGAATATGGCGCGGAGATCGCGGTCACCGAGGGCTATATTGCCGAGGAGCGCGACTTCCGCTCCACCCTGGTGCGCGTGCGCGATGCCAATCCGGACGGGCTGATCCTGATCTCCTACTATTCCGACGGTGCGCTGATTGCGCGACAGGCGCGGCAGGTCGGGCTGAAGCAGGTGATCTGCGCCGCAAGCTCGGTCTACTCGCCGAAATTCCTGGAGCTCGGCGGCGAGGCGGTCGAGGACGTCCATGTCGGCACGCGCTACTTCCCCGAGGACACGCGGCCCGAGGTGCAGAAGTTCATCGCGGGCTTCAAGAAGAAGTATAACGGTCTCGAGCCCGACGCCTTCAATGCCTACGCCTATGACGCAATGAACATGGCGGCCGCCGTGGTGAAGATCGGCGGCACCGATCGACGCGCCATCCGCGATGCCTTCACGAAGGTGAAGGATGTTTCGAGCGTCATCTTCGGCACCGCGACGTTCGACGTCGCGACCCGCCGCGTCAAGGGCGCCATGAACGCCGAGCTCGTCGTGCGCAAGGGCCAGTTCGCGCTCTGGGACGGCAAGCCGACCTGACATGATGGCCGGAGCTCTCGCTCCGGCCGCTTTTCTCTCGATGCGGGGACCATCGCTTGTCTTCCTGGCTCGACTACACGATCAACGGGCTGATCGTCGGTAACGTCTACGCCCTCGTTGCGGTCGGGCTCGCGCTGATCTTCGGCGTCAGCCGGCTGATCAACTTTGCGCAAGGGTCGATCTACCTCGTCGGCGCCTATATCGGCTGGGTGGCGGTGGTGCAGCTGCACACGCCGCTGCCGCTCACCATCATCGTGGTTGCAGTGGCGGCCGCGCTGGTCGGGTTGATCATCGAGCGGTTCGGCCTGCGTCCGCTGCAGAATTCGGTACGCATCGCGCCGCTGCTCGCGACGATCGGCATCAGCTTCGTGCTCGATCAGTTGGTGATGCTGACCTTCTCGCCCAATCCGCGGGCGCTGCCGAGCCAGTTGCCTGATGTGCGCTTCCAGGTCGGTGGCGGCACGATCGGACCTCTTGATCTCCTGATCGCGGGCGTCGGCCTCACCAGCGCGCTGCTGCTGTTCGTGTTCCTGCGCTACAGCAAGCTCGGCTGGGCCGTGCGCGCCGCCTCGCAGGATCGCGACGCCGCCATGCAGATGGGCGTCGATGTCAATCGCGTCAATCAGGCGGTGTTCGGCATCGCGGCTGCGCTTGGCGGCGTCTCCGGCATGCTGGTCGGCATGTACTACAACCAGATCGACACCGCGATGAGCCTTCAGGCGACGCTCAAGGGCGTCGTCGCAGAGGTGGTCGGCGGCGCCGGCAACGTGCCCGGCGCGGTGATCGGCAGCCTGCTGCTGGGACTGGTCGAGAGCTACGGCGTCGCCGTGTTCGGCACCAGCTATCGCAATCTGTTCGCATTCCTGCTGCTGGTCGTCGTGCTCGTGCTGCGGCCGAACGGCTTGTTCGCAAGTGCCCGGCAGGCGCCGCCCGAGCCGCTCACCGGTACCTTCATTGCGCCGAGCCGTCCCGTGCGCATTCCCCGCTGGGCTCTGCTGGTCGCTGCCGCGATCTTCGCGATCCTGCCGCTGTTCCCGGTGTCCTTCTACGTGCTCCAGACCCTGATCAATGCCTGGCTGCTCGGCATGCTCGCGCTCAGCCTGACACTCGTTGCGGGCACGGTGGGGCAGGTCTCGCTGGGACACGCTGCGCTGCTCGCGATCGGGGCCTACACATCGGCGCTGCTGTCGCTGACCTTCTCCGTCCCCGTCGGCCTCGCGATCATCGGCGGCGGCCTGATGAGTGCCGCGCTCGGGACCGCGTTGATCTCGCCGTCGTTCCGCCTGCGTGGGCATTACGTGTCGATCGCCACCCTCGCGATTGGCGAGATCGTCTCGCTGGTGATCCTGAACTGGGAGAGCGTCACGCGCGGTCCGATCGGCATCTCCGGCATTCCGCCGCTGTCGCTGTTCGGCTACGATCTGGTCAGCCCGTCCTCGATCTACTGGTTCAGCTTCGTTGTGATGGTCGTCTTGGCGCTGCTCCAGGGGCGGTTGCTCGGCTCGCATCTCGGCCGCAGCTTTCGCGCCATCCGCGACGACGACATCGCCGCGCGCGCCTACGGCCTCAGCCTCAACCGTTACAAGTCGCTGGCCTTCATCTTTGGCGGATTCGCCGCCGGCGTCAGCGGTGGCATCGCCGCGCATCTCTATTCCTACATCAACCACGAGACCTTCAACACGCAGCAATCCATCCTTGCGTTGACCGTCGTGATCCTCGGTGGCCTCGGCAATGTCGTCGGGGCCATCGTTGGAGCGGTGGCGCTGGTCGGCCTGCCGGAGGTCTTCCGGATCGCCGCGGAGTATCGCATCCTGATCTACGGCATCGTGCTGCTGCTGCTCGTGCGGTTCAGGCCGCAGGGCTTGTTGGGGACGATGTGATGGCGGAGCAGCACACGACCATGCTGTCCCTGCGCGGGCTGACGCGCCGCTTCGGTGGCCTCACCGCGGTCGACGCCATTGATCTCGATCTCGCCAGGGGCGAGCTCATCAGCATCATCGGCCCGAACGGCGCCGGCAAGACGACGCTGTTCAATCTCGTGACCGGGCTCGACCGGCCCGATGCCGGCGTGGTCCATTTCGAAGGTCGGGACGTCACCGGCCTGTCGCCCGAACGGCTCGCGGCCGAAGGTATCGCGCGCACGTTCCAGCTCGGCCGCGTCTTCGGCAATCTCAGCGTCATGGACAATGTCCTGATCGGCGCGCACACGCGGCTGCGCGCGGTCAAGCCGGCGGTGCCGGTGATCGGCCCGCTGCTGGAATTGGGACTGGCGCTGCTGCGCCCCGCCAGCGTCAGGGCCGAGGAAGAGCGGCTGCGCGAAGAGGTAAAGGCCATCCTCGCCCGCTTCGGCGAACGGCTGCTGCCGCGCATCGATCAGCCCGCCTACAGCCTCTCCTACGCCAACCGCCGCCGCGTCGAGATCGCGCGCGCGCTCGCGCTCAAGCCGCGTCTGTTGCTGCTGGACGAGCCGACCGCCGGCATGAACCCGACCGAGACCGCGGAGATGCAGGCGCTCGTCGCCGAGCTGAAGGCGGAGGGGCTGACCATCCTCCTGATCGAGCACAAGCTCGAGATGGTGATGCGCCTGTCCGATCGGGTCATCGTCATGGACGAGGGCAAGAAGATCGCGGAAGGCGTGGGCGAAATGGTGCGCAACGATCCGAAGGTGATCGAGGCCTATCTCGGCCACGGGCTATCGGGAGCGTCGGAGCAGGAGAGCGCGGCATGACAAACGCCCCCGAGCCGTTGCTCGCGTTATCCAACGTCAACACCTTCTACGGCCAGGCGCAGGTGCATTTCGACCTGTCGATCACGGTCGCGCGCGGCCATATCGTCTGCCTGCTCGGCGGCAATGCCAGCGGCAAGTCGACGACGATGAAGATCATTTTGGGCCTGGTGAAGCCGCGCTCCGGTGAGGTGACTTTTGATGGCGCCTCGCTGATCGGACTGACCACGCCGCAGATCGTCCGCCGCGGCATCGCCTCGGTGCCGGAGGCGCGGCGGTTGTTCGCCGACATGAGCGTGCGCGAGAACATCCTGATGGGCGCCTTCGTGCGCAATGATCGCGATGCCGTGGCGCAGGATCTCGACAAGATGCTCACGTTGTTCCCGAAGCTCGGCCAGCGATTGTTGCAGCGTGCCGGCTCCTTGTCCGGCGGCGAGCAGCAGATGGTGGCGATGGCGCGCGCGCTGATGAGCCGTCCCAGGATGATCGTGATGGACGAGCCGACGATGGGCCTGTCGCCGCTCTATGTCGACCGCGTGCTGGAGCTGATCCGCACCATCAACCAGGAAGGCGTGTCGGTGTTCATGGTCGAGCAGAACGCCAGCCTCGCGCTGGAGATCGCGCACGAGGCCTATGTGCTGCAGACCGGCAAGATCGTGCTGTCAGGCTCTGCGCGTACGCTGAAAGACGACCCGCGCATCCGCGATGCCTATCTCGGCGGCTCCGAGGCGGCATAGCGCTCAGGCCGAAGCCGCGCTCTGCGCCACAGGCAGATCGTCGCCATGGGGATCGCCCGGCGCCGTCGCCCAGGCGAGCTCCACCAGCGTCACGATCCTGCGGCCGCCGCCGTCGAGCTGGACGACGATCAGGCCCTGCTCCTCCATGTAGCCGAGCAGGCGCTGCGCCCGGCGCAGCGAATGCGAGCCATAGGCGCGGGCGATCGCGGCATCGCCGGGACACGGCCAGCCTTCCTTCGCCGCGCGGGCGATCATCATGAAAACGCCCTGCATGTCGTCGGGCAGGATGGACGCGCGCAGCGACACGTCCTGCCAGGCGTCGTCCTCGGCGATGTCGGTGCCGAGCCCGGCGCGGGCATGCGTCAGCATGCGGCGGAATTCGTTGAGATCAGGCACGGCCGAGCCGAGCCCCTCGATGCGACAGCGGACCACGAACTCCTGATAGAGCACGCCGATGGCGCGGAAGCCGGCGTCGGGCTCGGCGAGCACGGCGCGCAAGGTGCGGTCCACGCGCTCGCGCCGCTCCGCCAGCTCCTCGGCACTGACCTGTACCTCGACCATCTCGGGCCGGATCTCCGGCGTGGCAGCCGCCTTCGCGGCGCGGAGCTGTTCGAGCAGGTCAGGCGCAGGCCGCCGCTGCGGCCGGCTCGCATCGGGCGGCGGCGCGGCCAGGATGACCGCGCGCATATCTTCAATCGTGGATTCCGGCAGCGGCATCAGGCGCGGCGTCGAATTGCGCGGGCTGGTGTCGGTCGCGCCGATGTTCAGACGCAAGGGGCGGCGCGACAGCGCTGGGCCCAGCGCCATGAACTGCCCACGCTCGAGATCACGAAAGGCTTCCGCCTGCCGCCGCTCCATGCCGAGCAGGTCGGCGGCGCGCGCCATGTCGATGTCGAGGAAGGTCCGGCCCATCAGGAAGTTCGAGGCTTCCGCCGCGACGTTCTTGGCAAGCTTGGCCAACCGCTGGGTCGCGATGATGCCGGCGAGGCCGCGCTTGCGGCCGCGGCACATCAGATTGGTCATCGCGCCGAGCGACAGTTTTCGCGCCTCGTCCGAGACTTCACCCGCCACCGCCGGCGCGAACAGCTGCGCTTCGTCCACCACCACCAGCATCGGGTACCAATGGTCGCGGTCGACGTCGAACATCCCGCCGAGAAACGCCGCCGCGCGCCGCATCTGGTTCTCGGCGTCGAGCCCTTCGAGATTGAGCACGGTGGAGACGCGATGCAGCCGCGCGCGCTCGCCGGCGACCTGAAGGCCGCGCTCGGTGTGGTCCTCGGCCTCGATCACCAGGTGGCCGAAGCGTTCGGCCAGCGTGACGAAGTCACCCTCGGGGTCGATGATGGCCTGCTGCACCCAGGGCGCGCTCTGCTCCAGCAGCCGCCTGAGCAGATGCGATTTGCCGGAGCCCGAATTGCCCTGCACCAGGAGGCGGGTCGCCAGCAGTTCCTCGAGGTCCATGGCCGCCACGGCGCCTGCCGTGGTCTGCCCCATCTCGATCGCAACCGTCATGTCCCCGACTCAAGCCCTTCCATTCGCGGACAGGGGCTTACCAACCCGGTCGGGGCGCGTCGAGCGTTCCAGCGCGAATCATGCCGTGTTGCCCACGGCGGAGTTCAGGCGTGGTTCGACAACCGTAGAAGTGCGGGCCGATAGGGGGCCTGCGGATCGTCGTCCTCGTTCTCGGGGATGGCGCAGGAGCCGAATTCCTGCCTGATGCGCTCGATCTCGGCGATGCGTTCGTACAGCCGCTGCAGGTGCTCCTGCGAATTCGCGCGCCAGAACCGGAAGGTGTCGGTGGTGAGCGGCAGGAATGCGGTGCCTGATAGCGTCGGATCGGGAACAATGGTGCGCCCGAGCAGCAGGAACCGGTTGTCGCCGGAGACCACGAGGGTCGCGTAGCCGCGATTACCGATCCGTCTGATCCCGTTCAGCGACCATTCGACGAGCTTGCTGAAATACGGCTCCTCGCGCCAGCGATCGGGACAATCGTCGTCGACCGTCACGTTCACCGCGTCCTGGCTGAAATGCACGATGATGCCCGACTTCGCCGGAAACCAGTCGTCGTCGAGATGCCCTTGCAGCCAGGCGCAGACGAATGACCGGCACATCTGCGGGCGGCGGTCGTAGATCGTGCAGCAGGTCCCCGCCTGCCAGTGTTTGCAGAGCTGGTTCACCGGCTTGTCGACACCGGCCACCTCCAGGATATCGCAGCAGGCGTTGCACGATCCGCATTGCCGGGCGGGCCGCGCCGCTTTCGGCAGGCCGGTCGCACGAAAACCCTGGTCGTCGCGAACCAGCAGCTTCTGCTTCTCCAGCGCGTTCAATGCACGTTCGATCTTGAGACGGGACAGTCCGGTGGCGTCGATCACGCCCTTCATCGTCGTCGCGCCGGCCTCTACCGCGCGGACGACGCTCAGCATCGCCTGATCCATTGCTTTGTCTTCTCTTGTTCTTGTCTGGATCCCGAACGGGAAAGGTCGTGCAAGACAATTGACTTGCTAAGCTATTTTGCTCGCGTCCATGCGCGAGACAAGAAGGCGAGCCCGCCGCGCACGCATGCAGCGCTTGCACAAATGAAGGATCACTCCTGGAGGGTGAAACCTGTTTTGCGTACGTGATGGCGAGGGGTTACGCGCGCTTTGGTTCAATTCGCGCGGAAACAACGCGATTTGACGTCGAGACATGACGGGCAACATGCCGTTGTCTCACGCAGACGTGATATTTTTGCTTGCGTACGCGAGCGACGTCGGAGCGACACGATCGCGTGATCGACGAGCCGCCATCATGCCCGTTGAATTCGCATCATACCGGGAACTGTTCTGCGCCACGCCGCGTCGAATGACGCAGATCAAGGTCTGCGACGCCGGGACCTGATAGCTGGAGCCATGACCTTTCTGACCTTCCTCACGGCGACCTGCTTCCTCCTCGCCATGCCGGGACCGACCAACACCTTGCTCGCGACATCGGGGGCGGGGATCGGCATCTCGCGGTCGCTGCATCTGCTTGCGGCAGAGCTGTGCGGCTATCTGCTGGCGATCGCGCTATTGCGGCTGGCGCTCGGTCCCGTCGTGAGCGGCATCCCGGTTGCCGCCGTCGTGCTGCGCGTGGCGGTCAGTGTCTACATCCTGGGTCTTGCCGTCATGCTCTGGCGCGTCAATACGCGCGAGCTGCGCGACGGCGCCGCGGTGACGTTCCGCCATGTGCTGATCACCACGCTGTTGAACCCGAAGGCGATGGTGTTCGCCTTCCTGCTGCTGCCGCTCCAGGCCGGATTGCTCGAGTTGCTGCCGTGGCTTGCCGTGATCGCGCTTCAGATCGTCACGGCTGGTGCTGCGTGGGTGACATTGGGCGCAACGCTCGGCCGCGGAGCCCGCCGCCTGGGGCGCCCCCACCTCGTCACGCGCACCGGCGCGGTCACGCTCGTCGCGGTGACCGGCCTGATCTGGCTTCAATCATTTTTGAGCGCGTGAGGGCCGACGCACCGCCACGCAAGCGGCGCGCTACTGCGCGCCCGATCCGCCCTGCACGATCTTCTCGTTGAGCTTCAGGTCCACGGTCTCCACCGTGCGGTCGATCTCGCCGTTGGGCACGCCGAGCTGATGCGAGATCAGCTTCACCAGGAGGTCGACGCGCTCGATGAAGGGTGCGCCGCTCGCCACCGCGCGCGCGGCCGACGACGGCTTGAGCAGGCTTTCGGCGGCCTTGGCGTATTTTGCGAACGGCACCTGGTCCTGCGGATCGGCGCCGAGACGACGGGCGATTGCGTCGACATGGTCGTAGATCGTCTGCGAGCGCTTGAGATCGCCATGAACGGCGTCGCGGATCGACTGCGGCTCGTGCGGCGTGATGCAGCGGTAGTTGCCCGTGAGCAGCATCGACCATTTCGCCAGCGGCACGAACAGGGAATCGAACACTTTCAGCTTCACCGGCACGTCGTGGCCGTCGAGCGTCACCGCGTCGATGTCGGCTTCGAGCTCGCGCAGCAGCTTGTTGTGCTTCTCGTCGGCGAAGACCGACGCCTTGAAGTTCGTGGGCAGGCCGACATGAAGCACGTTCGCGGCCTCTTCCGGCGGGCGAAACGCCTGCGGGTCGGGCGAGCACAGCGTCACCAGCCCCGGCTCGAACCGCTCCCACACCTGCGCGTTGGTGTAGGCCTCTTCCAGATCCATGTCGGCCAGCGCCGGAATGCGCTTCAGATAGGGCAGCGGCGGCATGTTCATGATCGACAGGCACGGCAGCTTCGCCGCGGCGATCTTGACCATGAGAACGCGGACGGTGTGGTTGGTGTATTGCGGCTCCTGCATCGCAAGGCCGACCAGATCGTAGCGGGAGAGGTCGACATCGGCCGGCGTCACGGCGTCGAGCTTGCCGGGCAGGTCGCGCGAAAAGATCGCCCGGTGCGCCGCCTCGTCGCGTAATTTGATGCGCACCTCGGTACCGTTCCGGTTGATCAGCTCCGCGGTCTTGGCGCGGCACACGAGGGTGACGTTGTGCCCCGCCATCAGCAGCTTCGTGCCCAGCAGGGAGCCGTAGGAAGCTCCGAGAATCAATATGTTACGCGCCATGTTCCGTCCCTTGGAGATGTGATGATTTTTGCGCCCCGGCGGTGGCCTCAGGGCGGGTTGTCGGCATGTAAAGCGAAGTGGCCGGCAATGGCAACTGGGATAATGCATACAAGGCGCGGAAGACTTGGCCGGCAGCCCCGCGCAGGGCTCGCCGACAAGAATGCGACGAACTCTTGCGGCGAAGGACTTGCAGATCCCTATGGTTGCTCAAAGCAAGGATATTTTTGGGAAGCTCGGAATGTCGCGCGTCTCACCTATCCCGGCTCACCACGAAAGGCGGTCATGCGTCGTCATATCTTGCGCGCGGTGCAGGGATGAGCGAGCAGTCGTCTTCTCGATTGTATCGTCGCGTCGACGGTCGCATCGATCGAGCGGCAATCCGCCGCATCTTTCTTCGTTCTCGTGATTGGCGGCACGCTGGATACAGCCATAAGAAAATCACGGTGAAGATCGATATGGCCGTGCCTGTTCTGTCATCAAATGGCAGCCAATATTTAGTCGTCGATCGCAACAAAAAACTACAAACCTGGCACCGCAAAAATGGCAGAGTGGCGCGGGGCCGCAACTGTGTATCAGCAACGGAGCTGAGACGTGACGATTGAGTTGGAGCCGGCGTGCAACGTGTGTTGAGAGCCGCTCGTCGGGACTATACGCCGTTTGGTCCAGTGCCTTCGCCGGCGCAAAGCGGAGACGAAACGATCATCGGACGGAGTTCTGCTGCGCCAAAGGCCGGACCCTGCGCGGGGCGTGATACCCTTGCCCTGCGCAGCGTCGAAATGCCGGCGACAGCGATCGACGAGGCGGGCAGCATCGGCAGACGCAAGCTCGATGGACGCGATCAGGTACGTCTGCAATCGCATCGGGCAGGCATGCAGGGCGCTGCGCCGGAAGCAAAGCCGGCAAGTCCAGGCAATCGCTGACGGCGCCGCTCGGGGAAAGTCATGGAAGGTGATTATTGGCCTCACGGCGCCTGCGATGGCGCCGGTGGAAGCCTGGTACGCTTGCGGAAACGCGCGTCCGAATTTTTCGAAAGTCTGTCCGTCGCAGAGCTTGCGCGCAAGGCGCACAGGCATCTGTGGGCTGCGGACTGGTTGCGGGTCGCAGAAGATTATCGGACCTCCGCCGAATCCGCGCTCGCAGACGGCTCCGGTCGGATTGCGTGCGAAGCGTGGATTTGCTCGCTGACGGCCTTCGAGGTCGCGCGCAGCCTGTCTTGTCCGGACGATCTGGTGAGTACCGACCTTGCAGACCGGGGCGGTGTCAGCCTGAGCAGCTTCGAGGATGACGCGGTTCTTGCGATCGAGCGCGTTGAGATCGATGGCCTCGACCTGGGGGCGTTGACTGGCTTCTTCCTGCCGGCGTCCCGCCGCGGGCCTTCCGCGCCCGCGGTCATCTGTATTGCAGACGAGGAGATCAGCCTCGCCTCGATGATGAGCAGGCTGCTGCCGGCCGCGCTTTGCCGGAACATGTCACTCTTGCTCATCGATGCCGGCAATTCACCTGTTCGGCGCGCATTGAAGCCGGAGCACGCCCTCCAATGCTGGCTGGACTATCTGGACGCTCGGCCGGACGTCGACTCGCAGCGGATCGCGATCTACGGCGAAGGAACGGGCGCCAGTCATGCCTCCCGCCTTGTTCTCTCGGATCGCAGGATAGCCGCCGCCGTGTGCGACGGCGGTCTTTTGCGATCGGTCATGCGCCGGGCGTCGGTTCACTGGATGACAGGCGTTGAGCAGGCCGCCTGGGATGGAGCCTCCGCGCGTCCGTTGCTATCGCCGCGCCGAATAGCCTGCCCGCTTCTCATGATCGTCGGGAGCCGCTCGATGGTGCGGGAAAAGGAGGCTCTCGAACTGCAAGCCGGCTACCGCCAGGCCGGCGCCGACTGCTCTGTCGTCGTGCCGAACCGCATCCCGTATCCTGAGGGCGAGACCGAGAACTTCATCACCGTGGACGATTTCATTTTCGAATGGCTCGACAGCAAGCTCGGGGCTGCCCGTCGGCTCGATCCCGTCACCTATCTCTAGAGCCTGATGAAATCAGGTTCGGCGGGGTCCGTGGTTCACCGCTCCCTCAGGGAAAGGTGAACCGAGTCCTGAGGCGCGCATCGACAACAGCCCGAGAGCACGCCGACGATACGCCCCATCCCGTCGCGCTTTGGCTGCGTCGGGAAGAGCTGCGGATCACGAAACGTCGATGGCGAGCAATCGTGCAGCGAGGCGGGCGTTCTTGGCGATCGTCGCGAGCGCGGCGTTCAGATCGGCGAGGGTCTTTTCGTCGAGCTCGTTGAACATGGTCGAATTCAGGGCGAGCTTTCTCTTGGACAGTTTCTCGATTTCCGTCGTCGCCTTTTCCGTCAGCGACATCAGAACGAAACGGGCGTCGTCGGCTGCCGGTCGTCGCGATAGAAACCCGCCCTTCTCGAGGCTCTTGGTCTGGTTGGTCACAAAGGCGGGGTGGACCCGCAACTTGTTCGCAATGTCGATTCCCGCGACGCCGCGCCCCTCATCCAGTTCGGTGATGGCCATCATGATCAGCCATTGCGGCTCGGTAATGCCCAGCAGTACGGCCCAGCTGCTGTGGATGTCCTCCAGCTGCGAATGAATTTCAACGATATTCCAGATGAAGTCCGTAATCGCCCGGTCGAGCTTCTTCTCGATCATATGGCTCCCCCCGTTTGCCTGATCATTTTTCTTTTTGTCTTGATCGGTCTTTTACCGGGATATTGGCAAGCCGTCTCGCATATCGTGCGCGGAACAGTTCATTGGGGAAATCGTGCCGCCACTTAATAGTTGCAGAAAACAATTGATTAAGTTATGTCGTTGGCACTCAGAATTTGCTGCTCTTGGCCATTGTCAATGGACGGCGATGTGAGACCTCCAAGAAAGCCCTCGGGATGCCCCCTGAGGGCTTTTTCTTTTAGTTCAGCGACTTGTGTCGCGTCGCGCAACTCCTGTTGCTCGCAGGCAACAGCGCCTTCCGAACTTGTACTTCATCAAATCAATGAATTGAGACGATTGTTTTTATAAACTATATGTGAAGCACGACGGAGGGGGGGCACCTCGCTGTCGTTTCAGTCCGGACCTTCAGTGCGGACCTGAATTGAACGGAAATTGAGAGGGTCAAGCGGCCTCCACCGAGGAGCCGAGCCCCCTGAACCGACCTGGAGGTTTATCTAATGAAGTTTACGAAGACGCTTCTTCTCGGCTCGGCAGCCGGCCTGATGGCCGTCTCCGGTGCGTTCGCAGCCGATCTCCCCGTGAAGGCCAAGGCGGTCGAATACGTGAAGATCTGCTCGCTCTACGGCGCCGGCTTCTACTACATCCCGGGCACCGACACCTGCATCAAGCTCGGTGGTTACCTGCGTGCTGACGCAAACCTTGGCACCAATTCGGACTTCAATCCGAACCAGAGCGGCACTGCCGGTGCTCGCAACCGCCTGATGAACTACTACACCTTCCGCGCTCGTGAAGACCTCAACATCGACACCCGCACCGCGACCGAGTACGGCGTGGTCCGCACCTTCTTCGACGGCGTCTTCACCTGGACGACCGGCAACTATTCGAGCACCGGTTCGGCAACGGGCGGAACCCAGTACAGCGGTACGCTCGGTCTCAACGCTGCGGGCACCGGCCTCGTCGGTTCGAACGGCTCCGGCGCGGTGAACGGCACCGACGGCAACACCTCGGCCGGTGCGCTCGGCGTGTACTACGCCTTCATCCAGTTCGCCGGCTTCACGATGGGTAAGGCCGTGTCGCAGTTCGACGCGCCCTGGACCAACTATCCCGGCAACATCACCGACAACCTCGTCGGCGGCAGCGGCACCGTGACCGGCGTCACCCAGTTCACCTACACGGCCGATTTCGGTCAGGGCGTGACGGCGGCGTTCTCGGCTGAAGATGCGACCCAGTACTATCAGGCCGGTAACCTCAACATGACCGGCGCGACCGCGGGCGGCATGATCGGCGGCTCATACGGCACCAACACTGTCGGCGGCTCGCGTTCGCCGAACCTCGTCGGTATGGTGCGTGTCGACCAGGCTTGGGGCCTGTTCCAGGCGTCGGTGGCTGCGCATGACAACCACGTCGGCTACTACGGTGCGAACGAGACCACCGGCCACCCCGACGACAAGTGGGGCTGGGCGGTTCAGCTCGCTCTCTCGATCAAGAACATCCCGACCGGCGCGGGTGACACGATCAACATCCAGGCCGTCTACACCGACGGGGCAACCCGCTACAACTTCCAGAACCTGTCGGGCAGCTCCTACGCGCTGTACGGTAATTCGGGCGTTGCTGGCGCCTACGGCAGCATCGGCTTCGCCAACGCTCCCGACACGGTGTTCGTGACCGGCAGCTCGCAGGAAACCGTCAAGACCTGGGGCTTCCGCGGCGCGTACACCCACAACTGGGATGCGGCCTGGAACACGGCGATCTACGGCGCCTACGCTCAGGCTCAGTTCGGCACGCTGGCCAAGACCACCCTCTGCGGCGCCGGCGGTGCTGGCGGCGTGTTCGGTGGCCTGGCGGGTGTGACCAGCTGTAACCCGGACTTCGCGATCGCCCAGCTCGGTCTCGTCACCCGCTGGACCCCGGTCAAGAACCTGACGTTCTCGGCCGACCTGTCCTGGACCCATCTCGACCAGAAGTACTCCGGTACGGTTGGCGTCTCCCCGAACGTCGTGACCGCGAAGCCGGCCGCGACCTACGAGCTGAAGGATCAGGACTCGATCGCCATGATCCTCCGCGCTCAGCGCAACTGGTAAGATCTGTCGAGCCATTCAAACGAACACCCGGCGGGAAACCGCCGGGTGTTTTTTGTTGCGTGGTCGAGCGGGACGATCCGCAGATGATCCGTAGCCCGGGTGAGCGCAGCGATACCCGGGAAACCCCGCGCAAAGGTCCCGGATGTCGCGGAGCCTGTCATCGGGTGGCGCTCTGCGCCGACCCGTTGGCTCATCCGGGCTACGGGGCCGGCCTGTGTCGCCCCTGAGTCAATCCCATCGGGCAAAAATATTCCACTTT
This sequence comes from Bradyrhizobium sp. 14AA, assembly GCF_054185205.1. Classification (NCBI taxonomy): domain Bacteria; kingdom Pseudomonadati; phylum Pseudomonadota; class Alphaproteobacteria; order Hyphomicrobiales; family Nitrobacteraceae; genus Bradyrhizobium; species Bradyrhizobium sp. 14AA. The sequence continues at coordinate 239,281 of NZ_JAVAYM010000008.1, read as the reverse complement.
ACCGAAATTCGGATTTGACGTAGATATTGCACATCCCGGCTCATCCTTGAGGGGCGATCTTGTGGTCGTCACGTTCGCGAGCCGGGGCTTGCGGTGGACGCGGCAGCGTCGGGCGCGAAAGTTAAGGGCAGGGCGGATTGCTCTCCGTGAGCCCGAGGCTTCGCGCCGGATGAGCGGCGCTGCTAGGCTTCGTCTCGTCTGTAAGTTTCCGGCTCTGTCGACAGGGTCGGGAAAACTGCGGCGAAATGGCGGGCCGTGCGTACGGCAAAACCGTGTGGTCCTGGCCGTCGTTGCTACGGTCAAGCCCTGGCGAATGCGGCCCTCGCGTCAACCGGCGCGGTGCCGGCGACTTTCGCTGGGGCGAGGGAGGCCAAAGGGAACTCGGCTCCCGGGAGAGCACGGCATAAGCCGTCCGACCATCGCGCAGGGAAGGCCGAGTGATTGGCTACACCTGTATGCTGCTGTGCGGTCTCCTTTGCGCATTATTCGCGCAGCGGACCGCGGGTGCCAGCCGGCACCCGGCCTTCCCTGCGCCCTCCTGGATTGGAGGGTGAAAGATGAAGCAAAGCTCGGGCGAATAGCGCCGCGAGGATGCGAAGGCGTGTTTGCGCCACACACTCGCCGTCATCGCCCGGCCTTGACCGGGCGATCCAGTCCGCCGCGGCGGTTGTGATGGAATCGAGACGGCGGTGATTACTGGATTCCCCGCCTGCGCGGGGAATGACACCGTCATTTGGAAAACCGGCCCATGCCTCATTCGCCGTCATTGCGAGCGCAGCGAAGCAATCCAGAATCTCTCCGCGGAGGAACTCTGGATTGCTTCGCTGCGCTCGCGATGACGAGGATGAGAGTGCGCGCGTCACACCTTCTCGTGCCCCGGACGCGGCGCAGCGTTATCCCGGCGATGCGAAGCATCGTCCGGTTCGACGGTGCGCTGCAGAGCCGGGGCTTATGCCTCCGCGCAATCCGTGTGGCTTTCCGGGTCCCGGCTCTGCGCAGCAACGCTCGCGCGTTGCAGCGCGTCCGGGACACGAGAATGATGGCGAAGAATCGTGTGCGCGCCTCAACCCTGGCTCGCCATGCGAGCGCGGTCGAGATGCTCCTCGATCTTCGGGCGGTCGCGAGTGCGCTCGAAACTGGTGCAGAGCAGTTCGGTCTCTTCGAGCGAGACCGGGGCGCGATACAGCCGGCACATGAACTCGGCGCTCGTGCGTCCCTTGCCGGTGCTCGGGCTGCGTTCGGCGAGAAACATGCAGTCACGGCAGATACTGGCATCGAGCCGCTGATGGGCCGCGTCGAGGTGATTGAGGATCTCCCGCAGCGAGTCGCGCAAGCGGACGCACTCCTCGGTGCCGAGCGCCGTGACTGCATTCATCACGTGATTGATCGGATCGTGCTGGCTCAGGCACTTCTCGCCCTGCGCGGTGACGTGCAGCACGACAGAACGCTTGTCCTCGTGCGACGGCTTTCGCACCAGGAAGGACTTGCCCTCCAGCGTCTTCACGATCTGCGATGCAGTCGCCCTGGTGGCGCCGATGAAGCCGGCGAGCGCGGACGGCGTGCGCGAAAACCTGTTGGCGCGCCCGAGAAAGCGCAGCGCCATCCATTCCCGATCCCGCAACCCGTGCTGATTGCCTTCGAAATACCAAGCCCTCGCCGCCTGAACCAGCAGCTCGACGGCCTCTCGTGCCAATGGCATGAATTTTACCTCGTCCCCGGAACTTCGTGTGCGGCGTCCCGAAGCCGCCTTGCGCCCTGGCTCGCGAATCGCTCGATGGCACGGACTGCAACGCGCCCGACCTGGACCAATGGGCGTCGTGCAGTCCGGAGCGAGAGGCCGCGTCGCTGATGGCTTGCCAGCAGCGTCGTCGTCGCACGGGAGCCCGAGTTGCCGTCGCCTGCGGACGATGGATCGGAGAAGTTCAACCGAAGCCCCTAAAGTTCAAGTCACACGCAGACGTTTCTTATCATCCACCGAAACGATGAATGAGCTTCTCAACAAAATCAAGTAGAGACACTCTTGGAGACCGGATGTCGTTGCAGGCGAATGTAACGTTCAAGACAATCTCTCTCGTCGGGACACATGATGGTGAACGTAATTCGCTGTCAGACGAGCAACATGCACTCAACTATACGACGGTTTGATTGCACCGAATATTGTTGTCTGTCGTTGATGCAAGTTGATCGAAGCTTGTGCATGACGACGATCTGCGTCGTGATGTCGTCCACAACTTGTGCGATCCATCCGGGAATCGCCGGGGGAACTCGCAGGGATTGCGCGCGTTGGTTGTGGTTGTGGAATCGTCCGGTTGGGCGCTACTCGCCGCGTCGCCCGATTCTCTCATCCAAATGATTGACGCGCTCGCGACGAAAACCTGCGGTGGCCGCGCCAGCGCATGCGCTGGAAGCGTGGCGTCATGCGCAATCGTCTGTCGAAAACCATCGGCAGGGTGTTGGGCGGCGCGCATGGCGCGCCGTCTCCCCTTGCGAATTGCTACTCGCCCCTGAGCATGTCCCGGAGCTCGCGGAACGGATCGGCACTCGGCGGAGCCGAAGCGTCCTGCCGCATCGCGCCGTAGATTTTCGGAACCATGTCGACCGCCTGGTCGAGGCCCGAATCACGTCCCTGCTGGTAGCCGCCCATCAGGCGAAGGTCGCGCGTGTCCTCGTATTTGGCGATCATGGCGCGGAGCTTGCTCACCAATTCGCGCTCTTCGGGGTCCCAGACGTTATGGGCGAGGCGGGAGACCGAGGCGAGGACGTCCACGGCCGGATAGCGGGCCTGGTCGGCAATGTGGCGGCTGAGCACGATGTGCCCATCGAGCGTGCTGCGGATGGTGTCGGCGATCGGCTCGTTGTGATCGTCGCCGTCGACCAGCACGGAGAAGATGCCGGTGATGCTCCCGGATCCCTCCTCGCCGGGGCCGGCGCGCTCGAGAAGGCGCGGCAGATCGGTGAAGACCGTCGGCGCATAGCCGCGTGCGACCGCGGGCTCGCCGGCGGCGAGCGCGACTTCGCGGGCGGCGTGGGCAAAACGGGTGATCGAATCGACCATCAGCAGCACCGATTCGCCCCGGTCGCGGAAATATTCGGCGACCGCCATGGCCGTCTTCGGCGCCAGCCGCCGCATCATCGGGCTCTCGTCGCCGGTCGAGACGATTGTGACGGCGCGATGACGGTCGTTGCCCAGCACGTCCTCGATGAACTCGCGCACCTCGCGGCCGCGCTCGCCGACCAGGGCCAGCACGACGGTGTCAAAGCCCTGGCTGCGGGCGAGCATCGCCAGCAGCGTCGATTTGCCGACGCCGGAGCCTGCGAAGATGCCGACACGCTGGCCGGCGCAGATCGGCGCGAACAGGTCGATGACCCGGACGCCGGTGCGCAGCGGCTTGTGGACGCGCGCGCGCTTCATCGCCGACGGTGCCTCCGCCTCGGCAGAGACGGCACGCGATCCCGGGGTGAGAGGGCCCTGTCCGTCCAGCGGCGCCCCGAGCGCGTTGATGACGCGGCCCTTCCAGCTCGGATCGGGCGCGAACGACAGGGGCGGCATGCGGTATGCGACCGAGCCGAGGCCGCCGGCGAACTGCCGGTCGAACGGCTTGGCGATGATGCCCTCGCTGTCGATCCGCACCACCTCGCCGATCTGGGGCTTGCCGCCGGAATTGACGCCGATGAGTTCGCCGAGCCTGACGAAGCGCGACAGGCCGGAGACGCGGAAATGCGTCGGCGCGATCTCGGAGATCGCGCCGCTGACGCTTGCCAGGGGAGTGCTCTGCTGAAGCTCCAGCAGCGCCCACTCGAGTTGCCGAAGAGCGTTCAAGGAAACCGTCCAACCTCAATCTCAATGCGCGCGAGGCGCGGTCTACTTGCCGGGTTCGCCGAGCGTCCGGATTGCGTTCTGGAGCGAGCTCTCGGTGCCCTCGATCATCGAATTGGTGCCGTCGAAGGCGCGCGAAGCGGCGATCAGCTTGGTCAATTCCATCATCGGATTGGCGCCGGAGCCCTCGACATAGCCTTGCTTGAAGCCGTCGCGGGAGAAATCGGCGATGGCGGTCGCAGGCCGGTCGGGCGTGACGCCGGAATTGCCGTAGCGCTCGAGACCGGCGTCGGCGGGAATGTTGAACAGGCCGATGGTGCCGATCTCGTTGTTGTCCTGGGTGATCGCGCCGCTGCGCGCGATCGAGATCGGTCCGCCATTGGGGTCGAGCGTGATCTGCGCGCCGCCGGAATCGATGACGGGGAAGCCGGACACCGTCTGAAGGTCGCCATTGGCGGCGATCTGGAGGCGGCCGTCACGCGTATAGACCGTGCCGTTCGGACCGGCGAAGGCGATCCAGCCCTGGCCGACCACGGCGACATCGAGCGGGTTGCCGCTCTCGGTGATGTTGCCTTGCTCGCGCGAGATGATGTTGTCGCCGGGCGAGGAGAAAGCGACCGGGTTCGCGCCCGCCTTGGACAGCACGGTCTCGAACTTCACCACGTCGGTGCGGAATGCCGCCGTGTTGACGTTGGCGACGTTGTTGGCGATCGTCTGGAGGCGCTTTTCGAGAGCGACCTGCGCCGACAATCCCACATAGAGAGCGGATTGCATGACTTACCTGTTGAACTTGATGTTCTGAAGCGTCGTGAGCACGTTGGTATCCAGGCTGATCGACGTCGCGGCGCCGGCGATGAGGACCAGTGCGGGGTTGGTCGAAGTGTCGCTCTGGGCCTGGGTCGCGTCCCACATCGCCGCGAATCGCTGCACGAATTTGGTGACCTTGGTCGGGTCCTGGAAATCGGTGAGATCGATCTTGTCCGTGATCATCTTGGCCTGGACATCGATGTCGGACGAGCTGATCGTCGCCGGCCAGCCCATTGCGGTCTGCACCACCTGCGTCAGCGCCTTGTCGGCGAGGATCTGGTAGGCGTTGGTGACGGTGGAGGCCTTGCGGGTGAAATAGAGCGCCAGCCGCAGACCCTCGTTCTGGTCGCCGGCCTTCTCCTCCATCGTCTGGGTGACGTATTGGGTCGCCGTCCCGGTCGTGGCTGCGGTGGTCTGGGTCGCCTGGTCGCCGAGCGCGGCGAAATTGAAGGCGGTGGCGAACTGCCGGTAGCGGGTATCGGAGAGCTTGTTGGCGAAGGCGTCCTTGTCCGTCACCCCCTCCGTCAGCACCTTGCGCATGAACGCCTTGGCATAGGTCATGTCGCTGAGGCCATAGGCCTTCATCGCATAGGTGTAGAGACGGTAATCCTTCAGGAAATCGTCGACCGTCTTCACGTTGCCGATATGGCTGAGGAAATAGTCGGTCTCGCGGCTGACATCGGGCTCGGTCGCGACCTGGGTCATCGACTTGCCCATGTCCTTGGTCAACCTGGTGTAGTCCGCGATGGTGGATAGCATGGCACGCGTTCCTCTGGCCGCCCTTGCGACGTCGTCTCAAGCTGCCGCGAATTGCTTGCGCGAGGCTGGCCATGGGCGAAGCCAGCTTCGCGCAAGGCTCGCCGACTAGATATTTCCGGTGGGATCGGCGATGGAGCGGCGCGTTGGGCAGTTTCGTGGGGATTTTCATCACGGTAGCGGCACTGCTCGGCGGATTTGCTGCCATGGGCGGGCATCTGGCCGTGCTCATGCAGCCGTGGGAGTTCGTGATCATCATGGGCACCGCGGTCGGCACCTTCATCGTGGCCAATCCGTGGAAAACCGTCGTGGATACCGGGGTTGCCTGCATGCAGGCGATCACCGGTTCGGTGCCCGGTCAGCGCTATTATCTCGATCTGCTCGGCGCGCTCCACGCGCTGATGCGCGAGCTCAGGGGCAAGGGCCGCAACGAGGTCGAGGCGCATATCGACGATCCATCGTCCTCCGAGATCTTCAAGGCGTTTCCGAGCGTGCTCGGGGACCCTTCGCTGCTTCAGTTCATCTGCGACTATGTCCGCCTCATCATCATGGGTAACGCGCGCACGCACGAGATCGAAGCGCTGATGGACGAGGAGATCCACACCATCGTGAAGAGCAAGCTGGCGCCCTACCATTCCATCGTGGTCGTGTCCGAGGCGCTGCCGGCGCTGGGCATCGTCGCCGCGGTGCTCGGCGTCATCAAGGCCATGGGCGCGCTTGACCAGTCGCCGAAGCTCCTTGGCGGCTTCATCGGTGCGGCGCTCGTCGGCACTTTCGCCGGCATCTTCCTGTCCTACGGTGTCCTTTCGCCCTTCGCGATGAAGATCAAGATGACGCGAGAGAAGAAGTGCCGGCCCTACATCATCGTCAAGCAGACGCTGCTGGCCTTCATGAACGGTGCCATGCCGCAGATCGCCGTCGAGCATGGCCGCAAGATGATTGCGAGCAGCGAACGGCCGTCGATCGATGTGGTCGAGAACGAGACGATTGCAGGTCCCAAGGCCGTCGTGACCGAGGCTGAACCGAAGGCTGCCCGCGCATGACGATGGAAGACGTCGACATCGATCAGAAGAAGCAGCTGCCGAACTACCTGCTGGACGCCGCCGGCATATCGATCGAACGCATGCCGATGCTCAATGTGATCTTCGATCGCATGGCGGCATCGTGCACCGACAGCCTGCAGCCGATGGCCGGAACGCCGTGCTACTTCTCGGTCAACGGCATCACCAACGATCCTCTCGGCGACATCATCAAGGACTACGAGGGCAACGCGGTCGCCGCGGTGCTCTATGCCGAGCAGTGGGACTCCCGCGTCATCATCATGCTCGATCGCGACTTCGTCTTCACGATGGTCGAGGCGATGTTCGGCTCCGACGGCGCCGAGCCGCCGCTCGATGTCGAGCGCACCTTCTCGAACATCGAGATCCGGTTGGTCCAGGCGTTGTTCGAGCGGTTCGCCAAGGCGCTGCAGTCCTCGTTCGCCGGCACCTCCAACGTCACTTTCCGCGTCGAGCGGGTCGAGACGGCGATGGCGTCGCTGGCGATCGGGCGCAGCAGCAACATGTCGATCTGCGCGAACATCATGGTGCAGGCGCTCTATCGCGGCGGCCAGATGTTCCTGATCATTCCGCACTCCGCTCTGAACCCGCTGCGCCAGAAGTTGGCGCATGTCGTCGTCAGCGACGGTCGCGCGAGCGATCCGCGCTGGCGCGAGCAGATGGAGAGCGAGGTCCACCGGACCGAGGTCACGCTGAGCGCTGTGCTCGACGAGAAGATGATTTCCCTCGAGGACGTCGTGAAGTTCCACGTCGGGCAGGTGCTCGAGCTCGAGGCCACGCCGCGCACGCTCGCCCGGCTCGAGAGCAACAACCAGGTGCTGTTCTGGTGTCAGATCGGCCAGCTTGATGGCTACTACGCCATGCAGGTGGCAGATCCCGTCGATCAGAAGCGGGAGTTCGTCGATGATATCCTATCTCGTTGATGCCGTGCTGCTGATCGCGCTCGCCTTCACCAGCATGCGGGTGACCCGGATGCACCGCGAGCTGGCGCGGCTGCGCAGCTACCAGGGCGAATTCTCGACCATCGTCCACGAGACGGCGGGCGCCTTCGACACGGTCATCACCGCGGCGCATGATTCCACCGCAAATCTGGGCCGGCTCGCCAACGTGCTGAATTCGAAGATCGATCAGGCCCACGAGGCGATCGCGGCGCTCGATGCGAGGAGCGGGCTCGCGCCCGCCGCCGGCGCCGAAGTGAACAAGCATTGAAGCCGAAGCCGGCGGAACACATACGATCGGAACGTCGCGGCGCTCCGGGAGCGGAAATACCAAGAGGCGATACCAAATGGCGCAATCCTTCGACTACGAGTCTGCATCTGCATCGGAAGAGACCGAGACGTCTCCGCTGGAGCGGCTGGCGGAGATCGCCGCACGCACGGCGGAGGAGACCGGCAAGTTCGCCAATGTCGACGCCATCCTGCGCATTCCGGTCACCATGCAGGTGGTGCTGGGCTCGGCCACCATTCCGGTGGCAAACCTGATGAAGCTCGGGCGAGGCGCGGTGGTTCCGCTCGATCACCGCGTGGGCGAGCCCGTCGACGTCGTCGTCAACGGCCGCATCGTCGCCCGCGGCGAGGTGGTCGTGGTTGAAGAGGACAATTCCCGCTTCGGCGTCTCGCTCACGGAGATCGTCGGGCCGCTGGGGCAGGGTGATACCTGACCATGGCGGCACAGGTCGGCATCGCTCCCATCAAGCAGCGAGGCGTTGCCACGCTGGGTGGAACGGAAAAGGTCGCCGCGCTCCTGCTGGCCATGGGCCGGCAGGCGGCTGCGAGCGTGCTCGCGCAGTTCGAGCCGCAGGACATCCGTATCATCACCAAGGCCGCGGCCGAGCTGCGCCCGATCACTGCGCAGGAACTCGAGGCGATTGTCGAGGAGTTCGCACAGCAGTTCTCGATGGGCGCCAACATCCTCGGCACTCTGGGCGGCCTCGAAGCCGTGCTCGGCGACGTGCTTCCCGCCGATCAGGTCTCGGCGATCATGTCGGACCTGCTCGGCAATTCGAGCCGGTCGGTGTGGGACCGCGTCTCGTCAGTGTCGGAAAATTCGCTGGCGACCTACCTCTCCAAGGAGCATCCGCAGACCGCGGCGTTGATCCTGTCCAAGGTCAAGCCGTCCTGCGCCGCCAAGGTGATGAGCCAGTTGCCGTCGAGCCTGCGCAACGAATTGATGCGGCGCGTGCTCAGCCTCAAGCCGATCGTCGACGACGCACTGAAGGTCCTCGAGAAGACGCTGCACGAAGACCTGACGCTCAATTTCGCCCGCAATCTGGGTGCGGATACCTATGCCCGTGTCGCCGACATCATCAACAAGATGGAGCGCGGCCACATCGAGGACATGCTGAAGAGCCTGTCGGAGAAGCGGCCGAAGTCGGCCGAAGTGCTGAAGGAGCTGCTGTTCACCTTCGACGACGTGATCAACCTGGCGCCGAAGGCGCGCACGATGATCTTCGATCAGGTGCCGACCGATCGTATCGTGGTCGCGCTGAAGGGCACCGACAAGCATTTCCGCGAAACGATCCTGTCCGCGGTCGCCTCGCGCGTTCGTCGCGTCGTCGAGCACGAACTCGCCATCGGCGAGCCGTCGAACCAGCGCGACGTGCTGGAGGCGCGCCGCGTCATCACCGATCTCGCGCTCGACCTCGCCGAGAAGGGTGAAATCGAGCTCAACCCCGACCAGGAGGATGAGCTGGTCTTCCGCTGACCGCTGAACGGGCATGGCAGAATCATCCGATCAGGAGAGCAAGACAGAAGAGCCGACCGAGAAGAAAGTCCGTGATGCGCTCGAACAGGGCAAGATCCCGGTCTCTCGGGAGGCTTCTATTTTCGCCTCGATGGCCGCGCTGATGGTGATCCAGGCGTTCCTGATCAGCCAGAGCGTGCAGCAATTGACGCCGACGCTGAAGAGCTTTCTCGACGATCCCGACGGCTTCCCGCTCAACACCGGCGCCGACGCTCAGAACCTGCTCGCCGTGGTAGGCCTCCAGGCGTTGCGCTTCCTCGTGCCGCTGGTCGTCATTCTCGCGGTGTTCGGGCTCGCGGCCTCGCTGCTGCAGAATGCGCCGCGCCTCGTGCTGCAGCGCATCGCGCCGGACCTGTCGCGAATCTCCCCGATCAGCGGCTGGAGCCGGTTGTTCGGAACGCAGGGCCTCGTCGAGTTCGCCAAGTCGCTGTTCAAGCTCGCCTCGGTGACCGCCGTCGTCGTCTTCGTGCTGCGCTCCTCCGAGGCGAAGGCGTTCGAGGCGATGTACACCGATCCGGTCGCGCTGCCAGAGATGATCCTCAGCATCGCGATGCGAATCGTCTCGGCGATCTGCATCGCGACCATCGTCCTGGTCGCGATCGATCTCGCCTGGGCGCGCTTCCACTGGCGGCGCGAGCTGCGTATGACGCGGCAGGAAATCAAGGACGAGCACAAGCAGGCCGAAGGCGATCCGCTGATCAAGGCGCGCCTGCGTTCGCTGGCGCGCGACCGCTCGCGCCAGCGCATGATCGCCGCCGTGCCGCGTGCAACGCTGGTGATCGCGAACCCGACGCACTTCGCGATCGCGCTGCGCTACAAGCGCGAGGAAAATCCCGCGCCGCTCGTCGTCGCCAAGGGCATGGACGTGATCGCGCTGAAGATCCGCGAAACCGCCGAACAGAACCGCATTCCCGTGATCGAAAACAAGGCGCTTGCGCGCGCGCTGTATGAGGCGGTTCAGGTCGACCAGGTGATCCCGGCGGAATTCTTCCGCCCGGTCGCCGAGATCATCTACTTCCTGCAGTCCAAGCAGGCGCCGCGGACCGAGAAGGTTCAGTAGAATTCCGAGGATGGCGTCCCGTCCAAAAGCTTGACGAAAGCTTAACGCCCTAAGCTGACCCCAACGGATCATAATGGGGCTGTCGTGGGACCGCTTTATCTCTTTGAACTCGCATCGTCGCAGGCGCGGTACCTCGAGCTCCGCCAGTCGACCATCGCGACCAACGTTGCCAACGCCAATACGCCGGGCTTCAAGGCCCGCGACGTCGAGCCGTTCAACAAGGTGCTCGACACGATGCCGGTCAGGCTTGCGATGACATCGCCATCGCACATGCAGATGGCTACGGCCGAAAGCGACACACGCCCGACGTCCAAGAAGGACAGCTGGGAAGTGGTTCACTCCGGCAACTCCGTCAGCCTCGAGCAGGAAATGATCAAGGGCAATGACGTCAATCGCGACTACTCGATGAACACGGCGGTCGTGCGGTCGTTCCACCGCATGATCCTGTCGAGCGCGAAGACCTGAGGTGAATTGATATGCTGGATCCACTGAGCGCCTCTCTGACGGTCGCGAGCTCCGGGCTCGAAGCGCAATCGACGCGCATGCGCATCGTCTCAGAAAACCTCGCCAACGCCACGGCGACGGGGCGTACCGCGGGCGCCGATCCGTATCAGCGCAAGACCATCACCTTCGATGCTGCGATGGATCGCGCCTCGGGCGCGCAACTGGCGAAAGTCAAGGAAATCGGTGTCGACACCACGCCCTACCGCGTGGAGTACGAGCCCGGACATCCCGCCGCCGACAAGGCCGGCTACGTCAAGATGCCGAACGTCAACATGATGGTCGAAATGGCCGACATGCGGGAAGTCAACCGGTCCTATGAGGCAAATCTCCAGGTCGTGAAACAGGTTAGGTCGATGCTTGGCATGACCGTCGACCTGCTGAGGAGCTGACAATGCTTGAGGCGATTTCATCCACCCTGATCTCCGGCGCCCAGGCGGCGTTGCGCGCGAATGAAACGCAGGCGATCGCCCCCGCGGCGCCGACTGCGGTCCAGTCCGGCAACGACGTCGGCTTTGAATCGGTGATGAAGCAGGTGACGACCGACGCGATCGGAACGTTGAAGTCGGGCGAAGCGGCGTCGATCTCGGCGATGCAGGGCAAGGAATCGACCCGCAAGGTCGTAGAGGCGCTGATGTCGGCCGAGCAGGCTCTGCAGACCGCGGTCGCGGTCCGCGACAAGGTCGTGCAGGCCTATCAAGAAGTCGTCCGGATGTCGATTTGATCTGAAGGAATAACGATCGTGAAATCGCTAGCCATTGCGGCCACGGGCATGAATGCCCAGCAGACCAATATCGAAGTCATCGCGAACAACATCGCCAACATCAACTCGACGTCGTACAAGCGGGCGCGCGCGGAGTTCACCGATCTGTTCTATCAGATGGATCGCATGCAGGGCGTCGCGAACGTCAACGGCTCCTCGCCGATCCCGGAGGGCGCCAATCTCGGCCTCGGCGTCAAGTCGGCGGCCATCCGCAAGCTGCACATCCAGGGCGCGCTGACGCAGACCGGTAACCCCTACGATCTCGCGATCAACGGTCGGGGCTGGTTTCAGGTGCTGGGCCCGAACAACGAGGTGCAATACACCCGTGCGGGTTCGTTCAACACCAATGCCAACGGCCAGCTCGTCACGACCGACGGCTACCTGCTGGATCCCGCGATCACGATCCCGCAGGGAACGGTCCAGGTCACGGTCAACCAGACCGGTCAGGTGTTCGCCAAGCTGGACACCGAAGTGAACCCGCGGCAGATCGGCCAGCTCAACCTCGCCAATTTCGCCAACGAGGCGGGCCTCGAGCCGCTGGGCAGCAATCTCTATCGCGAGACCACGGCGTCCGGCACGCCGGTCGTCGGACTGCCGGGCGATTCCGGATACGGCAAGATCAACCAGCAATATCTCGAAGCCTCGAACGTCGACCCGGTCAAGGAAATCACCGAGTTGATCTCGGCGCAGCGCGCCTACGAAATGAATGCCAAGGTCATCCAGGCCTCGGATGAAATGGCCCAGACAGTCTCGAAGGGCATGCGCTAGTTCCGGTGTCTCGATGTTGAACAGGGTGAACTTGATGGTGCGCGGGTTGGCCGCCGTGCTGCTGGTTCTCGTCTCGGCGCAGGCCGCTGCGGCCGAGGAGAAGCGGCTTCCCGTGCCGGCCGTCTCGATCCGCGCCGGCGAGCTGATCCGGGACGACATGATCACCGAGCGCGCCTTCGCGCCGAGTCTGCTCGGCGTTGCCATGTTCATCGAAGGACGCCAGGTCCTGGTCGGCCGTATGGCGCGGCGCGCCTTGCTGCCGGGCCAGCCCATTCCGACCAACGCGGTGGAAGATCCGTGGACCGTCGCGCGCGGCGCGATGGTCAAGGTCGTCGTCGAAGACAGCGGCCTGTCGATCGTCACCTACGGCGCGGCGATGCAGTCGGGCGCGGCAGGCGCCCTCATCCCGGTGCGAAACACCGATACCGGCGTGATCATCAGGGGCGTCGTCCAGCCGGACGGCACCGTCAAGGTCGTGGACGGGTCATGACCAGATTCCTGCTTGCGCTCGTCCTCCTCGTCTCCGCCGCCAGCGCCCAGGCCGCCGTCCGCATCAAGGACATCGCGGACATCAAGGGATTGCGCGAGAACCAGATCGTCGGCTACGGCCTCGTCATCGGCCTGAACGGCACCGGCGACACGCTCCGCAACGCCCCGTTCACGGAGCAGTCCCTGCAATCGATGCTCGAGAACATGGGCATCAATGTCAGGAACGAGACCACGAGCACCAACAATCCCCCGCGCCCGACGACCCTGCGCACGCGCAACGTCGCGGCCGTGATGGTGACCGCGGACCTGCAACCCTCGATCGGGCCCGGCGAGCGCATGGACGTGACCGTGTCCTCGCTCGGCGATGCGACCTCGCTGCTGGGCGGCACGCTGGTGATGACATCGCTGCGCGCGGCGGATGGCGCGGTCTATGCGGTGGCGCAAGGGGCGGTCACGGTCGCCGGCTACAGCGTGGGAGGCCAGGCCCAGAACGTCAGCCAGGGCACGCCGACCGCCGGGCGCATTCCGAACGGTGCGCTGGTCGAACGGGAAGTGCAGGGAAGTCTCCGCGAGATGGAGTTCCTGGTGCTGGAGCTGAAGAACCCCGACTTCGTCACCGCGACGCGCATTCTCGACGCCATCAACCACTACGCAGGCGGACGTTATCGCGCGCAGATCGCCTTCGAGCGCGACTATCGCACCATCGTGCTGTCGAAGCCGCGCCACATCGGGCCGGTTCGCTTCCTCGCCGAGATCGGCGAGCTGACGGTCGAGCCGGACACACCGGCGCGGGTGGTGATCAACGAGCGCACCGGCACGGTGGTGATCGGACGCGACGTGCGGATATCGACCGTTGCCGTGACGCACGGCAACCTGACGGTTCGTGTCACGGAGATGCCGGTGGTGTCGCAGCCGGCGCCGTTCTCGCGGGGGCAGACGGTGGTCGTGCCGCAGACCGTGGTCGAGGCCAACGAGGCCGGATCACAGGTGGCGATCCTGAGCGGTGTCGATCTCCAGCGCCTGGTGCGCGGGCTCAACCAGATCGGCCTGAAGCCGTCCGGCATCATTGCGATCCTCCAGGCAATCAAGACGGCCGGCGCGCTTCAGGCCGACGTCATCGTGCAATGATGCGCAAGCGTCGTGCAAGCTTGGTCGCTCAATGCTCAGGTCTCGACCGAGAATCGCACGCGGCCCGATGCTGAAGCTGGATCACAAAGCCAAACTCCTCCTCCTGGTCGCGGCCGCGGCGCTTGCGAGCGCTTCGCCCGTGCAGGCGCTGGACGAGGCGAAGTCGTCGAAGCCGCTCAACCTGCTGTCCTTTGCGCGCGCCCGGGCGCCCGGGGCGCAGAAGCCGGGCGCGCCGATCACCGCTGTTCCGGCGAGCAGCGCGTCCATTCGGGCAACGGCATGGGCGGCCGAAGATTCGGGACCCGCGATCACCGGCGCCGTACCGGCTGCCGAGACGCCGGCGCTAGCACCCGCGCCCGTGCGTCCGGCCAAGCCCGGTAGCGTCACGGCGCCGCCGAAGACCGCGCCGCCCCAGGCCGCGGCAACCGCGGACAATGAAGTCGCACTGTTCTGCAGCAACGTGGCCGACCCAGCGGTCGATGCGAGGCTGGCCTGGCAGCTCAAGGAGCTGGAGAAGGCCGAGAGCCAACTCCGTGAACGGATCGCCGAGGTCGAGGCCAAGCGCGCCGAATACGAGAAGTGGATGGCGCTGCGCGACGACTTCCTGAAAAAGGCCGAAGCGCAGATGGTCGAGATCTATTCTCGCATGAAGCCCGACGCTGCGGCCACCCAGATCGCCGGCATGGCGGACGAGACCGCGGCTGCCGTGCTTGCCAAGCTCAGCCCGAGGAGCTCGAGCGCAATCTTCAACGAGATGGATACGGCGCGCGCTGCGCACCTTGCCGACCTGCTCGGCGGAATGCGCCGTGTGGATGACGGAAAGACCAAATAGATGAAGCAGCCGATCCTCACCCTCTCGCTCCTGCTGTCATCGGTGCTTCTGGCCGGATGCTTCCAGGATCCGGCCGAGGTCCTGACCGGCCCGCGCATGTCGCCCGTCGGCAGCGGCCTGAGGACACAGGCGGACCCGATCCCGGTGACGCCACGCATGCGCACGCCCGTCAGCTTCCGCTCGACCTGGGACGACGGCACGGATCTCTACCGCGATCCCCGCGCCCGGCGCACCGGCGACGTGGTGACGGTGATCATCTCGATGCAGGACAAGGCCAAGCTCGACAACAAGACCGACCGCTCGCGCGATTCGCAGATCAAGTTCGGGCTGGACTGGCTGATGGACGTGGCCGGCTGGAACGACAAGGGTTCGGCCAACGCCAATCTCAGCACCAACACCCAGATCAAGGGCAACGGCCAGATCGATCGCACCGAGGACATCAAGCTGTCGATCGCGGCCATCGTCACCGACGTGTTGCCGAACGGCAATATGATGATCAGCGGTTCGCAGGAGTTTCGCGTCAATACGGAGATGCGCGTGCTCAACGTCGGCGGCATCGTTCGTCCACGCGATATCTCACGAACCAACACGATCTCCTACGAGAAGATCGCCGAGGCGCGCGTCTCCTATGGCGGTCGCGGAAATCTGTCGGACGTGCAGCAGCCTGGATGGGGACATCGGATCTATGACGCCGTGGCACCATTCTGAGATTCGCAGCGGCCGGGCCGCGTCGCGAGGGCAGGGGACGTGATGCGCCTGATCGCGGCCATCGTGGCGCTCACGCTTGTTGCGATCGGTGCGGGCGCGCTCGCCGGTCTGCACCTGTTTGCGGCCGCCGAGCGCGTCGCCGACGCCAAGAAGACCGCCACGCCGCCGCCGCTTGCATCGAGCTATGCCGGCAGCGCGCGGCTTCGCAAGCTGTCCCCGATCGTGACCAATCTCGCCGCGCCGGCCAACAACTGGGCCCGCATCGAAGCTTCGATGGTGACCGAGAGCATGAGCGACGAAGATGCCGGCATCCTCGCCGCCCACATCAGCGAGGACATCATCACCTATCTGCGGTCGGCCTCGGTTGGGCAGTTCGAGGGATCGCGCGGGCTCCAGCATCTGCGCGACGACCTGACCGAGCGCGCCAACATCCGCTCGTCGGGCAAGGTGCGCGAATTGATCATTGAGACGTTGGTGATTCAGTGAAAGTGAAAGTCCTGCTGCTCGCGCTGCTTCTGGTCGTGCTGCCCGAGGTGGCGCTGGCCCAGATTCCGGACCTCAACTCGCTGCTGCCGCCCGGCAACGGCTCGACCAGCGGCCGCATCATCCAGCTGATGGCGCTGATCACGGTGCTGTCGGTGGCACCGGGGCTGCTCATCATGGTGACGAGCTTCACGCGATTTGCGGTGGCGCTGTCGTTCCTGCGCTCCGGTCTCGGCCTCCAGACCACGCCTGCCAATCTGGTGATGGTCAGCCTCGCGCTGTTCATGACGTTCTACGTGATGGCGCCGACCTTCGACCGCGCCTGGGAGACCGGCGTCCAGCCTCTCATGAAGAACGAGATCTCGGAGCAAGAGGCCTACCTGAAGATCACCGATCCGTTCCGCGAGTTCATGCTGGCCCACGTCCGCGACAAGGATCTGCAGACCTTCGAGTCGCTCGCCGCCGAAAGCTTCCGCAGGAAATTCGAGGACAAGCGCATCGATCTGCGCGTCATCATTCCGGCCTTCATGATCTCCGAGCTCAGGCGTTCCTTCGAGATCGGCTTCCTCATCATGCTGCCGTTCCTGGTGATCGACATGATCGTCGCGACGCTGACGATGTCGATGGGCATGATGATGATGCCGCCGACGATCCTCGCGCTGCCGTTCAAGATGCTGTTCTTTGTGCTGATCGACGGCTGGAACCTGCTTGCCTCGGGACTGGTACGGTCGTTCTCGTAACGACCGTCGGCCGGCCGGCGGGGTTATGGTTAGCGAGAAGTACCGGCTTATGGTTACCATAGGGTAATAGTAACCATATGATATTGCTACGAAATTCAAGCCGATCTTAATCTCGGCGCAAGATTCGACGTGCTAGCAATGCGGCACGGCGGGTTGGACCCCACCCACATCAGTCCAAAGGCATGATGCCGCCCCTCCGTACCGGTGAAAGCCCGGTATGTCCCCTCGTGAAAATGTAACGCGTACATAAAGGGACATTCGCAATGTCAAGCCTGCTTACGAACTCGACCGCCATGACCGCGCTCCAGACCCTGCGGTCTGTCAGCTCGCAACTCGCCACCACCCAGACCCGCATCTCCACCGGCCAGCGCGTCTCGACCGCTTCGGACAACGCTGCCTACTGGTCGATCGCAACCTCGATGCGCTCCGACAATGCCGCGCTCTCCGCGGTCTCCGACTCGCTCGGTCTGTCGGCCGCGACCGTCGACACCGAATACACCGCTCTGAACACGGTCATCGGCGACAAGGACTCCGGCCTGACCAAGCTCCAGGCGCTGCTGGTCGAAGCCAAGACCGCCGGTATCGACCGCTCCAAGATCCAGGCAGACGTCACCCAGATCCAGGCGCAGCTGAAGTCGACGGCCCAATCGGCCACGATCAACGGCATCAACTGGCTGAGCATCGACGTCACGCCCTCGTCGTCCACGGCCACGCCGACGAGCTTCAACCTCGTGTCGTCGTACTCGCGTGTCGGCAGTACGCCCACCATCGGCTCCATCACCGTGACGACCGCCACCTACGCGCTCTACACCACCGGCGGCTCATCCACCGTCGGCATCCTGGACACGGTGGTCGGCGGCTCCACCGGCGCGTCGGTCGCCTCGATCGCCATCGGCACGCTGACCGACTCGGCGGCTGACCAGACCAAGCTCGATGGCTACATCGCGCAGGTGACCGCCGCGATCGGCTCGGTGGCCTCGGCCGCCGCCAATCTCGGTGCCGTCAAGAACCGCATCGCGACCAACACGGAATTCGTCAAGTCCTTGATGGACTCCGTGGATCGCGGTGTCGGTCAGCTCGTCGACGCCGACATGAACCAGGAGTCCACCCGCCTTGCGGCCCTCCAGGTCCAGCAGCAGCTCGGCGTGCAGGCGCTCTCGATCGCCAACAACAGCAGCCAGAGCATCCTGTCGCTGTTCCGCTAAGCTTCAAACACCATCAGCAAAGGGCCGCGCTTCTCGCGAAGCGCGGCCCTTTCGTTTGGGCGCGACGCAGCGCGCACGCCTAATTTTGGCTGCTCTGTTGCGGCTGGGCCACAGAGCCACAAGCCCCGCACAAGCTTCGTCCGCTAATCTCGCCGTTACGACAGGTTGGGCATTAACCCGCTTTCCGCGGCCCAAAGGCATGACGCCGCCCTGTCGTACCGGTGCAAGTCCGGTATGTCCCCAAACATCATTCAATCGTCAAAGGGACATCAAAAATGGGTTCTAGCCTCCTCACCAACTCCGCAGCAATGACCGCGCTGCAGACCCTTCGGAACGTCAGCACCAGCTTGCAGACGACCGAAAACCGGATCTCGACCGGCCAGCGCGTCTCGACCGCCGCGGATAACTCGGCCTATTGGTCGATCGCGACCTCGATGCGCTCCGACAACGCCGCGCTCTCCGCGGTCTCCGACTCGCTCGGTCTGTCGGCTGCGATGGTCGACACCGAATACACCGCTCTGAACACGGTCATCGGCGACAAGGACTCCGGCCTGACCAAGCTCCAGGCGCTGCTGGTCGAAGCCAAGACCGCCGGTATCGATCGCACCAAGATCCAGTCCGAAGTCACTCAGATCCAGCAGGATATGAAGCTCAAGGCCAGCTCGGCCACGATCAACGGCATCAACTGGCTGAGCATCGACGTGACGCCCTCGTCGTCCACGGCCACGCCGACGAGCTTCAACCTCGTGTCGTCGTACTCGCGTGTCGGCGGTACGCCCACCATCGGCTCCATCACCGTGACGACCGCCACCTACGCGCTCTACACCACCGGCGGCTCATCCACCGTCGGCATCCTGGATACCGTGGTCGGCGGCTCCACCGGCGCGTCGGTCGCCTCGATCGCCATCGGCGCGCTGACCGACTCGGCGGCTGACCAGACCAAGCTCGACGGCTACATCAACCAGGTCACCGCTGCCATCAACTCGGTCGCCTCGGCCGCCGCCAATCTCGGTGCCGTGAAGAACCGCATCGCGACCAACACGGAATTCGTCAAGAACCTGATGGACTCCGTGGATCGCGGTATCGGCCAGCTCGTCGACGCCGACATGAATGCGGAATCGACCCGCCTGCAGGCGCTCCAGACCCAGCAGCAGCTCGGCGTTCAGGCGCTCTCGATCGCCAACCAGAACAGCCAGAGCATCCTGTCGCTGTTCCGCGGCTAAGCGGCGCTTTCGAAAACGACCGTGCTCCCTCAGGGAGCACGGTCCCCGCCGTGAACGGCGGATGTAACGGCACATGACGTGCCCGCAATCGACCTCCCGACGCCACACTTCAAGTCGCACGCCGCAGCCCATCGCGCTGCCACGCGCCAGAATGTCCGCTCGTTGCTGCCGAGCAGATCGCGTCATCCGAGATTCTTGTAAAATTGCAACGCCTCGCCCGCGAACCGACACATTCGCGTCCTTGCGCAACCTTCAGACAAGGTTGGCAGCGGAGTGTCCTCTACGTTCGCATTGGTACGAGGTCATATGCTGTTCAGTCGTGCGCAGATACAGCAACTGCTCAACAATCTGCTGGAGCTTGGGCCGCGACGCCTGATGGCCTTGGGCCTGATCGGCTTTGCCGTCCTCGTCACCGTCGTCGGCGGCGCGTACTATCTGAGCCGGCCTGAATTCGAGACGCTCTATACCGGCCTTTCCCGCGAAGACGTGACGCGCATGGGCGCCGCGCTGCGCGAGCAGAACATCGCCTTCGACGTCAATACCGCCGGCGACGCCGTCTCGGTGCGCCCGAGCCAGACCATGCAGGCACGCATGCTGCTGGCGGAGAAGGGCCTGCCGACCAGCGCCAATTCCGGCTACGAGCTGTTCGACAAGATCGGTTCGCTCGGCCTGACCTCGTTCATGCAGGAAGTCACCAAACTGCGCGCACTCGAGGGCGAGATCGCGCGCACGGTTCAGTTGATGAAAGGCGTGAAGGCGGCGCGGGTGCATATCGTGCTGCCGGTGCGCGGCTCGTTCCGCGCCACGCAGCAGGCGCCTTCGGCCTCGGTCGTGCTGCGCACCGACGGCGCGATCGAGGCGCGCACGGCGCAGTCGATCCGTCATCTCGTCGCCGCCGCCATCCCGGGCATGAGCAAGGACAAGGTGACGGTGCTGGATGCCGACGGTTCGATGCTGCTCGCCGAAGAGGATGAGGCGACCGCGGCGCCGACCAAGATGGCGAGCCTCCAGAAGACCGTCGGCGGCATGGTGCAGGAGAACATCCGCAAGGCGCTGACGCCGTATCTGGGCCTCGACAATTTCGAGGTCAGCGTCGCGCCGCAGCTCTCCACCGACAAGCGGCAGGTCAACGAGACCGTCTACGATCCGGAAAGTCGTGCGGAACGCTCCGTGCGGAACGTGCGCGAGAAGGAATCATCGCAGAACGCGGACCGTTCGCAGCCGACCACCGTGCAGCAGAATCTGCCGGACCAGCAGGTCAATGCCGCCGGCTCCAAGAATTCCAGCGAGGACAAGTCCCGCCGCGAGGACGTCACCAATTTCGAGGTGTCCTCCAAGACCACGACGACGGTGAGCGACGGCTATTCGGTCAAGAAGCTCTTCATAGCCGTGCTGGTCAACCGCGCGCGGCTCGTCGCCGATCTCGGCGACAAGAGCAACCAGGCCATCGTCGACAGCAAGCTCGCCGAGATCAGCGCGCTCGCGGCGACGGCCGGCGGGCTGGACAAGCAGCGCGGCGACCAGATCCAGGTCACCGCCGTGGACTTCATCGAAGGCTCGCGCGAGCTGGCGCCGGTGCCGCCGATCAGCTTCGTCGAGATGATCAACAAGCAGCTCGGCAGCGTCATCAACGCGGTGACGATCCTGGCCGTTGCGTCGATGCTGGTCTGGTTCGGGCTTCGGCCGGCAGTCAACGGCATCCTGATGCACCGCGCGGCGCAGGAGCAGACCGAGGCGGCGGAGGCCGCGGAGCTTGAAGCTGCCACCGCCCTTGCATTGGCCGAGAGCCAGGACCCCGAGCTCAACCTCGTCGAAGACCTCGAGGGCAAGATGCAGCGCACGCCGCAGAAGCGGCTGGAGCAGATCGTCCGGCTCGATCAGATGCAGGCGGCAGCGATCCTTAAAGACTGGATGCGACGCGAGGAGGCGGCATGAACGCGGCAATCGGAAAACTCCTGACGCAGTTCGACGCGAACGGGCGGGCCAAGTCGGCGCCGCCTCCGCCGCCCGTGATCCACGACGTGCTGACGAGACCGAAGGAGGCCCGGCGCGAGCCGCAGCCGCAGCCTCAGGCCCGGCCACAGCCTCAGGCGCATTCGCAGCCGCAGCTCCAGCCGCCGCCTCCCGCGACGGAACCCCCGCCGGTCAATCTTCTGGACGATGCCTATCGGCGCGGCCATGCCGCCGGCGTCGCGGAAGGCGACGCCAGGGTTGCCGAGGAGCGCGTCCGCAGCGCGATCCGGCTCGGCGAGGAGCGCGCCAAGTGGTCCGACCAGCAGGCGGTCGCGATCGTCAACGGCTTCGAGGCGGCTTGCCGCGAGATCGAGACCAACATCGCAAGCTCCGTTGCGCGGATATTGCTGCCGTACCTTGCCGATGCGGTTCGCGACAAGGCGATCGGGTCGCTTGTCGAGCAGGTCGCCGCGCTGACCGGCAACTCGCCGGTGCCGGTGTTCAAGGTGACGGGGCCGAGCGAACTGCTTGATCTCGTGAAGACGCAGCTCGAGGCTTCCCGGCGAACGGGCATCGAGTACGAGGCTGCCGAGACCTTCGAGGTCCGTGTCGTGGCCGACCAGACCGTGATCGAGACGCAGATCATGGCCTGGAGCGAACGCCTGAAGGAAGCGCGCCGGTAGCCGCCATGGAAGAGGTCAAGCAGGAGCTCGTGATCGTCCGCCGGCGTAGCGCCTTCGCCGAGGAGGCGCATCACGGCGGCGTATGGAAGATCGCCTATGCGGACTTCATGACCGCGATGATGGCGTTCTTCCTGGTGATGTGGCTGCTCAATGCGCTCAACCAGGACCAGAAGCAGGTGGTCGCGAGCTATTTCAACCCGATCAAGCTCGCCGAGAACGCACCGGCGCCGAAAGGTCTGAAGGATCTCACCAAGAAGGAGCCGACCACGTTCGACGGCCAGGAGGGCCGGCGTCAGCCGGGTGGGCCGAGCGAGGAACGTCGCGGTGACTCACCGACGGCCGAGAAGCCGCCGTTCTACGAGGAGAAGGTCCTGTTCCGCGATCCCTATGCGACGCTTGCCGAGATCGCCAACAACGCGAACGAGGCCTCGGGCCAGCGCCGCGCCGGTTCGCTGACCTCCGCGGAAGAGGATGGCCTCAAGGGCGGCGACGCCTACCGCGATCCATTCGACCCGGGCTATTGGAAGCTGGCGCCGCAGGCCTCCAAGGATGCCGATCGCATCATCGAGAGCGAGCCCAAACCGAACGCGTCCGCGCGCGACAACGCGACCGGGACGGGCCAGGGCGACCCGCAGCCGCGCCGTGCCAAGACGGATGACGCCGGCGGAAGCGTGGCTCCGAATGCCGATGCGTCGTCGGCAAGCATGTCGCCCCTGCTGCCGCCGGGGCCAGCGCCGTCGCAGTCTTCGCGCGAAGGCAGTGCGCAGGCGAGCGCCCAGGCCAGCGCTCAGGCCAGCGCTCAGACCAATGCCGCTGCGCAGGCGCGTCCCAACGACACGACGAAGGACTCCGAACCGCGCGATGCGGCGCAAACGCAGCAGCCGACGGTCAAGCAGCTTCAGTCCGCGATCGCGGATGCGCTGTCGGACATCAAGGCCGGCGCGGGGCCGGTCGCCGAGGTGCGTCAGGTCGAGGAAGGCCTGCTGGTCAGCCTCACCGACGACGCCAGCTTCGGCATGTTCGCGGTCGGCTCGGCCGAGCCGCGGCCCGAACTGATCCGGGTGATCGACAAGATCGGCCCGCTGCTGATGAAACGCCAGGGCATGATCATCGTCCGCGGTCACACCGACAATCGGCCGTACAAGTCGGAGACCTACGACAATTGGCGGCTGTCAACGGCCCGCGCGCAGATGGCCTATTACATGCTGGTCCGCTCCGGCGTCGATGCGCAGCGGATCGAGCATGTCGAAGGCTACGCCGACCGGCGGCCCAAGCTTCCGAACGACCCCGCGGCCGCACAAAACCGCCGGATCGAGATCCTGATCCGGGAGAAGCGCCCTTGATCCGGCCGCTGCTCCGCGCCGCCGTGCTGATCCTGCTGCCGTTGACGGCCGCAGACGCATTGGCCGGGCCCGCCCCGGCACCGACGTCGGGCGAGCCATATGAGCTCGTGCGCGCGTTGCAGGCGGTGCAGGACGGCATCGCTAGCGGCGACACCGCGGCGCATGGCAGCCATATCGCGCTGATCCGGCAGATCGGCGAGAAATTTCTCGATGCCGATCCGAGCGTATGGAGCAACGCGCAGAACGGTCAGGCCGTCGTCATCTACCTGCTCAGCGGCGGCGGGCCGCAGCTCGTCCGCAAGCTGCCGCGCGACAAGCTCAACGTCGACGAGCGGTTGCTCAATGGTGCGCTGGCCTATGTCGAGGGCCGTCAGGAGGAAGCGCGCGAGCTGCTCAAGGATGTCAAGCCGCGTACGCTTCCGTCGGGGCTGGGCGGGCAGGTAGCGCTGGTGCAGGGCGCGCTGTTCGCGCGCGCCGAGGCATCGCTTGCGATCGAGCGCCTCGACGATGCCCGCCTGCTCCTGCCCGGCACGCTGGTGGAGGAGGCGGCGCTGCGGCGCGAGATCCTGCTGGTCGGGCAAGCCGAGGAGTTCGACAAGTTCGAATTCCTGACGCTGGCCTATATCCGCCATTACCGCAACTCGATCTATTCCGGCGATTTCTGGCAGCGCTTCTCCACGGGCCTGACGCAGTCGAGCCTCGCGCTCGACGAGCGCCGCTTTGCGCGGATCAGCACCTTGCTGGAGCAGATCGATCGCGCGAGCCGCCTCAAGCTCTATCTCGTGATTGCGCGCGCCGCGATGGTGCGTGGACGGATGGCCGTGACCCGGCTTGCCGGCGAGCGGGCGCTGACGCTCAGCGCCGATGCCTCGGCGGACCGCGAGCGTGCGCATTTCTTCCGCGGCGCCTCGCGGGCGCTCACCGACGAATATGACGGCGGTCTTGCCGAGCTGAAGGCACTCGACCGCTCGAAGCTGCCCGAGCGCGATCTTCCGCTCCTGGGTGCAACGGTGCAGCTCGCGCTCGACGTCCGCAAACCCTTCGCGGGCGGATCCGCCGCCGCAGCCGACAAGCCACCAGTAACGCCGGCGCGTCTCGATCTCGCGTCATCAAACGCGAGCCTCGTGCGCGCGCGGAAACAGCTCGGCGAACTCGAACTCCTCACCAGGGATCGCCGCCCATGACCAAGCTCACTGGAACCTCCGGACAGGTCTTTTCGGGGCTCGCCGAAAGTCTCAACATGCGCGGAGCGTCGCGTTCGGCGAAGGGCGCAGCAACGAAATCGCAGACGGATTCCTCGTTCAACGATCTGCTCCACACCGTTTCGAATCTCGCCAAGCGGGCATTGAACGACGAGAGCAGCGACACGGCCGTAAAAGCCGGAACGTTGCGAACGCGCCTGGCGCACGCGGCCGGGCAGGGCGACTCGAAGGACGACATGGTGCACGAACGCACCGACGCGGCTGACGAAGCCGGGTCCAGTCACAAATCCTCCGACCAGAAGACGGAAAAGTCGTCGGACACGCAAAGTGCGGTCGACCACGCCGGGCAGGCGGATGTCTCGGTTCGACCGGCTATTTTCGCGATCGCCGGACAGGAGCTCGCTGCCGTGCCCGCCGTGAAGCCGCAGGTGCACTCGCCGGCCGGCGAGAGGGGCGCGCCGGCGAGCGACGCGCGCTCTTCCACGGCGAAGCGTGAGGTCCAGGCCACCGGCACAGCGAAGGACGGCCTTCCCGAATTCGCGCCGTCCACGGCTGCTTCGACCGGCGCGCGCTCGCAGGCGACGGCAGTCGCGCAGCCGGGCGGCGATGAGTCCTCCAAGGCAATGCCCGCGACATCAGGCTTCGAGGCCGTCACGGCCAATGTCGAACGCGCTGTCAAAGCCTCTGCGCGCGACACACTGCCCGAAGCGACCAAGGTCACCGTGGTTCAGCAGGAGACTCATCTGCCCCCGGCGCAGTTCAACGCTCCGCAACAGGTCGCCAACGCAGTCGTCGCCGAGCTGAAGGAATCCGCAGGCCCAACGGCGTCCGCGGCCCCCGATCTCGCAGCGTCCCAGACCAACGCGCCGGATCAGCCGCTCAAGATCCTGACCATCAATCTGGAGCCGCCGGCGCTCGGCAACGTCACTGTGCGCCTCCGTCTCGTCGGCACGGAGGTCTCCGTCCATCTTGCCGCGGAGCGCAAGGACACGAGCCAGATGCTCGACCAGCAGCGCGACTCGATCCGGGATCTCATGCAGTCGGCGGGCTACGTCGCCGATGTCGCGCCCGTCCAGCATGGCTCGCTGGACGGCTTCCAGAGCGGCTCCGGCCAGTCGCAGCCGCAGCTCTCGGGCCAGCAACAGCAATCTTCGCAGTCGCAAGGCACATTCGACGGCACCGGCACGTCGTCGGGCCAATCGGACGGCGACGCGAAGCAAGCCCGGCAGGAGAGACAGCCGAACCAGGAGACGCGTCATGACCAGGACGTGGGCCCGCAGACTCGTCGCGGCCCTGTTTATCTGTAACGCGGGCGCGGCGGCGGCGGCGACCGACAGCGCGCGCCCCTGCGAGCGCGAGATGGCGCGTGCGTCCCAACAGCACGGGATTCCGCTCGGCATCCTCTATGCGGTCGGCCTGACCGAGACCGGGCGGCGCGGCGCGCTCTATCCCTATGCGCTCGGTGCCGACGGGCAGACCGTGTTCGCCAAGGACATGGATGACGCGATGGCGAATTTCGAGGCGATGCGAGCCAAGGGCATCAAGCTGATCGACCTCGGCTGCATGCAGATCAACCACTATTACCACGGCGACAAGTTCGCATCCGTGCGGGCGATGTTCGATCCCGCCAAGAACGTGGAATATGCCGCGCGCTTCCTCAAGGAGCTGAAGCAGCGGGAGGGGAGCTGGACCATGGCAGTCGCTCGCTACAATGCGGGCCCCAACAACCAGCCGGCGCAGAAGCGCTATGTCTGTCACATCGTCGCTCATCTCGTCTCGAGCGGCTTCGGCGCGTGGACCGACAAGGCGCGCTCGTTCTGTCAGCCGAAAACGACCTGACAACATGAAGTTGTGCATGGTTCCCTACCATCAGCCCCGCGCAAGCAAGAACCCCCATTGTAGCTGCAACCTACCAAAGGAGCCCAATTCATGAGCCTGTATGGTGTTATGCGCACCGGCGTGTCCGGCATGTCTGCGCAGTCCAACAAGCTGTCGACGGTCTCGGACAACATCGCGAACGTCAACACGACCGGCTACAAGCGGGCTTCCACTGAATTCTCCTCGCTGATCCTGAAGAGCGGTTCGGGCAACTACGATTCCGGCGCCGTCGAGACGACGGTTCGCTACGCCATCAGTGACGCGGGACATACGCAGTTCACCACGTCGACCACCGACCTCGCCGTGCAGGGCAACGGCTTCTTCGTGGTCTCGAACGCCACCAACACGCAGCAATATCTGACGCGCGCCGGCTCGTTCGTACCGGACGCCCAGGGCAATCTGGTCAACGCGGCCGGCTACTACCTTCTGGGCCAGCCCGGTAAAGTGACCAATTTCTCGCAGAACAGCCTGTCCGGCATGCAGATCGTCAACATCGCCCAGGTTTCGCAGGTGCCGGTGCCGTCGACGGCGGGGACGCTCACGACCGGCAATCTGGATCCGACCGCGGCCGTGATCGCCGGTCCACCCGGCCCGGCGTCATATTCGTCGAAGAGCTCGATCGTGGCCTACAACAATATCGGCCAGGCCGTTACGATCGACGTCTACATGTCCCACACGGCGACGGCCGCCGGCTCTGACACCTGGCAGGTTCAGGCCTATAACTCCGCGACCGGTGCCTCGCTCGCCGCCGCCACCACCTTCACCTTCGATACGACCGCGACCGGCAAAGGCACGCTGGCCGCGGCGAGCCCGACCGGTATGACCTTCACCGTTCCCGGCGGTGCGGCGATGACCCTGGACTTGTCGAACATGACGCAGGTCGGAACCGATTTCAGCTTCAAGGCGACCGTCAACGGTAGCGTTCCCTCGGCCATCGACAAGGTCGACGTCGACGAGAACGGATACGTTACAGCCGTGCTCAAGAACGGACAGCAACTGACGCTCTACACGATCATGCTTGCCGACGTCGCGAGCCCGGACAATCTGACGCCGGAGCCGGGCAACGTCTATTCGACCAACATGAATTCCGGCAACGCGCAGGCCGGGAATGCCGGCACCGGCGGGCTTGGTACGGTTCAGAGCGGCGCGCTGGAAGATTCCAACGTCGATCTCGCCGACGAGCTCACCGGGATGATCGAGGCCCAGCGCGGCTTCACCGCGAACTCGAAATCGTTCCAGACGGGCGCCGACCTGCTCGACGTCGTCGTCAACCTGAAGCGCTGAATTCTTCAGCGCCCCTTCCGGGCAAGAGCAGATCATGTCCCTCACCGCCGCTCTCGACTCCGCTCGCGCTTCGCTCATGGCGTCGGGCATCCAGTCCTCGACGATCTCACGCAACATCGCCGGCGCCAGCGCCGCCGGCTATTCGCGCAAGATCGCCGTGCTGGACAATCTGCCCGGGGCCGGCGTCTATGTGGCGGCGATCCAGCGCGCCGCCAGCTCAGGTCTCTACGACAACGTCTTGGTCGCGACCTCGTCGTCGGCCAAGCAGGGCGCGATCTATGACGGTCTCCAGAAGATTTCGGCGACCACGGTGGATGATCCGGAGCTCGACCAGTCGCCGACGGCGCAGCTCAATGCGCTGAAGAAGGCGCTGCAGCAATATGCCAACGCCCCTGACAACACCACGCTGGCCCAGGCCGCGGTGACGTCCGCCAAGGACATGGCGACGTCGCTCAATCAGGCGACCAATACCGTGCAGGCGGTCCGTGAGGGCGCGGACGCCGACATGGCGACCTCGGTCGCCAACATCAACCAGCTCCTTACCCAGTTCGACAAGGTCAACAACGCGATCGTGAGGGGCACGATTGCCGGTGACGACGTCACCGACTACCTCGACCAGCGCGACAGCATCGTTTCGAAACTGTCGGGGGAGGTTGGCGTATCGATGTCGATCCGCACCAACGGCGACGCTGCGCTTTACACCGACAGCGGCGTTGTGCTGTTCGACAAGACGGCGCGAACGGTCAGCTTCGCGGCGACTAACATCTATACGCCCGGCACCACGGGCAATGCGGTCTATATCGACGGCGTCCCGGTGACCGGCGCCAATTCGGTGATGCCGCTGAAGTCGGGCAAGCTCGCAGGCCTCGCTCAGCTGCGCGACCAGGACACCGTCACCTATCAGAGCCAGCTCGACGAAATCGCGCGAGGCCTGATCAATACGTTCAAGGAAAGCGACCAGTCAGCCGTGCCGACGCTGGCCGACAGGGCGGGTCTGTTCACCTATCCCGGTGCTCCGGCGATACCCGCGAGCGCGACCGTGTCGGTCGGCCTCGCCGGCACGATCAGCGTTGCTGCATCGGTCGATCCGGCCCAGGGCGGCAATCCCAATCTGCTGCGCGACGGTGCGATCAGCGGCAACCCCGCCTTCAACTACAACACCGCGGGCAATGGCGGTTTCTCGGCCCGGCTGCAGCAGCTCATCGGCGGCATGGATGCATCGCAACCGTTCGACGCGACCACGCAAGGCAAGCCGAGTGGCAGCCTGATCGACTTCGCGTCATCGTCGACGAGCTGGATCGAAAACCAGCGCAAGACCGCGGACTCCAACGTCACCTACCAGAAGACGCTGCTCGACCGCAGCACGGCGGCGCTGTCCAATGTCAGTGGCGTCAACATGGACGACGAGATGTCCTTGATGCTTCAGGTCGAGCGCACCTATTCGGCCTCGTCGAAGATCATCTCGACCGTCGACGAAATGTTGCAGAGCCTGCTGGCCGCCGTGGGGAATTAAGCCATGATGAGCGCGAACTACATCTCGACCTTGATGCTGTCTTCGTCGTTGAGGACTTCGATCACGAACAACCAGGCCGCGCTGAGCAAGGCGTCGAAGGAGGCGACCACCGGTCGTTTCGCCGATGTCGGCCTCGAGCTCGGTGCCACGACGGGAAGCGACCTCACCCTGCGGGCGGACTGGAGCTTCGCCGATCAGCTCGTCGATACCAACGAGCTCGTCGCGGGACGCCTCGACGTGACACAAACCCGGATCACCCAGCTCGGCACGACCGCAAGTGACTTCCTCAAGGACCTGATCGCGGCCCGCAGTACCGACAACGGCGGGCGGATCGTCCTGCCGCCTGCGTCCGCCAACCTCCAGGATCTGATCGGCGCGCTGAACGTCTCCTATAACGGCTCGTATCTGTTCTCGGGCGTCAACACGCAAAACCAGCCGATTACGGCCTATGCCACGGGCTCGGCCAGCAAGAACCAGGTCGATTTCGATTTCAATGCGGCCTTCGGCTTCCCGCAATCCTCGGCCAGCGTGAGCGGCATAACCCCGGCCCAAATGCAGACGTTCCTCAACACCACCTTCGATGCCGAGTTCGCGAGCCCGGCCTGGAACACCAACTGGTCATCGGCCACTGACCCGGTCATGCAAAGCCGTATCTCCACGACCGAGGTCGCCGATACGTCCGTCAGTGCCAACCAGATCGGCTTCCGAAAGCTTGCCGAGGCCTACACCATGATGGCGGATCTCGGGAACGCGAAACTGAGCCAGGAGACGTTCCAAGTCGTCGTGGACAAGGCCATCGGCCTCGTTGGTGGCGCGATCACCGATCTCGCTACGCTCGGCGGCGGCGTCGGCACGGTCCAGCAGCGGATCACCTCCGCAACCGACAAGCTCAAGGCGCAGCAGGACATCCTGAACAATCAGATCGTCGGTATCGAGAAGGTCGATCCGGCGGAAGCCTCGGTCCGGGTCAACACCCTGCAGACCCAGATCCAGACGGCGCTGGCGCTGACGTCACAACTCCAGAAGATCAGCCTGATCAATTATCTCTGAGCCAAAGGCTCCTTCGTAAGGCTCGCAACGTTGCCCTGTTATTCGATTTACTGCGCAGAGTGGTCCTGATGACGTTTGAAGCCTATGAAGCGGTCGTCGACGAGAGTGGCTATGAGGCGAGGGGCCGCGAGCGGCAGGCGCTCAGCCTTGGCATCGACCGGCTCGAGCGGCTCCAGAAGGGGCGCTTCAGCATCGAGGACCTGGTCGAGAGCCTGCTCTATGTGCGACGGCTGTGGACGATCTTCATCGAGGACCTCTCGCATCCGGAGAACGGACTGCCGAAGCAGCTGCGCGCGGACATCATCTCGATCGGCTTGTGGGTGATCAAGGAAGCCGACCGTCTTCGCGAGGAGAAGTCGAACGACGTGATGCAGCTCATCGAAATCAACTGCCTGATCCGAGACGCTCTTCAATGAAGGTCTCCTTGCGGGCTGGCGAGCGGATCTACATCAACGGCGCGGTGCTGCGCGTGGACCGCAAGGTCTCCGTCGAGCTCGTCAACGACGTGATGTTCCTGCTCGAAGGGCAGATCATGCAGGCGTCCGACGCCACCACGGCACTACGACAGCTCTATTTCATCGTCCAGCTCATGTTGATGAACCCGACCGATGTCCGGGATGCTGCTGCGCTCTATGGCGACCATCACGCGGCCCTGCTCGCGGTGTGCGAGAGCCGTGAGATGCTGGACGGACTGGCCGCGATCAACGAACTGGTCGGAGCGACCCGCTACTTCGAGGCGCTCAAACGGATCCGGGCGCTGTTTCCGGTCGAGCAGGCCATCCTGGCCGGCGCCACCATCGACTCCCCCTTCAAGGCTGCCTGACAGCGGAGAGATATATGAACGTCACCAGCGCGACCGACAGTACCAGCAAGTCGTCCAGCTCGACCAGTTCCACCACGACCACGTCGAGCAACAGCGTCGACTACAATACCTTTCTTCAACTCCTCGTCGCCGAGATGAAGAACCAGGATCCGACCAATCCGATGGATACCTCGCAATATATGAGCCAGTTCGCCCAGCTCTCGACGGTCGAGCAGGCGATGCAGACCAATACGAAGCTGGATGCGCTGCTGTCCTCGCAGTCGCTGTCGCAGGCAGACGGGCTGATCGGAAAAACCGTCAGCTTCACCGACTCGACCGGCGCGACCTTCAGCGGCAAGGTCAAGTCCATCTCCATCAACAGCGACGGCTCCGTCGCGACCCTCGAGAACGGCACGAAGGTCGCGGTCGGGCCCGGGCTCACGATCAGCCAGTCATGAACGAGCGGGACGCCCTCGACATCGTCCAGGCGGCGATCTGGACCATCATCGTCGCCTCGGGCCCTGCCGTCGGAGCGGCAATGCTGGTCGGCACCCTCATTGCACTGATGCAGGCCTTGACCCAGATCCAGGAGGTGACGCTGACCTTCGTCCCGAAGATCATCGTCATTCTCCTGGTCGTTGCCGTCTCCGGCTCCTTCATCGGCGCCCATCTGTCGACCTTCACCGAGCTGGTCTATTCGCGGATCGAGCGCGGCTTCTGACCCGGACGGCCACCACCCTCGCGTAAGCTTTGCGCGGCAGATTGGGGGCGGACCCTCTGCCGGTGACCCATGGCCGATACGTTAGCTGCTAGCCTGCCAAGCCCGCGACGCATCGGGGCGGACGCCTTCTTCGCAGGCGGTATCGTGACCATGCTCACGATCCTGTTCCTGCCGATTCCCCCGATCCTGATCGACCTCGGTCTCGCCTTCTCGATCGCGCTGTCCGCACTGATCCTGATGGTCGCGCTGTGGATCCAGCGTCCGCTCGACTTTTCGGCCTTCCCGACCGTGCTGCTGATCGCAACGATCCTGCGCCTGGCACTGAACGTCGCGACCACACGTCTGATCCTGTCGCGGGGCGGGGAGGGCGAACAGGCCGCGGGCTACGTCGTCGCCGGTTTCTCCAAGTTCGTCATGGGCGGCGACTTCGTCATCGGCCTGATCATCTTCGCCATCCTGGTCACGGTGAATTTCGTCGTCATCACCAAGGGCGCGACGCGTATCGCCGAAGTCGGCGCCCGCTTCACCCTGGACGCCATCCCGGGCAAGCAGATGGCGATCGACGCGGACCTGTCCGCCGGCCTTATCGACGACAAGGAGGCCCAGCGCCGGCGCCGCGAGCTCGAAGAGGAAAGCGCGTTCTTCGGCGCCATGGACGGTGCCTCGAAATTCGTCCGCGGCGACGCCATCGCCGGCCTGATCATCACCGCGATCAACATCTTCGGCGGCATCATCATCGGCGTCACCCATCACGGGCTGACCCTGTCGCGCGCCGCCGACGTCTACACGAAGCTCTCCGTCGGCGACGGTCTGGTGTCGCAGATGCCGGCGCTGATCGTGTCGCTCTCGGCGGGCCTCCTCGTCTCGAAGGGCGGCACCAGGGGATCGGCGGAGCAGGCCGTGCTGCGGCAGCTCGGCGGCTATCCCCGCGCGGTGTCGGCCGCCGCGCTGATGATGTTCGTGCTCGCCTTGATGCCCGGCCTGCCGATGGCGCCATTTTTGCTGCTCGGCGGCGTCATGGCCTTCGTCGGCTACTCGCTGCCGAAGCGGCAGGCGGCGCTGAAGCAGAAGGAAGATGCGCGCAAGGCCGACGAACGCGCCCAGGCCGAGGCCAAGGATTCCGTCAAGGAGTCGCTCAAGACCGCGGAGATCGAGCTGGCGCTCGGTGGCCACCTCTCGGTCCATCTGCTGGGCTCGCGCACCGAGCTTGGGCACCGCGTTGCCAAGATAAGGAAGAAGTTCGCCAAGCAGTACGGCTTCGTCATTCCCGAGATCAAGCTCACCGACAATCTGTCGATCGATCCCAAGGGATACCAGATCCGGATTCACGATACGCGTGTTGCCCAGGGCGGGCTCAGGCTCGGCGAGGTGCTGGTGCTTGTCGACAAGGACGGCAAGCCCGACGTGCCAGGCGAGGAGGTGATCGAGCCCGCCTTCGGCATGAAGGCGCTGTGGGTGACGGAAGCCTTCACCGACGAGGTCAAGCGGCAGGGCTGCAAGCCGGTCGACAATCTGTCGGTGCTGCTCACGCACCTGAGCGAGGTGATCCGGGCGAACCTCGCCCAGCTGCTGTCCTACAAGGACATGCGCGGCCTGCTCGACCGGCTCGATCCCGAATACAAGCGCCTGGTCGAGGATCTCTGCCCGTCGCAGATCTCCTATTCGGGCCTGCTGGCGATCCTGAAGATCCTGCTGGCCGAGCGCGTGTCGATCCGCAATCTCCATCTGATCCTCGAGGCGATCGCCGAGATTGCGCCGCATGTGCGCCGTTCCGAGCAGGTCGCAGAGCATGTGCGCACGCGTCTTGCCCAGCAGATCTGCGGCGACCTCTCCGACAATGGCGTGCTCAACGTGGTCCGGCTCGGCAACCGCTGGGACCTCGCGTTCCACCAGAGCCTGAAGCGCGACGGCAAGGGCGACGTCGTTGAATTCGACGCCGATCCGCGCCTGATCGAGCAGTTCGCGACCGAAGCCAGCACCGCGATCCGCAAATTCACCGAGAACGGCACCAGCGTGGTGCTGGCCGTGACGCCCGAAGCCCGTCCCTATGTCCGGATGATCCTGGAACGGGTGTTCCCGACATTGCCGGTCCTGTCGCATGTCGAGGTGGCACGCTGCGCCGAGATCAGGGCGCTCGGAGCCATATCGTGATCAGCGTGCTCGCCGACAGCGTGCTGGTGACGTTCATCGTGTTCTGCCGCATCGGCGCCTGCCTGATGTTCGTGCCCGGCTATTCCAGCGTCAACGTTCCGGCACAGGTCCGCCTGTTCATCGCGCTGGTCACGACGTTCGCGCTGACGCCGATCCTGATCGCGGTCCTGAAACCTCTCACGGACAATGCGGCGCCGCTGACGCTGGCGCTCCTGATCGGCTCCGAGACTCTGGTCGGCAGCGTCATCGGGCTTGGCGGGCGCGTGTTCTTCCTGGCGCTCCAGACCATGGCAACCGTGATGGCGAGTGCGATCGGGCTCAGCAGCATCCCGGGAACGCCGGTCGGCGACACCGATGCGGCGCCGGCCCTGGTGCCGCTGATCATGGTGTCCGTCACCACGCTTTTCTTCATGACCGACCAGCACTGGCAGGTGCTGCGCGGGCTGATGAACTCCTACGACGTCTGGCATCCCGGCGATAGGCTCGGCGGCAGCATGCCGCTCGACCAGCTGGTCAGCCGCCTATCGGAGGCGTTCGTGCTGACGTTGCGGATCGCCAGCCCGTTCATCGTCTATTCCGTCATCGTCAACCTGGCGGTCGGCCTGGTCAACAAGCTGACGCCGGCGATTCCCGTCTATTTCATCTCGGTGCCCTTCGTGCTGTTCGGGGGCTTCCTGCTGCTCTACCTCACCAGCGACGAGCTCCTGACGCAATTCACGCTGGGCGTCTCGTCATGGCTGGCGGAGTGACCGTCATGACGTCGCGCGCGGACAAGCTCGGCCGGATGGTCTCGCTCGTGAAGCTCCAGCTCCGGCTGTCCGAGTGGCAGCTCGCGCAGTTGCGACAGCAGGAGCGAAGCTTGCAGGAAGAACAGGAATGGCTGGTCGGTGCCCTGAACGATGGAAAGCCCCCAGCGGGGTCATCCAGCGCGTCGATCGCGCGGCGCCTGACCAGGACGAGCGTCGGCGCGCGCGAGCTTCAGGCGCAGGCATTGCAGCAGCTCGACCAGGTTCGCTCGGAGAGCCGCCGCGTGAAGCAGCTCGAGGAGGTCGCGAAGGCGGCGCTCGCCGACAAGCTCCGCGATGCCGAGAAGCGCTCGCTCGAGGAAATGACCGGAACGAGCCTTGTCGTGCGCGAATGGATGCCAAGGCCAGCCAATCGGAACAAGACATGATCGTGACAGCGACACCCGACCTCGTCCTCGACGTTCTCGAGGCCGCCGATCCCGTGACCCAGCGGGCGGCGACCGCAAAGCTCGATGCGCTGAAATCGTCCGATGCCGATTTCGCCGCCACGATGGACGCCGAGGTCGTCAAGGCCAAGGCGGCGACGGCCGATCAATCTGCGGCGAAGCTTGCCGAGACCCAGTCGACAGCGATCAACGGAGCGCCGGTAAAGGTGATCAAGGCGCCGGCCTCCGGCGAGGTCTACCGCAAGTTCGAAGCTTTCATTCTGCAGACCTTCGTCGAAACGATGCTGCCGAAGGAATCCGAGCAGATCTTCGGCAAGGGCACGGCCGGCGGCGTCTGGAAGTCGATGCTGGCGGAGCAGCTCGGTGCGCAGCTGGCCAAGGGCAAGGGTATCGGCATTGCCAAGCAGCTCGAGGCCGCGAATGCGGCGAAGGCGGAAGCTGCCGCGAACGCGGACGCCGCGGCGAAGGCCGGATCATGATCCGGGAATGGATGACAGAAGTTGAGGGGTGAATTTCCTATGCAGGCACAAGAAGGCGCGGCGGCCCTGGTGATGGAACAGCCGATCGTGGACACCGAGGCGATGACGACCGAAGCCGCGCCGGGCGATGCGCTGTTGCCGGCGCTGCTGCCGAATGCCGGCGGCGAGGTGGTGATCGACGGCGCGGACGAGGCGAGATCGGACGAGGTGCGCGGCCTGCTGGCGGCGATCCGCCGGCTCGAAAACATCGTCGAGGAGGAGACGGCCGCCCTCACGACGGGTAAGAAGATCGATTTCGACGATTTCAGCGCGCGGAAGAGCCGGAGCATGCTCGAATTCGTCCGTCTGATGCGGGCGCGGATGCATCTCGGCAACGAGCTCGAGGTCACCGAGGAGATTCAGCGATTGCGCGAGAAGCTCGAGCGGAATCGCTCCATCCTCGAAATGCACTACGACGCCGTTCGCGAGGTCGCGTCCATCATCGTCAAGGCGATCAAGGACGCCGAGTCGGACGGCACCTATACCGGTCGCGCAGCGCAGGACGGAAAATGATCAGACTGGTGCTGGCCGGGCTCTGGGTGTGCATCCTCACCGCAGGCACGAGCTACGGCGTGGCCTATTGGAAGGAAAACGGCAGCCTGCTGCCGGCCAAGGACGAATATCTCGACGGGCTGCAATACCAGAAGACGCGGGCGCTGAGCGTGCCCATGGTCGAGAACGGCAGCGTGCAGGGCTACATCGTCGCGCGTTTCGTCTACACCATCGAGGCGCGGACCATGCATCAGCTCAACGTGCCGCCGGAGCCATTCGTCGTCGACGAGGCCTTCCGCAGGATCTATGCCGACGACCGCCTCGATTTCAGGAAGCTCGCCCGTTACGACCTCTCCATCCTCACGACGGCCATCAAGCAGCGCGTCAACGAGCGGATGCAGGCCGACATCGTCCAGGACGTCCTGGTCGAGGACTTCAACTACGTGTCGAAGGAAGAATTCCAATCGAAGCCGTAGGCATCGCCGGATAAGCGTGATCCGGCTTCCCGGAACGATCGTGCGCGCATGAGAAGCTGAGGCGAGATCCCCATCTCGTCGCGCCTTGCGGCTGCATCCGCGCCGTGCGGCCGGACCCTCGTTCCGCCGTCTCCAACCCTCGAAAATGCAACGGCCTCTGCGGGGTGCTCCGCAGAGGCCGTTGTCGTTTGGTCGTGGTGCCCTGCCGGGTCAGTTTCCGGCCGGGTACGCCGCCGGGACGGCATGCGCCCTGTTCAAGAGGATGCCGACCTCGTCGAGCTCCTGCATCGGCACGTCGATGGTCTCGCCGGCCGGGATGTTGAGGCGATATCCGACGTAGCGCCGGGCCACGATCGCGTCGAAGCCGAGGCGGTCGCGGAGCTTCTTGCGCAGCTTGCTGACGTGGCTCTCGATCACGCTCTCGTCGAAGGTCGACTCGAAGATGCCGTAGACCGCGTTGAAGATCTGCGTCTTGGTGATCCACTTGCCGTGGTTGCTGACCATATATTCGAGAATGCGCAGCTCGCGGCGTGGCAGGGTGAGGGCGTGGCCCGCGATCTCGGGGTCACGTCCGTTGAAGAAGACCTGGATCCTGGTCTCGCAGGGCCTCGGCAGTTCGCCCACCCGGCGGCGTGCGATCGCGGCCGTTCGGGCGAGGATCTCGCGGAGATGAATCGGCACGTGCACGACGTCGTCGACACCCGATTCGAACAGCTCCAGCGTGTTCTTGAGCATCTTCTGACCGCTCATGGCGATGATGGGAGCCGCGGAGCGCTTGCGCATCGCCCGCGGCAGGCTTCCACGAGCGTCGCAATCCCCGAGGAGGAAGGCGTCGACCGCAGCCAGATCCGATTCGTTCGCAGATTGCAGCCAGTCCCAGAACTCTCCGGAGGAGAAGCCGATCGACGATACGCCTTCGCGAACGAGCCCTCCGACGTAGCTGTTCGCGACGCTCTCGCGATCATCAACGATAATATACATCAGTCTTTCGCCCCTGTTTCGCACGTGTTGCGGCCGGTTGGTTATTGTGATGCCCGGCTCGGCAACGATGCTGTTTGACGACATTCCTTCCCGCGAACCGTTGTTATGGTTTCGATATTCGCGGGCAGCCCTACGCATTCAGCGCCTGCATCTCGCAGGCCTGCTACTTCGACTCGATACTGAAACGCTTACTGCGTGAGGCTCGGCGGGTGTCTTACGGATCACCTCGCGGAGCGGATTGAGAAAGCGACCTAGAACAGTTGCGCCAAGTTGCTCATCGCGTCTGAACACTACTGAACTGTGTCGATCTCCTCGCCAACTGGCGAGAATCACTTGAGTAGGACCGTAACAATTGCCGATTTCCGATCAAGCGCGCGCAACAAAGCGATTGCTACATCAGCTTGATGCTGTTGGTTCGTTTCGAGTTGTTTCTTTGTATGTCCAATCGCATCAGTTGATTTGGAAGCTGAACTAGTTTTGCACCGTGGCGGGTCTATAGTTCCACATCCCCTACAATTGCAGCTCTTTTAGGTGGTGCGGCGGGTCATGCATATTGAGGGGTTTTCAACCCGGGATTGACTCTCGCGGTGGTGTTTCCGCGTGCGACAATTCGACTCATGTATGGCGAGGCGACTCCAGCTTGGCGAAATCTTGGCGAGTGTGTGTCTTTCGAGTCGCACTATCGCCACGTGTATGTCGCGATTGACTCATGTGACGTCGTATCGCGCGCGGTGAAAACGATTTTGATGCGCACGTTTCAGACAAGCTTCGGCAAATAACGTCACCGTTCGACATATCGAACCGAACGGAGCATTTTCACATGTTGTCCGATGGACAAGCTCGTCCCAACGCGACCGTTGATGCTTCTGCGGCAGCGAAGCCGGCTCCGGAGGTGCGCGATACAAGCAACAACGCGGCGCGAGCCGCCAAGCCCGCGGCAATCGGCAAGCCCGCGGCAAGCGCAAAACGCTCGTCGACGGCAGCGAGCGACGAGGCTCTGGCGAAAGAGGCGCTCGAGGGGCTGAAGCGTATTCGTGCCAAGGCGCGCCTCGACAAGATGGCGATACCCAAGCCTGTGCCGACCGTGATCAAGCCGGCCGTGATCGTGGCCAAGCCGCCGCCGCCCCGTCCGACATGGGTTGCCCCGCTCGCAACGCTGGCGGTCGCCGCTGTGCTGGTGGTCTGCGCCTGCACCGGCGTGATCGCCTATCTCACCACGCAGCCCGCCCAGAACAATGTGGCGGCCAATGCGGAGATCAGGATTCTTCGCGAGACGGTCGCGCAACTGCGCAAGCAGGTGTCGGGCGTGTCCGAGAATCTCGACGGCCTGCGCACCGCGGTCGATCAATCGAGCAAAGCGACCAATGACCGCTTCGGCAGGTTCGCCGAGAATTTGGATCGCATCGAGCGGGTGAGCTCGTCCTCGACCGTGAAGCTCGACAAGCTTGCCCAGGCGCAGGCCCAGGCTCCGGCGCCGGCCGTGGCGCAATCGCAGCCGTCCCAGCCGATGCCGATGATGGCCTCGGTCGCCGCGCCCGAGATCACCGGCTCGGTGTCTCCGTCCGAGCGCGCCTCGGCGCCGCGGAAGACGGTCAAGGGCTGGTCGGTCCGCCAGGCCTATGAAGGGATCGCGATCCTGCAGGGTCCGAACGGCGTCATCGAAACCGTATTGGGGCAGCAGGTGCCCGGCCTTGGCCGCATCGAAGAGATCAGGAACGAGAACGGACGTCTGGTGGTGGAGTCTAGCGGAGGCGTCATCTATTCGTCACGGAAGGCTGCGCCCTGACCGACGTGCCTTCTATTGGCGGTGATGCTCGAAGCTGGTGCATAGCAGATCGACCTCCGCCTCCGCGATCGGCGCGCGAAACAGGCGGCAGCTGAACTCGACTGTCGTCTTGCTGTCGGTGGTGGTGCGGTCTTCCCGCAGGAAGATGCATCGCTTGCAAACGTCGGTGTGGTGCCGCTGCTCGGCCGCGTCCGACTGGTCCAGCACGTG
This sequence comes from Bradyrhizobium sp. 14AA, assembly GCF_054185205.1. Lineage (NCBI taxonomy): Bacteria > Pseudomonadati > Pseudomonadota > Alphaproteobacteria > Hyphomicrobiales > Nitrobacteraceae > Bradyrhizobium > Bradyrhizobium sp. 14AA. The sequence goes on along the minus strand of NZ_JAVAYM010000008.1, from coordinate 199,966 downwards.
CCGGAAGGTGTCGCGGAAGCGGACCTTGGCCGCGTCGTCGAGGACGGAAATCGCCTCGACGAGAACGTTGACGGGATCGCGCACCAGGAACTTCTTGCCCTGCTGCGTGACGCTCAGCATCACGGAGCGCTTGTCCTTGGCCGAGCGCTTTCGCTCGATATAACCGAGCCGCTCGAGCTCGCCGATGATGAACGAGGCGGTGCCCCGCGTGGTGCCGACGTAGCTCGCCAGCGCCGAGGGGGTCCGGGAAAACCGGTTGGCGCGGGAGAGGAAGCGCAGCGCCATCCACTCGCGGTCGCGCAAGCCATGCTTGGTGCCTTCGAACCACAGGATGCGCGCGGCCTGCTCCAACAGTTCAATCGATTCGCGAGCCAAATTCATTTCAGTTCCAGGTCGGATAAAGCGTTATTCAATTGGGCTTTTGGGAGCGCAATCTGGTTCGGCGAGAATGAAGCTTCTCCATGTCTGGAGACGGAACTTCCGGCCGTGGAACTAGAGCGTCACAAAGAAAGTTCGAGTAAATCACTCCGCTCAACTCTTCTGAAAATTTCAGTCAAATCGCGCCGGCTCGCGCGTCCGCTTCAGATGACGTGCGACGTCCGAGCAACATGATGTGTCCCTGTGGCCACGATGACGCTCATTTATTGCGACGAAGCGTTTCGATTTGTGCGGAGGACACGATCATCGACCACGTCCGACCGTGTGGCCTGTGGCGGCAGAACCGCAATTTGCGGTTAATGGATGTTGCGACGCAACGCGGCCACGCGGTTAAATCCGGCACACGATCGGGGAGGGTTGGTCAGCGGCATCGCAGGCCCGCATCGCGCATCCTGGCTCGCATGCTGGTGACTTGCGTTTGCGCGGCAACTATTGGCGAATGCGTCGCGCTCGGGGCACAGCATGAGCAGAGCAAGGAATAGACCGATGAGCTTTGAAACCACCATGACATCCGATGTCGTCGGGCTGACAAAAGTCGCCCCGGTCTCGCGCCGCGGATTCATGAGCGCCACCGCGGCCGTGGCCGCCGGCTACACGCTTGCGGCCGGTCCGGTCCGCGCCGAGGTGGTCTCGACGGACGTCAATGGCCTCCAGGTCGGCGATACCAGGATCAAGGCCGGCTCCGAGGAGATGCCCGCCTATTTCGCCCGCCCGGCCGGCAACACCAAGGCGCCGGTTGTCATCGTGGCGATGGAGATCTTCGGCTTGCACGAGTACATCAAGGACGTGACGCGGCGCCTCGCCAAGCTCGGCGCGTTTGCGATCGCGCCCGACTATTACTTTCGCAAAGGCATCGATCTGACCAAGGTCGCCGAGGTCAAGGATCTGCTGCCGGTGGTCAATGCCAAGCCGGACGCGGAGCTGCTGTCCGATCTCGACACGGTGGTGGCCTGGGCTGGATCGCAAGGCGGCGACACTGCGAAGCTCGGCATCATCGGCTTCTGCCGCGGTGGGCGCACCGTTTGGGAATATGCCGCCCACAGCGGCAGCCTCAAGGCTGGTGTTGCGTTCTACGGCACTGTGGTCGACCCCGCCAATCCGCTGTGGCCGAAGAGCCCGCTTCAGCTCGCGCCCGAGATGAAGGCGCCGGTGCTCGGCCTCTATGGCGGCGCCGATACCGGCATTCCCGTCGCCCAGGTCGAGCAGCTCAAGGCAGCGCTCGAGCAGAACAAGAAGATGGCCGAATTCAAGATCTATCCGGAGGCACCGCACGGCTTCCATGCCGACTACCGTGGCAGCTACCGCAAGGACGCGGCGGAGGATGCGTGGAAGCAGGCGGAGGTCTGGTTCAAGAAGTACGGCGTGTTGAGCTGACGCCGGATTCCAAAAGGGCGGCCCTGGCGGCCGCCCTTTCTATTTCAGCGCACCGGTCTCACTTCGTCATCGCGCCGTAGACGATGTCCTGAACCTGCTCGCGATAGTATTTGCGCAGCTCGCCCGGCGCCGCCGTTCCGACGACGACCACGAGACGCTCCTTGGGATCGCAGAAGAACTGCGTCCCGTAAGCGCCGTTCCAGGTGAACTCGCCGGGATTGCCGGGGACCGACGACAGGCCCTCGCTGGTGCGGACCGCAACCGAAAGGCCAAAGCCGAAACCGCCGCGATGCGGCTCGACATTGGCCACGTTGTTCTTGATCTCGGGACCGAGGTGGTTGGTTGTCATGTGATGCACGGTCTTGGGCCCGAGGATGCGCTGGCCGTCGAGCTCGCCGCCGTTGAGCAGCATCTGCCCGAAGCGGATGTAGTCGCCGACCGTTGCGAACGAGCAGGCGCCGCCGCAATCGAACTTGGTCGGCGTGTCGAGCAGCTTGATGGCTTGCGGCTTGCCCGTCAGCGGATCGTTGGCGAACGGGCGGGCGAGGCGAGGGCGCTGCGCGTCTGTCGGGTGGAAGGTTGCGTCCTTCATGCCGAGCGGCTGCCAGACATTGGCGGCGAGATAGTCGCCGAGCTTCTGCTCGCTCACTTTCTCGACCACAGCACCCAGCACGTCGATCGAAAAACCGTATTCGAACTCGGTCGAGGGCTGATGCGCCAGTGGCAGCTTTGTGATGCGGTCGATGAAGGTCTGGGTGTCGCCTTCGACCGCCGGCGCGACGCCGTCAGGATATTGCCGTGCCACCGGGCTCGATGAGTCCGGGCGGCCGCCATACATCAGTCCTGAGGTGTGCCGGTAGAGATCGTGGATGAAGATCGGCGAAGCCTGCGGCTCGAGCTTGAGCGAGCCGTCGGCCTGGGGCAGGCCGACCTTCATGTCGGCAAAGCCGGGATAGTAATCGGACAGCTTGGCCTGAAGCGGCAACTGGCCTTTCTCCATCAGCGTCAGGCCAGCGACCGCGGCCATCGGCTTGGTCATCGACGCCAGTGCGAAGATCGCATCGACCGACATCGGCGTGCCCTTGCCCGGATCGAGCATGCCGTAGGCCTGGTAGTGCACCAGCTTGCCGTCCCGCGCGATGGCGACGACCGCGCCGGGGACGCGCTTGGCGGCGATCTCGCGCGCGAAGAAACTGTCGAGCCGCGCAAGACCCTGCTTCGAGAAACCGGCGTCATCAGGATTGGCTTCGGGCAGCGGCGCGGCGTGCGCTGCACTGAGCGTGATGGCGGCAGCTGCCGCCGCGATCATGGCGATCGTCTTCTTCATGGTATCCTCCCCAAGGTGCGAGCTAGTTGTGCTGTGGCTCGCTCACCACCTAGATCACGATCGTGCCGGGGCGAAGTCAAGCGCGGGCAGGGCATGTCTGGGACGCGCCGGGGATGCCGGGACCCTAGCGTCCTTCCCCCGCGCGCCACAGCGCATCGAGGCCATGCCGATAGGTCGAGTGGGCAAGCGTGACGCCGAGCTCGCGCTTCAGTTTCGCGTTGGAGACACGCGCGCTGCTGGAATAGAAGCTGCGGGCGATCGCCGACATCTCGGCCGTCTCGAACGCTTGTTCGGGCGGCGGCGCAATGCCCATGAGCTTCGCGGCATAGGCGATCACGTCCTGCGGCGGGGTCGGCTCGTCATCGCAGACGTTCCAGGTGCCGCCGCCTTGATGGTTCACCGCGGCCATGATCGCGCTCGCGATGTCGTCGACGTGGATGCGGTTGAAGACCTGTCCCGGCTTGATGATGCGCCGGGCGGTGCCTGCCCGCAGCGTCACCAGCGCGTTGCGGCCGGGGCCGTAGATGCCGGCAAGCCGCAGGATCGCGGCATTACCGCCTGTCGTGTCGGTCCAGGCTTGCTCCGCCGCGACCCGCATCCGCGTGCGATCGAGCGTTGCCTGCGGAGCCGTGCTCTCGTCGACCCATTCGCCGCCGTGATCGCCATACACGCCGATGGTCGAGAGATAGACGATCTTGCGGCGTCCCGCCGCCAGCACGTCGCCGAACGCAGCCATGGCGGGATCGCCGGTGCTTCCGGGCGGGATCGATATGAGAAGGACGTCGGCGTCGCCGATACATTCGACCGTCTCGCGAGCCGGACTGCCGCCGGCAAACGGATGCAGCTCGACGCCGGCGAGGTCGTCCCGCTGCGCGGGATCGCGCACCGTGCCGGCGACATGCGAGAAGGCGCCGCCGAATTTGCGGACGAAATGCCCAGCACTGTAGCCGAGGCCAAGGATGAAGAGCCGCATGCGTCTCCCGTGCAGGTCGGAATTCCCGTCCGCGCCAGCTGCGCGTCCTCGCTCATAAGAGATTTTTGGGTCCGGCAAAAGATATTGCGATTTGTCTCGCCCGTCGCCCCGGGCGATGGTTGCCCGTCATAGGGGAGAGAGGCATCGATCATGCAGGCAGAAGCGCCCGCTTTGGCGCAGGCCGATGCGGCCGAACTGATCCGGCGCGCGGCCGCGCTGATCTTCGATGTCGACGGCACCCTGGCCGAGACGGAGGAGCTGCATCGGCAGGCCTTCAACCAGGCCTTCGCCCGCCATGGTCTCGACTGGCAGTGGAACCGGGCTGTCTACAAGGATCTGCTGCGCGTCACCGGCGGCAAGGAGCGCATGCGCGCCTATCATGGAAGGCTGGGAAGGGCTCCGCCATTGCCGGACGAAGACATCGCCGCGCTTCACCGCATCAAGACCGCGCATTATGCCGAGCTGGTCGAAACGGGCTGCTGCCCCCTAAGGCCCGGCGTGGCGGAGCTGCTCGCCGCGGCGAGGGCGCGCGGCCAGCGGCTTGCGATCGCCACCACCACGTCGCACGGCAATATCGATGCGCTGCTGTCGCAGGCGCTCGGCAAGCACTGGGCTGCGGATTTCGAGGTGATCGTGGCCGGCGACGATGTCAGGCACAAGAAGCCCGCACCGGACGTCTATCTCGAAACGCTGGCGCGGCTGAAGCTGGACGCATCGGACTGCGTCGCGATCGAGGATTCGTCGAATGGCCTGATCGCGGCCTCTCGCGCCGGCATTCCGGTGCTCATCACCCGCAGCATGTTCTTTGGGGATGATGACTTCGCGGCGGCGCGGTTCGTGCTGGGTGATCTATTGGAACTCGAGGCCTCAGAACAAAAAACTGAAAAACAACCCCATGCACAGTAGAACGGGCCGGCGGGCCTGCCCCTCTCAGTGGACGCGGTGGCTTGCCCTATCGTCCTCAGCCTGCTCGACAATCTGGGCGATTGGGCTCGACTGGTGATGCACCAGGCGCCAGTCGTCGCCGACACGCCGAAAATGGTTGGCCGCGGCCAAAGCGGTGCCGTCGACGATCTCGATGCAGAGCACGCGGGCGCTGTCGCCGTCGATGATGGCCTGCGGCTCGGCGCAGACGATCTGCGGCCGCTCCGGGTTCTGCAAAATGTCGCGCCAGCTCCCGATCACGGTGGCGCGGCCGATGATCGCCGGCCAGCCGGGATGGATGCAGGAAATGCCGTCGTCATCCGCCCACATCCGTTCCATGCCGTCGAAGTCGCCCGTCGAAAAGGCGGCGTAGAAGGCCGCATTCGCGGCCATGACCTTGCTGTCCTTTGCCATGCCTCTCGGGTGCGGCAATGACACGCAAAAATCAAGCGCGACTTCAGTTCGATTTTGCGTCGACTTTAAACGCAGTGCAGCATTGCCCGCTTTGTAGTCACACGGAGACGTGTGTCTCTACGGCACGCCGCGCGCCATCCTTGTAGAGCCGGCCGAGCGCCGTGGTCACGGCCTCGCGCAGGCGCGGCTCGGCCCCCAGCGGTCCGAACACCTTGGCGACGCCGAGCAGCGCGGGTGCGAGCCGTTCGGCGACGGGACCGGCCTCACGCGCCAGCGTGGCGAACTCGGCGGCAAGGGGATCGCGCACGTCGATCGCGTGGCCCTGCTCGTCGAGCGCGCTGACATAGCGCATCCAGCCGGCGACCGCGAGCGCGTGCGTTGCGATCGGCAGGTTCCTGGCGAGGCGGTCCTGCATCGCGCCGAGCAGGCGCTGCGGCAGCTTTTGCGAGCCGTCCATCGCGATCTGCCAGGTGCGGTGATGCAGTGCCGGATTGGCGAAGCGCTTGAGCAGCGAGACGCGATAGGCGGAGAGGTCCGTGCCGGCAGGCATCGTCAGCGTTACCGCGGCCTCTTCCATCACCTGTGCGGCAAGGCGGGCGAAATGCGGATCCTGCATGGTGTCGGCGATGGTCTCGTAGCCTGAGAGATAGCCGAGATAGGCGAGCGCGGAATGGCTGGCGTTGAGCAGCCGCAGCTTCATCAGCTCGAACGGCTTGACATCAGTGACGAGCTCGACGCCCGCAGCGGCAAAGTCGGGGCGGCCCGCCGTGAACCGGTCCTCGACCACCCATTGCGTGAACGGCTCGGTCATCACCGGCCAGGCGTCGCGATAGCCGAGTGCCGATGACACCGCAGCGCGGTCGGCATCCGTCGTCTCCGGCACGATGCGGTCGACCATGGTCGAGGGGAAGGCGGCGTGATCGGCGATCCACTTGCCGAGGTCCTTCGAGCGCAGCGCGGCAAACTGCGTCACGATCCGCTGCACGGTGTGGCCGTTGGCGGCGAGATTGTCGCAGCACAGCACGGTGAAAGGCGCAAGACCCTGCGCCCGCCGGCGCGCCAGCGCCGCCACGATGAAGCCGGGCGCCGAGCGCAGCGCGTCGAAATTGTTGAGATCGTGCACGACATCAGGATGCCGCTCGTCGAGATCGCCGGTCTGCGGCGTGTGGCAGTAGCCCTTCTCGGTGACGGTGAGCGAGACGATGCGGATGGCGGGATCGGCCATCCGCTCGACCAGGGCTGCCGGCTTCTCGCGGGCGACGACGCTGTCGAGCAGCGCGCCGATGACGCGGTGCTCGGTGCCTTCGGCGGCGCGCACGGCGACAGTATAGAGATGGTCCTGCGGGGCGAGAGCGTCGCGCGTATCCGGGCTGCGCAGGCTCGCGCCGATGATGCCCCAGGAAGCGGCGCCGGTTGCAAGGCAATCGTCGATGACGACGGCCTGGTGTGCGCGATGAAAGGCCCCGAGGCCGAGATGCACGATGCCGGGCGTGGCGCGCGACCGGTCATAGGCCGGGCGGCGGATGGCCGGCGGCAGCCGGTCGAGATTGGCGCTGCCAAGACGCACCGAACCTGGGCGCATGAACGTCTCCCCTTTGCTTTGCCGCTGCTTGACATGGCGCCCGTATCAGGTCAATGCTCCGGTCAATTGGTAAGACCAATTTTCCAAAATTGGCGGGCCGCGGGTTCGGACGACCCCGCGCGACCCTTTCAGGGAGGCCAGCGTGCCGCTGGAAGCTGTGGAGGCGAGACGGCTTTATCGCCAGGTCGCCGATCAATTGCGAAGCCTGATCGACAGCGGCGAGTACGCGGTCGGCAGCCGCTTGCCGACCGAGCGCGAGCTCGCCGAGCAGCTCAAGATCTCCCGGCCGACGGTCCGTGAAGCCCTGATCGCGCTCGAGGTCGAAGGCCGCCTCCGCATCCGCGTCGGTTCAGGCATCTATGTGACCGAGCCCGCGGACGCCACGCCATCACCGGCGGCGGCCGTCATCGAAGGTCCGTTCGAGCTGCTCCGCGCTCGCGAATTCCTCGAAAGCGCCATCGCCGAGCAGGCCGCGCGGGTCGCGACCAAAGACGATATCGCCCGCATCGACGCATCCCTTCTGGCGATGGAGAATGTCGAGCATCCCGGCGAAGCCTCGATGGTCCACGACCGTGCGTTCCATGTCGCGATCGCCGGCAGTCTCGGCAATGCCGTTCTGGTCCGCGTCGTCGGCGAGCTGTTCGACCAGCGCCTCAATCCCTATTTCGCGCAGCTGGCGCATTACTTCGAAAGCCCGGGCACCTGGCGTACGGCGCTCGACGAGCATCGCGCCGTGCGCGACGCGATCGTGGCGCGTGATCCGCAAGGCGCGCGCGACGCCATGCGTGCTCATCTGGCGCGTTCGCAGGAGCGCTTTGCGCAGAATTTTGGTGCGGAGACCGCAGCAGGGTCGCCTGCAGGGCGCGGCCGGTCCGCGCGATCTCCGGTCAAGCCGGCAAAGCCAAAGGGTGCACCGAAGAAGCAGGCCAAGGCAGCCGGAAGGAGCAGCGGCGCGCGGCGGCGATGAGATTGGGCGGTCCGCCTCCGCTTCGGGGCGGGCGAACAAGAAGCAGACTTAGAACATGGAGGAAAAGACAATGTTGAAAAAAATGACGATGGTGCTCGCGGTCTCGGCCGCGGCGATGCTCGCGGCGACCAATGCCGGCATGGCGCAGACCAAGCTGAAATGGGCTCATGTCTACGAGACATCGGAGCCGTTCCACACGGCGTCGGTCTGGGCCGCGCAGGAGATCGGCAAGCGCACCAACGGGCGCTATACGGTCGACGTCTATCCGGCCTCGCAGCTCGGCAAGGAAGCCGACATCAACCAGGGCCTCTCGCTCGGTTCGGTCGACATCATCATCTCCGGCTCGAGCTTCGCGGCCAAGAGTTTTGCGCCGATCGGCGTGACCTACTATCCCTACACCTTCCGCGACTCCGACCATCTGCTCGCCTACACCAAGAGCGACATCTTCAAGGAGCTCGCCAAGGGCTATGAGGACAAGAGCGGCCACCACATCGTCGCGGTGACCTATTACGGCGTGCGCCAGACCTCGTCGAACAAGCCGATCAAGACCTGCGCCGACCTCAAGGGGCTGAAGATGCGCGTGCCCGACGTGCCCGCCTATCTGGCGATGCCGCGCGCCTGCGGCGCCAACACCGCGCCGATCGCGTTCGCCGAAGTCTATCTCGCGCTCCAGAACGGCACGGTCGAGGCGCAGGAGAACCCGCTGACCACGATCGAAGCCAAGAAGTTCTACGAGGTGCAGAAGCACATCGTGCTGACCGGCCATATCGTCGACCATCTCAACACGGTGGTGGCGGGCGCGCTCTGGAAGAAGCTCAGCGACGAAGACAAGAAGATCTTCACCGACGTCGCGCAGGAGGCCGCCGCCAAGGCGACCGGCGAGATCAAGCAGAACGAGGCCAAGCTGGTCGCCTTCTTCAAGGAGAAGGGCCTGACCGTGACCGAGGTCGACAAGAACGAGTTCCGCGACACCGTGCTGAAGAACGTCGCGTTCGAGACCTTTGGTTATCGCAAGGCGGACTGGGAACGCATCCAGGCGGTCAAATAACAACGACTGTCATTCCGGGGCGGCGCGCAGGACCGTGCAGAGCACGGTCCGAGCACCGAACTACGGTGCGCAATTGCGCACCTGAGAATCTCGGGGTTCCGGGTTCTCGCTTTGCGAGCCCCGGAACGACGTGAGTCAATCACGTGAGCGAGTTTTGAGGAGTAACCACATGTCGACCGTCGAAGTGCACCGGCAGATCACCGGGGACGAGATCGCCCATACCTTCGAGGAGGAAGCGACGCCGAAGGTCGATCTCGGCGTCTACGCTTTCGAGGACTGGGTGGCGCTGGCGATTTTCTGGGTGATGGCACTTGCCGTCTTCCTCCAGTTCTTCACCCGCTACGTGCTCAACGACAGCTATGCCTGGACCGAGGAGATCGCGACCTATTGCCTGATCGGCGTCGTCTTCATCGGCGCCTCGATGTGCGTGCGGCTGTCGCGGCACATCCAGGTCGACCTCATCTATCGCTATCTGCCGCACCTCGTGGCGCGCGCGTTGTCGACGGTGATCGACCTGATCCGGATCGCCTTCTTCGGCTACGCCATCAAGCTGGTCTGGGTCTACATCCAGATCATCGGCGACGAGTCCATGACGACGATCAATCTTCCCAAGGACTACGTCTATTACGCCGTGCTCGCCGGCTTCGTGCTGATGTTCGTGCGCTCGGTGCAGGTGGCGCTGCAGCATTTGCGGCAGGGCTATTCGATCCTCGAACGCCCCGGCGCCTACGACGGTTTTGAAGGGTAATCCCATGTTGCTGTTGCTTGGAGGCTTCCTCATCCTGATGCTGCTCGGCGTTCCCGTGGCAATCGCCATGGCCGCGTCGTCGCTGCTCTACATCCTGGTCAGCGGCGTGACGCCCGACGTCACGCTGGCGCAGCGCATGATCGCCGGCGTCGAGAGCTTTCCGCTCCTCGCCGTTCCCTTCTTCATCTTGGCCGGCAATCTCATGAACATCGCCGGCGTCACCGGCCGCATCTACAAATTCGCGGTCGCGCTGGTGGGGTGGATGCGCGGCGGCCTCGGCCACGTCAACATCATCGGCTCGGTGATCTTCTCCGGCATGTCCGGCACCGCGATCGCGGATGCCGCCGGTCTCGGCACCATCGAGATCAAGGCGATGAAGGACCACGGCTACTCCACCGAGTTCTCGGTCGGTGTCACCGCGGCGTCCGCGACGCTCGGACCGATCATCCCGCCGTCGCTGCCCTTCGTGATCTACGGCATGATGGCGAACGTCTCGATCGGCGCGCTGTTCCTCGGCGGCGTCATTCCCGGCGTCGTCCTGACGCTGTTCATGATGGCCACTGTCACCTATTTCGCGCACAAGAACAAATGGGGCAGTGACACGCCGTTCTCCTGGCCGCAGCTTGGCTCCGCGGGCCTCGAGATCGCCATCGTGCTGGCGTTCCCGATGGCGATCTGGCTGATGGTGCTCGCGGGCATGTCGGTCAACATGGCTGTCGTCATCGGTCTCGGCACGCTGCTCGCGATCGACTGGTATTTTGACTTCTCGGCGGTGATGGCGCTGATGGCGCCGGTGATCCTGATCGGCGGCATGACGCTGGGTTGGTTCACGCCGACCGAAGCCGCCGTCGCCGCGGTGATCTGGTCGCTGTTCCTCGGCCTCGTCCGCTACCGGACCATGACATTCCGGACCGTCGCCAAGGCGACCTTCGACACCATCGAGACCACGGCCTCGGTGCTGTTCATCGTCACCGCCGCCTCGATCTTCGCGTGGCTGCTGACGGTGTCGCAGGCCGCCCAGATGCTGTCGGACTGGATGCTCAGCATCACCCACAACAAATGGGTGTTCCTGGCGCTCGCCAACGTCCTGATCCTGTTCGTCGGCTGCTTCATCGACACCACGGCGGCGATCACCATCCTGGTGCCGATCCTGCTGCCGATCGTGCTCAAGCTCGGCATCGATCCGATCCACTTCGGCCTGATCATGACGCTGAACCTGATGATCGGCCTGCTGCATCCGCCGCTCGGCATGGTGCTGTTCGTGCTCGCCCGCGTGGCAAAACTCTCGGTCGAGCGCACCACGGTCGCGATTCTGCCCTGGCTGGTGCCGCTGATGCTCGCGCTGATCGCGATCACCTACATCCCCGAACTGACCCTCTGGCTGCCTAAATACATGGGACTCTCCAAATGACCTCCGTTGCTCTCGCTGCTACCCTGTTCGGACCCGAAGATCTGCGCATGGTCGAGCATCCGCTCGACAAGCTGGCGGACGGCATGGTGCGCATCCGCTTCGGTGCCGGCGGCATCTGCGGCTCGGACATGCACTATTTCCGTCATGCCCGGACCGGCGATTTCGTGGTGAAGTCGCCGCTGGTGCTCGGACATGAGATCTCGGGCGAAGTCGTGGAGATCTCCGGCGCTGCGGCCAACCTGAAGGTCGGCGACCGCGTCGCCGTCAATCCGTCGCGCTGGTGCGGCCATTGCGTCGCCTGCCGCGAGGGCCGGCCGAACCTCTGCGAGAACATCTACTTCATGGGCTCGGCCTCGAAGACGCCGCACATGCAAGGTGGTTTTGCGAACTATTTCGACGCGATCCCCGCGCAGTGCGTGAAGATTCCCGACCATGTGTCCTACCAGGCCGCAGCCCTGGCGGAGCCGCTTTCCGTCTGCCTGCACGCGGTCGCGCGTGCCGGCAAAATCGAGGGCAAGCGCGGCATCATCTTCGGTGCCGGCCCGATCGGGCTTCTGACCATGCTCGCCGCGCACCGCGCCGGCATGGCCGATATCACGGTCGCCGACATCGCGCCGGCACCGCTGGCCTTTGCGACCAAGCTTGGCGCCTCGCATGTCGAGAACGTCTCGGCCGGCGAGGAAGGACTGAAGGCCCAGGCTGCCGCGCGTCCCTATGACGTTGCGTTCGAAGTCTCGGGTACGGCGGCGGGTCTTGCCAGCGCCATCGGCATCGTCAGGCGCGGCGGCGTTGTGGTGCAGATCGGCAATCTGCCAGGTGGGCAGATTCCGACGCCGTCGAATGCGGTGATGGCGAAGGAGATCGACCTGCGCGGCTCGTTCCGCTTCGGCTTCGAATTCGCAACCGCCGTGGAACTGATCTCCAACGGCAGCGTCGACGTGCTGTCGCTGGTCACCGCCGAGCGTCCGCTCTCGACGGCACCCGATGCGCTGAGGCTGGCGCTCGACCGCTCGCAGAGCGTCAAGGTCGTGCTGACCGCGAACTGATCGGAGATTGTACATGATGCTGGAGGGATGGCGCTGGTACGGGCCGGATGATCCGGTCTCGCTGGATGACGTCAGGCAGGCCGGGGCGACCGACATCGTCTCGGCGCTGCATCAGGTGCCGATCGGCGAAGCCTGGACGCGCAAGGCCGTCGAGGAGCGCAAGAACTTCATCGAGAATGGCCAGCCCGGCCGTTCGCAGCTGACCTGGTCGGTGGTGGAATCGATTCCGATCCCCGACGACGTCAAGCGACTTGGCGGAAAGGCGACGAAATCGATCGAGGCGTGGATCGCGAGCCTGGAGGCGGTCGCCGCCGCCGGCATCAAGATCATCTGCTACAATTTTATGCCGGTCGTCGACTGGTGCCGCACAGACCTCGAATGGGAGCTCCCCAACGGCGCCCGCGCCATGCGCTTCGACCAGGACCGCTTTGCCGCGTTCGAGCTGCACATCCTCAAGCGGCCTGCCGCCGTGCAGGAATATTCGCCCGAGCAGCAGGCGCGCGCGAAAGCGCTGTTCGACAGGATGAGCCAGGCCGACATCGACTATCTCGTCATGGTCATCGCCAGCGCGCTGCCCGGCTCGACCACCGAGCCGATGACGATTCCGCAATTCCGCGACCGGCTCGAGACCTATCGCGACATCACGCCAAAAATCCTGCGGCAGCATCTCGCCGAGTTCCTCGGGCGTGTGACGCCGGTTGCCGAGCAGCTCGGCGTTTCGCTGACCCTGCACCCCGACGATCCGCCGCGGCCGCTGTTCGGTCTGCCGCGCATTGCCTCCTCGGCCGACGACTACCAGGCGCTGTTCGATGCCGTGCCGTCAGAGGCCAACGGCATCTGCCTGTGCACGGGCTCGCTCGGCGTGCGCGCCGAAAATAATCTGCCTGAAATGGCCGAACGCTTCGGCCCGCGTATCGCCTTTGCGCATCTGCGCGCAACCAAGCGCGAGGCGGACGGCCTGTCGTTCTACGAGTCCGATCATCTCGACGGCGACGTCGACATGGTCGCGGTGCTCAAGGCGCTGCTGAAGGAGAACGCGCGGCGTTCACGAGACAAGCAGATCGTTTTCCGGCCCGACCACGGCCACCGCATGCTGGACGATCTCGCCGCCACCAAGCGCACCAATCCCGGCTACACCGCGATCGGCCGTCTGCGCGGTCTTGCCGAATTGCGTGGCGCGATCAGAGCGATCGAGCATCGATAGGAGACCTGCGGCTCCATCAAGCGAGAAAATCGCTGCGGTTCACGCGGCTGAGCGATGTCTCCAGCCGCACGCTGTCGCGCCTGATCTCCTCGACCGTCTCGAATGTGAAACGTATGTGTTCCGTTGCGGCGGCTTCGGCGTCCTTGACCTTGCCCGCGATCACGGCTTCCGCGAGCGCCAGGTGCTGCTCAAGCAGCTGATCACGGACGCCTTCGCGCAGGTAGAGCTGAGCGCGGCTGTAGAAGATGTTGTTGCGCAGGAGGTCAGCCAGTGCGCGCATGACGTGGAGCAGCACCACGTTGTGACTCGCTTCGTAGACCAGGAGGTGAAGGTCGACGTCCGCATCGCCTTCCTGCGTGGGGTCTTCGAGCTTGTGCGCCTTCCGCATCCGGTCGACGCACTGGCGGATCGACTGGCGGTCGAGGTCGGTCGCGCGCAAGGCTGCGAACCGTGCAGCGTGCGCCTCCTGAATTCTGCGGAATTCGAAATAGTCGGCGGTGACGCGCGGCTTGTCCTGCAACAGCGTGGCCAGCGGCTGGAGCAGAGGCGAGAGGAATTGCGCGACGAAGGTCCCTGCGCGGCTGGTGACCAGCAATCCCCGCTTTTCCAGAATCTGCAACGCCTCGCGCAGCGAGGGCCGTGAGATTTCCAGCTTGTCGGCCAGCTCCCGCTCGGCCGCAAGCCTTTCGCCCGGCCGCAACACGCCTTCCAGGATCAGCTTCTCGATGTGATCGGCCATCGCCTCGGCGATTTTCGGCGTGTGGACGACGTTGCTCAAGACGGCACCTATCCCTTTGGCGGAGCGTGCGGATTCACCGCCGACTATGAGCCTTTGACGGTGGCGGTCAAGCACGCTCCCCGCCGCCTTCGGCGCACGAAATATATTACCCAATTGACAGCAATGGTAAATTAATTTTACCAGAACTGTGTATGGATAATAGAGATGCCCAAGATCGCGGCCCAACGCGGTGGCATGTGAGGCAACCCGAGGAGATCTTCCAGTGACGTGGACGCAGGTTTACGACCCCTTCAACAATCCGTGGCTGTCGACCGCTGCGGCGGCGCTGCCGATCATCGTCTTGCTGAGCGCGATTGCGATCTTCGAGATCAAGGCGCACTGGGCGGCGGCGATTGGCCTGGCGACCGCGCTCGGCATCGCCGTCTTTGCCTTCGGCATGCCGGCGCAGGCGGCCGGCATGGCGGCGATCTACGGTGCGGGCTTTGGCCTGCTGCCGATCGGCTGGATTGTTATCAACATCATCTTCCTCTATCAGCTCCTCAACGAGAAGGGCGAGTTTGCGGTTCTGCAACGCTCGATCAGCTCGATCAGTGATGATCGCCGGCTACAACTTCTGTTCGTCGCATTTTCGCTGGGCGCGTTCTTCGAAGGCGCCGCCGGGTTCGGCACGCCGGTTGCGGTCACCGCCGCGATGCTCATCGGCCTCGGTTTTTCGCCGCTCGCCGCATCCGGCCTGTCGTTGATCGCCAACACGGCGCCGGTGGCCTATGGGGCGCTCGGCACGCCGGTGATCGCGCTCGCCGCGGTGACCGGACTCGATCTCCAGGAACTGAGCGGGATGATCGGCCGGCAACTGCCGTTCTTCTCCCTGCTCGTGCCGTTCTGGCTGATCTGGGCGTTCGTCGGTTTCCGGCGGATGCTCGAGATCTGGCCGGCGATCTTGGTCGCGGGCCTCTCCTTCGCCATTCCGCAATACCTGGTCTCGAATTTCCACGGCCCGTGGTTGGTCGACGTGATCGCCGCCGTGGCCTCCATGGGATGCCTGGCGCTGTTCCTGCAAGTCTGGCGCCCGGCCAACGTGATGAAGGAGATGCCGGCACGCTATGGCGCGCCGCTGGCAGCCGAAGCGCCGGCCGGCAAGGCCACCAAGGCTGCCGTCGCCAAAGCCTGGACGCCCTGGTTGATCTTCTCGGCCTTCGTCTTCGCCTGGGGCATGCCGCAGGTGAAGAGCTGGCTCGACAGCATCTGGGTCGCGAAGTTTCCGGTCGCGGGCCTGCACAATCTCGTGCTGAAGGCGCCGCCGGTCGTGGCCAAGCCGGTCGCCGAAGGCGCGGTCTATGCGCTCAATCTGCTCTCGGCGGCGGGGACCGGCATCCTGCTGTCGGCGATCATCTCGGGACTGCTGGTCGGCTATAGTCCGCTGGGACTGGCGCGGATGTATGCGCGAACGTTGCACCTGACGCGCTATTCGCTGGCGACCATTGCCTGCATGCTGGCGCTCGGATTCGTCACCCGTTACTCCGGCACGGACGCGACGCTGGGCCTCGCCTTTGCCAGGACCGGTTCGCTCTATCCGCTGTTCGGCGCGCTGATCGGCTGGCTCGGTGTCGCGCTGACGGGATCGGACACCTCGTCGAACGTGCTGTTCGGCGGGCTCCAGCGCATCACCGCCGAGCAGATCGGCGTCAGTCCGGTGTTGATGGCGGCTGCCAACAGTTCGGGCGGCGTCATGGGCAAGATGATCGACGCGCAATCGATCGTGGTCGCCTCCACCGCGACCAAATGGTATGGCCATGAGGGCACGATCCTGCGCTTCGTCTTCTTCCACAGCCTCGCGCTCGCAGTTCTCGTCGGCGTCCTGGTGCTTGGCCAGGCCTATGTCTGGCCGCTGAAGCTGCTGGTGCCTTGAACGGAGATGAGAGATGCGTCTCGCACAGTGCCACAATTTCCACGACTTCCGGCGGCTGGCGCGCCGCCGGCTGCCAGGCCCGATCTTCGACTATATCGATGGCGCAGCCGACGATGAGACGACCCATCGCCGCAACAGCGCAAGCTTCGCGCATTGCGACCTGCTGCCCAACGTGCTGCGCGGCGTGCAGCAGGTCGATCTCTCGGTCACCATCATGGGCCAGAAGCTCGCGCTGCCGTTCTACTGCTCGCCGACCGCCTTGCAACGGCTGTTCCATCATGAAGGCGAGCGTGCCGTCGCCGCTGCCGCTGCGCGCTACGGCACCATGTTCGGCGTCTCCTCGCTCGGCACGGTTGGCCTGGAGGAATTGCGCAAGGCCCACGATACTCCGCAGGTCTATCAATTCTATTTCCACAGGGATCGCGGTCTCAACCGCGCCATGATGCAGCGCGCCAAGGAGGCGGGCGTCGAGGTGATGATGCTGACGGTCGACAGCATCACCGGAGGAAATCGCGAGCGCGATCTGCGCACCGGCTTCAGCATTCCCTTCCGCCTGACGCTTGCGGGCATGCTGCAGTTCGCGATCAAGCCGATGTGGGGCATCCAGTATCTCACCCACGAGAAATTCAGGCTCCCGCAACTGGAGGAGCACGTCGACATGGGCGGCGGCGCCATGTCGATCGGCCGCTATTTCACGGAAATGCTGGATCCCGCGATGAATTGGGACGATGTCGCGGAGATGGTGCGCACCTGGAACGGGCCGTTCTGCCTGAAGGGGATCATGTCGGTGGAAGACGCGCGCCGCGCGGTCGACATCGGCTGTGCCGGCATCGTCCTGTCCAACCATGGCGGCCGCCAGCTCGACGGCTCGCGTTCGGCTTTCGATCAACTCGCCGAAATCGTGGATGCCGTGGGCGACCGCATCGACGTGATGATGGACGGTGGGATCCAGCGCGGAACCCATATCCTGAAAGCGCTGTCGCTCGGGGCCAAGGCGGTCGGGCTTGGACGATACTATCTCTATCCGCTCGCCGCCGCCGGCCGGCCCGGTGTCGAACGAGCCCTCGGCCTCCTGCGGGCCGAGCTTGAGCGCGACATGAAGCTGATGGGATGCACCTCGATCAGCCAGCTATCGCGCGCCAATCTGCGCTTCCGGTCCGGGTAGCGCGCCGTGATCGGCCGGCATCAATAACACGCCGCCATCGCGCCCAGCTTCGGATAGAGCCGGTCGATCGCGGCGATCTCGCTTCGCATCTGCGCGATGATCCAGTCGCGGATCTCGGCGGCGATGGGACGCATCGGGCGGTTGCGCGGGGGCAGGAATTCGCAGATGCGCCGCGTGGTGGTGAGCGAGTCGGAGGCCGGCACCAGCGCGCCGGTCAGTAACCAGTGCGAGGCCACCGTCAGCCAGCCGAGGGCGATGCCCTGGCCGAGCAGGGCGGCCTGCATCACGACGGCATAATCGGTGAAGCTCAGCGCCTTGGCCGCGCCGCGGCGTCCGGTGAGCAGCGACGAATAGTCCGCGGCCCAGTCGCCCGGCGTCTCGGCGAGGCGGATGATGGTGTTGCCCTCGGTGGGATCGGTCTCGCCGAGATAGCCGGGGCTGCACATCGGCAGCATGACCTCCTTCATCACCAGGGTGCCGCCGGACGAGGGCTCTTCGCGATCGCGAAAGCGCATGCCGAGATCGACATTGTCGACCGGCCCGCGCAGCGCGCCGGAGATGAGCTGGAAGCGGAGATCGACTTGCGGAAACTGCTTCTGCAGCTTGTCGATGCGCGGCATCAGCCAGTGCGTGGTGAAGGCGGAGGAGACCGACAGCGTCACCGTCTCGGTGCCCTTGCGGCGCCGCTCGATCTCGACGAGCCCGGTCTCGATGCTGCGAAAGCCTTCGAGCACGCGGCGATACAACAGCTCGCCTTCCTCGGTGAGCACCGCGCGGCCCGCCTTGCGATCGAACAGCCGGACGCCAAGATGCTCCTCGAACTGTCCGAGCATGCGGCTCACCGCCGGCTGCGTGACGTTCAATTCGGCGGCAGCGGCCGTGAAGCTGCCGTTGCGAGCCGCTGCGTCGAAGACGAACAGGGCGTTACTGGAGGGTAGCATCCGGCGGAGCTCGGGCATAACGCCATGTTATGAGCCGGGTGAGAATTTGGCAATTGCCGGATTTTGCCAAGTCTGGTGTCATCAGCATGACAGCCTAAACACAGGGCTTACGGGAGAAGATTTGGTGCGGCGCACGCGGCGCCTCTGAATGCTCCAGTTCCCTGTCTATAAAGCAGGCTTATGGCGTGCAGTGAGGCACGCCATTGCAGGGACACGGGCGAGGTCGATCGTTGGACAAACGAGCGGAAAGCGTCGAGATCAGATCCGCGAGCAAGGCCTATGGCCCGGTTCGCGCCCTCGACGACGTCTCCCTCAATGTCGGCGCCGGCGAGTTCGTCTCGCTGCTCGGCCCTTCCGGTTCCGGCAAGACCACGCTGCTCGGCATTCTCGGCGGCTTCATCCTGCCATCCTCCGGCACGATCCTGTTCGGGGGCCGCGACGTCACCTTTATGCCGCCGCACAAGCGCGACATCGGGGTCGTCTTCCAGAATTACGCGCTGTTCCCGCATATGAGCGTCGGCGAGAACGTCGCCTTTCCCTTGCGCGCGCGCCGCCTGCCGAAGGCGAGCTGGCCCGACAAGGTGCGTGCCGCGCTCGGCATGGTTGGCCTCGCCGGCTATGAGGAGCGCGGCATCGCGCAGCTCTCCGGCGGCCAGCGCCAGCGCGTCGCGCTCGCGCGCGCCATGATCTTCGAGCCGCGCCTGATCCTGATGGATGAGCCGCTCTCGGCGCTCGACAAGCAGCTGCGCGAATCCATGCAGATCGAGCTGCGCACCCTGCACAAGCGCATCGGCGCCACCATCATCTACGTCACCCATGACCAGCGCGAGGCGCTGACCATGAGCGACCGCGTCGCGGTGATGAAGGACGGCCGGCTGATCCAGATCGACGAGCCGGAGCGGCTGCACGATCATCCCGCCGATTCCTTCGTCGCCAGCTTCATCGGCGAGGCGACGATGCTGCCGGTCCGCCGCGTCGATGCCTCCAGCGTCGCGCTCGGCAATGCGCTCTTGCGCAGCGCCCGTGCCATTCCCGACGGCGATGCGCTGATGCTCGCCGTGCACAGTGAAAAACTGTTGATCGATGACGGCGCGCAGGATGCCGGCTGCAACCGGCTGACCGGGACCGTCACCGACATCGTCTACCAGGGTGAGAGCCTGCGGATCTTCCTGGCACTCACCGATGGCATCGCGCTCAGCCTGCGGCAGCCGAGCTATCACCAGGCCTATAGCCGCATCCCGCCGGTCGGCGGCAGCCTCACCGTCACCCTTCACCCCGAGGACACCATCGTCGTTCCCAGGGTGGATTGAAACCAGCCTTGTTCAACCGAGAGAAGAAACTGATATGTCGACCCAAGCCGCGTTCAGCAATTTCAAGGTTCTCACCTTCGACGTCGTCGGCACCTTGATCGATTTCGAGGCCGGCGTGCTCTCCGCGGTGCGCAAGATCTCGGGCAAGACGCCGGCCGAGCTCAGCGACGAGCAGATTTTCGAACCCTACAAGCGCGGCCGCGACATGCATTACGAGCGCTCCAGCGAGGCGATGTTCCACGTCTACCGCCATCTCGCCAAGGAGCTTGGACTGCCCGCTGACGATGCGTCCTGCGACGTGTTCCAGCTCTCGGTGCTGCGCTGGGGGCCGTTCGCGGACTCGGTCGAGGCGCTCAAGCGCCTGCGCACGAAATACCGGCTGGTGGCGATGACCAATGCCGACCGCGTCGCGCTCTCTTGTTATGCGCACGCGCTCGGCAATCCCTTCGACGACACCGTCTGCGCCGACGACACCGGGGTGGCAAAGCCGAACCCGGAGTTCTTCGCTTATAACAAGGGCCGCCAGTCGGCCTTCGGCTACAAGCAGTCCGACATCCTGCACGTCGCCCAGAGCCAGTACCACGACATCGGGATCGCGCGGAAGCTCGGCTACAAGGTGTGCTGGATCGAGCGCCGCCAGGGCATCGCCGGTTTCGGCGGCACGCCGGCGGTGGAGACGCTGACCAAGCCGGACTTCCATTTCCCGACCCTGAAGGCGCTCGCCGACGCGGCCATTGGGCCGGCGGCGTAAGGCATGAGCGCGGGCATGACACGGGACTGGAGCGCGCTGCCATCGGTCGCCTCGCTGTGGGAAGCCACGGCGGAGCCGGCGCGTGCGTTTCCCGTGCTATCGGGCGAGCAGCAGGCGGATGTGGTGATCATCGGTGCGGGCTACACGGGCCTGTCCGCGGCGCACCACCTTGCCAAGGACGGTCTGTCGCCGGTCGTGCTCGAAGCGAACCGCCCCGGTTGGGGCGCGAGCGGCCGCAATGGCGGTGTGATCACCGCGAAATTCCGACTCTCGTTCCGCGAGATCGACGCCGTGCACGGCCGCGCCATGGCGCGGCGCATGTACGAGATCGCGCATGAATCGACCGACATCGTCGAGGAGTTGGTCTCCGAATTCGGCATCACCAGCGCGGCCCTGACGCGTACCGGCCAGGTCAAGGCGGCGCATAACGAGACGACGCTGAAGGCCGCGATCGACGAAGCCAACTGGATGACGCGCGAGATGGGCTCTGCCGAGGTCCGCATCCTCGACAAGAACGGCGTGCGTGAGGAGACCGGCTCCGACATCTTCGTCGGCGGCGTGCTCAATCCCGGCTCCGGCGGCATTCATCCGCTGAATTATCTGCGTGGCCTCGCCGATGGCGTGGCGCGCCGCGGCGTGCCGATCTTCCAGGAATCGCCGGTGATAAAGCTACGGCGGGAGGGCGATGGCATCGTCGCCGAGACGCCGCAGGGCGCGGTGCGCGCCAAGCAGGCCATCATCGCCACCAACAGCTATTCCGATCTCACCAGTGCGACCGCGCACATGCAGCGGACGCTGATCCCGTTCCGCAGCGCCATGGTGGCGACCGAAAGTCTGCCGCGCAATCTCGCAGGGCGGCTGATGCCGACGGGACGCACCTACACCGAGACCAAGCGCATGATGCGCTGGTTCCGCATGGTCGACAACCGCGTGATCTTCGGCGGGCGCGGCGCCTTCGGCAAGCAGGATTCGCAAGCCGCCTTCGATGCCTTGCGTAAGGCGATGGTCGGCATCTTCCCTGATTTGGCCGATGTCCCGCTCGAATACAAATGGTCGGGTCTCGTCGCGATGACGATGGACTCGGTACCGCATATCGGCCGGCTCGACGACCGCACGCTGTTCTCGATGGGTTACAACGGCGCGGGCGTGGCGATGTCGAGCCTGATGGGTCGCTATCTCGCCGCCTTCGTGCGTGGCGAGACGCCCGATGTCGGCTTGCTTGATGCGCGGCGCATGAAAACGATTCCGTTTTATCCGCTGCGTGAGCCCGCCGTGCGCATGGTCGCCGGCTGGTACCAGTTTCTCGATGCGATCGGTCGGTGAGGTCTCTTTGGAGGAGGTGAGGATGATGATGAAGCAGAAGTTTGGATTTGGCTGCGCATTGCTGGGTGCAATCGGATTGACCACGGCTGCCGGTGCCGCCGAGCAGATGACCTTCGTCTCGCAGGGCGGCGCCTATCAGCAGGCGCAGACGGTGGCGATCCTCGATCCCTCCGCCAAGAAGCTCGGCATCACCATCAACCAGGACTCCATTCCCGACGCCTGGCCCGCAATCAAGACGCAGGTCGGCAGCGGCAAGCCGATCTGGGATGTCGTCGACACTCCGACCGGCAACTGCCTGCGCGGCGGCGAGCAGGGGCTGATCGAGAAGCTCGACTTCTCGAAGATCCCGAATGGAGCGGCGATGCCGGAGGCATATCGCAGTCCCTATTCAGTGTCCTACGAGTTCTATTCCAGCGTGCTGGCCTACAGCCAGAAAACCTTCCCGAAGGACGCGCCGAACAGCTGGGCTGACTTCTGGGACGTCAAGAAATTCCCCGGCCGCCGCGCGCTGCGCAACCACCCGTTCGCCACGCTCGAGGCCGCGCTGATGGCCGACGGCGTCGCGCCGGACAAGCTCTATCCGCTCGACGTCGACCGCGCCTTCAAGAAGTTGGAAGAGATCAAGCCGCACATCACGGTGTGGTGGACCTCGGGCGCGCAGTCGGCGCAGCTGCTCAATGACGGCGAGGTCGACATGGAAATGGCCTGGAACGGTCGCGTCAGCGCGGTTGCCAAGGAAGGCGCCAAGGTGGCCTTCACCTACAACCAGGGCATTTTGCAGAGCACCTCGCTCTGCATCCTCAAGGGCGCGCCGAATCTCGAGACGGCGGTGAAGTTCCTCAACGAGGCCGTCGATCCCCTGCACCAGGCCAATCTGCCGCTGCAGATCGACTACGGTCCCGGCAACCCCAAGGCGTTCGAGACCAGTGTGATCAAGCCCGAGCGTGCCGCGCAATTGCCGAGCGAGCCGGCCAATGCGGCCAAGCAAGCGCTGATGTCCTACGCCTGGTGGTCCTCGCCGGCCGGCGAAGCCGCCGAGAAGCGCTGGGCGTCGTTCATGCAGAAGTAAGACGAGGCAGCGTTGTCGATATCAGTGCCAGATCCATCGCAAAAGCATCAGCGCCGTGAGCACGGGCTGATGCTGGCATTGGCGTCGCCGGCGCTGCTGGTGATCTTGCTCCTGATCGTGCTCCCGGTCGGCTGGCTCGCCTGGCAGTCGATCTACCATGACGGCTTCACGCTGGAGAATTATCGCCGCGTTTTCACCGAAGACATCTACTGGCGCAGCTTCGCGCTCACCTTCGGGATCAGCCTCGCAGTTACGGCCATCGCGCTGCTGCTCGGCTATCCCGTGGCCTATCTCGCCAATTCGGTGCCGAAAGGGTGGAGCATCGTCATCCTGTCGCTGGTCGTGCTGCCGTTCTGGACCAGCGTGCTGGTGCGTGCCTATGCCTGGCTGGCGCTGCTCCAGCGCACCGGGGTGATCAACCAGTTCCTGCGTTATCTCGACGTGATCTCCGAGCCGCTCGCGCTGGTCCACAACACCTTCGGCACGGTGGTTGCGACGGTCCACATCCTGCTGCCCTTCATGGTGCTGCCGCTCTACGCCACCATGCAGAAGATTCCGTCCGATCTGATGCAGGCCGGCGCCAGCCTGGGCGCAAGCCCGTCGCTCACCTTCTTCCGCGTCTTCCTGCCGCTGTCGCTGCCGGGCGTGCTCGCCGGCTGCACCATGGTGTTCGTGCTCTGTCTCGGCTTCTACATCACGCCAGAGCTGCTCGGCGGCGGCCGGACCGTGATGGTGTCGATGCTGGTGAGCCGCAATGTCGAGCTCTACAACCAGTTCGGCGCGGCGAGTGCGGTCGCCGTGGTGCTGCTCTTAAGCGTGCTCGCGATCTTCTTCGTCGTCAGTCGCTTCATCTCGCTCGATCGCGTGTTGGGGCAGAAATGATGCGCGTCTCGCCCGCCCGCATCCTCCTCTATGTGTTCAGCGCGCTGGTGCTGGTCTATCTGATCCTGCCGGTCCTGATCATCGCGCCGATCTCATTCTCCAGTGCGCGCTTTTTGACGTTCCCGCCGCCGTCGTTCTCGCTGCGCTGGTATCAGCAGTACTTCTCAAATCCGGCCTGGATGCAGGCGACGCGGGTGACGCTGACGGTCGCGTTCCTGACTGTGATGATCGCAACGCCGTGCGGGGTTGCCGCCGCCTATGCCATCAGCCAGTCGAAGCTGCGCATCATGCGTCTCATCCACATGGCGCTGCTGCTGCCGCTGGTGGTCCCCATCATCATCACCGCGGTCGGCATCTTCTTCGTCTATGCCAGGGTCGGTCTGGTCGCGACCTTGCCCGGCCTCGTGCTGGCGAACGTGATGCTGGGATTGCCCTATGTCGTCATCTCGGTGCTCGCAGGGCTGCAAAGCTTTGACCCCGCACAGGAGATGGTGGCGCGCAGCCTCGGCATGAACCGCCTGCGCAGCTTCTTCGCGGTGACGCTGCCGCAGATCAAGTCGAGCGTGATCGCCGGCGGTATCTTCGCCTTCATCTCGGCGATGGACGAGACCATCGTCGCGCTGTTCATCTCCGGCGGCCAGTATCAGCCGCTGACCAAGCGCATGTTCACCGCGCTGCGCGACGAGATCGACCCGACCATTGCCGCGATCTCGACGCTGATGACGGCGGCGTCCTTCATGCTGGTGCTGCTGGCGAGCTCGCGACAGAAGAGGGCTGGGTGAGGGGATTGTCGTCCTGGCGAAAGCCAGGACCCATTACCCCAGGGGGATGTTGCGACGGGTGCGGGTAACCCCGAGTCTTCGCCAAATGATGTTCGGTGGTTATGGGTCCTGGCTTTCGCCAGGACGACATCGAATGTGTGGCGGCAGTTAAGCCTCACCCCTTCGCCGCGAGCCATGCCAAAATCATCTCCACGATCTGCGTCCTGCTCCTGGCTAGCACCCTGGGCTCGCTGAGGTCGCGATCGAACAGCGCCCCGAACGTATGACGGTTGGCGACGCGGAAGAAGCAGTAGGAGGAGATGGCGAGGTGCAGGTCGATGGCGTCGACGTCGTCGCGGAAGACGCCATCGTCGCGCCCGCGCTTCAGGATGCCGTCGAGGGTTGCGATCACGCTGGCGTTGAGCTGGCGCAGCTGGAGGTTCTGCTGCAGGTGCTTGCCGTGGTGGATGTTCTCGATGCTGACGAGGCGAATGAAATTCGGGTTGCGCTCGTCATGGTCGAAGGTGGCCTCGATCAGCCGGCGCAACCCCTCGCGCGCGTCGCAGCTTTCGATGTCGAGTTGATCCTCCAGCGCGCGGATGCTGCGATAGGCCTCCTCCAGCACCGCGAGATAGAGCTGCTCCTTGCCGCCGAAATAGTAATAGATCATCCGCTTCGACGTGCGCGTCCGCGCCGCGATCGCGTCGACGCGGGCGCCGGAATAGCCCTCCGAGGCGAATTCGGCCATCGCCACTTCGAGGATGTCGCGCTTGGTGCGCTCGGGGTCGTTGGTGCGCTTCGATAAGGGCGGCATGCGCTCGAGCATCGCTGTTTCTCCCGCCAGTTTCCACGGATCACCTTGAAGGTGAAGGCAAATTTCGCCCCTCCAGGCATTGATCCAACGCGTATTGCATTAACGTACTAGTTCGTACATTATCGCTCCAAACCAGGGTCGCGGCAACCAGAACCATAAAACGCGCGCGGCGGATGACCCGCCTGACGCGAGCCGCACCGGACACTGGGGGCCTGAGGGTCCGAACACAGGGGAGGAGATTTCGATGACGTTGACGTCAGCCGCATCGCTGCAAGCGACATCCAGCGCACAAGCCACGCCGAACAAGCTGCCGAAGCGCGCCGCGCTCGTCAGCTTCGTCGGCAGCATGCTCGAATACTACGACTTCTTCATCTACGGCACCGCGGCGGCGCTGATCTTTCCAAAAGTGTTCTTCGCCAATGTCGATCCCTCGACGGCGACGCTGCTCGCGCTTCTGAGCTTCGGCATCGGCTACATCGCGCGGCCCGTCGGTGCGGTCATCCTTGGCCATTTCGGCGACCGCATCGGGCGCAAGACGGTGCTGCTGTTCACGCTGGTCCTGATGGGCGGCTCGACGCTCGCGATCGGACTGCTGCCGGATGCCAAGGCGATCGGCAACGCCGCGCCTGTCATCCTGACGCTGCTGCGCCTGTTGCAGGGCCTGTCGGCTGCCGGCGAGCAGAGCGGGGCGAACTCGCTGACGCTGGAGCATTCCGCCAATTCCAACCGCGCCTTCTTCACGAGCTGGACCCTGAGCGGCACCCAGGCCGGCGCGATCCTGGCGACGCTGGTTTTCATCCCGGTGTCGAGCCTGCCGGAGGACCAGCTCCTGAGCTGGGGCTGGCGCATTCCCTTCCTTCTGTCGTTCTTCGTGCTCGTCGTCGCTTATCTGGTGCGCCGGACCATGCCGGAAACGCCTGTCTTCGAAGACATCAAGGACAAGGCGCAGGTGGCGCGCTTCCCCGTCGTGACGCTGCTCCGCGACTACTGGCCCGACGTACTGCGCGTGATTACCTGCGCGCTGATCGCGACCGTGAGCACCATGACCGCCGTGTTCGCGCTCGGCTACGCCACCAGCAAGTTCGGTGTGGCGCGTCCGACCATGCTGTGGGCCGGCGTGCTCGGTAACGTCACGGCGCTGATCACCCAACCGTTGTGGGCGCTGCTCGCCGACAAGATCGGCCGGAAGCCGGTGTTCATCGGTGGCGTGCTCGGCTGCGCCGTGCTGCTGTTCCCGTATTTCATGCTGGTGACATCAGGTAACACGATCGCGATCTTCGCCGCCGCGATGATCCTCTCGGGTGTCGTCTACGCCGCGCCGAACGCGATCTGGCCGTCCTTCTATGCCGAGATGTTCGATGCGCGCGTGCGCTATTCCGGCACGGCGATCGGCACGCAGCTCGGTTTCCTCGCCGCCGGCTTCACGCCGCTGGTGAGCGCGAGCCTGGTCGGTGACGGCCCGAACGGCTGGATTCCCGTTGCGATCTTCGTGGCCTGCTGCTGCGTGATCTCGGCCGTATCAGCGGCGACCGCACGCGAAACCCACACCGTCGACATCGCCGATCTCGGCAAGCGACGCGCTTGAGAGCAGAGGTCAGTTCCGCATGTTGACGAATGCCGTTTCGACCACGAACGGGCCGGTTACCGGCGTCGAGCAGAACGGCGTGCGCGCCTTCAAGGGCGTGCCGTTCGCAATCGCGCGGCGCTTTGCGAAAGCAGTACCGCCGGCTGCGTGGACGGAGCCGCGCCAATGCACGGACTACGGCGCGTATGCGCCGCAGCCCGGTCATCTCGATCATGCGGACGAAGCATCCTGTCTCAGCCTGAACATCTGGGCGCCGGCGGCGGATCGCCCGCTGCCGGTGCTGTTCTTCATCCATGGCGGCGCCTTCGTCACCGGCGGCGGCGCCGATTATGACGGCGCCTTCCTCGCCGCGCGCGGTCCGGCGGTGATCGTGACCATCAATTACCGGCTCGGCCCGCTCGGCTTCCTGCAATTGCATCGCCATGGCCTCGGTGAAGCCAACAATCTCGCGATGTCGGATGCGCTCGCAGCGCTCGACTGGGTCCGCGCCAACATCGCAAGTTTCGGCGGCGATCCGGACGCGATCACGCTGTCGGGCCAGTCGGCCGGCGCCTCCATGGTGATCGCGCTTGCAACCCTGCCTGAAGCCAGAGGCAAATTCATCCGCGCCCTCGCCCTGAGTGCACCCGGGCGCAACATCATGCGCGCGGATCACGCCGACGAGGTCGCGCGCCGCGTGCTCGACGAGCTCGAGCTGGCGCGCGATCCCGGCGCGATCGCTTCCGTGCCTCTACCAGACCTCTTCGCGGCGGTGGAGCGCGTCGGACGGAGGCTCGCGGACGAGACTGAGTCGGGCACCGTGTTCGGGCCGGTGCTCGACGGCACCGTGATCCCGCGCGAGCCGCGCGATGTCTTTGCCGACGGCGGTTTGCGCGACATTCCGCTCTGGCTCGGCTCCTGCCGCGACGAGATGGCGCTGTTCCTGAAGAGCACGCCGCCGGCGGCGATGATCCGCACCACCGAGCGTCAGGTGCGCGCGGCATTCGGCGATGTCGGCTGGGAACGCCTGCTGTCCTGTTACCGCGCCACGGCGCGCACCGATGAAGATCCGTACGAGGCGCTGCTCTCGGATGCGTTCTGGCACCGCCCGATGGCCGATCTGGCGCGGCTTCATGCTGCCGCTGGCGGCGCGGTTTGGCTGAGTCGGTTCGACCATCGTCCGTCGCTTGAGCCGTTCCTGTCGCAAGGGCCGACCCATGGCGCCGACAATGCCTGCCTCTGGGCGCATCTGCCCGACTTCATCGATCGCCCGATCCTGAAACGGAAGGGCGGACCGATGACGCCTGCCGATATCGACGTCGCGGCGCGCTTTCAGGCCAATGTGCTGCGCTTCGTCACGACCGGCATGCCCGATATCGCGGAAGCCTGGCCAGGGTTTGAACCGGGCCAGGAGCCTCTCGCAATCCTCAGTCAGCCGTTTCATATTGTGCCGCTCAACGACGGCGCGCGCCTCCGGATGTGGGCGGAACTGACCGCCCGTCCCGAAGCGGTCGTCTGACAAGAAAAGCAAAGGGGAGATCAGATGAGCGTTTCGGACAGCGGGCGCGCGCTCTCGCGCACGGTTCTTGCGATGGCTTCAATTCTCTCTTTGCTGGCCGTCGTGCCGTCGGCGGCGCAGATCGTCGCGACGCCGGTCCCCGAAGACCCCGTCAGCATCGATAGCGGTGCGATCTCCGGCAGGGTGCTGGCGTCCGGCGTGAAGGCTTACTCCGGGATTCCCTTTGCCGCGCCGCCGCTCGGAGACCTCCGCTGGCGCGAACCGCAGAAGGTCGAGGCCTGGAACGGCGTCTATCACGCCGACCGGCTGGCGCCCGAGTGCATTCAGGTGCTGCGCCGGCACAATCTCAACCACTATTTCGGCGAGGAAGCGACCAGCGAGAATTGCCTCTATCTGAACGTCTGGGCGAGCCGGGACGCGAAATCGGGCGCTAAGCTGCCGGTGGTGGTCTGGATCTACGGCGGCGGCTTCACGCTCGGCTCCAGCGGCATGGCGATGTATGACGGCGAAGCCGTTGCGAAGAAAGGCACGATCTTCGTCAGCTTCAATTACCGCGTCGGCATTTTGGGCAATCTCGCCCATCCCGAGCTGACCGCGGAATCGCCGCACCATGCCTCCGGCAATTACGGCTTGATGGACCAGATCGCCGCGCTGCAATGGATCAAGCGCAACATCGCGCTATTCGGCGGCGACCCCGACAACGTCACCATCACCGGGCAGTCTGCGGGCGCCATGTCGGTGTCCGCGCTCGAAGCAAGTCCGCTGGCGAAAGGCCTGTTCAATCGCGGTTTCGCGATGAGTCTCAGCATGTTCGACAGCCGTTTCAAATTCCCGGCGCTGCCGGCGGCTGAGAAGATCGGCCTCGAGGTGCAGTCGGCACTGGGCGCGTCCTCGCTCGCCGAGATGCGGTTGATCCAGGCCGACAAGGTTTTGGCGATCCAGAAGGATTGCCAGCTTGGATGTGCCGGCACGATCGCCGTCACGCCGGATATCGACGGCTACGTCCTACCCGACACCGTGCCGAACATTTTTGCGGCAGGCAAACAAAACGACGTCGCGACGGTCGCGGGTTTCACCAGCGACGAAAGTTCGAATGATCTACGCACCGCTGGAAATCTCGAAGCCTATCTCGCCGCTGCAAAGAAGCTCTATGGTGACCAGGCCGATCGCTTCCTCGCGCTCTATCCGGCGAAGACCGACGACGAGGCCAAGGCGATGGGCCTGCTCGCCGCGCGTGAGGGCCTCGTCGAAGCCGGCACGCGCAACTGGGCCATGGCGCAGACAAAGACCGGCAAGGCACCGTTCTACATGTACATGTTCTCCCGCGTGCACCCCTTCGCGAAGGACGTCCAGTTCTTCGACAGTCCACAGAAGATCGGTGCCTATCACACCTCCGACGTGCCTTACTGGTTCGGAACCCAGGACGCCTTCGACAAGTTCCGTACCACGCGGCTCTGGACCGAGTTCGACCGCGCCTTGTCCGATCGGATGATGGACACGCTGGTCGCATTCGCGAAGACCGGAAATCCGGCGACATCGGCGACGCCGTGGCCGCAATGGAATCAGGGCGCGCAGAACTATGTCGAGTTCGGCGACGAATCCGGTGTTCGCGAGGAGAGCCGCGCGCGTCTGGATTTCCACACACCGGCGAACGTCACGCCCTCGACGCCGCGCGTGTCGCGTGATTGAACGTGTCCTAAAGCTCGCCGTGCAGCCAGAGCGCGGGGGTCAGAACTGGATCTCGGGAGGTATATCGTCCGCACCGAGGCCAACGGCCTCAAAACCCTTCAGCATCCATTCGCGGGTCTGGCCCAGCGCACGGTTATAGTCGGCCCAGGCGCTGAGGAAATCCTTGTAGCGACGATCGCCTTCGGCGCGGATGCCCAGATTGGTCGGCAGCGTCAGCAGCGGGCGGGGGACTGCGAGCTCGCCGAGCGTCGGGTTCTTCTTCAAGGTCGCGACCGAAAGCACGGCAAGCGAAATGTTGCAGTCCGCCCGTCCGGTGGACACGGCGAGGATCGCCTCGTTCCGCTCCTTGAAGCCGAGGATCGTTGCCTTTGAGCAATAGCGGCGCGCGATGGTCTCATGCGTGGAGCCGATGTCGACGGCGATCTTGACCTCGGGCTTGTTGAGCTCGGCCCAGGTCTGCGGCTTGGCAAAACCCTTCTTGGTGATGACGGTGAAGGAGTGCACCAGGATGGGCGAGGAGAAGTCGATGACCAGCGCGCGCTCGGGCGTCGGATTGACGGCGAAGGCAAGATCGATCTTCTCGGCCTGAAGATCCAGGATCTGGTTGCCCCAGGTTGATTCCAGCGGCTCGACCTTGGCGCCGAGCTTGCCGGCGATGTCGTTCGCCATGTCGATGCAGGCGCCCGACCATTGATTGGTCGTGAGGTCCTTGTGGAAATAGGGATCCTGGCCGGCGATGACGGCGATCCGCAGCACACCGCTCTTTTTGATGCGGTCGAGCGTGGAGCTCGGCGCGGTGTCGGCTTTGGCCGAGGTGGCTGCGGCCATCGCAGCACCGGCGAGGGCGACAGTGGTGAGTGCGTCCCTGCGATTCATGGCAGTTCCCATGGCAGTTCTCCTGGGCAGTCGCTTTTTAGACATTCAAACCCGGCGTCTGGACTATTTCTGTATTCAGACTAAAATGCAATACGGTATTTTAGATTGGACAGGACAGACAAGCACGTGCGCGCTCTCTTCGTCGACGCCAACGACACCCTTGCCGCGGTGACTGAAAAGCTGCTGCGCTCCCAGGACCTCCCGGTCGGCATCAACCGCAACCCCTCCATCAAGCCCGACGATTTGCCCGGCCTGCTCGGTGACGCCGAGATCATGATCGTCGATCATACCGCGGTGCCGACGGCGATTGCCACCAAATGCGCTGCCCTGAAGCACGTCGTCTTCCTCGGCACCGGTGCGCGCAGCTACATGGATCCGGAAGAGCTTGGCCAGCGCGGTATCTCCGTTCACACTATCAAGGGCTATGGCGACACCGCGGTCGCCGAATGCGCGATCGCGCTGATGTGGGCTTCCGCCAAGAGCTTTGGCGAG
This sequence comes from Bradyrhizobium sp. 14AA, assembly GCF_054185205.1. Taxonomy (NCBI): domain Bacteria; kingdom Pseudomonadati; phylum Pseudomonadota; class Alphaproteobacteria; order Hyphomicrobiales; family Nitrobacteraceae; genus Bradyrhizobium; species Bradyrhizobium sp. 14AA. Next base: position 168,706 of record NZ_JAVAYM010000008.1, on the reverse strand, counting down.
ATGGACCGCGGCATGCGCGAGGGCAACTGGCTGCGTCGCGACGCGATGCAGCTCACCGGCAAGACGCTCGGCCTGATCGGCTTCGGCGGCATCGCCGCGGAAGCCGCGCGCATGGCCGCGGGCTGTGGCATGAAGGTGATCGCCTGGAACAGGTCGCCGAAGACGCATCCGGGTGTCGAGTTCGTCTCGCTGGAGAAACTGCTCGCGGAGAGCCATGTCGTTTCGCTGCATCTGCTCCTCAATGACGAGACCAAGGGTTTCCTGTCGCGCGAGCGCATCGCGATGATGCGCAAGGGCAGCATCCTGATCAACACCGCGCGCGGCGCGGTCGTCGACGAGGACGCGATGCTGGACGCGCTGCGCTCGGGTCACATCGCCCATGCCGGCCTCGACGTCTTCACCGTCGAGCCGCTGCCACCGGGCCATCCGCTGACAAAGCTGCCGAACGTGACACTGTCGGCGCATTCGGCGTTCCGCACGCCGGAGGCAAGCGACAACCTCATCGGCGCGGCGCTCGATCATTGCCGCCGCATCATCGCGAATGGGCGGTAGTGCAAACAGCAGGGGCGGGCATGTCGCCTGCGCAGGGTACGCAAAGCCTTTCGATCTTGCGCGCCCTGTCGGCCTGTCCTACGCCACCTCCGAACAAAATTTGCGCGAAGCCATGAAGCGCATCGCCGAAGCCTCGAGGGAGCCGTCATGACCATTCGCAACACCCGCACCGGGGGCCAGATCCTGATCGATCAGCTCGTCGCCCAAGGCGTCGAGCGCGTCACCTGCGTGCCGGGCGAGAGCTATCTGGCGGCCCTCGATGCGCTGCATGACAGCCCGATCGACGTCATGATCTGCCGCGCCGAGGGCGGCGCCGCGATGATGGCGGAAGCCTATGGCAAGCTCACGGGCCGGCCCGGAATCTGCTTCGTCACCCGCGGCCCCGGCGCGACCAATGCCAGCCACGGTGTCCACATCGCGATGCAGGATTCGACGCCGATGATCCTGTTCGTCGGCCAGGTCGACACCGGCATGCGCGAGCGCGAGGCGTTCCAGGAGCTCGACTACAAGGCGGTGTTCGGCACCATGGCGAAATGGGCGGTCGAGATCGATCGCCCCGACCGGATTCCGGAACTCGTCGCGCGCGCCTTCCGCGTCGCCATGCAGGGCCGGCCCGGTCCCGTGGTGATCTCGCTGCCGGAGAACATGCTGACGGAAACCGCCGCCGTTGCCGATGCGATGCGCATCGAGCCGGCGGTGAGCTGGCCGGCGCCCGCTGACATCGAGCGTGTCGGCGCCATGCTCGCGAGCGCCAAGGCGCCGCTCGTCATCCTCGGCGGCTCGCGCTGGACCGATGAGGCGACCAAAAGCATCGCGCGCTTTGCCGAGCGCTTCGACCTGCCGGTCGCAACCTCGTTCCGCCGGGCCTCGCTGATCGACGCCGATCATTCGCATTACGCCGGCGATCTCGGCATCGGGCCGAGCCCGGGCCTGAAGGCGCGCATCGATAACGCTGACGTCATTCTGCTGATCGGCGGCCGCATGTCGGAGATGCCGTCCTCGTCCTACACGCTGTTCGACATTCCGACCCCGCAGCAGAAGCTGATCCATGTGCATCCCGGCTCCGAAGAGCTCGGCCGCGTCTATCAGCCGGCGCTGGCGATCCAGGCGACGCCGGCTGCGTTCGCCGCCGCCGTCGAGACGCTGAAACCGGCCGGGTCGGTTGCCTGGAAGGGCGAGGCCGCCAAGGCGCATGCCGATTACCTCGCCTGGACCGAGAAGGCGCGCGAGCTGCCGGGCACGTTCCAGTACGGCCAGGTGATGACCTGGTTGCGCGACCGGCTGCCGAAGGACGCGATCGTCTGCAACGGCGCCGGCAACTATGCCGGCTGGATCCATCGCCATCACCGCTTCCACAGCTTTGCTGCCCAGCTCGCGCCGACCTCGGGCTCGATGGGCTATGGCGTACCGGCAGCGGTGCTCGCCAAGCGGCAATATCCGGATCGCACCGTCGTCGCCTTTGCCGGCGACGGCTGCTTCCTGATGAATGGCCAGGAATTCGCGACCGCCGTGCAATATGACGCACCGCTCGTCGTCATCGTCGTCGACAATTCGCAATACGGCACCATCCGCATGCACCAGGAGCGCGACTATCCCGGTCGCGTCGTCGGCACCCAGCTGAAGAACCCGGATTTTGCGATGTACGCAAAAGCGTTCGGCGGTCATGGCGAGCGCGTCGAGCGCACGGAGGAGTTCGCGCCGGCCTTCGAGCGCGCGCTGGCCTCGGGCAAGCCGTCGATCCTCCACTGCATCATCGATTCCAGGGCGATCTCGGTCGGCAAGGATTTCGCTCCCGCGGTGAAGGCGTAAGCGATGCCCGCCGGCCGCCACGTCGCGATCATCGGCGCCGGCGCGGTCGGCGTGATCAGCGCCATCGAGGCGCTGCGCGAGGGCCATCGCGTCACGCTGATCGATCCTGGCGAGCCCGGTGGCGAGCAGGCGGCGAGCTACGGCAATGCCGGCTGGCTCTCCTCGCATTCGGTGATCCCGCCGGCCGAGCCGGGCATCTGGAAGAAGGTGCCGTTCTATCTCATGGATCCGCTCGGGCCGCTCGCGATCCGCTGGTCCTATTTGCCGAAGGCGTTGCCCTGGCTGATCAAGTACCTGCTTTCGGGCTGGACCGAGGCGCGGGTCGAGACAACCGCCTTTGCGCTGCGCGATCTCCTGAAGGACGCGCCGCTGCTGCACAGGAAGCTTGCGGAAGAGGCCGGTGTGCCCGAACTGATCGAGCGCAACGGCGTGATGCATGCCTTTCCGTCGCGCGGCAATTTCGACAACGATCTCGGCTGGCGCCTGCGCAAGAAGGTCGGCGTCGAATGGCTGGAGCTCGACGCCGACGAGATGCGTCAGCGCGAGCCGGATTTGCATCCGCGCTACACCTTTGGCGTGATGGTGGAAGAGGCCGGGCGCTGCCGCGACCCCGGCGCCTATGTTGCAGCGCTTGCGCAACATGCTTTCGCAAACGGCGCCAAGCTGGTGCGGGCCAAGGCGACAGGCCTCAAGCTCTCCGGCAACAAGCTCGTTGCCGTCCTCACCGAGACCGGCGAGATCCCTTGCGATGCCGCGGTGGTTGCCGCGGGGGCGCGGTCGAAGCAGCTCACCGCATCGGTCGGCGATCCGCTGCCGCTCGAGACCGAGCGCGGCTATCACGTCATGATCGAGAAGCCTGAATCAGGCCCGCGCAGCTCGATCATGGCGTCCGACGCCAAGATGGTGGTGAACTGGACCGACAAGGGCCTGCGCGCAGCCGGTACGGTCGAGATCGCCGGCCTCGAAGCCGAGCCGAACTGGAAGCGCGCCGAGATTTTGCGCAATAACCTCCTCAGCATGTTCCCGAAACTGCCGAAGGACATTCCAGCCTCGCGCATCAAGACCTGGTTCGGCCATCGCCCGAGCATGCCTGACGGACGTCCCTGCATCGGCTACGCACGCGCCTCGCGCGACATCGTCTATGCCTTCGGCCACGGCCATGTCGGCCTGGTCGGCTCGGCCCGCACCGGCCGTCTCGTCGCCCAGCTGCTGAGCGGCAAGACGCCGGAGATTCCGCTCACCCCGTTCGCGCCCGATCGTTTCCTCTGAGATCGCACCATGACCCATCCAGCCAATTCGCCCTCCCGCATCGCCCGTGGCGGCAAGGCCATCTATGGCGCGCCGCTCGGCATTCTGATGCTGGAGGCGCGCTTTCCGCGCATTCCGGGTGACATGGGCAACGGCACCACCTGGCCTTTCCCGGTGCTCTATCGCGTGGTGAGCGGGGCCTCGCCGGAGAAGGTGGTGCTGAAGGGCGCGGCCGGGCTGCTGCCTGATTTCATCGACGCGGCCAAGGACCTGGTGCGGCTGGGCGCCGAGGCCATCACCACCAATTGCGGCTTCCTCTCGCTGTTTCAGAAGGAGATAGCGGCCGCCGTCGGCGTTCCCGTCGCGACGTCGTCGCTGATGCAGGTGCCGTGGGTGCAGGCCACCTTGCCGCCGGGCAAGCGGGTCGGTCTCGTCACGGTGTCGGGCTCGACCCTGACGCCGGCCCATCTCGAAGGCGCCGGCGTGCCGCTGGACACGCCGCTGGTCGGCACCGAGAACGGCAAGGAGTTTTTCCGCGTCTTGATCAAGGCCGAGAAGGACGACATGGACATTGCGCAGGCCGAACGTGACGTCGTCGAGGCCGGCAAGACGCTGGTCGCGAAAAACCCTGATGTCGGCGCTATCGTGCTGGAATGCACCAACATGCCGCCCTACGCGGCGGCGCTTCAGGCCGAGGTAGGCTTGCCGGTCTACGACATCTATTCCATGATCACGTGGTTTCATGCTGGACTGCGCCCGCGCGTCTTTGCTTGATTCCGGTCGTCGCAAAGTCTTGAACAATCTCTGATAGCTCTGTCGTCTGCATTGCCTTCGTCCCCGCAGCCCCGGTATATTCGGCTGTGTTCGAGCATGAATGCAGCATATGAAGAGCAACGTGGAACTGGCTTCCGATAGCATCGTCGATCGTGTCTATGAGCAGCTCAAGGCGATGGCCGTGAGCTATGAATTCAAGCCGGGCGAACGGCTCAACGAGGGCGAGCTGGCAAAGCGCCTCGGCGTCAGCCGCACGCCGCTGCGCGAAGCGCTCAACCGCCTCAACACCGAGGGCTTCCTGCGCTTCACGCCGGGCAAGGGCTTTTTCTGCCGCGAGCTCGACGCGCACGAGATCTTCGATCTCTATGAGCTGCGCAAGTCGATCGAGGTCGCCTCGGTCCGCCTCGCCGTCAAGCGCGCCAAGGATGAAGACATCGACGCGCTGCTCAAATTCCTCGAAGCCACCGGCCCCGATCCCGGCGAGCGCTCCTCGGTGGAACTGGTCGAGCTCGACGAGACCTTCCACGAGCGGCTGATGAGGATGTCCGACAATGCCGAGATGCTGCGCGTGCTCCGCAACGTCAACGCCCGCATCCGCTTCGTGCGCTGGATCGACATGGACCGCATCAACCGCTCCAACACCCAGGCCGAGCACCGTGCCGTCGTCGAAGGCCTGATGGCGCGCGACGAAGAGGCTTGCGTCTCGGTGCTGGAGAAGCATATCGACCGCCGCCTCGACCGCATCACCGCGGCGATCAAGGAAGGCTACGCGCAGATCTATATGCCGGCCGCGGTGAGATCCGCGGCGAACTAAGTTAGCCTGAGCGACGGTGCCCTTCCTTCTCCCCTTGTGGGAGAAGGTGGCGCGAAGCGCCGGATGAGGGGTATCTCTCCGCACATACGGATGCGCATGAGTGCGCGGAGACAGACCCCTCACCCAAGTGAACTCGGGTCTCCCTGCGGAGATGCCCTCTCCCACAAGGGGAGAGGGCGCAGCAACGTGCATCGCGCCGACGCGGTCTTTATCAAATGCTGGTTCCGTGCTCATCTCCGCTTCGCGGTGGCCTAAGTCGGAGTCCTCACCCGGCGTGGAGTCCGCCGCGAAGAGCCATTCTGGAGTTGGACCATGAAACTATCCGGTAAGGTCGCCGCCATCACTGGCGCGGCGCGCGGCATCGGCAAGGCCTGCGCGAAGAGATTTCTGGACGACGGTGTCAAGGTCGTCATTTCGGATGTCGATGCCGAGGGCCTCGCCGCGACGGCCGCCGAACTGGGGCGGCCGGACGCCCTGCGCACTGTCGTCGGCAATGTCGCAAAACGCGCTGATGTCGATCAGTTCGTCGCCACCGCCGTGAAAGAGTTCGGCCGGCTCGACATCATGGTCAACAATGCCGGCGTCGCCCGCAATCGGGACATCCTCGAGATTTCCGAAGAGGAATTCGATGAAATCATCGGCATCAATCTGAAGGGCGCATTCTTCGGCGTGCAGGCGGCGGCGAAGCAGATGATTGCGCAAGGCAGCGGCGGCGGGGTCATCATCAACATGTCCTCGGTGAACGCGCTGCTGGCAATCCCGGCGCTTGCGACCTACGCGATGTCCAAGGGCGGCATGAAGCAACTGACCTCGGTTGCGGCTGTTGCGCTGGCCCCTCACAACATCCGCGTGGTCGCGGTCGGGCCCGGCACGATCCTGACCGACATGGTGGCCTCCTCCATCTACACCTCCGAGGACGCGCGCAAGACCGTGCTGTCGCGCACGCCAGCTGGCCGCGGCGGCGAGCCGAGCGAGGTCGCCTCCGTCGTCGCATTCCTCGCCAGCGACGATGCGTCCTATATCACCGGGCAGACGATCTATCCGGATGGCGGCCGGCTGATCCTGAACTACACGGTACCGGTGAAGGAGAATTAGGGGAACGAAGCAGCCGCCCCGTTTTCGATGTCGTCCTGGCCTAGTGCGCAATTGCGCACGGGGAGCCAGAACCGTTACCACAAGACGTGGTTTGACGAAGACTCGTGGTTGCCAGCTTGGTCGACAATTTCCGCCTGGGGTAATGGGTCCTGGCTTTCGCCAGGACGACTCGGGGAAATAGCTCTCACTCCGCCGCAACCGTCATCCCGTAACCCAGCCGCTTCGAAATGCCGCCGGCGCAGTCGCTTAAGGCATGTGCGATCGGGCTGTCCCAGCGGGCATCGAACGTCCCCTCCGGCCCCATCGCGGTGATGACCAGCGCGACATGGCCGGAATGGTCGAACACCGGCGCCGAGAACGCATTGACGCCGGGCAGGGGATCGCCGAGCGCGCGGGCGAGGCCGTGCTTGCGGACCTCCGTGAGCATGTCCGCAACCTTCGTACCCTTCACCGCGCGCTTCGGATTGTAGCCGACGCCGTGACGATCGAGGCCACTTTCGAGCGCGGCATTGATGGTCTTCTCCGGCAGGAAGGCTGCAAAGGCGCGCCCCGTCGCCGTCTCCAGCAGTGCCATCACCGAGCCGGCGCGCATCACGATGTGAACGGGCTGGGCCGGCTCTTCGAGCTGCACCACGGTCGGGCCGTGCGTGCCCCAGACCGCAAGCGAGACCGCATGTCCGATCTGGCTCGCCAGCGCTGCGATCTTCGGCCTTGCGATGCGCACACCGGAGAGGCGGCGCAGGCTGATCAGGCCGAGCTCCAGCGCCAGCGCGCCGATCTCGTAGCGGCCGGTGGTCTCGTCCTGCTCGATCAGCCCGATGCGCGAGAAGCTGGCGAGATAAGGATGCGCCTTGGCCGGCGTCATGCCGGCCTCGCGCGCGAGATCGCGCAGCATCATCGGCTCGCCGCATCTGGCGAGCGCGCGGAGCAATTCTCCGCCGACCTCGATCGACTGGATGCCGCGGCTTTCTCTCTTCATGCGCCTCCTGGCGTTAGGCTATGCCGCGTCGCGCTTGGCGGCGCTGTCGGCGAGATGGCGGCCGGCAATGTAGCCGAAGGTCAGCGCCGGCCCAAGCGTGATGCCGGCGCCGGGATAATTGCCGCCCATGATGCTCGCCATATCGTTGCCGGCGGCATAGAGCCCGGGGATGACCCGGCCCTCGGCATCGAGCGCGCGCGCGTTGTCGTCGGTGACGATGCCGGCATAGGTGCCGAGATCGCCGACCACCATCTTGACGGCGTAGAACGGGCCGTTCTCGATCGGTCCGACACAAGGGTTGGGACCGTGCAGCGCGTCGCCCTGGTAGCGGTTATAGGCCTTCGAGCCCTTGCCGAAGGCGGCGTCCTGCCCTTGCGGCGCCGTCGCATTGAATTGCCTGACGGTCTCGACGAAGGCATGGGCATCGATCCCTGCCTTCGCCGCCAGCGCCTCCAGCGTGTCGCCGCGCATGAGATAGCCGGTATTGAGGTGATGGCCCGTCGGCATCGGGAAAGGCGGCACGCAGCCGAGACCGTACTTCCGGAGCGTCTTGTGATCGCAGACGAGATAGGCAGCAATTTCTTCGCCGGGCTTTGACGCCTTGACCATGGCCTGGATGAAGTCGTGATAGGAATTGCCTTCATTGGCAAAGCGCCTGCCGTCGCGCATCACCGCGATCACGCCCGGTTTGGCGCGGTCGATGAAATGCGGCATCACGCCCTTCGAGCCGTCCTTGCGCGTGGTCAGCGACACCGGCACCCAGGCGGCGGCGTTCGGCAGTCGATCCTCGACATGCCCGCCGGCGCTTTCGGCAAGGCGCAAGCCGTCGCCGGTGTTGCCGGTGGGGCCGGGCGAATAATGCTCGTTGCCGGTCGGCGCATGCGGAAACATTTTCTTGCGCCGCTCGATATCGTGCGGGAAGCCGCCGCAGGCGAGCACGACGCCCTGGCGCGCACGGACGCGCACCTCGCGGCCCTCACGCGAAACCACCGCACCGGTGACGGCGCCATTCTCGATCGTCAGCTCGCGCACCGGCGAGGATAGCCACATCGGAATCTTGAGATCGAGCGCGGATTTTGCGAGCCGCCCCGCGAGCGCATTGCCGTTGGTCAGGGTCATGCCGCGGCCGTAGCGCAGCACGTCCATGAGGTGGCGCGACAGGCGTTTTGCGACATAGACCGCCGACGTCACCGACTTCGTCGCGCGCATGAAATGGACGATGTCCTTGCCGGATCCGAGCATCATGCCGAACACGGTCAGCTCGGGCAGGGGCATTCCGAGCGTCTTGATGTGGTCGCCGAGCTCGCGGCCGTCGAACGGGCGCGCCACCATGGAGTGGCCACCCTGGGTGCCGCCGGGCGCCTCGGCGTGGTAGTCCGGGAAGACCAGCGGCATGTCGAAGCGCAGCGCTGTCCTGGTGGTGAAGAAATCGACCGCCTCGGGGCCGGCGCTCAAAAATGCGTCGACGCGCGCGGCGTCGTAATTGTTGCCGGCTTCATGCCGCAGATAGGTGCGGGCCTGCTCCGGCGTCTCCGTGATGCCGTAGGCCCGCGCCAGCGATGTCCCGGGAATCCACAGCCAGCCGCCGGAGCGCGCGGTGGTGCCGCCGAAGCGCGGTTCCTTCTCGACGATCAGCACGTCGAGGCCGCGGGAGCGCGCGGTGATCGCGGCCGACATGCCGGAGGCGCCCGATCCGGCCACGAGCACATCGCACTCGTAAGTCTCAATTGCGGTGTGCTCGATGCCGGTCATGCGGGCCTCACTTCTTCAAGAGCGGACATTTGGACTCGGAGACCGGGCGGAAGGCGTCCTCGCCCTTCACGGTCTTGACGATGTCGAGATAGTCCCAGGGTTCCTTGGACTGTTCAGGTGACTTGACCTTGGCCAGATACATGTCGCGGATGACGCGGCCGTCCTCGCGCAACTTGCCACCATGGACGAATGTATCCTCGATCGGCAACTCGCGCATCTTGGCCATCACCTTGGCCGGATCGTCGGTGCCGGCAGCCTTGATCCCTTTCAGATAATGCAACACCGAGCCGTAGACGCCGGTGTGGATCATGGTCGGCATCACCTTGGTGCGCTCGTAGAATTTCCTGGACCAGGCGCGGGTCGCCTCGTCCATGGCCCAGTACGCCGCCGTCGTCATGTAGGTGCCCTGCGCGGCCTTGAGGCCGACCGCGTGCACGTCGGTGTCGAACATCAGGAGGCCAACGAGCTTCTGGCCGCCCTGGACCAGGCCGAACTCGCCGGACTGCTTGATCGCATTGTCGGTGTCCTGGCCGGCATTGGCGAAGGCGACCACGTCGGCTTTCGAGCTCTGTGCCTGCAGCGCGAAGGAGGAGAAGTCCGCGGTGTTGGTCGGGTGCTTCACGCCGCCGAGCACCTTGCCGCCCATCTCGTTGATGAAGCGCGTGGCGTCCTTCTCGAGCTGCTGGCCGAAGGCATAGTCGGCGGTGATGAAGTACCAGGACTTTCCGCCTTCCTTGATCACGGCGGAGGCCGTCACCTTCGACAGCGCGTAGGTGTCGTAGGTGAAGTGCACGGTGTTGGGGCTGCACAGCTCGTCGGTCAGCGAGCTCGCGCCGGGGCCGGAGAGCAGGGCGATCTTGTTGCGCTCGCGCACCATGTTGTGCACGGCAATGGCGATGCCGGAATTGGGAATGTCGACGACGGCGTCGACCTTGCCGTTGTCGAACCAGCCGCGCACGATCTGCACGCCGACATCGGTCTTCATCTGGTGGTCGGCGCTGATGATCTCGATCGGCTTGCCGAGCACGGTCGGCCCGAATTCCTCGACCGCCATTTTCGCGGCCTCGACCGAGCCCGGCCCACTGTTGTCGCGGCCCCAGCTCGACAGATCCGTCAACACGCCGATCCGGACCGCGTCGTCGGAGACTTGCGCGGTGGCAGCATTGGTCATGGCAGCCGAAGTCGTGGCCGCGAGCATGGCGCAGGCCAAAAGCCCTCTCATCGTCGTTCCCTCTCTTTTTATGAGCCGTCTGATACGGCCGGTTATTTCTGGCGGGAAGTTAGATATTAGCTAATTAGTTTGTCAATAACGAATGTCAGTGGAGGACCGGGTTCCGCCATTGCGGCGACGACGTTGCGAAGATGTGTGCGCAACTGTCGCCACCCCCGTCATTGCGAGCGCAGCGAAGCAATCCAGAGCCTTTCCACGGAGGCAGTCTGGATTGCTTCGTCGCAAGAGCTCCTTGCAATGACGGGTGTTGCGACACCCGCGCACAAAATCCCGCGTTGTTATCTTGTGAGAGCCATCACTCCCGCAGGTTGCAACCCTCCACGCGATTGGCCATGATGCCCTCCGGAATCTTTGGGGCATGGCATGACGGCAGCAACGGCGGTCTCTGCTTCGGCGGAGAAATCGACCACGGCGCATGTGGTGTGGGCGAGTGCGCTCGGCACTGCGATCGAATGGTACGACTTCCTGATCTACGGCACGGCGGCGGCGCTGGTGCTCAACAAGCTGTTCTTTCCGAGCTTCGATCCCTTCGTCGGCACGCTGGCAGCGTTCTCGACCTATGCGGTCGGCTTCGTCGCCCGGCCCATTGGCGGCGCGATCATCGGGCATTATGGCGACCGGCTCGGCCGCAAGAAGATGCTGGTCATGACCATGATCGCGATGGGGCTCGGCACTTTCCTGATCGGCTGCCTGCCGACCTACAGCCAGATCGGCGTCTGGGCGCCCATCTTCCTGGTCATCCTGCGCTTCATCCAGGGCATCGGGCTCGGGGGCGAATGGAGCGGCGCGGTCGTCATGGTGGTCGAGCACGCCGGCAACCGCCGCGGCTTCTACGGCAGCCTGGTGCAGATCGGATTTCCCGTCGGTGTCGCCGCCTCCACCGGCATCTTCGGCCTGATGACGCAGCTGCCCGAGGCAGACTTCCTGAGCTGGGGCTGGCGAGTGCCGTTCCTGATCAGCATCCTGCTCGTCGGCGTCGGCTTCATCGTGCGGCTCAAGCTTGCGGAGACGCCGCACTTCAAGGAAGTCGTCGAGCGGAAAGAAGTGCTGGCACAGCCGGTGCTGGAAGTGCTGCGCCGCGACTGGCGCAGCTTTCTGCTGGCGATCGGCATCACGGTGTCGGAAGTCGGTCTCGCTTATCTCCTCACCGTCTTCACCGTGGTCTATGCCACGACAAAGCTCGGCCTGCCGCGGCAGGTGATCCTGAATGCGGTGGTCTATGCCGCGGTCGTCGAGTTCGCGACGCTGCCGCTCGCCGGTTGGCTCTCCGATATCTTTGGCCGCAAGGCGCTGTATCTCGCCGGCGGCGTGTTCTCGGTCGCGCTGGCGTTTCCGCTGTTCTGGTTCCTCGACACAAAAGAACCGGCGCTGATCACGCTCGCGCTCGTCGTCACGATGACGCTGACGCACGCATTGCTGTTCGGCCCGAAGGCTGCGTTCATGCCCGAGCTGTTCCGCACCCAGGTGCGCTACAGCGGCGCGTCGCTGGGGGCCAATGTCGCAGCCGCGCTCAGCGGCGGCTTCTCGCCGCTGATCGCAACCGCGCTGCTCGCCTGGGCCGGCTCGTACTGGGCGGTGTCGGTCTACATCATCGCGCTCTCGATCATCACGATCATCGCCACGCTGATCGCGCCGGAGACGGCACGGGACACGCTGAAGTCCTGAGAAATTCGGCGGCGCGCTGCCTTCGCAGGCGCGCCACCGTTGCAGCAATCCGCATCGCAACCTGATCATGCTGCTGCACGAACGCGCCCGCGCGGTCCGGCGCATAGCCTTGTATGCACGTCCTGATGCCTTCTTATGCGGGCTGCCGAAAGCAAATGCAGTGGCCCGATCCATTAGCCGCGTTTATGCAGCGAATTTTTACTTCCAATTTTACTTCACAGAATCTCAGCCATAGCCTCGCGCGCAACTGATCACACCCGCAGCCGGTCAATGGCGATCGGTGCGAGCGTTCATCGTAACCAGCGAGGGTTGCCATGTCTGATGGTGCTAAGGGGACGTCCACTTCCGATCCGGCGGGAACGGAAGCGGGACCTGCGAAAAAGCTGAGCCGGCGCACGCTGTTGAAGGGGGCGGCCGCGGTTGCGGGCGCTGCCGCAGGGGCGGATGCGATCGGCGGGTTCCCGACCATCTGGGCGCAGGAAATCAAGGACATCGAGCTTCGCCATGTCGGCGTGTCCTATTCGGTGGTGAAGGCGATCGGCGACCAGGCCGCCAAGGATCTCGGCTTCAAGGTGACGATGCAGAACCTCGACACTTCCGCGGCCATCAATCGCTTCATAAGCCAGCCTAATACGGTCGATATCGCCGATCTCGAGGGCTGGCAGGCCAAGCTGGCGGCGAAGCGCGGCGTGATCCAGGGCATCGAGGTCAAGAAAATCAAGGAGTTCGACAACATCCTGCCGATCTTCACCAAGGGCGAGATCGACGGTCACAAGATTCCGCGCCAGGGCATTTCGCCCTATGAGGCCATGTACATCGCAAAGCCCGACGCCACCGATCTCAACGATGGCGTCACCGACTGGGCGACCTTCCTGCCGCAGGTCTACAACGCCGATTCCATCGGCTATCGCCCCGACCTCGTCGGCCACGAGGTGACCGAGTGGAAGGATTTGATCGATCCCAAGTTCAAGGGCAAGGCCGCGATCCTCGACGTGCCCGCGATCGGCATCATGGACGCTGCGCTCTGCTTCGAAAGTGCCGGCCTGATCAAGTACGGCAACAAGGGCAACATGACCAAGGAGGAGATCGACTTCACCTGCAACAAGCTGATCGAGCTGAAGAAGCAGGGCCAGTTCCGCGCGACCTGGACCACCTTCGACCAGTCGGTGCAGCTGATGGCGGCGGGCGAAGTGGTGATCCAGTCGATGTGGTCGCCGGCGGTCGCGGCGGTGCGGGTGAAGGAGATCCCGTGCGTCTATGCGCCCGTCAACGTCAAGAACGGCAAGGAAGGCTATCGCGGCTGGTGCAACGGCATGGGCCTGATGAAGCATCTCTCCGGCAAGAAGCTCGACGCCGCCTACGAATATCTCAACTGGTACCTGTCGGGTTGGCAGGGCGGCTTCGTCGCGCGCTACGGCTATTACAGCCCAGTGCCGTCGACCGCGAAGAAATTCCTGACGCCGGCCGAATGGGTGTTCTGGTACGAGGGCCAGCCCGCGCCGGAGGTGGTCAACGATCCCTATGGCGTGCCGATGGAGAAGGCCGGCACCAAGCGTGACGGCGGCTCGTTCCTCGACCGCGTCAAGAACATCTCGTGCTGGAACACGCTGATGGACGAGGCCGCCTACATGAACAAGCGCTGGAACGACTTCAAGGTGGCCTGAAACCTGCTTTCCCTGACGACAGGCGCCGGCGCGGCGACGCGCCGGCGGGTGAGACCGAGTTCGAGGCGTTTGCCGACATGCAGCCAAGTCCAAGCCCAAGCCCAGCTCAAATTTCATCGCGCGCCAATCTCGCCGGCTGGCTCTACGTCTCGCCGCTGGTCCTGGTGCTCGTGCCGTTCTTCGTGGCGCCGATCCTGGTCGTGCTGGCGGCCAGCTTCTTCGCCACCGACGGCTTTGGCGGGCTGACGCCGGGCTTCACGCTGGCAAGCTACGTCGAGGTGCTGCACTCGGCGCTGACGCTGAAACTGTATCTGGCGACGATCAAGTTCACGGTGCTGACGTGGATGTTCACGCTCATCATCGGCTTCTTCGTCGCCTACTTCCTGGTGTTCCACGTCCGCAACCAGCTGCTGGCGATCGGCTTGTTCCTGCTCTGCACGGTGCCGTTCTGGACCTCGAACATCATCCGGATGATTTCCTGGATCCCGCTGCTCGGCAAGGAAGGCCTGATCAACCAGGTGCTGCTAGCGCTCGGCGCGATCCGCCAGCCGCTGGAAGTGCTGCTGTTCTCCGACCTCGCGGTGGTCATCGCCTATGTCCACCAGCTCACGATCTTCATGATCGTGCCGATCTTCAACTCCATGGCGCGGATCGACAAGAAGCTGATCGAGGCCGCGATCGACGCCGGCGCCAGCCGGTTCGACATCATGCGCCTGATCGTGGTGCCGATGTCCAAGAGCGGCATCGCGCTCGGCACCATCTTCGTGGTCTCGATCGTGATGGGCGATTTCTTCGTGGTGAAGGTGATGTCCGGCGGCGGCTCGGCCTCGGTGGTGAGCGCGTTCTACGAAGACGTCGGCGTGCTGCAATATCCGACCGCGGCGGCGAGCGCCGTGCTGCTGACGCTGGTGCTGGTCGCGATCGTCTCGCTGATCCTGCGCACCGTCGACATCCGGCAGGAGATCACGCGATGAGCGCGGTTCTCGCCGACATGCCCGAAACGGCCGCGCCCGCGACGACCAAGGCGATCGCGCCGAGCCGCGGGCAGCGGCCCTGGACGTTCTACGTGCTGGCGACGCTGTTCTCGCTTTACGTGATCGCGCTCTACGGCCCGATGTTCTGCATCTACATCCTGTCGTTCCAGGACATCCGCGGCGGCCTCGTCTTCCCGATGAAGGGCCAGTCGCTGCACTGGTTCGTCGATCTCTTCACCCAGGTGCGAACCGGCGACGTCAAAGGGTCGTTCGACCGCTCGATCAAGCTCGCCGTGATCGTCACCATCATCACGGTGGTGGTGTCGTTCCTCGCCGGCCTCGGTTTCCGCAAGCGCTTTCGCGGCGACACGGTCGTCTTCTACACGATGATCGGCAGCCTGGTCGCGCCGGGCCTCGTGCTCGGCCTCGGCACCGGCCTGCTGTTCCAGGCGCTCGGGCTGAACGCGAGCTGGTACACTTCGGCGCTCGGCGCCCAGCTGTCCTGGACCCTGCCGTTCGGCGTGCTGGTGATGTTCGCGGTGATGTCGCGCTTCGACCACGTCTGGGAGGAGGCGGCCCACGATCTCGGGGCCAGCCGCTGGCAGTCGATCCGGCTGGTGATGATCCCGGTGCTCGCACCCGGTCTCGTCGCGGTCGCGCTGTTCGGGTTCACGCTCTCCTACGACGAATTCGCGCGCAGCCTGCAGACCGCGGGCTCGCTGAACACGCTGCCGCTGGAGATCTGGAGCATGACGCTGAACGTCACCTCGCCCTCGCTCTACGCGCTGGGCACCGTGACCACCATCGTCTCCTTCATCGTCATCGGCGCGAGCCTCGGCAGCATCGTGCTGATCCAGAAGAAGCGCGGCAGCCGGGTCAAGGGTTGAGCAAGGGTTGATTTCGGAATGAAAAGCGATCGCGGCGATATCGAACTGGCAGGCGTCTGCAAGAGCTTTGACGGCGTCACAAATGTGGTCGACGGCGTCAACCTCAGGATCGCCGACGGCGCCTATTGCTGCTTCATCGGCCCCTCCGGCTGCGGCAAGACCACGATCCTGCGCATGATCGCCGGTCATGAGGATCCGACTGCGGGCGAGATTATCATCGGCGGTCAGAATGTCGTCGGGCTCGCTCCGGTGCAGCGGCGCACTGCGATGATGTTCCAGTCCTACGCGCTGTTCCCGCATCTGACCGTGCGCGACAACATCGCCTTTGCGCTGCGCGTCCGCGGCATGTCCAAGGCGGACCGGCTGCGGGCAGCCGATGCCATGATCGAAAAGGTCCGGCTGACGCAATTCGCCGACCGCCTGCCGGCGCAACTCTCCGGCGGCCAGCAGCAACGCGTTGCGCTGGCGCGTGCGGCGATCACCGAGCCGCGCGTGCTGCTGCTCGACGAGCCGCTGTCCGCGCTCGACGAGCAGCTCCGCGTCCAGATGCGCCAGGAGCTCAGGCGGATGCAGCAGGAGCTTGGTATCACCTTCATCCACGTCACCCACACCCAGCTCGAGGCGATCGCACTCGCGGACCTCGTGGTGGTGATGGAGCAGGGCAGGATCAAGCAGGCCGGGGCGGCGCGCGATGTCTATGCCCATCCGCATGATCGTTACGTTGCCGAGTTCATGGGTGGGCAGAACGTGCTGTCGGGCCGGGTCGAGAAGGTCAATGGGGCGAGCTTTACACTCGGACAGGCCGCGCCTGATGGCATCGAGGTGCCGATTCAGGCTCGCCCGACCGTCAGCGTCGGGGACAAGGTCGATATCGCCGTGCGCCGCGATGACGTTGCGCTAGTGAGGCCAGGAAGGGAGCTGCCGCCGGGCTGCTCCACATCGCTGCCCAGCCGCGTGCTCGCGATCGAATATCAGGGCTATTTCGTCAAGGTCATGCTCGACGCCGTGTCCGATGACGAGTTCGTCGCCTATGTGCCGGAAAAGACCTTCTTCGCAGATCCCTTCACCGTCGGCGATGTCGTGATGGCCACATGGGCCACCGGCAGCGCCCTTCCGCTCGCCTAAAGACCCGTCGCGCACAGGAGTATGACCGTGCAGATATCCTTCACACTCAACGGCCGGCCAACCACCGTGGACGTCGAACCGGCGACGCTGGTCGCCGAGTTGCTGCGCGAGCAGCTCAACCTCACGGGCACCCACATCGGCTGCGACACCAGCCAGTGCGGCGCCTGCGTGGTGCATCTCAACGGCCTGCCCGTGAAGAGCTGCACGCTGCTGGCGCCCGCGCTCGACGGCGCAAGCCTGCTCACGATCGAAGGACTGCAGGGCGCGCCCGGCTCGAACCAGATGCATCCGATGCAGGAAGCGTTCCGCGAGCATCACGGCCTGCAATGCGGCTTCTGTACGCCCGGCATGCTGATGACCGCGGTGGCGCTGGCTACCGAGAAGCCTGATCTGACCGAGGCCGATGTCCGTCACGGCCTCGAAGGCAACATCTGCCGCTGCACCGGCTACCAGAATATCGTCATCTCGGTGATGGCAGGCGCGGCCGCCATGAACGCCGCCAAGGGAGAGTGACCATGGGCAATGTGATCGGCATCGGCGCCGCGCCGAAGCGGAAAGAGGACCAGCGCTTCCTCACCGGTCGCGGCAACTACGTCTCCGACATCAAGCGTCCGGGCATGACGGCCGGCGTATTCGTGCGCTCGCCGCACGGCCACGCCGTGTTGCGTGGTGTCGACAAGAGCGCGGCGCTGGCGGCGCCCGGCGTCATCGCGGTCCTGACCGGGGATGACGTCGCCGACGATGGACTGGGTTCGCTGCCCTGCGGCTGGGGCATCACGGACGCCAAGGGCGTGCCGATGAAGGAGCCGCCGTTCCCGATGCTGGCGCAGGACAAGGTGCGCTTCGTCGGCGACATGGTGGCCTTCGTCGTCGCGGAGACACCGGAGCAGGCCAATGCCGCGGCCGAGCTGCTGAAGGTCGATTACGAGGTGCTGCCGTCGGTCGTCGGCGTGCTCGAAGCCGTCAGGCCGGATGCACCGCAATTGTTCGACGATGTGCCGAACAACATCTGCTGCGACTGGGAGCTCGGCGACAAGGCCGCGGTCGAGACCGCGTTCCGGAAAGCCGCGCACGTCGCAAAGTTGAGCCTCGTCAACAACCGCCTGATCGGCAATCCCATGGAGCCGCGCGCGGCGATCGCGGAATACGAGCCCGGCACCGATCGTTTCACGCTGTGGACCACCAGCCAGTTTCCCCACGTCGTGCGCTTCCTGATGGGTGCGTTGGTGCTGAACATTCCCCAGCACAAGCTGCGTGTGGTTGCCCCCGATGTCGGTGGCGGCTTTGGCGTCAAGCAGTTCCACTACGGCGAAGAGGCTGTGATCACCTGGGCGGCCAAGCGCGTGATGCGGCCGGTGAAATGGGTGGCGAGCCGCTCGGAAGGCTACGTCTCGGATCGCCACGGCCGCGATCACGTCACCGAGGCCGAGCTCGCGCTCGACGAGACCGGGAAATTCCTCGCCTTCCGCGTCAACACGCTCGCCAACATGGGCGGCTATCTCTCGACCTTCGGGCCGAACATCCCGACCAATCTCTATGGTCCCTTGCTCGGCGGCGTCTACACGACGCCCGCGATCTACTGCAATGTGAAGGTGGTCTTCACCAATACCGTGCCGGTCGACGCCTATCGCGGCGCGGGCCGGCCCGAGGCGACCTTCGTGCTGGAGCGCATCGTCGACGTCGCGGCCAGCGAGATGGGCATCGACCGCGTCGAGCTTCGCCGCCGCAACATGATCCCCAAGGAGGCCTACCCGTATCAGACGCCGGTGCTGGTGCAGTACGATTCCGGCGATCCCATGGGATGCCTGGACGGCGCGCTGGTCGCGGCCGACGTCAAGAATTTCGGTGTTCGCAAGGCGGCTTCGGCGAGCAAGGGCAAATTTCGCGGCCTCGGCTATTCGACCTATGTCGAGGCCTGCGGCCTTGCGCCCTCGCGCTTCGCCGGACGGCTCGGTGCGCGCGGCGGTCTCTATGAGAGCGCCACGGTGCGCGTGCATCCGACCGGCCAGGTGACGGTCATGATCGGCACCCACAATCACGGCCAGGGCCACGAGACGACGTTTGCGCAGATCGTCTCGGACAAGCTCGGGGTCGCCTTCGAGAATGTCGACATCGTGTTCGGCGATACCGACCGCGTGCAGTTCGGCATGGGCACTTATGGATCGCGCTCCCTGGTGGTCGGCGGCGCGGCGCTGTCGAAGGCGACCGACAAGGTCATCGTCAAGGGCAAGAAGATCGCGGCCCATCTGCTCGAAGCGGCCGAGGTCGATATCCAGTTCGAGGCCGGCAAGTTTTCCGTCGCGGGTACGGACCGCTCCAAGACCTTCGAGGAGATCGCAGGCGCGGCGTACGTGCCACATGACTATCCGCTCGAAGTGCTGGAGCCGGGGCTGGAAGAGCAGGCCTATTACGACCCCGTCAACTTCACCTATCCGGGCGGCTGCCACATCGCGGAGGTCGAGGTCGATCCGGAGACCGGCACCGTGACGCTGGTCAACTACACTGCGGTCGACGACGTCGGCACCGTCATCAACCCGATGATCGTCGAGGGCCAGCTGCATGGCGGCATCGTGCAGGGGGTTGGTCAGGCGCTGTTCGAGAACGCGGTCTACGATGAAGGCTCGGGCCAGCTGCTGTCGGGGTCGCTGATGGATTACTGCATGCCGCGCGCCGATCATCTGCCGATGATGAAGGTCGCGACCCACTCGACGCTGTGCACGCACACGCCGATGGGCGTGAAGGGGTGCGGCGAGGTCGGCACCATCGGCTCGCCTGCCGCGGTCATCAACGCGGTGGTCGATGCGCTGTCGCATCTCGGCGTCACCCATGTCGACATGCCGGCCACGCCGAACCGGATCTGGCGCCTGCTCCAGAACGCGTCGCTGCCGGTCGCCGCGGAATAGGGAGGACAACAATGAAACCGTTTGCCTATCACCAGCCAAATCAGATTCCCGATGCCGCGAAGCTCCTGACCTCGATCGAGGACAGCAAGCTCGTCGCCGGCGGCATGACGTTGATCCCGACGCTGAAGCAGAGGCTCGCCAGCCCGGTCGCACTGGTTGACCTGTCGAAGCTCGGAAACCTCAAGGGCATCACCGACGATGGCGCGACGATCACCATCGGCGCGATGACGCCGCATGCCGTGGTGGCGGCCTCGAAGCTGGTGCAGGCAAAAATCCCCGGGCTCGCGGCGCTGGCCTCGATGATCGGCGACCCCGCCGTGCGCAGCCGCGGCACCATCGGCGGCTCCGTTGCGAATAACGACCCAGCGGCGGATTATCCCGCCGGCGTACTCGGCCTTGGTGCCACCGTTATCACCAGTACGCGCGAGATCGCGGCCGACAAGTTCTTCCTCGGCCTGTTCGAGACCGCGCTTGAGGTCGGCGAGATCATCACGGCGATCCGCTTTCCCGTCCCGCTCAAGACGGGCTATGCCAAGTTCAAGGCGCCGGCGTCGCGCTACGCGCTGGTCGGCGTGTTCGTCGCGAAATTCGCCGATGGCGTCCGCGTCGTCGTAACCGGCGCGGGACCCGGTGTGTTCCGCGTGCCGCCGATGGAGGCGGCGCTGTGGGGCAATTTCGATCCATCCGCGATCGCCGCGATCAGGATCGACACCGACGGTCTCACCTCCGATATCCATGCCGAAGCCGACTACCGCGCGCATCTCGTCACCGTGATGGCCAAGCGCGCCGTCGACGCGGCGCTCAGCTAGCTCTTTTAGGTTTGATGATGACTGATGGTTCCGGCCGAACGGCCTTCCCGCCGGCGCCGACTGGCCTTGGCGCGCTCTCTGCAACCGAGATCATGGCCGGCTACCGGCGCAAGGCATTCACGCCACGCGATGTCGTCGACGATACCATCGCCGCGCTTGAGGCGACGAACGAGGCCTGCAACGCGGTGGTGACGCCGATGTACGAGCAGGCGAGGGTAGAGGCCGATCGTCTCACCAGGGAGATGCGTGCGGGCGAAGCCAAGGGGCCGCTCGCCGGGGTGCCCGTCACGATCAAGGATCTCGTCTTCGTCGCGGGCGTGCCGGCCTATGGCGGCTCGCCGATGAACAAGGCCTTTGTGCCCGACGTCGACGCTGCCGTGGTGTCCGCGTTGAAGGCATCAGGCGCGATCATCACCTGCAAGACCACGACTTGCGAGTCCGGCTACAAGCTGACGGCCGACAGCCCCGTCACCGGTACCACGCGCAATCCCTGGAATCCCGGCCGGACCAGCGGCGGCTCGAGCGGCGGTGCGGCGGCCGGCGTGGCCGCGGGCTGCGGCCCGATCGCGATCGGCACCGACGGCGTCGGCTCGATCCGCGTGCCCTCGTCGTTCTGCGGCGTGTTCGGGCTCAAGCCGACCTTCGGCCTCGTGCCGCGTTCGCCAGGTTTCTCGCCGCCGTCCTGGGCCTCGCTCGCCCATACTGGGCCGATCACGCGCACCGTTGCGGACGCCGCGCTGACACTGGAGATCATCGCTGCTTACGATCTGCGCGATGCCGCAAGCCTTCCCGTGTCCGCGCGCCGCTTCAATACGGATGCAGGGCGCCTGGACGGCATTCGTATCGGCGCCAGCGCCGATCTCGGCTATGCCGCCGTCAGCCCTGACGTGTGCGCCGCCTTTGGCAAGGCGCTGGCCATTCTCGATTCCTGCGGCGCGCAGGTCACCATGGACGGCCCGGGCCTCGATCCTGGAATCCTCGAGCATACGCTGAAGCCGATTGCCTTCACCGAACAGGCGGCCGCGGTCGCGACCAAGACCATCGCCGATCTCGCAGGCTCCGAAGCGGACTATCGCGACGTCGTCAGCGCCGGTCGTCACTACAGCGGCACGGACTATATCGAAGCGAGTTACCGCCGTGGCCAGGCGCGCAGTGCCTTCGTCAAACTGTTCGAACGCGTCGATGCGCTGGTGACGCCGACCGTCGCGGTAACCGCGTTCGAAGCCGGACAGCTCGGCGTCGACACGATCGATGGCCGCAAGGTCGATCCGCATCTTGGCTGGTCGCCGTTCACCTGGCCGATCAACCTCGCCGGCCTTCCGGCCGCGACGCTGCCCTGCGGCTTCGATCGCGACGGCATGCCGATCGGGCTTCAGATCATCGCGCCCTGGCTCGACGAGCCGACGATCTTCCGCATCGCCGCGGCGTTCGAGCAGGCGCAGCCCTGGGCGAAGTTCTGGCCGCAGCTGGCGTTACGTGAGGGGAGTGGAGGGCGCGCCAAGGGGTGAAGCGGCCATCATGCAATAGTGCCGGTGTTTTGCCCGACGTGTCAAATCCCTCGAGCGTGATCCGGAATCGTGCGTAGCGGTTCTCGGAAGAATCGCGCGAAAAAATCCCTTTGCTGACAAGGCCATCTCTACTGTGCATGGGGTTGTTTTCGAGTTCGTGTGGGCCTAGCCCAGCTCGATCGGTGCGCCGCGGCCGCTCAGCTCTTCGTCGAGGCGCAGATAATGCGCGAGATAGTCGTGCAGCGCGGTGGCGGCCTTCGAGGTGGCGCCGCTCGATTTGTAAAGCAGCAGCTCGATCTTCGGCAGCGGCGGCAGGCCTTCGTTCGGTCCGATCTCGCGCATCGCCGGCACCAGCGCGCTGCGGCCGAGCACGGTGACGGCCATGCCGGCGAAGGCGGCGGCTTGCAGGCCGCCGACACTTTCGCTGACGCAGGCGATGCGCCAGCGCAGGTTTGCGCGCTCCAGCGTGTCGATGGCGTAGTCGCGATAGATGTTGCCGGGCGGCAGGAGTGCGAGCGGGATCGGGCGCTCCTGGTGCGCGGCGGATTGCTCGCCGGTCATCCACACCAGCTGCTCGCGCCGCACCACCTGGCCGCCGGTGAAATCGTTCATGCGGGTGACGAGCGCGATGTCGACATCGCCGCGTTTGACGAGGCCTACAAGCGGGGTCGACAGCGCGCAATTGAGCTCGACCTGCACGCGCGGAAACGATTTCCGAAACACGCTGAGGATCTGCGGCAGCATGAAGGCCGCATAGAGGTCGGGCGTGCCGAGCACCACCTGGCCTTCGATCTCCTGCGAGGCCAGTTGCGAGATCAACTCGTCATGCAACCTCAGGATGGATTTGGCATAGGTGAGAACGGTGGTGCCGTCCTCGGTCAGCGTCAGCCTGCGGCCGGCGTGCTCGAACAATTGCTTGCCGGTCAGCTCTTCCAGCCGCTGCAATTGCAGGGTGATCGCCGGCTGGGTGCGGCCCAGCCGTCGCGCGGTCTCGGTGATGCTGCCGGTCTCCACCACCGAGATCAGCGACCGGAGCATGCGGATGTCGAGACTGATGAGGTTCATGCGGCGTCCATGTCGCCCAGAATTTATGCAAGTTCCATGCTAGGGGCTGGCGAACCGGCTTGGAAGGCTCAGCCGCAGGGCGCCCTGTTCTCATCAATAAGACGACGTCGCGCCGCGCCCGTCCAGCGTTGCTGGCATACGGAATATCGATTATCAGCCGGTACGGCGTGCATGAAGCTGCCTAAGGAAGCCGAAAAAGGGGAGCCCCATAACATGAAGAAAACCTCACCAACGCGACGGGACCTGCTTGCGACTGCCGCGGCGGCAACCGCAGCTTCCATCGCCGAAGTTGCGCCGGCCGCAGCGCAAGCCGGGCCGAAGCCGATTTTCGCGGTGCCGATGGTCGCGATCCCCATTGTCGGCGAAACCCAGGTATTTCAGGTCCGCCGCATCTACTGCATCGGGCGCAACTACGCCGCGCACGCGATCGAGCGCGGTTCGGACCCGAACCGCGAGCCGCCGTTCTTCTTCCAGAAGCCGACTGACGCGATCCAGAACGTCGCGATCGGCGCGGTCGCCGATCATCCCTATCCGTCGCTGACCAAGAATTATCATCACGAGGTCGAGCTGGTCGCCGCGCTGAAATCCGGCGGCACCAACATCCCGGCCGAGAAGGCGCTGGAGCATGTCTATGGCTACGCGCTCGGTCTCGACATGACCCGGCGCGATCTCCAGAACGGCATGGCCGCGGAGAAGAAGCCCTGGGAGATCGGCAAGAGCTTTGACCATGCCGCGGTGATCGGACCGATCCACCCGGCCAGCAAGACCGGGCATTTCGAGAAGGGTGCGATCTCGCTCGCGATCAATGGCACCGTCAAGCAGAGCTCGGATCTCAGCAAGATGATCTGGAGCGTCGCCGAGCAGATCGCAAAGCTCTCGGAAGCGTTCGAGCTGAAGGCCGGCGACATCATCTATTCCGGCACGCCGGAGAATGTCGGCCCCGTGGTGAAGGGCGACGTGCTGCTGTGCAAGCTCGATGGCCTGCCCGACATATCGATCAAGATTGTGTAGCGGCGGCAGCTTTCTTTACCTCTCCCCGTAAGAACGTCGCCTATATGAGTGGCTATCTCGTGCGTGCCGGTTCGGACATCCGCGCCGTTGCGGACGTCGATCGCGCCGGAATGCGCGTCGGTTGCATCGAGGGGACGTCGACGTCTCTGAAGCCCGACGAGGCGGCCGAGTTGATTGGCAAGGGCGAGCTCGATGCGCTCGCGATGGGGATGGGCGCCCTGGAAGATCTCTCGCGAAAACTGCCGGGAACGAAGGTGCTGGATGCGGTGATCCAGTCGACCGGGGTTGTCGTGGTCGTACCCAGGGGAAGACTCGGGCAAAAGTCTGGGCGGCACATTTCCTGGATGAAGCCAAGGCTGACGGCACGGTACGTCGCGCGCTCGACCGCAACGGGTTCACCGGCGACAAGGTCGCGCCTTAGTTGAGCCGGGCGGCTTCCGCTGGACTGCGCCCTTATATTGCCGGAGTTCCATCGGCGATTGCCCCGTGTTGGGCAACGAACAAACGTCCTGCGGCCATATTTGGGTAAGAGTGATCTCCCCTGAGGGAGGCGCTCTGATGAACAAAGCTCTGATCACTGCCGTCGTGATGCTGGTTGGCGTGCCCGCGAGCGCCGTCGCGCAGGAGCGCGCTGGCGCTGCGGCGATAGGAGCCGTGTCGGGCGCCGTGGTGCTGGGTCCGATCGGTGCCGTTGCGGGCGCGGTGGTCGGCTATACCGCTGGACCTGCCATCGCCCGGTCCTGGGGCGTGAGAGAGCGGCGCTCGGCGCGACATCGGCAGCCGCCGCGTCGCGAGGCGTATCGCGCAGCCGGCGCACCGCCGCGCACGCGCCAGGCGATGGATGCCAACGGTCAGATGAGAGCCGCCAGCAATCCGCCGCCGGCTCAAGCTGCGCCTGCGGTGCAGCCCGTTCAAGCAGCTCCCGCGGAGCCGGAGCAGACTTCGGCGCCGCCCATTCAAGGATTTGAATGAGGCCTCGGCTTCAGGCTGCGGACGTCTTTGGCCGCAGCCGGTCGACGGACCGCGCGATCAGTGCGGCCACCTCCGGCACCTTCGGCCCAATCCGAAACTCCGGCCCCGCGACGACGACGGAAAGCCTGCGATCGCCGATCGGCAGCGGAATCGCGGCACCGGCGAGGTCGCGGCTGTAATCTGCAAAACTCTGGCAATAGCCACGCGAGATCGAGTTGCGCAGCTCGGTCTCGACGGCGTCGATGCTGATCGGCGTCGACGGGCCGTACTGCTTGAACTCGATCTTGCGATAGACGGAGTCGCGCTCCTCCTGCGAGTATTGCAGCAGCAGCGCGCGGCCGCTCGCGGTGGCGTGGATCGGCACGCGGTGGCCGATGGTCGCGAAATAGCGGATCGCCGCCTGGGACTCGACGACATCGATGAACACCGCCATCACGCCGGCGGGCGCCACGATGGACGCCGTCTCGCCGGTCTCGGCGGAGAGATCGGAGATCAGCTGATGCGTCCAGGGCGGCAGCGGCTCGACCTCCGAGATCATCCGCGCCATCGCCAGCCACCGCGGCGTCGGATAGAATCCGGCGCGCGGGCGCGGCTCATAGAGATAGCCCTTCTCCGACAGCGTCGCGAGCAGGTTGAAGGTCGACGAGCGCGGCCAGCCGAAATGATCGGCGATCTCCGCAAGCGTCGCCGGCTTCCTCGTTTGCGCGAAGAATTCCATGATCTCCAGGACGTTTGCGGCTTGGCGAACGATCATGGCGAAGCTTTTCGTCCTTATCTAGGGTTGACCCAGAATTTTCTTCGCGGCGCGAAGATGCGGCTTGTCGATCATCTGGCCGTCGAGCCGCAGCGTGCCGGAATTGGGATTGGCCGCGAACGCCGCGATGACCTTTTCCGCCCAAGCGCGCTCGGCGTCCGTCGGCGCGAACGCCGCATTGACGACGTCGACGTGTTTGGGATGGATCAGTGCCTTCGCCGAAAAGCCGTCGCGCCGCGCCGCGCGCGTTTCCTGCTCGAGGCCCGTGAGATTGTCGATGTCGGTGTAGACGGTGTCGATCGGTGCAACCTCCGCCGCCGCCGCTGCCATCAGGCAGAGGTCGCGCGCGAGACGATAGGGGCTGTGGAAGACACCGCCCGATGATTTTTCGGTGGCGCCGAGCGATGCCGAGAGATCCTCGGCACCCCACATCAAGCCGGCGAGGCGAGGGGAGCAGCCCTTGTAGCTGCCGAGTCCGAAGATCGAGCTTGCCGTTTCCGTGGCAACGCAGACGATACGCGTCGCGCCGACCGTGATACCGGCCGCAGCCTCAAGCGCTTCAAGCCAGGTTGCGACCTGCCGCACGTCGTCACCGCCTTGCGATTTCGGCAGCACGATGCCGTCGGGCTTTCCGGGCATGACCGCGGCGAGATCGGCGAGCGTCATGCCGGTGTCGAGCGCGTTGACGCGGACATAGAGCTGATGCGGACCGGGCCGGCCCTTCAGCATCGCAAGCGTGAGCCCGCGCGCCTCTTGCTTCTTCTCGGTGACGACGGAATCTTCGAGGTCGATGATCAGCGCGTCGGCCTTGCCTTCGCTCGCCTTCTCGAATTTGCGGGGGGAATCGCCCGGCACGAACAGCATCGAACGCATCAGACCGGCCTCTTGTGCATCATCGCCATGCGGCGGCATTTTCCTACGATCTCGTCGTTCTGGTTCAAGGCGTGGTGCTCGAACTCGACGATGCCCGCCTTGGGGCGCGATTTGGATTCCCTCAACGAAAGCACCTTCGTCGTCGCCCGCAAGGTGTCGCCATGGAAGACCGGCTTTGGAAAAGTCACGTCGGTCATGCCGAGATTGGCGACGGTGGTCCCCATGGTCGTATCATAGACCGTCATGCCGATCATGATGCCGAGGGTGTAAAGGCTGTTGAAAATGCGCTGGCCGAACTCGGTCTTTTCCGAGAAATGCGCGTCGATATGCAGCGGCTGCGGATTGAGCGTCAGCAGGCTGAACATGGTGTTGTCCATCTCCGTGACGGTCCGGGTCAGCGGATGCCTGAACTCCTGGCCCACGGAAAAGTCCTCGAAATAAAGTCCGGCCATCGCGGTTTCCTCCCTGTATTGGTGCGATTTGGCCCGCGCTGCCGTTAAGGGGGCGCGGCCAGATGAACTGCTTTTTGCTCTGCGAGTTGCTCGATCTCGTCCGCCGAGAAGCCGGCCTCGCGCAGAATGTCGCGGCCGTGCTCGCCGAGCGTCGGTGCGGGCCCGGCGGCTTCCGGCTGGGTCGCGCTCCAGGTCGAGGGCACGCGCATCTGGCGAATGCGGCCTTCCACGGGGTGTTCCACCGTTTGGAAGAAGCCGACCGCCTCGAGATGCGGATCCTCCAGGATCGTCTCCAACGTATGCATCGGCATCACCGGAATGTCGGCGCGCTCCAGCAGTTCGCGCCATACTGCGGTGGTACGCGTTGCGAAGATGTGGCCGATCTCCTCGTAGATCTCGTCGATGTGCTTGGTGCGCGCGGCGTGGTTGGCAAAGCGCGGCTGCTGCAAAAACTCCGGCCGCCCGATCGCCTCGAAAAAGCTGCGCCAGTGCTTGTCGTTGTAGATGAGGACACAGAGATAGCCATCGCTGGTCTTGTAGGGGCGGCGATAGCGCGAGAGCAGGCGGGCGTAGCCGCCATGGTCGAGCGGCGGATCGTAGGTGAGGCCGCCCAGATGATCGACCAGCACGAACTCCGCCATGGATTCGAACATCGGCACGTCGATGCGCTGGCCCACACCTGTGCGCTGCTGGTACATCAATCCGCCCATGATGGCGTTGACCATCATCAGGCCGACGATGCGGTCGGCGATCGTGACCGGAACGTAGCGCGGTGTGCCGTCGCCGGCCGCCGCGAGCAGCGTCGGAATGGTTGCGGCGCCCTGGATCAGATCGTCGTAAGCGGGCTTTGCGGCGTAGGGACCGGACTGGCCGTAGCCGAACGCGCCGACATAGACGAGGGCGGGATTGATTGCGGCAAGCGTCTCGTAGTCGAGGCCGAGCCGCGCCATCGCCTGCGGGCGCACGTTGTAGACGAGCGCGTTGGCGCGCTTGGCGAGCCGCAGCAGCGTGTCGCGCCCTTCGGGATTCTTGAGATCCAGGACGATGCTGCGCTTGCCGCGATTGGCATTGAGGAACATCCCGCCCATGCCGGGCGTGCGGCCGGGACCGATCTGGCGAACGATGTCGCCCTCGGGGCTTTCGACCTTGATGACGTCGGCGCCCATGTCCGCCAGCACCTGGGTGCCGTAGGGGCCCATCAGCACCGAGGTCAGGTCGAGGATGGTGACGCCGGCGAGTGGTCCCATGGGGCCTCGTGGGATGAATTCATATACGTGGAGTTAGAGTTCAGAAAATGGCGGTGTCAATTCGACGCTTCCGCCTTTGCGCGCATAGCTGCATACATAGTTCATATACTTGACATATAAATTCACATATATGTACATTTTCCTCAAGCAAGAATTGGAGTGAGGGCCGGACGGTGCTGCAGCGATTGGCTGCCGCCTTCGGCGTGGGGACGCGTCAAGGAGAACGAAATGAAGAAGAATTGGGTCTGGGCCGCAGCCGCGCTCGCTCTCACGCTGCCCGTCTCGACGATGTCGGCGCAGGCGCTCGAGCTGAAAGTCGCCGATAGCTTCCCCGCCGGTCACTATCTCGTCCGCCTGATGCTCAAGCCCTGGATGGACGACGTCACCAAGCGCACCAACGGTGCGGTGACCTTCACCTATTATCCGAACCAGCAGATCGGCAAGGCAGCGGACATGCTGCGGCTGACGCAGTCCGGCGTGGTCGATATCGGCTACATCGGGCCGTCCTACGTGTCCGACAAGATGCCGCTGTCGGAAGTCGCGCAATTGCCGGGCGCGTTCGAGACCGCCTGCCAGGGCACGCTGGCCTATTGGAAGACCGCGCGCGAGGGTCTGCTGGCCAAGCAGGAATACGCGCCCAACAAGATCAAGCTGCTGATCGCAGTGGTGCTGCCGCCCTATCAGGTGTGGACCGCCAAGCAAAAGGTCGAGACGACCAAGGACATGGGTGGCCTGAAGCTGCGTACCACGGGCGGTGCGCAGGACCTGACGCTGCGCGCGCTGAGCGCCGTGCCTGTGCGCATGGCCGCGCCCGATGCCTATGAATCGCTGTCGCGCGGTACCATGGACGGGCTGCTGTTCCCGATGGAAAGCGTCGTGGCCTACGGTCTGGAAAAACTCGTCAAGCACGCGACAGAAGGCGTCAGCTTCGGCAGCTTCATCGTCGCCTATTCGATCAACCAGTCGGTCTGGGACAAGCTGCCCGAGGACGTCAGGAAGGCCATGAATGAGGCCTCCGACGCAATCGAGCCGACGGCCTGCGCCCAGGTCGACAAGGAAACCGAGGCGACCAAGAAGCACCTTCAGGACCAGGGCGTCAGCTTTGATCCGCTGCCCGAAGCCACGCGCGCCGAGATGAAGGACAAGCTCAAGGGCGTCGGCCAGGAATGGGCCACCGGCCTCGACAGCCGCGGCAAGCAGGCTACCGCCGCACTGAAGGAATTCGAAGGTCTGCTCGCCGCCGGCGGCACGAAGTAATCCGACATTCCAGAGGGAGGCACGAGACGTGATCAAGAGGGCAGGAGATGTGCTCGGCGCGCTGGAGCGCGCGCTGACGGTGATCGCGGTGGTGTTCCTGTTCGTGATCATGCTGCTGGTCGTGACCGACGTGTTCATGCGCTACGCGCTGAACCGTCCGTTCGCCTTCACCTACGATCTGATCGGGCTTTATCTGCTGGCCGGCGTGTTCTTCTTCACGCTGTCGGACGGCTTGCGCGAGCATGCGCATGTCGGGGTCGACATTCTGCTGTCGCGCTTCTCGCCGGCGGGGCGGCGGCTGTCCGAGATCATCACAGCGCTGGCCGGCCTGTTCGTGTTCGTCCTGATCTGCAAGGTCGGATTCGAGCGCGCGCTGGAGAACTACGAGCAGCACGACGTGCTGGCGGGCGCGATTGCCTGGCCGACCTGGATCTCGGCGGCCCTGGTGCCGTTCGGCTGCGGCGTGCTGGTGCTGCGGCTGGCGCTTCAACTCGTCGGCAATGTGCTGAGCCTCGTCAGCGGCCGCGACCTCTATCCGCTGCCGCCGGTGACCGGCGTCGGTGAAGCCAGAAGCTTCGAGTAACGGCAGGCATCCATGACACCTTTCATCGTTCTCGCCCTGCTGTTCGGCCTGCTTGCGCTCGGCACGCCCGTCGGTTTCGCCATGGCCTTCTCCGGCTCGGTCGGCCTCGTCATGGTCGGCGGCTGGGGCACGCTGTTCGGCATCTTGCAAACCGCGCCGCTCTCGACCGTCTCGTCCTACGAGTTGATCACCATCCCGATGTTCCTCTTGATGGCGGACCTCGTGCTGCTCTCGGGCGTCGCGGATGATCTGTTCAAGACGGCCTCGGCTTGGGTCGGCCGCATTCCCGGCGGCCTCGGCATGGCAACGGCACTGGCCGGCGCCGGCTTTGGCGCGATCTGCGGCACCTCGACGGCGTCAGCCGCGACGCTGTCCTCGACCAGCCTGCCGGCGATGATCCGCCAGGGCTATGAGCCGAAGATGGCCGCCGGCGTCGTTGCGATCTCCGGCACGCTGTCGATGCTGCTGCCGACCAGCGTCGCGCTCGTCATCTTCGGCCTGCTGGCGGAGGTGAATATCGGCAAGCTCCTGATCAGCGGCATCATCCCCGCGATCCTCGTCACCATCACCATCATGGCCACCATCTATTTCCTGGTCTGGCAGGATCCCTCACGCGCGCCGGCCGCAAAATCGGTGCCGTGGCGAGAAAAATTCGCGCTGCTGTGGCAGGTCTCGCCGATGGTGGTGCTGTTCTCGATCGTGACAGGCACGATCTATCTCGGCGTCGCGACGCCGACGGAAGCCTCCGCCTTCGGCGCGTTCGGCGCCTTCCTGCTCGCGATCGTCAAGGGCAAGATCACGCCGTCCTCGCTCTACCACACGCTGCTGCGCGCCTGCCACGGCACCTGCATGATCATCATGATCCTGGTCGGCGCTTCGATCTTCGGCTATTTCTTCACGCTCACGCATGTGACGCAGGATCTCGTCGCCTGGATCGGCTCGCTGCCGGCCTCGCGCTGGGTGATCATCACGCTGATCCTGTGCGGCTACATCGTGCTCGGCTCCTTCATGGACCAGATCGCGATCCTGGTGCTGACCGTGCCGATCGTGCTGCCGCTGATCAAGACGCTCGGCTTCGATCCGATCTGGTTCGGCGTCATCAAGATCGTCACCGCCGAAGTCGGCATGATCACGCCGCCGGTCGGGCTGAACTGCTTCATCGTCGCCCGCTACGCCAAGCGGCCGGTCGCGGAGGTATTTCACGGCACCTTCCCGCACTTCATCGCGCACCTGATCGCGATTGCGATTCTGGTGGCGTTTCCGTCTATCATCCTCTGGCTGCCCTCGCAGATGGGGCGCTAGGATCGGAGCTCGGCTCCCAATAAGGAGATCAAGAACATGGATTTCGCGCTCACCGATCAGCAGGAAGCCATTCGCGACGCCATCGCAAAGATCTGCGAAGGCTTTCCCGACGCCTATTGGCTGAAGAAGGACCACGACGGCGGCTTCCCGCATGATTTTCACAAGGCGCTCGCCGACGCCGGCTGGCTCGGCATCTGCGTGCCGGAGGCCTATGGCGGCTCCGGGCTCGGCATCACCGAAGCTGCGATCATGATGCGCACCATCGCGGAATCCGGTGCCGGCATGTCGGGCGCCTCCGCAGTGCATATCAACGTGTTCGGTCTCAATCCGGTGGTCGTGTTCGGCACCGAGGAGCAGCGCAAGCGCATGCTGCCGCCGATGGTCGAGGGCCGCGAGAAGGCGTGCTTCGCGGTCACCGAGCCCAACACCGGCCTCAACACCACGCAGCTCAAGACCCGCGCGGTCGCCAAGAACGACCGCTACATCGTCAACGGCCAGAAGGTGTGGATCTCGACCGCGCAGGTCGCGCACAAGATCCTGCTGCTCGCGCGCACCACGCCGCTGGAGGAGGTGCGCTCGCCCACCCACGGTCTCAGCCTGTTCTACACCGATTTCGACCGCAACAAGATCAAGGTCCACGAGATCGAGAAGATGGGCCGCAAGATCGTCGATTCCAACGAGCTGTTCTTCGAGGACTTTGAAATTCCGATGGAGGACCGGATCGGCGAGGAAGGCAAAGGCTTCCAGTACATCCTTGAAGGCATGAATCCGGAGCGAATTCTCATCGCGGCCGAGGCGGTCGGTTTGGGAAAACTCGCGCTGTCGCGGGCGACCGAATACGCCAAGACGCGCGTGGTGTTCAACCGCCCGATCGGCAAGAACCAGGGCATCCAGCATCCCCTCGCGGTGAACTGGGTCGAGCTCGAAGCGGCCTGGCTGATGGTGATGCAGGCCGCCTGGCAATACGACAAGGGCTTGCCGTGCGGGGCCGGCGCGAATGCCGCAAAGTATTTCGCAGGCGAAGCAGGGTATCACGCCTGCGAGCAGGCGGTGATGACCCATGGCGGCTTCGGCTACGCAAAGGAGTTCCATGTCGAGCGTTATTTGCGCGAAGTCCTGATCCCGCGCATCGCGCCGGTCAGCCCGCAGCTCGCGCTCAGTTTCATTGCGGAAAAGGTGCTGGGACTGGCGAAGTCGTACTAGCCTCAGCCCTCGGGGAGGATCGCCATGAACCTCGCTCATCATCTCCTGCGTGCTGCCAAAGTCGACGCCTCGGCGCCGGCGCTGTTCAAGGGGCTGACGCCGGTCGCGGACTACGGCCAGCTCGCCGCGACGACGGCGTCGCTCGCCGCAGCGCTGCAGCAGCGCTTGGGTCTTGCCAGGGGCGACCGCGTCGCGCTGCTGATGAAGAACGTGCCGGATTACGTCGCCTGCCTCTATGCCTGCTGGCACGCCGGGCTGGTCGCCGTTCCCATCAACGCAAAGCTGCACCCGCGTGAGGTCGCGTTCATTCTCGACAATTCGGGGGCCGCGGTCGTGTTCGTGACTGAAGACATGGCAAGTGTGGCCTCGGAAGCGCTGACGCTGAGTACGGTCAAGCCGCGGATCGTCGAGATCGGCTCGGCGGAGCACCGCGGCCTGGAGAGAGCTGAAGGTATCGCCATCGCCGACGTCGTGGCCACCGACCCGGCTTGGATCTTCTACACCAGCGGCACAACCGGCAGGCCCAAGGGCGCGGTGCTGAGCCATCGCAATCTGCTTGCGATGTCGCTGAACTATCTCGCCGAGATCAATCCGATGGCGCCGGGCGAAGCCTTGCTGCACGCGGCGCCGATGTCGCACGGTTCCGGCCTCTACATGGTCCCGCACGTGCTCGGCATGGGCGCACAGATCATTCCGGAAAGCGGCCGCTTCGAGCCGGACGAGATCCTGGAACTGACGGCCAAGCGCGAAAACATCTCCTTCTTCGCCGCGCCGACCATGGTGCGGCGCCTGACGGTTGCGGCGGAAGCTTCCGGCGCGACGGCACCGGGGCTCAAGACCATCATCTATGGCGGCGGCCCCATGTATGTCGCCGATTGCAAGGCCGCGCTCGCGGTGTTCGGGCCGAAGCTGGCGCAGATCTATGGTCAGGGCGAGACGCCGATGACCATCACTTACTTGCCGAAATCCATGCATGTCGACGCCGGCCATCCGCGTCACGAGGAGCGTCTGGCCTCGGTCGGCATCGCGCAGGGCATCGTGCAGGTGCGCACCGTGGATGAAGCGGGACGGGACGTTGCGCCGGACGAGATCGGCGAGATCATCGTGCGCGGCGACACCGTGATGTCCGGCTACTGGCAGAACCCGGACGCCACCGCGACCACGCTCCGCGACGGCTGGCTTTACACGGGTGACATGGGCGCGTTCGACGCCGACGGCTTCCTGACCCTGAAGGACCGCTCCAAGGACGTCATCATCTCCGGCGGCACCAACATCTACCCGCGCGAGGTCGAAGAAGTGCTGTTGCGACATGAGGCCGTTGCCGAAGTCTCGGTGATCGGCCGGCCGCATCCGGAATGGGGCGAGGAAGTCGTGGCGGTTGTCGTTCCCGTGGCGGGCAGGGCGGTCTCGCGCGACGAGCTCGACCAGATGTGCAATGCCTGGATCGCGCGTTTCAAGCGGCCGAAGCATTACTACGTCACGGGCGAGCTGCCGAAGAACAGCTACGGCAAGATCGTGAAGACGGAGCTTCGCACGCTGCTGGCTGAGTCCTCCGCGCGCCTCAAGCCGATGGACTGAAGCGGCGATGGCCGGGCATGCGGCGCCGATCGATTTTTCTGGCCTGATCCGGGACGGCGATCTTGTCGTGTGCGGGCAGGCGACGGCCGAACCGGTCACGCTGACAGGCGCGCTGATGGCGCAAGCCGGGCATCTGCCTCCGTTCCGTATGATGGTCGGGCCGGTCTTCTCGGACACATTCCCCGTGGCCTGCGCTCCCACCGTGTCGTTCCAGAGCTATGGCGTGATCGGCAATGCGCGGCGGCTTGCGAAGGCCGGGCGGCTCGATGTGATCCCGAGCAATTACAGCGCCTTCTGTGCTGACTTCGCAGCGGGCCGCCACAGGGCCGATGTCGTTCTGGTGCAGCTTGCGGAGTCCGAGGGAAGGCTCAGTGCCAGCCTCTCCAACGACTATGTCATCGATGCCGCCCGCGGTGCACGCCTCGTCATCGCGGAGATCAATCCGGACGCACCGTTTACGTTCGGGGCTGAATGGCCGGAGGATGTGCCGATCCATCTGCGCGTAGCGGCGCGCCGACCGCCGGTCGAACTGGCGTCGACGCCGCTCGATGACATCTCGCGTCGTATCGCGGGGCATGCGGCGAGCCTGATCGCCGACGGCAGCACGCTCCAGTTCGGCGTGGGACGGATTCCGGACGCGATCCTCTCCTCGCTGTCGCATGCACGCGATCTCGGCATCCATTCCGGCCTGATCAACGACGCTGTGGTCGATCTGATCGAGCGCGGGGCGGTGACGAATGCGGAGAAGGGGATCGATCCCGGAGTCACGGTCACCAACCAGGTGATCGGGACGCAGCGCCTCTATCGCTTCGTCCACGAGAACAAGGCGGTCGCGGTGCGGCCGACCTCCTACACGCACGGCCAAGGCGTGATGGCGCGGATCAACAGGCTGGTCGCGATCAATTCGGCGCTCCAGGTCGGGCTCGACGGCAGCGTGAACGCCGAGACGCTGAACGGCGTCGCGATCGGTGCGATCGGCGGGCAGCTCGATTTCGTGCGCGGCGCCAACGCGTCGCCCGGGGGCAGGGCGATCATCGCGCTGCCGGCGACGGCATCCGACGGGACCAGCCGGATCGTCGCTGACGTCGAGACGGTGACGACGCCCCGCGCCGATGTGGATGCCATCGTCACCGAATGGGGCGTCGCGGAGCTGCGCGGCTGCGGCCTTGCCGAGCGTGCGTGCCGTATGATCGCGATCGCTGCGCCAGAGCACCGCGATGCTCTGTGGGCACGGTGCCGCGGCTCCTCCGGCTAGCCTCAGTGCATCATCGCAAGCGTCGGACGCTGGCTCTCGCCGGAACCGATGATCCCGGGAAGATCAGTCGCCTCGCCCGCGATCATGCCCGACATCTGCCAGAACAGGTGCGCAAGCCGGGAGAACACCTGCCGCTCGCGCTCGGCCGCAACCGTGCCGTCAGGGATCGTCACGGTTTCCAGGCCGACCACTTTCTTGAAGTCCGGCCAGATCGTCATCGACTGCGCAATGACGGAATAGCAGCGCGGATCGTCATCGCTCTCATCGGGCGCCGACGGAAGGCCCGGATACTGAACCGGCGCCGCGAAAAACTTGTAGGCGCCATAGCCGAGCTGGAGCAGGAATTTTTCGGAGACGGCGACGTCGGCGGCAAAGGAGACCAGACGCGCCTCGCTCAGCACGTCCGGGTCGATCGCGCTGAGGTCGGATGCGCGCAGCGCCGAGCAGAAGGACAGATCGGGATTGTGTTCCCGGAGCAGATTGGCGAGGGGCTGCTGCTGTTGCACGGTGTCGGTGAGCAGGATGATGGTCTTGAGCATCGTGTGATATCCGTCAGGGGAAAAGGTGTCGCGCGGTCATCACCGCATCGTCGGTGGCGTGGGCGGCAAAGAAATCGTTGGCGATGCGCTGTCCCGGCGCGATCTCCAGGATGCGGTAGCGTGCCTGCGCTGCGGCTTCACGTGCGGCGCCGACGTCGTCCTGCCAGGCGCAGAGCGACAGCTCGAGCCGACCGTATCCGCCGCAATCAGCGGCATAGGCACCGGTCACCGCTTCCACCGTCGCGGCCACTGCACCCGCGTCGCTGGCGGAGACGTCGCGCAGGATCACGGCGATGCCGTTGCCGGTCTCTGCTTTCGAGGTCATCACCATGAAGGCGTCGCGGGCGCCGGTGCGGCCGGCACGGCGGGCCGTGCGCACGATGCTTGCGAAGCCGAGATCGGGGCCGAGCTCCAGCGTCGTCGTCTGCTGGTCGTGCAGGATCGTGGCGCGCATCGCGCCGAGATCGCCCTTCAGCGCGTGATAGGACCGCGGCAGCCACACGGTGTCGAGCGGCACCTGCGACGACGTCAGGCTCCAGGCCTGATCGAGCAGATAGCCCTCCCAGATTGCGGGATAGGAGGCAGCAAACTGCTGCCAGGCGCGGAGCAGTATCTCCGCGGCCCTGGTGCGGCCGAGATAGAGCGTGCGTGCCGACATCTCCCAGCGATTCCATTTGTGGAGGGCGACGTCGCAACCGAGGAAGGACGGCAGCAGCGGGGCTTCGCGCAGGCTCGCGCCGGCCTCGAGGAACAGCAGCGGCTCGCGATATTTGTTCCACATCCGCATCATGAACTCCGCCTTCTCGAAGCAAAGGATGCGGTCATCAAATTCGGTCTCGATCGACTCGATATGGCAAGCGAGGCCAAACCGCTCCAGCGAATGCCGCAAGGCGTGGGCCGCGGTCGGATCGTCGGCGCGCGGATGGCAGGAGACGATCCGCGGCCGGGTCACGGATGCGTCGGCGGCGGTGAGGAATTTCGACCAGCCGATGCCGCCCCACCACATTTCGTGCGGGCCGTCCGCGCCGCAGGGGCCGACGGTTCCGAATTCGGTCAGCTTGGACTTGAGGAAATCGAAGCCGGGATTCTCGCTTGCCGGAATGACGACGGCGCAGCCGGGCGTGAGCGAGCGATAGAACAGCTCGGCCGCCGCGCCGCTCGGTGGCTCCCTGAGGATGACGACGCCGTTCCGCCTGATGTCGCTGACACCGTCGAGCGCCGGCGCACCGTACTGGCTGACCAGCCAGCCCAGGCGGTCGTGCTGAGCCCGGGCGAGCCGGATGCCGCCTGTTAGCAGCAGCCGATCAAGATTCGCGTGCGTCTCGTCCGTCAATTCCGTGCCCCTCGTGCCAACCCCTTGGACTTCAACGGTCGGGGCGGCGCGATCAGGCGCACTATTTGGGGCCGGATCTGAGCGGCGTGATCGCGACGGAGTAGACCGCAATGTCCTGCGTCATCGGAGCGGCCGGGATCAGGAGGCAGCCGTCCTCGGTTTCAGCGCGATAATGGCTGCCGGTCCGCTGCAGACCGGCGAAGATCAGGCTGTCATCCGCAAGGCCGGTGACGTCCTGGTTCTCGGCGGCGTCGCGAAGGTCATCGCCCTGCTGCACGGTCACGCCGTGAAGGAGGCCCTCAGGCGCGAATTTCGCAAGCGGCAGCGCGATCGTGGCGACCGCCATGCTCCGCGACAGGGGAATGCGCAGGCGCAGCTCGCCGAGGCCATTGCGATAAACGGTGACCGGTTCCAGCGTCGCATCGCCGCCGGCATGGAACAGTCCGACCTGAACAGGGCCGCAGGGCCGTTCCTCGAAGACGTCGGCGGGCAGGCGGTTGGCGCCGAACAGCACATAGAGATAGCCGTGGGACGGCGACAGGCCGGCAAAACTGCCGGCGAGCCACATCGGCGGCGCGGCGGCGGTGCAGGCAGCCGAGAGCCCACGGGCGGTGATCTGGTCGCGCACGAATCGTTCGTCGCGCAACGGCGCGAGCGCGTGGGTGCCGAGATTGACATCGTGCTTCAATGTGCCGAGCAGCGCCAGCTCGTCATGGTCAGGCAGCAGCAGAAGACGCGCCAGCGTCGCCGCACACCAGCGCGCGGCGACATCGGGCGCAGCATAGGGAGCAAGGTCATAGTCGAGCGCAACGCCGTCCGCGCTCTCTGCGAAAGCCAGCGCGCCGGACTGGATCTCCGCGGCCAGAGCCAGCTGCTCCGCAGGACGTGGATTGATCTCGCGCAGCACGCCGCCGCCGTCGTAGTCCCGCACCGAGCCGTCGGCGGAGCAGCAGGCCTGCTCCAGCAGCGCGACGTTGCGGATCAGCATGCGCTTGACATGGGGCGTGACCACCAGGTCGGAGACGAAGCCTGCCGCGCTGTCCTGCTCGGCTATGTCGTCGAAGGCGTCGTCCAGCGACATCAGATAGGCGCCGTGGAGGCGAATCTTGATGCCTTCCAGGTCGAAGACGCGGCGCAGCGCCTTCTGCACGCTGCCGGAATAGCCGAGATCGGCGAGGACGAGGTCGGTACAGTCGTCGAAGCCGGGGATGGCATGGCGCAGATAAGCCAGCAGCCGGGCGCGCAAGCCTGCGCCGAGTTCGACGATTTCGGCCGGGTCCATCAGTCCGGGAAGCGCCTCGGCGAGCGCTTCGCCGGGGACGATGCCGCCGGGAAAGCCGGCAAAGAAGGTCGCGACCTTTGGCGGCATGATCTTCACCATGTCGCCAAAGGTCGGTGCGTCGATCTTGAAGACCTTGCTGAGGAGATCGACCAGCGGCTGCATCGTGTCGGCCGAGGCGATCAGGCTGACGCGGCGGTTGATCTCGATATAGGCCGCCGTCCCGCCGTGCAGGTCCCGCCAGATCCGGTGCGACAGGAAGCCGTCGCGGCCGAGAAAGCCAAGGGCGACCTGCCGGCCGGGGCCTGCAATTTCTTCGCAACGCCTCGCCACGAAGGCGTCGAATGCCGCCATCACCGGGCCGAGCACGGTCAGTCCCAAATGGAAGGCAGGAGACTTCTCGGCGCTGCGCGCGGCGACCACGCGCCGCAAGGTGCGCGCGCCGCGATCGAGCCGCGACGGTGCGCCGTGGCAGAGCAACTCGTATAGTGCGGTCTCGCGCTGAAATTTCGATGCCAACTGCGCAGTCGCCTGCGGATAGTAACGCGGCCGAATGCCGTGGCGCCGCGCGCCGGTGATGTCGGCGCGCTCATTGTCGCCGACGTGAAAGGAGGTCGCGGCGTCGATGCCCTGCTCGGAGAGATATTTGGCGAAGAGTGCTTCGCTCTTGCTGCTGCCATGGTCGCAGGACGCGTAGAGGAAGTCCCATGTCAGCCCGGGACGGCAGGCCCGCAGCAGCCGCGCCAGCCGGTCGGAATCCCAATACGTATCGGAGATGAATCCGACACGATGGCCGGCCCGATTCATGTCCAGATATTGCCGAAGCATGTCCGCGTTGGCGCGGCACAGCTCGAGCTCCGCCGAGAATTCCGATTCGACCAGGCGGCTCAGATCACGGCGTGTGAGACCGAACAGGTTGAACGGAAAATAGGAATAGATCTCGTCGATGTGAACTTCGCTCGAGCCGCGCTTGTCCTTCGCGGTCCTGCGCGCTCTCGCTTCGGCCTGGATTCGATGTTGAACGAAACTCACAGAAACATTCGGACAAGTTTTTGAAATGCCAGATAGCTCGTAAGTCCTTTCAAATACGCCATCCGGCGTCGTGCACGCGCGAAGCAGAAATGTATCGAAAACATCGAAAGACCAAGCGGAAACAATTCGCGTCCGGCGTTCCGCATCGGCCGTTGTGATCGTCATGCTGCAATTTCCCGTCCACCAGCATGATTAACGTGCGCATGCGCGGAGTCAGGCGCCACGGATGCGAAAAAAGTTCACGCGCGATTCAAAATCGCGTTCGTCGCGACTGACAGATTCAAAAAAATCGCTAGGTTCGAAAAAGGTGATTCGGAAAAAATTGCCGGGTGCGGAAGTCGTCTCGCGTTCATTCACACTCGGAAACAATCGCTTCTCGACGTGCTGCGCGCGCGTCGCGCTCGATCACCTAGTGCCGCGTAATGTCAGCGTTTTCCCACGACTGCATCTGTTCAGGATGGAT
Organism: Bradyrhizobium sp. 14AA; assembly: GCF_054185205.1. Lineage (NCBI taxonomy): Bacteria > Pseudomonadati > Pseudomonadota > Alphaproteobacteria > Hyphomicrobiales > Nitrobacteraceae > Bradyrhizobium > Bradyrhizobium sp. 14AA. Next base: position 128,719 of record NZ_JAVAYM010000008.1, on the reverse strand, counting down.
GATCCGCCATGGCGCGAGACGATGTGATGATTGCAGGCGTGAGGCGCGAGATGATCGCGCGGTCGGCAATTATTGCCCGACACCCGGCAAAAACGACCGGCTAACATCTTGAAAAATAACAAAAATTCTTCGCCTGGATTGTTTTGGCCCCGCGTTCAACGCCTGGAAGCCGTGTGGCATGTGCGCACCCGGCATTGCGGGTTGGAGGTTGCGGGATGAGTTACGCTGCTGATGTCTGGGCTCCCGCCGAGACCGAGATCACGACGACGGTGCCGGTCGATGCGATCGTGCCGGTGACGCCGTCGGTGCCGCTCGCGCCGGACAGCACGCCTGTTGCCGCCGAAATCGTCTACGATGAGGACAGCGAGCTCCTCGACAGGCTCGCTGCCAACGACGAGGCGGCGTTCCGCATGCTGGTCGAGCGCCACATCGACCGCGCCTACGCGATTGCGCTGCGCATCGTCGGCAATGCCGCCGACGCCGAGGACGTGGTGCAGGACACCATGCTCAAGATCTGGAGCCATCGCGGGCGCTGGCAGCACGGCCGCGCCAAATTCTCGACTTGGCTCTACCGCGTCATCTCCAACCGCTGCATCGACCTGCGCCGCAAGCCGCGCAACGAGAATGTCGAGACCGTGCCGGAGGTCGCCGACGCCCAGCCCGGCGCGGTCGAGATCATCGAGCGCAACGAGTTGAACGACATGCTGGAGCTCGCGATGCAGCGCCTGCCCGAGCAGCAGCGCATCGCGGTGATCCTGTCGTACCACGAGAACATGAGCAACGGCGAGATCGCCCAGGTGATGGACACCACGGTGGCCGCGGTCGAGTCCCTGCTCAAGCGCGGACGCCAGCAGCTGCGCCAGCTGCTGCGCAAGCACGAACGCGACATCCGCACCGCGTTTACCGACTGCTAACCATAAATTTGGCCTCGCGAAAATTTTCGCGCCTGATCTCTCTGCGCTCCGACGTTTGAGCGAACGGACGGGGCTGCGGTCCGCGTCGTCAATCGTCTTCAACGATGCGGCACGCCATGCCCATCAGCACAGGAGCTTCCGATGCCTGCAATCAATACCAACACCGCCGCGAACTCCGCGGTGCGCTACCTGAACATCAATTCGGCGCAGGAGAGCAGCTCGCTCGCGAAACTGTCGAGCGGCTCGCGCATCACCTCGGCGTCGGACGACGCCGCCGGCCTCGCCATCTCCACCCGCATCTCCTCGGACGTCACCACGCTCCAGCAGGCTGCGACCAACGCCTCGCAGGCGACCGCGATCCTCCAGACCGCCGATGGCGGCGCCTCGAACATCTCCGACATCCTGGCGCGCATGAAGTCGCTGGCCTCCGAGTCCGCCTCGGGCACCACGACCGATTCCAGCCGCGCCTACATCAACTCGGAATTCACGCAGCTCACGAGCGAAATCGATTCGATCGCCAGCGGCACGCGCTATTCCAGCCAGAGCTTGCTCGACGGCACCAGCGTGTTCTCCTCCGGCGTCTCGGTCCTGGTCGGCTCCTCCGGCTCTGACACCATCACCATCACCCTGACTAGCCTCAAAGCATCCTCGCTCGGCGTCTCCTCGCTCGACGTGAGCTCGCTGTCGGACGCGACCTCGGCGCTGACCGCGCTGGATACCGCGATCGACACCGTTTCGGCCGCCCGCGCCAGCATCGGTGCCCAGGAATCGCGCTTCAACTTCTCGTCGGACTCGATCTCGACCCAGACCCAGAACCTCCAGTCCGCGAACTCGGCGATCAAGGACGTCGACATCGCATCCGAGCAGGCCAAGCTGTCCTCCGCCGAGGTGAAGACCCAGGCGGCGGTGTCGGCCGAATCCGCGGCGAACCAGATGCCGCAATATCTGCTCAAGCTGCTCGGCTAAGGCACTGGCCTCAACGACCGTCATCCCGGGCCGGCGTGGGGCCGGCCCGGTCCACCTCGCGATGGATCGGGCAGCAAAGTGACCAGCGTCAGTTCGAGCACCAGCAGCACGTCGACGGCCAGCTCGACATCGTCGAGCAGCTCCTCGGTCACCACGACCGGGACCACCACGTCGACCAGCGTCGATTGGAGCGCGCTGATCACCGCGGCGGTGAACGCCAAGCTGGTCCAGGCGACCACGATCTCGACCACGATCACCAACAACGAAGCCAAGGTCTCCGCCTACGAGACGCTTCAGACCGATCTTTCCACGCTGTCGAGCGGCCTGTCGTCGCTTGCAACCTCCGTCATCAATTCACTGGCGACCAACGCCTTTGCTACCCGCGCTGCAACCATCAGCACGACCGGCGACGTGAGTGCGTCTTCCGCGCTGTCGATGTCGGTCAGCAATGGCGCCGCGACCGGCGACCACACGCTGACGATCAGCCAGATCGCGACCGCGCAGAAGGTGGTCGGCACCTCGCAGTCGAGCCAGACCGACGAACTCGGCTATTCCGGCGTGTTTTCGATCGGCCTCGAGGGCGGCACCACGTCCGACGTCACCATCACCAGCACGATGTCGCTCCAGGACGTCGTCGACAGCATCAACGCCCAGACCTCGACCACCAACGTCCAGGCCTCGATCGTGCAGGTGTCGAGCGGGTCCTACGAGATGGTGCTGACCGGGACCGAGGACGCCGCCGACATCACCTATTCCAGCACCTCCGGCGACGACATCCTGAACAAGCTCGGCGTGACCGACAGTACCGGCGCCTTCGCCGACGTCCTTCAGACGTCGCAGGCGGCCATCTTCGCCCTCGACGGCATCTCGATGACCCGGGATACCAACGACATCACCGACGTGCTCACCGGCGTGACGTTCAACCTGCTCCAGGCCACGCCTGACGGGGCGACGGTGAACATCAGCATCGAGCCCGACACCAGCCAGATCGAGACGGCGGTCGAGAACCTCGTCACCAACTACAACACGTTTCGCGATGCCGTGATCGCGCAGCAGGCGACCGGATCGGACGGCACGGCGGATTCGAGCGCGGTGCTGTTCGGCGACGGCACCATGCGCGACATCATGGACGCGCTCCAGAACGCCATGAACAGCACCGTCGGCGGTCTCACCATGGCCGACCTCGGCCTGTCCTTCAACGAGAAGAACGAGCTCGAGCTGGATACCTCGACGCTGTCCGAGATCCTCAGCACGAATCTGAGCGGCGTCACCACGCTCCTGTCGGCGCAGACCAAGACGTCGTCGAGCCAGCTCACCGTCGTCAACACGGGAACGTCGCCGCAATCCTTCACGCTGGACCTCACGGTGGATTCCGACGGCAATCTCTCCTCCGCCTCGGTCGGCGGCGATTCCTCGCTGTTCACGGTGAGCGGCACGACGATCATCGGCGCTGCCGGAACCGCCTATGCCGGCATGGCCTTCACCTATTCGGGCTCGACCTCGCAGTCGATCACGGTGACGTCGACCTCGGGAATCGCCACGCAGCTCTACCAGCTCTCCAAGACCTACTCGTCGAGCTCGGGCGCGTTGCAGACGCTGATCACCAATCTGACCGATCGCGACAACGAGCTTCAGCAGAAGGTCGACGACGTCGAGAGCGCCGCGTCCGCCTATCAGACCCAGCTCCAGACGCAATACGCAAGCTACCAGGCCGCGATCGAGAGCGCCAACAACACGCTCACCTATCTCAAGGCCCTGCTCAACTCCAGCTCGAGTGATTGATGATGCATAATCCGATGGCGTACATGGCCAACCAAGCCTATCGGGGCGCCGCCACCAGCGTGCCGCCGCTCAAGGCGATCTCGATGCTGCTCGGCGGGGCGATCACCTTTCTCCAGAAGTCGCTGGCCGCGCAGGAAGCACGGCGCTTCGAGGAGGGGCATGAATATCTGATGAAGGCGACCGCGATCCTGCGCGGGCTCAGCCACAATCTCGATTTCACCAAGGGCGGCGCGGTGGCGGAGCGGCTGTTCCGGACCTACAACAGTCTCATCCTGGCGAGCCACAAGGCGTTCGGCCGGCCGCATGCCCGCGCGAGCTTCGGGCGCATCGTCGCAGCGCTCACTGAGCTGCGGGAAGCCTGGGAGCATGTCGATGCCACAGTGCGCGGCGGCAAGGCCGCGCCGGCCGATTCGACCCGCAAGGGCTGACGACGCCCGCCTCTCCGCGCCGCGGGAAGGGGAGACGTGAAGGCGGCCGGCCGTTTCGGCCGCTTTCCGTAATGCTGCGGGCGGTTTTGGCGCCTCAGTCCGCCGAAATCCGGTTTCCGCGACGCCTGCAATGCTTTATGACGGGCCTGACCGAGGCGGGATCGGCGGGCGATGGACGTCACCGAGTTTGAGGAACTGATCGATCGGCTGGGCGAGGATCTCTCCCTCTGGCCCGACGACCGACGTTTGCCCGCCGAAGAGTTGCTGGCACGATCGCCTGCCGCGCAAGCCCTGCTCGACGAAGCGCGCGCCTTACGTCATGCGCTCGCAGCGCCACCGGTCCGCGCGCCTGCGGGCCTCGCCGATCGTATCGTTGCTGCTGCTGCGAAAATGAAGAGCGACACCGCCGAGCCTCGCACCGAAGGCGAGACGGCGGGGAGCTGAGCGGCTTTTCTGATATCGGCCACGAGACGCCGTCATGCCCGGGCTTGTCCCGGGCATCCACGTTCTTCGTGCCGCGCGGCGAGGCGTGGATGGCCGGGACATAGGCGCGCGGGAGCGACGCCGTCCTTCAGACGGCTATGCCCGGCCATGACGCTGTGGAGGCGTCGGCGCCCGCAATGCTCGCCTCATGCGCGGTGACTTTGCCGCACGCGAAGCGAGAGAGTGCAGCTCGATCGCCACGACAGATCAACCTGATATCTCGCATCCCCTAACGCTCACGCGGCAGTTTTTGCCGTGTCGAAAGCTGCTTTCGCGCGCGTGAATTGCCGCCTGAATCCGCACGCCCACCCGTTTCATCAGCACACAGATTTCAAGCGCCGCCAACCGACGCCGGCAGCGCAGGAAAGCCGGAGTTTCTGATGACCGTATCCGCCACGAGTTCTGCAACGACTGCGACCACGACGACATCGTCATCGTCGAGCACGTCGTCCAGCTCGACGCTGACATCCAGCGATTTCCTGACCCTGCTGGTCAGCGAGCTCCAGAACCAGAATCCGCTGGATGCAACCTCGACCACCGACCTCGTCAATCAGCTCACCTCCTACGCCAATTTCACCTCGCAGCAGTCGATCAACTCCAATCTGAATTCGCTTGCGAGCTCGTTCTCGAGTCTGGTGACGCTCAACTCGGTCAACTATATCGGCCACACCGTCGAGGCGAAGTCCGACACGTCGACCTTGAGCAACGGCTCGGCGACGTTCGGCTACACGCTGTCCTCGGCGGCCTCGAACGTGTCGATCAGCATCTCGGATTCTTCCGGCAATGTTGTCTACACCGGTACCGGAACCGGCAATTCCGGCTCAAACAGCTTCACCTGGGACGGTAAGGACTCCAGCGGCACCCAGCTCTCCGACGGCGGCCAGTACACCATCTCGGTGACTGCGACGAACTCCGCCGGCAATTCGGTCCTCAGCTACACGACCGTCACCGGCACGGTGACCGGCATCGACACCTCGACCTCCACGCCATCGCTCACGGTGAACGGCGTCGCTGTCAGCGCCGCCAACATCCTCGGCGTGACGTCCTGATCTCAACGCCCTGATTTCCTCGGAGTTTCATCATGAGTCTCACCGGTGCATTGTCTTCGGCAATCTCGGCGCTCAACGCCCAGAGCCAGTCTTTGTCGATGATCAGCGACAACATCGCCAATTCCGACACGACCGGCTACAAGACGACGTCGGGGATGTTCGACGCGCTCGTGACCGCGTCGAGCAACACCACATCCTATGCGTCGGGCGGCGTCACCATCTCGGGCCGCGCCAACATCACCCAGCAGGGCCTGCTCGCCGCGACCTCCAACGCCACCGACGTCGCGATCCAGGGCACGGGCTTCTTCGTGGTGACCAGCGCCGCGTCGGGGGGCATCACGTCCTACACCCGCAACGGCGCCTTCACGATCAACAATGCCGGCTATCTCGAGAACAACGGCAGCTATCTCGAGGGCTGGCGCACTGACGCGGACGGCAATGTCATCGGCAGCGAGTCGGCCAGCAACCTTTCGGCCATCAACACCCAGGTCGCCTCGACCAGCGGCAGCGCCACCACCAAGACCACGATCGCGGCCAACCTGCCGTCGGATGCCGCGACCGGCGACACCTATACCAGCTCGATGACGGTGTACGACTCTCTCGGTGCTGCAAACACGATGCAGATCACCTGGAGCAAGACCGGCACCAACACCTGGAGCGCGAGCTTTGCCAATCCAACCTCGTCGTCGGACACCACGACCGCAACAGGCACGGCCTCCGGCACGATCGACATCACCTTCAACAGCGACGGCTCGCTGGCCAGCACCAGTCCGGACCCGGCAACCGTCTCGATCACCGGCTGGACCGACGGCGCAGCCGACAGCACCGTCACCATGGACCTCGGCACGGTCGGCGGGACCGATGGCCTGACGCAATATGCCTCCGGCGAGACGACGCCTTCGGTCAACGTCACCAGCGTTGATTCCGATGGCTTGTCCTACGGCAAGCTCTCCAGCATCTCGATCGGCAAGAACGGCGTTGTCGACGCCACCTATTCCAACGGCGAGACCATTGCGATCTACAAGATCGCGGTGGCGACGTTCGCCGATCCCAATGGTCTCTCCGCGGCCAGCGACGGTCTCTACTCGGCGACCGTGACGTCGGGGAACGCCTCCTTGCAGGCTTCCGGCGAGAACGGTGCGGGCACGATCTACGGCAGCGAGCTGGAATCCTCGACCACCGACACCTCCAGCCAGTTCTCGAGCATGATCTCGGCGCAGCAGGCCTATTCCGCCGCGTCCCAGGTCATCTCCACCGTCAACAAGATGTACGACACCCTGATCTCGGCGATGAGGTGAGCGATGCCCGGTGAAAGAACGAGTGCCGCCGGAGAGGCACTGCTGCGCCGGCTCAAGCGGCTGACGGCACGGGCCGCGACCGCCAGGAGCAGCGACCGCAAGCAATTGCTCGCATTGCTGGACGATGTCGAGACGACCCGGCGTGGTCTCCTGCGGGAATGCGCGGAGATCGAGGGTGAGATGAGGCAGGCAACCGTCAGGGCGACCGCGATCGGCGCTTATTTGCGCAATTCGCAGACGGGCCGCGGCAAACGGCATAACTAGAAGGCGATGAACATGACTGCAGCCCAAGCCAAGACGACGAACGCCGCAGGTGGCGACGCCCGGATCAAGTCGCTGATCACGCTGATCGACACGCTGACCGCATTGGTGGCGGAGGAGAATGCCGAACTCGCCAAGGGGTTGCCGGCCTCGCGCCTGAAGCAGGTGGACGAGAAGAACCGGCTGGCGGAAATTTTCGAGAGCATAGTCGCCGAGTGCGCGGCAGGCTCGACCAGCCTGCACGTTCGGGACCGGCTCCTGCGCGAGCAGCTGATGGAGCGGATCCTGAAGCTGCGTGTGGCGATGGACGAGAATCTGGTTCGGCTGCGCGCGGCGATCGAGGCCAGCAACCGCCGGATCGAGGCCGTCATGCAGGCGATCCGCGAGCAGATCGCGGCGGTGTCGCCTTATGGCGCGTCCGGTCGCGTCGCCGCCGGCCGCGCCGTTTCCAGCGGCACCAGCCGCAGCGCCTGACCAACGAGGAGCCGCCCGTGTCGCTCGATATCGCACGATCGATCGCCTTCAGCGGACTGTCGTCGACGTCCGTGCAGATCAGCGTGACGTCGTCGAACATCTCGAACGCCGACACCACGGGCTATACCAAGAAGACCGCGGACCAGTCGAGCAGCGTCACCAATGGCGTCGGCACCGGCGTCACGGTGACGGGCATCACCTCGACGGTCGACAAGCTGCTGCTGAAATCGCTGATCTCGGCGACCTCCGACCTCGGCTCGGCCGACACGGCCAACACCTATCTGACGTCGCTCGAGAAGCTCTACGGATCGACCAGCAGCACCGACGATTCGTCGACCGGAACCTCGCTTGCCAACAGCATTGCCTCGCTGGAATCGGCATTGTCGTCGCTGGCGAGCACGCCCAGCAGTGCCTCGCTGCAATCCAACGTCGTCAGCGCGCTCGACGACGTCGCGAGCCAGTTGCGCGAGACCTCGAGCGGCATCCAGAAGCTCCGTTCCGATGCTGATCAGGACATCGCGTCCTCGATCGACGACGTCAATACGGACCTGCAGCAGATCGCGGACCTGAACGCCCAGATCAAGCAGACGGCGGCGGCGGGCCAGTCGACCGCGGACCTGGAGGACCAGCGCAACACCGCGCTCCAGGACCTCGCGTCCAAGATGAACATCAGCTATTTCACGGCGTCGAACGGCGACCTCCAGATCTACACCAAGTCCGGCCAGGCGCTGGTCGACAGCTCCGCGCACACGATCAGCTATACTGCCGCGGCCAATGTGACGGCGGCGACGACCTACACGGCCGGTTCCTCGTCGAGCGGTTTCAGCGCGATCACCGTAAACGGCGTCGACATCACCTCGCAGATATCAGGCGGCGACATCGGCGCGCTCATCACGCTCCGCGACACGACGCTGCCGTCGGCGCAGTCTCAGCTCGATCAACTCGCCCAGCAGCTCGCATCGGCGATGAACAGCGTCTCGAACAGCGCCTCCGCAGTGCCGGCGCCGACGAGTCTCACCGGTACGACCAGCGTCACCAGCAGCACGGCGCTCTCCGCCACCGGCACGGTGCGTCTTGCCGTGACCGACCAGAGCGGCGATCTGGTCTCCTACGGCGATCTCGATCTGTCGTCCTATGCCACCGTCGGTGATCTCGTCACCGCCATCAACGGCATCTCCGGATTGTCGGCCTCGGTCGATGCGGACGGCCATCTCTCTGTCACGGCGACCGGTTCGGGCAACGGCGTTGCCGTCAACGAGATGACGAGCTCGGTGGGCAGCTCGAGCGAAGGGTTTTCGGACTATTTCGGCCTGAACGACCTTGTGACCGGTACGAGCGCGGCGGACATCGCGGTCAACAGCAAGATCCTGTCGGGCACGAACGAGCTACAGCTCGCGACGCTGGATTCCTCGTCCAGCCTGACGGTGGGCAGCACCGTGCTGTCGTCGGGATCCGCTACCGTGGTCAACGCCTTCTACGATGCGCTGACGGACTCCCGGACCTTCGCCTCCACCGGGGGCCTCGCGGCCACCACCGGCTCTCTTGCCGATTATGCCTCGGCCATCGTTTCGGATGTCGCAAGCAAGGCGTCCCAGGCCTCGACGAGCTACACTGCCAAGGAGACGACGCAATCGACCTACGCGAGCTCGCTGTCGTCGCAGTCCGGCGTCAACCTCGACGAGGAATCCGCCAAGCTCAGCACGCTCCAGAACAAATATTCCGCGGCGTCCGCGTTGATCCAGGCCATCAACTCCATGTACTCGGCGCTGCTCACCGCCGTGCAGTCGACCTAAGAGGGGCAGGCCATGGTAGCGATGCGTGTGGCGACCTTCGCGCAGTCGAACAAGATGATCGCCGATGCGATGCGCGTCGAGACGGTCATGGCCAACAAGCAGATCCAGGAATCCTCGGGTGTCATCTCGACCGATTTCGGCGGCTATGGTGCGGATGCCCAGCATGTCGTCAACCTCCAGGTCTCGGTGACGCGCGCGCAATCCTACATCGATGCGGCAACCCTCGCCGACAGCAAGGTCCAGGTGATGTATTCGGCCGTCGGCTCGATGACCGACATCCTCACGCAGCTCCGCTCCCAGCTCAGCGCCGCCTCGACCGGCAGTTCGACCGAGTCAAATGCCGTGATCTCGACCGCGCAGCAGGTGCTGGAGGAGATGGGCTCGCTCATGAACACGCAATATGACGGCCAGTATGTCTTCGCCGGCGGCAAGACCGACACGGCGCCGGTCGATCTCACCAGCTTCTCGTCCGGTACCGGCTCCACCACGACGGCCGATACCAGCTACTACAACGGGGACGACGAGATCGCTTCGGTGCGCGTGGCCTCGGACGAGACGGTGTCGTACGGCGTTACCGCCGACAATTCGGCGTTCGAGGAGGTGATGCGGGTGCTGAAGTTCGTCGCCAACAGCACCTCGCTGTCGTCCTCGGACATCACCAGCGCGCTCGATCTCGCCAGCACCGCGCTCGACGACACCGCGGCCGTGCAGGCAAAACTCTCCAGCGCGGCGTCGTCGATCGAGACAGCAAGCTCCCGCCAGACCGACTACAAGAGCTATGCCGAGAGCCTGTCGAACGACCTCACCGGCGTCGATGTCGCGGCGATCACGGCGCAGCTCTCGACCTACCAGGCGCAGCTCACCGCATCCTATTCGGCGCTTGCCAAGATCCTGAGCATGAATCTCGCGAGCTACCTGAAATAGGCGGAGCCTATTCGGCGGCGATCCGCTCCATCGCCGTGGCGCGAAGCCTGGCACGCTGGATCTTGACGCCGTTGGCGCTGTCGGTGACAGGGAAGGCGTCCACGACATAGATCCGGGCCGGCACCTTGTAGCCGGCGAGCCGCTCGCGCAGGCGCGCGGCCAGCTCGTCCTGTCGTGGCGGCTCGCCGACGGGGATCACGAAGGCGACGCAGCGCGCCTGGCCCTTCAGATCGACGGCAACCACCTGTGCATCGGCAACACCTGCGCAAGACTTGAGTTCGTCCTCGATCTCGCCGGGCGCGACCAGAAAGCCGCCGAGCCGCATGGCATCGCCCGCACGGGTCTCGTAGACGAAGGAGCCGTCGCCGCGCAGGCGGCCGATGTCGCCGGTGCGGAAGAAGCCATCCGCGGTGATGGCATCGCGCGTCGCGTCCGGATTGTTGAAGTAGCCGAGGAAGCACGACGGTGTGCTGATCTCGATCTCGCCGGAGACGCCTTGGGCCGCAAGCTCGCCGGTTTCGGTGTCGCGCACGCGCACATTTGCCACCGGCGACATCGGCCAGCCACCGCCTTCGATGCGGTCGGCGAAGGCGTCGGTGGTTCGGGCGATCGAGAACAGCGCCTGCACCTCGCTCGAACCGTAGAGGCCGAACAGCGGCAGGCCGCGCGTCTCGGCCTCCGCGGCCAGTTCACGCCAGCCCGGTTGGAACGCGGCGAAGCCGCAGATCTCGAGATGCGGGAACGGGCGTGGGGCACTGGTGAGGGCGAGGATACGCCGGAACATCTCGTCAGAGCCAAAGGAGTGCGTGATCTTGCGCTCGCTGAGAATTTCCAGCGCAGGCGCCGCTTCGAAGGCGTCGAGCACATGGACGGTCGCGCCCGCCGCGATGAAGCCGAGCAGGCTGGTCATGCCGAAGGTACCGCAGAACGGCAGCATGGCCAGCAGCGAATGACGCTGCGGCGAGAGTTTCAGCGCCTTGGCGACGGAGGCGGCATGCGTGGCCAGCGTCCGCTGCGAATGCGCGACGAGTTTTGGTCCCTTGGTCGTGCCCGATGTCGTGTAGAGCAGGACCGGCAGGTCGATCTCGCCCTGGTCCATCGGGGCTGGGGGACAGGGCTTCTCGAAGGCATCAAAGCGCACGCACGGCCATTGGGCTGGGATCGCGTCGGCCCCAACCACCGCGAGCTTCTGCATCGCAGGCACCTCGTCCCTGGGCACGCCAGCAAGAATGGCGGCAAAATCGATCGAGCGGAACACGGCCTCGACGACCATCAGCTTCGCGCCGGACACTTTGAGCAGATGCGCGACGTCCGCGCTGCGGTAGCGGGTATTGACGGCGGCGACGATCGCCCCACACCGGCCAGCGGCGAACAGCAGCGCGATCCATTCGATCCGGTTGATGAGCCAGACCGCAACCACATCGCCCTTGCCGATGCCTTGCGCGGCGAGCCAGGCGGCGGTCTGCTCGATCTTCGCAGAAAACTCCGCGCGCGAGACCGGCGTGCCGTCGAACACGAAGGCAGGATCGGTGGCGGTGTCGCCCCGGATCAGCGATTGCAGCGAGAATTCGTCGGTCGGCATGGCAACCGGAGTAACCCGATCGCGCGAACCTGTCTACTTGGTGCCGAACATCCGGTCGCCGGCGTCGCCCAGGCCCGGCACGATGTAGCCGTGGTCGTTGAGCCGCTCGTCGATCGCAGCGGTCCAGACCGGCACGTCGGGATGCTCGTTCTCGAACTGCGCGATACCCTCGGGCGCGGCCAGAAGGCACACGAAGCGGATGTCGCGGGCGCCGCGGGCCTTGAGCAGGGATGCGCCCGCACAGGCCGAGTTGCCGGTCGCCAGCATTGGATCCATCAGGATGACGGTGCGGTCGGACAGGTCCTGCGGCGCCTTGAAGTAATATTCCACGGCCTGCAACGTCTCGGGGTCGCGGTAGAGCCCGATATGGGCGATGCGCGCCGAAGGCATTAGCGCCAGCATGCCGTCGAGGAAGCCGACGCCGGCGCGCAGGATCGGTGCCAGCGTGAGCTTCTTGCCGGCGATCTTCGGCGCCTGCATCGCCGCGATCGGCGTTTCGATCTCGACCAGCTCCAGCGGCAGATCGCGCGTCACCTCGTAGCCGAGCAGCATCCCGATCTCGTTCAGGATCTCGCGAAAGCTCTTGGTCGAGCGATCCTTCTCCCGCATCAGGGAGAGCTTGTGCTGGACCAGGGGGTGGGCGACGACGTGGACGTTGCTGGTGCTCATGAAACCGCTCTACACGGTTCCGCGAAATTGCGCCAGATCGGACCGGTCTTTTCCGTGGGGTTACGCGGCCTCAACCGGGCATTGCGACCGCGCTGCGCGCCCGGTTGCTCGCCTCATAGGCAGCCATGGTCAATTCACGGTCGATTGCCGCTCGCATGGCGTCCATGGCTGGCCGGCGCAGGCGCTTCTTTGCGGTCGCATGCGATGGCTTGTGGATGGCGCGTAACGCGGCGACGATCTCCGCAAGGGTGCCGTCGATGGCTTCCGGCGCAACCAAGCGATCGAGGAAACCGGCGGTCAGTGCGTCCTCGGACCCGTACATCTCACCCAGCGTGGCGGTGCGGCTGAGCCAGGCCGGATGCACGCGGCTGCGTGCGAGCTCGATGGCAAAGCTCGGCGGCGCGATGCCGATCGCGACCTCGTTCAGCCCCATGCGATGCGGCCCTCGCGCGCCCAGCCTGACATCGCAGGCGAGCAGCAGGAACGTTCCCATCGGGAAAGCGTGGCCCTCCATCACGCCGATGATCGGATGCGGAAACAACATCAGCCGCAGCGCAAGCTCCGCGCCGGCCCGCACCATGTCGAGGCTCCTGGCGGCATCGCCCGATGCGAACACCTTCAGATCGAAGCCGGCCGAGAAGATTCCCGGTCGTGCCGAGCGCAGCACCACGATCTCCGCCTCCTGCTCGGCCCGGTCGAAGGCGGCGCCGATCTCGGCCAGCATCGCAGTCGACATCACGTTGACCTTGCCGTCGTCGAGCTCGATCCGTGCGACGCCGTCATTCAGCTCGTAGGTCACTCGCTTTGGCATCCTGTCTCTCCCTGCCGTTGTGATGCCTTGACTGTCGGAGGCTGATGTAGACCAATCAATATAGTTTTTCTGACCGGGGAGGGGCGCCATGCCGGCCGTGCCAAAACACCGCCAGCCGATCATCAACGCGGCGGTGACCCTATTCCGCCGCCAGGGATATTCACGCACCGGCCTCAACGACATCGTCGACGTCAGCGGCGCGCCGAAGGGCTCGCTCTACCACTACTTTCCGGACGGAAAATCCTCGATCGCGGTGGCCGCGGTCGAAGAGGCAGGCCGTCGCGTGGCCGATACCGTCGCCAAGCTCGCCGGCGAGTGCGCTTCGACCGGCGAACTCCTGCGCGCGCATGCAAGGCTGCTGGCGGGCTGGATGCAGGGCTCCGGCTTTCGCAATGGCTGCCCGATCACCACGGTGCTGCTCGAACTTGCGCCGCGCGAGCGCGCGGTCACCGACGCCGGTCGCAAGGCCTATGCAGCGCGGATATCGCTGCTGCGCGACAAGCTGCTCGCCGATGGTTTTGCCCGGCCGCGGGCGGAGGCGCTGGCCGTGCTCTGCACCTCGGCGCTCCAGGGCGCGCTGATTCAGGCCCGCGTCGAGCGTAGCGGCCGGCCGATCGAGGTCACGGCGGCGGAACTGGCGCGGCTGATCGAGGCGGAAGCGAGCAGCTAGACGCCGAGGCCGCGCGCCACGAGCGTGATCACGAGCGTCAGGATACCGCCCCAGATCAGGCTCAGCGTCATGGTCAGGATGGTCACGGTGACCGCCTGCTCCAGATTTGCCTTGAAGGGCATGGTCATGATGCCTCAGGCGTGAAGATGCCAGACATAGATCGCGGTTCTCAGCGCGATGAGCACGGTGAGCACGCTGCCCATCGAGAGCAGGGTCAGCGCGCTCACGGCGAGGCGCTTCAGCCGGACCTTGCGCGCCGTCGACATCCGCGCCGGGCGTTCCTTCCACAGAACGGGCTGCTCAAAACCGTGTGTCAGCATCGACATTGTCTGGTGTTCCTTTGCTAAATGGGTCTAATCGATATTGTCGCAGGCGAGCGGTTCGTAGAGCGGATCCGCGCAGCGAACGGAAGGAACGCTCGGCCGCGCCATGTCCACGGCCAGGGCCTGGACCTCGATGAAGGCCGACAACAGAGCCGTTGCGAGATCGGCGTGGCGCGCCTCGGTCGCGGCGTCCAGCCAGTCCGGCAGCTCACGCTCGCGCGAGAGTGCGCAATGCCACTCGCCTTCGTCATAGGCGATGCGACGGACCTGCCACATCGGCAGCTCGAGCTCCAGCAGCGCCAGCGCAGCATCGGCCCAGGCCTCGACGTCGATCAGGCGCATAATGCGTGCGGTGCGTGCGCTTTGGCCGAGCGAGGGAATGCGCCGGCAAACGTGGGCGATGATGTCGAGCATCAACGGCCGTGTCATCGCTTGCGCGTTGCGCAGGCGCTCGCCGAACGAGGATGGATCGCAGTGTCCGAGTGCGGCGGTAATGTCAGGCCTCCTGGAATTGGCGTCGGTCAGACGGCCGGCCGCACCAAGATGGCCAAAGCGGCATTTGAAAACGAGATGAGGAAGAGGCGCGAGATATAGGGATTTCATAAGTGTGGAATGGGACGGGTCCGCGCTGGTGGAAGGCTCGGTCTCTTCCATTCTCCGCTGTCGTCCCGGCGAAGGCCGGGACCCATAGCCACGCAAGATGGTTTGGCGAAGATTCTTCGCTACGAGCTTCCCGTCGCAACTACTTCCTGGGGGTATGGGTCCCGGCCTTCGCCGGGACGACGCCGACTGCGCGAGCACCACCCTCCGCCTTTATGAGATTCCTATAACGTCGCCATAGCCCTCATCTCGAAAACCTATGGCCATGATGGCACTTCAGCACGGTCAAAAGTCCCGGCTGGCGCCCGTGGAAATGCCGTTGCGTTTCCTTCACGAGCCCTCGCCGGGTTCCTGAGAAACGGTTGCGCCGGACATGAGGGCGCAACGAGGAGCATCGCCATGATGGACATTCTGATGCTGGCGCTGGGCATCGGCTTCTTCGCCCTCGCGATCGGCTACACCTACGCCTGCGAACGGCTGTGACGGAGCGGATCATGATCTTCGATTACGCACTCGCCGGTGCCGTCTCGTTCGGCCTGCTGGCCTATCTCACCTACGCGCTGCTGCGGCCCGAGCGGTTCTGACCCGTGCTGCTGCTCCTTGAATTGCTGTTCGCCGACGCCGTGCTCGTCGCGGGCCTGCTTGCGCTGCTCCTGCCGCTTTTGCGCCGGACCCAAAGCCTGAAGGGTTAATGCCATGACTATGATCGGTTGGCTCCAGATCATTCTTTTCTGTGTCATCATCGTCGCGCTGACCAAGCCGCTCGGCTGGTACATGACGCGCGTGTTCAACGGCGAGCGGACCTTCCTGTCGCCGGTGCTGCGCCCCATCGAGGCCGGCATCTACTGGTTCTCCGGCGTCGACGAGAAGCGCGAGCAGCATTGGCTGACCTATACGGTCGCGATGCTGCTGTTCCATGTCGGCGGCTTCCTGATCATCTACGGCGTAATGCGGCTCCAGGCCGTGCTGCCGTTCAATCCGGCCGGGCAGGGCGCGGTCGCGGAAGATCTCTCCTTCAACACCGCGATCTCCTTCATCACCAACACCAACTGGCAGAATTACGGCGGCGAGAGCACGCTGTCATATCTCGTCCAGATGCTCGGCCTGACGCACCAGAACTTCCTGTCGGCCGCCACCGGCATCGCGCTGGCGGTCGCGCTGATCCGCGGCTTCTCGCGCGCTTCGGTGCGAACCGTCGGCAATTTCTGGGTCGATGTCACCCGCACCACGCTCTACGTTCTGCTGCCGATCTGCGTCGTCTACACGCTGTTCCTGGTCTCCCAGGGCATGCCGCAGACGTTGGGCGACTACGTCGAGGCGACCACGCTCGAAGGCGCCAAGCAGACCATCGCGGTCGGCCCGGTGGCCTCGCAAGTGGCGATCAAGATGCTCGGCACCAATGGCGGCGGCTTCTTCAACGCCAATGCGGCGCATCCCTTCGAGAACCCGACCGCACTGTCCAATTTCGTGCAGATGCTCTCGATCTTCGCGCTCGGCGCAGCGCTGACCAACGTGTTCGGCCGCATGGTCGGCAACCAGCGCCAGGGCTGGGCGATCCTGGCGGTGATGGGCGTCCTGTTCGTCGCCGGTGTCGCCGTCACCTACTGGGCGGAAGCGAACGGCACCTCGACGCTCCACGCTCTGGGCCTGACCGGCGGCAACATGGAAGGCAAGGAGGTCCGCTTCGGCATCGTCGCGTCCTCGCTGTTCGCGGTCATTACCACTGCCGCTTCCTGCGGCGCGGTCAACGCCATGCATGACAGCTTCACCGCGCTCGGCGGCATGATCCCGCTGATCAACATCGAGCTCGGCGAGATCATCGTCGGCGGCGTCGGCGCCGGCATGTACGGCATGCTGCTGTTCGTCATCCTCGCCATCTTCGTCGCGGGGCTGATGGTCGGCCGCACCCCGGAATATGTCGGCAAGAAGATCGAGGCGCGCGAGGTCAAGATGGCGATGCTGGCCATCCTGGTGCTGCCGCTGATGATCCTCGGCTGGACCGCCGTCGGCGTGGTCTATCCGGCGGCGGTCGCCTCGATGGCGAATGCCGGACCGCACGGCTTCACCGAGGTGCTCTACGCCTTCACCTCGGCGACCGGCAACAACGGCTCAGCCTTCGCAGGGCTCACCGGCAATACCTTCTTCTACAATCTCACGCTCGCATCGGCGATGTTCGTCGGCCGCTTCTTCATGATCGTTCCGGCGATGGCGATCGCGGGCTCGCTCGCCGCCAAGAAATCGATCCCGCCGTCGGCAGGCACTTTCCCGACCACGGGCGGGCTGTTCGTCGGCCTCGTCGTCGGTGTGATCCTGATCATGGGCGGCCTGACCTTCTTCCCGGCGCTCGCACTCGGCCCGATCGTCGAACATCTGGCGATGAACGCCGGAAACCTCTTCTGATTGTCTGGAGTGACCTCCATGGATACGATGAAACTGCAAAAACGTGCCCCGATGTCGGCGATGCTCGATCCCAAGATCGTGGTGCCCGCGATCCGCGCCTCCTTCGCCAAGCTCGACCCGCGGCTGATGGTGAAGAACCCCGTGATGTTCGTGGTCGAGGTCGTGGCCGCGCTGACCACCGTGATCTTCCTGCGTGATGTCCTTACGGGAGGTTCTGGCCTCGGCTTCACCTTCCAGATCATCCTCTGGCTCTGGTTCACGGTGCTGTTCGCCAATTTCGCCGAAGCGGTCGCCGAAGGCCGCGGCAAGGCGCAGGCTGAATCACTGCGTAAGACCCGTACCGAAAGCCAGGCCAAGCTTCTGACCGGCGCCGGTCAGGCCTTCAAGCTGGTCCCGGGCACGAGCCTCAAGGTCGGCGACATCGTGCTGGTCGAGGCCGGTGACACCATTCCCTCCGACGGCGAGGTGATCGAGGGCGTGGCTTCGGTCAACGAGGCGGCCATCACCGGTGAATCCGCGCCTGTGATCCGTGAATCCGGCGGCGACCGTTCCGCCGTGACCGGCGGCACGCAGGTGTTGTCCGACTGGATCCGCGTCCGCATCACGGCAGCGCAAGGCTCGACCTTCATCGATCGCATGATCAAGCTGGTCGAGGGCGCCGAGCGGCAGAAGACGCCGAACGAGATCGCACTCAACATCCTGCTCGCCGGCCTCACCATCATCTTCGTGTTCGCCACCGTCACCATCCCGAGCTATGCGGCCTATGCCGGCGGCTCGATCTCGGTGGTCGTGCTGGTTGCGCTGTTCGTGACGCTGATCCCGACCACGATCGGCGCACTGTTGTCGGCGATCGGCATTGCCGGCATGGACCGCCTGGTGCGCTTCAACGTGCTGGCGATGTCCGGTCGCGCCGTCGAGGCCGCCGGCGACGTCGACACGCTGCTGCTGGACAAGACCGGCACGATCACGCTCGGCAACCGGCAGGCGACCGCCTTCCGCCCCGTGCGCGGCGTGACCGAGCAGGAACTGGCCGACGCGGCCCAGCTCGCCTCGCTCGCGGACGAAACTCCGGAAGGCCGCTCCATCGTCGTGCTGGCGAAGGAGAAATACGGCATTCGCGGCCGCGACATGGCCGAGCTCGGTGCGACCTTCATTCCGTTCACGGCGCAGACCCGCATGAGCGGTGTCGATGCCGGCGGCTCCTCGGTGCGCAAGGGCGCGGTCGACGCCATGCTGAATTATGTCGGGGGCGGTGCGCTGTTGGCCGTTGCCTCAGGCAACACCGCGCGTGCCATCCAGCCCGCCGGGCTCTCGGACATCGGCCGTGAGATCCAGACCATTGCCGATGAGATTTCGAAGGCCGGCGGCACGCCGCTGGCCGTTGCCAGGGACGGCAAGCTGCTCGGCGTCATCCAGCTCAAGGACATCGTCAAGGGCGGCATCCGCGAGCGTTTTGCCGAGCTGCGCCGCATGGGCATCCGCACCATCATGATCACCGGCGACAACCCGATGACGGCCGCCGCGATCGCCGCGGAAGCCGGCGTCGACGACTTTCTGGCGCAGGCAACCCCCGAGGACAAACTCAAGCTGATCCGCGACGAGCAGGCCAAGGGCAAGCTGGTCGCCATGTGCGGCGACGGCACCAACGACGCGCCGGCGCTGGCGCAGGCCGACGTCGGCGTCGCCATGAACACCGGCACGCAGGCGGCCCGCGAGGCCGGCAACATGGTCGACCTCGATTCCAACCCGACCAAGCTGATCGAGGTGGTCGAGATCGGCAAGCAGCTCCTGATGACGCGCGGCGCGCTGACGACGTTCTCGATCGCCAACGACGTCGCCAAGTATTTCGCGATCATCCCGGCGATGTTCCTGGCGTTCTACCCCCAGCTCAACGTGCTCAACGTCATGAACCTGTCGAGCCCGCAGAGCGCCATCCTGTCGGCGATCATCTTCAACGCGCTTGTTATCATCGCGTTGATTCCGCTGGCGCTGAAGGGCGTTGCCTACCGCGCGGTGGGTGCCGGCGCGCTGCTCCGCCGTAACCTCCTGATCTACGGTCTCGGCGGCATCGTCATTCCCTTCATCGGCATCAAGGCGATCGACCTCGTCGTCACCGCCTTGCACCTGGCTTGAACCGTCGGCGCGCGGCGCAACACGCCGGGCGCAACGACGAAGACTTAGGAGACCTAACATGCTCAGAGAAATCCGCCCCGCCATCGTTCTCCTTCTGGTGCTCACCGCCATCACGGGCCTCGCCTATCCGCTGGCGATGACGGCCATCGCCGGCACGCTGTTCCCCGCGAAGGCGCAGGGCAGCCTGATCGAGAAGGACGGCAAGGTGATCGGCTCCGCCCTGATCGGCCAGGAGTTCAAGGACGACAAATATTTCCACGGCCGCCCCTCGGCGACGCTCGCACCCGACCCCAATGACTCGACCAAGACGGTTTCGGCGCCCTACAACGCCGCCAATTCGGGCGGCTCCAATCTCGGCCCGACCAGCAAGGCGCTGGCCGACCGGCTGAAGGAAGATGTGGACAAGCTCAAGGGTGAAAATCCGAACGCGGCCGTGCCGGTCGATCTGGTGACGACGTCGGCCAGCGGCCTCGATCCCGACATCTCGCCTGAAGCGGCACAATTCCAGGTGCCGCGCGTGGCCAAGGCCCGGAATATGCCGGAGGACGCCGTGAGGCAGATCGTGGCGTCCAGCGTCGAAGGCCGTTGGCTCGGCCTGCTCGGCGAACCCAGGGTCAACGTATTGACGCTGAATCTCGCGCTGGATCGCGCCGCCGCGAAGTAGTGGTCTAGGCTCCCGGCGCGCAGACGATTATATTGGCAACATGGTCCGAGAGCGCCGCGATTCCGAACAACGTCCGTCTCCCGAGGCGCTGCTGGAAGCTGCGCGCCGGGAGGAGAGTGCGAGCGGCAAGCTGAAGATCTTCGTCGGCGCCGCTCCCGGCGTCGGCAAGACCTACGAGATGCTCCAGAGCGCCCATGCCAGGCGCAAGGCCGGCATCGATGTCGTGGTCGGCTTCGTCGAGACCCATGGCCGCGCCGAGACCGAGGCGCTGGTGCGCGACCTCGAAGTGATCCCGCGCAAGCGGCTGGATTACCGCGGCCAGACCGTCGAGGAGATGGACCTTGATGCCGTGATCGCGCGGCGGCCGCAGATCGCGCTGGTCGACGAGCTCGCCCACACCAACGCCGCAGGCAGCCGCCATCCGAAACGCTATCTCGACGTCGAGGAGCTGCTGTCCCACGGCATCGACGTCTACACCGCCGTCAACATCCAGCACATCGAGAGCCTGAACGACGTCGTCGCCCAGATCACCCATGTGCGGGTGCGCGAGACCGTGCCGGATTCGGTGTTCGACCGCGCCGACGCCATCGAGCTGATCGACCTCACGCCCGACGACCTGATCCAGCGGCTGAGGGAGGGCAAGGTCTACGTCCCCAAGCAGGCCGAGCGGGCGCTGGAGCATTATTTCTCCCCGGGCAATCTGACTGCGCTGCGCGAGCTTGCGCTGCGACGTACGGCCGAACGGGTCGACGAGCAGCTCCTCCATCACATGCAGGCGAACGCCATCGCGGGGCCCTGGGCCGCGGGCGAGCGCATCCTCGTCTGCGTCAGCGAGGAGCCGCGCGCGGCCGGCCTCGTGCGCTACACCAAGCGGCTGGCCGACCGGCTGCATGCGCCGTTCACCGCGATGTCGATCGAGACGCGGCGATCCCTGCAATTGTCCGACGAGGAGCGCGACCGGCTGGCCGATACGCTGCGGCTCGCCGAATCGCTGGGCGGCGAGGCGCTGACGATTCCCGCCGTCGGCCGCCGCATCGCCGACGACGTCGTCAATTTCGCGCAAGGCAACAACGTCACCCAGATCGTGATCGGCAAGTCGACACGCTCGCGCTGGTTCGAGATGACGCGCGGCTCGGTCGTGCACGACCTGGTGCGCCGTGCCGGCAACATCACGGTTCATGTCATCGCCGGCGACGACTTGCCCGGAGAAGCGGCGCCGAAGACGGCGGTGCAGACCGCCGCGCGGTCGGAGCCGTTCAATCCGCTGCCCTACCTGAAGGCGCTCGGGATCGTCTTGATCGGTCTGGGTGCCGCCGTATTGCTCCAGCCGCGGTTTGGAATCGAGAATGTCGATCTCGTGCTGTTGACGGCGGTGGTCGCGGTCGCCGTGCGGTATGGATTGTGGCCGTCATTGCTTGCGAGCATCGCAGCCTCGCTGGCCTACAACTTCTTCTTCCTTCCGCCGGTCTATACTTTCACAATCACCGATCCGACCAACGTTGCGGCGTTCTTCTTCTTCATGCTGATCGCTATACTGGTCTCCAACGTTGCGGCGCGCGTGCGCACGCAGGCGGATGCCGCCATCGGCCGGATCAGGATGACCGAGCAGCTCTACGCCTTCAGCCGCAAGCTCGCCGGCACCGCTACGCTGGACGACGTGCTGTGGGCGACGGCGTACCAGATCGCGTTGATGCTGAAAGTCCGGGTGGTGCTGCTGCTGCCGGAAGAAGGCCTGCTCACGGTCAAATCGGGCTATCCGCCCGAAGATGACCTCGACCAGGCTGATCTTGCCGCGGCCAACTGGGCCTGGAGCAACGATCGCCCCGCGGGCCGCGGTTCGGACACGCTGCCGGGGGCGAAGCGCCTGTTCCTGCCGATGCGCACCGGTCGGGGTCCGATCGGGGTCATCGGCATCGACAACGACCGCACCGGCCCGCTGCTGACGCCGGACCAGCGCCGGCTGCTGGACGCGCTGGTCGACCAGGGCGCGCTCGCGATCGAGCGCGTGCTGCTGGTCGAGGACATGGACCGCGTCAAGCGCACCGTCGAATCCGAGCGGCTCCGCTCGGCGCTCCTGACCTCGATCTCGCATGATTTGAAGACGCCGCTCGCCTCCGTGCTGGGCGCGGCCTCGACCATGCGCGATCTCGCCGGCGCGCTCTCCGACACCGAGAAGCGCGACCTGCTCGCTACCGTGATCGACGAGTCCGAGCGGCTCAACCGCTTCATCGCCAATCTGCTCGACATGACCAAGCTCGAATCCGGCGCGATCGTACCCAACACGGCGCTGCACGATCTCGGCGAGATCGTCGGCAGCGCGCTCCGCCGCGCGAGCAAGATCCTCACGGCCCACAAGGTCGAGCTGGTGCTGGCAGCCGATCTGCCGATGCTCCAGCTGGACGCCGTGCTGTTCGAGCAGGTGCTGTTCAACCTGCTCGACAATGCCGCCAAATACTCGCCGCCCGTCACCACGGTCTCGATCCGCAGCCGGCGCGAGAGCGATCATGTGGTGCTTCAGGTCGCGGACGAGGGTGACGGCATCCCGCCCGACGAGCTCGAGAGCGTGTTCGACAAGTTTTACCGCGCGCAGAAAGGCGATCACGTCCGTCCCGGCACCGGGCTCGGGCTCGCCATCTCCCGCGGTTTTGTCGAGGCCATGCGCGGGTCGATCTCCGCCGC
The DNA here is from genome assembly GCF_054185205.1 of Bradyrhizobium sp. 14AA. Taxonomy (NCBI): domain Bacteria; kingdom Pseudomonadati; phylum Pseudomonadota; class Alphaproteobacteria; order Hyphomicrobiales; family Nitrobacteraceae; genus Bradyrhizobium; species Bradyrhizobium sp. 14AA. The sequence continues at coordinate 105,816 of NZ_JAVAYM010000008.1, read as the reverse complement.
CAACCGCAGCGACCGGAGCGGGGCGATCCTCACCGTCCGTCTGCCCGTTCCGGCCCAGACCCACGCATTGGATACCGCCGCATGAGCGCTGCCGCGATCAAGGTCCTGGTCATCGACGACGAGCCGCCGATCCGCAAATTGTTGCGGATGGGATTGACGACGCAGGGCTATGAGATCCTGGAGGCGTCGAACGGCAAGACCGCTCTGGAGAAGCTCGTCGAAGAGCCCGCGCTGATCATCCTCGATCTCGGCCTGCCCGACATCCAGGGCCATGAGCTGCTGCGCACCATCCGTGCGCGCAACGAGAGCGTGCCGATCGTGGTGCTGTCGAGCCGGGGCGACGAGGCCGGCAAGGTGCAGGCGCTCGATCTCGGCGCAGACGACTACCTGACCAAGCCGTTCGGCATGGACGAGCTTTTGGCCCGCTTGCGCGCGGCGCTGCGGCACCAGCTTCAGGTGCAGGGCGAGCGCCCGATATTCCGCACCGGCGATCTCTCCGTCGATCTCGTGCGCCGCATCGTCAAGCTCGGCGAGCGTGACGTGAAGCTGTCGCCGAAGGAATATGATCTGCTGCGCGTGCTGGTGCAGCACGCCGGCAAGGTGCTGACCCACAGATTCCTGCTCAAGGAGCTCTGGGACGAATTGACCGATGCGCAATACTTGCGCGTCTATGTCCGTCAGCTCCGCCAGAAGATCGAATCCGATCCCGAGCGGCCGCAATATGTGCTGACCGAGACGGGGATCGGCTACAGGCTGAAGGCGGGGGATTGACTTCTACAGACCTATAGGGTGGGCAAAGGCGCAAAGCGCCATGCCCACCATTTCGGTCGCGGTGCGCACGGTGGTGGGCACGCTCCGCTTTGCCCACCCTACGATATCGAATACTAGGCAGGCAGCCTCTTCAGCTCGCCTTCCGGTGTCGCGCCGTCGATCGGTGCGTCTTCTTCGCCGCCCGCTGCCGTCCGGTCGCCCGCCGCGCATGGGACTTCGCCGCCGTCTTCTTCCCGCCGCCGCGTCCCTTCAGGCTCTGCTTCAGCGCATCCATCAGGCTGACGACGTTGCTCGGCCGTTCCTCCGGCTCCGGCAGCTCGATCTTCTTGCCGCTCGCCTTGCGCTTCACCAATGCCTTCAGCGCGGTCTCGTACTCGTCCTTGAACTTGCCGGGATCGAAATGCGCCGCCTTGGTATGCAGGATGTGGCCGGCAAGCTCGACCATGTCCCTGGTGATCTTCGGGCTCTTGATGTCGTCGAAGAACTGGTCTTCGTCGCGCAGCTCGTAAGGGTAGCGCAGCGTCGTACCGAGCAGGCCCTTGCCGAGCGGCTCGATCGCCATGATGTGCTCGCGGTTGGTGAGCACGATCCTGGCGAGCGCCACGCGCTCCTGGTCCTTCATGGCGTCACGGATCACCGCGAAGGCGTCGATCGCGGCCTTGCCGTCGGGCGCGATGTAATAGGGGTGGTTGAGATAGCGCTGGTCGATTTCCTCGCTCGGCACGAAGCTTTCTATGTCGATGGTGTGGTTGCTCTCGATCTGGACCGCATCGAGCTCTTCCGGTTCGATCTCGACATATTTGCCCTTGCGCAACTCGTAGCCGCGCCCCTTCTGGTCGCTCTCGACCACGTCGCCGGTCTCGGAATCGATCATCTGTTGCTTGAGCCGGTTCCCGGTCTCGCGGTTGATCAGATGAAACCGCGTCTTCTCGGCCGCTGTGGTCGCGGGATAGAGCACGACCGGGCAGCTGACCAGCGACAGTTTCAACGTTCCTTTCCAATAGGCACGCGGGGCCATTCCATTCTCCAGCGTTTTCAAGACGTTTTGGAACCCCAACCTCGCGATCGGGTTTTGGTTCCGGATGGGACTTTGGCCGTGTTAGGCTTCCAACGCGATTAGAGAATGCGGGACCGGTCGTGCTGCGAAAACTCTTGACCTATCGACAGAAGCGGGATTTCGAAATCACGCCGGAGCCGTCGGGAAAGACGGAAGTGGCGCCGTCGAAGCAGCGGCGTTTCGTGATCCAGAAGCATGATGCCACCCGGCTACACTACGACTTCCGCCTCGAATTCGACGGCGTCTTCAAGTCCTGGGCGGTAACGAAGGGTCCTTCGCTCGATCCGCACGACAAGCGCTTGGCGGTCGAGGTCGAGGACCACCCGCTCGACTACGGCGATTTCGAAGGCACGATTCCGGAAGGGCAATATGGCGGCGGCACGGTGATGCTGTGGGATCGCGGTACCTGGGAATCGGAAGATCCGGAAGCCGGCTTCAAGAGAGGCGATCTGAAGTTCACCCTGCATGGTGACAAGCTACATGGAAGCTGGGTGCTGGTGCGAATGCGCAACGACCGCACCGGCGGCAAGCGCACCAACTGGCTGCTGATCAAGCATCGCGACGACTATGCCAGCGAGAGGGAGGACGTTCTCAGCGAGGACAAATCGGTCGCCTCCGGCCGCGCGATGGATCAGATCGCCGAAGGCAAGGGCCGCGCACCAAAACCCTTCATGTTGGCGAAGGGCGCCAAGACCAAGGCCGATGCGGTCTGGCAGTCCAACCGCGCGGAGGAGACGAAAGGGCGCACCGTCAAGCCGGCGCCGCGCGCAGCGTTGAAAGGCAGCGCGACTGCAAAGAGCAGGGTCACGAAGAAGAAGGCAACGACGGCGACGAAGGCCAGCAAGGTTTCTGAAATGCCGGACTTCGTGGCGCCGCAGCTCTGCACGCCGGTCGAGCGCCCGCCGGGCGGGGACGGTTGGTGCCATGAGATCAAGTTCGACGGCTATCGTGTGCAGCTGCGCGTCGAGAACGGCGAGGCGACGCTGAAAACGCGCAAGGGTCTCGACTGGACTGAGAAGTTCGCGAGTATCGCGAAGGAGGCAGTGTCGCTGCCGGACGTGATGATCGACGGAGAGATCGTCGCGCTCGACCACAACGGGGCGCCGAATTTCTCCTCGCTCCAGGCAGCGCTGTCGGACGGCAAGACCGAAGATTTGATCTTCTTCGCCTTCGACTTGCTGTTCGCCGAGGGCCTCGACTATCGCCGCCTGCCGCTCCGCGAGCGCAAGGAACGGCTGAATGCGTTGCTGAAGGCGCGCAAGAAGACGAGCCAAGTCCGCTATGTCGAGCATTTCGAGAGCGGCGGCGATGCGGTGCTGCAATCGGCCTGCAAGCTCGAGCTCGAAGGCGTGGTCTCGAAGAAGCTCGATGCGCCGTACCGGTCGGGGCGCACCGAGAGTTGGACCAAGGCAAAGTGCCGCGCGGGCCATGAGGTCGTGATCGGCGGCTGGAAGACCACCAACGGCAAATTCCGCTCGCTGATGGCCGGCGTGCATCGCGGCGATCATCTCGCCTTCGTCGGCATGGTCGGCACCGGATTTGGCGCCGACAAGGTCAAGCGCATCATGCCGTCCCTGAAGGCCATGGAGGCCAAGGAAAGCCCCTTCGGCGGCAAGAACGCTCCGAAGAAGACCCGCGACGTGCACTGGCTGAAGCCGGAGCTCGTCGCCGAGATCGAGTTCGCAGGCTTCACCGCCGACGGCAATATCCGCCAGGCCGCCTTCAAGGGCCTGCGACAGGACAAGCCGGCCGAGGAGGTCGAGGCGGAGACGCCGGCGGCTACCAGGCTGGCCGAGCCGTCGCCTAGGACGCGCGCCAAGCCGAAGGCCGCCAAGCGGAAGGACGCAGGCACGGCCGAAGTGATGGGCGTCGTCATCTCGAAGCCGGACAAGGCGCTGTGGCCGGATGGCGGTGACGGCGTGACGAAACTCGATCTCGCCCGCTATTTCGAGGCGATCGGTGCCTGGATGATCGGGCATATCAAGGGCCGTCCCTGCTCGATCCTGCGCGCGCCTGACGGCATCGGCGGCGAGAAGTTCTTCCAGCGTCATGCCATGCAGGGCACGTCGAACCTGCTCGAACTCGCCAAGGTCTCCGGCGATCGCAAGCCTTACTTGCAGATCGACCGCGTCGAGGGGCTTGCCGCGGTCGCGCAGATCGGCGGCGTCGAGCTGCATCCCTGGAATTGCGCGCCTGATGCCTATGACACGCCGGGCCGGCTGGTGTTCGATCTCGACCCGGCACCGGATGTCGATTTCGCCGATGTCGTCGAGGCGGCCAAGGAGATGCGGCAACGCCTCACTGACGTCGGCATGGAGAGCTTTTGCAAGACCACCGGCGGCAAGGGCCTGCACGTGGTGGTGCCGCTGCTCTGCGGTGCACGCGACAAGGTGAGCTGGAAGGAAGCCAAGGCGTTCGCGCAAGGCATCTGCCAGTGGATGGCCGACGACGATCCCGAGCGTTACCTGCTCAACATGTCCAAGAAGCTGCGCAACGGGAAGATCTTTCTCGACTATCTGCGCAACGATCGCATGTCGACGGCGGTCGCTCCGCTGTCGCCGCGTGCGCGGGATGGCGCCACCGTGTCGATGCCGTTGACCTGGGCGCAGGTGAAGAGTGATCTCGATCCGAAGCGGTACACCGTGCGGACGGTGCCGGGCCTTTTGCCGCGATCGAAGGCGTGGGAGGACTATGACGATGCGGCGGCGTCGATCAAGGCTGCGATGAAGAAACTTGCGGGGAAAATGAAGTAGGGTGGGTTAGCCGAAGGCGTAACCCACCTCTTTGGTTTCCGCAAACACAGAAGTGGTGGGTTACGCTCGCGGAGCGCGCGTCGCGCGACCGCGCGCTAACCCACCCTACGCAGTTGTGCTTGCTAGATCCGTCCCAGTAGCAACAAGATCAGCAGGATGACGATGACGAGCCCGAGGCCGCCGCCGCCGTAATAGCCGGTGCCGTAGAACGGACCGCCGCCGATGCCGCTGAAGCCGCCGAGCAGGGCGATGACCAGAATGATCAAAATGATCGTACCGATTGACATGCGAATCTCCTCAGCCCTTTGTTGAAAGGGTCGTTGCACCTGTCCCGTTGTGCGAGGGCAACTTGCCGCAGGTTTTAAAGTTCCGGTTTTGAAACGGGGCGACAAGTCCCAGTTGCATGGAACCTTTGCCCGTCCGACCGGCATGATTATGTGAGGACCAACCAACACGGGGCAGGACCATGTCAGCACCGCTTGTCGTTTCCATTCCGCATCGTCTCGGCCGCGAGGAGGCGGTGCGCCGGCTGAAGACCGGACTCGGACGTGCCGCGGCCAGCATTCCCGTGATGCAGGTCGAGGAGGAGCGCTGGAGCGGCGACAGCATGAATTTCCGGATCCGCGCGCTCGGGCAGATCGCGACGGGGCAGGTCGACGTTGCCGACGATCATGTCAAGGTGGAGGTGGTGCTGCCCTGGCTGTTGCAGCGCTTTGCCGAGATGGCGCAGGCCACCATCCGCAAGCGCGGGCAATTGCTGCTGACCAAGGACGGGAAATAGCTCTCAGGCGCGCACGCGCTGACGCGCCGGCCTGACGGCGCCTGCTATGCTTGCCTCGATGACCGCAGCAGGAAAATCACGGAAAGCCTGTGCCAGCGGCCATTCGTTGCCCGCAAGGCCGGGCGCGGTGTAGCCGGTGATATCGACGGTTGCGTCGAAGCTCTCCAGCGCCGGCCATTCCCGGCCCGCCTGGGTGAACGGTGCAAATTGGCGTCCGACCACGACGATTGCTGCGGTCCGGCCATGGCGGCGGGCAAAGGCAACGACATGGTCGGAATGCGCGCCCCGCACGTCCAGCGGCCGGTAGTCGCCCAGCGCGAAGACGTCGGCAAGCTCATTGCGGAGCTTGAGAAGGTGTCGCGTCCACGCCAGCTTGAGCTGGCCATCCGGCCAGGACGTCGTCAGGCCGTTCCAATCCGGACTGTCGAGCGCGTCCAGCGCCGCTTGCCGCGTGGTAAAATCGACGGGGCGGCGATTGTCGGGATCGACCAGCGAGAGGTCCCAGAATTCGGTGCCCTGGTAGAAGTCGGGAACGCCCGGCAACGTTGCCTTGAGCGTGAGTTGACTCAGCGCGTTCAGCGCGCCGAGCAGCGCGACGCGGCGTGCCAGGGTTTGCAGCGCGTCCAAAAATTCGCCGGACAGCGCGGGATCGAGGATCTTTGCGATGAAGCTCTGGACGCCGTTCTCATACGCTTCGTGCGGATTGAGCCAGCTCGTCTCTTCCTTGCCCTCGCGCGCGGCCTTCAGCGCATAGGCCTGGATGCGCTCGACGAAGCCGGCATCGAGCGGCCCCTGGAGCGGCCAAACCCCGAGCAAGGTCTGGTAGAGCATGTATTCGAACGTGGCCGAGGGCGCGCGCAGATTGCCGCTGAGTGCGAGGTGCGGCGCGTTCAGCACCTTCCAGCGCGCCACCGCACTGGTCCATTCGCCGGTGATCTCGCTGAGCGCTGCGATGCGCGTGCGGGCGTCCTCGCCGCGCTTGGTGTCGTGGGTCGCCGTCGCCGTCATCCCTTGCGGCCACTCCTTGGCCCGGGCCTGCATGGCCTCGTGGAAGGCGGGAATGGTGAGGCCGCGGCTTGCGGGGTCGCCGCCGACCTCGTTCAGCGCGAGCAGCCGGTGGAATTGATAGAACGCGGTGTCCTCCAGCGACTTCGCCATCACCGGTCCGGTGAACTGCTGCACTTTCAGCGCGAAGCGGCGCACGCGCGGGACGCTGTGCGGAGGACGTCCGGGCTTGAGCAGGTCCATGGTGAGCGCGTCGCGCAGGAAGTCGAAAATGCCTTCGTCCGCGGCGAACCATTCCGCGCGGGCGCGCGCGATGGTGTCGTCGATCAGCTTGCGGTCGTGTGCCGTCGGCGCGCTCGTCGTCAGGTAGGTGCGGTACACCGGAAAATGCAGCACATAGAGCTCGAGCGCCTGCCGCAGGCTGTCGGCGGAGAAATCGCGCGTCGAATAGTGACCGTTGGCGATGCGCGCGAGCAGGCGCGTCAGCACCGTGAATTCGCTTGTGAGCAGCGTCTCCAGCACGCGCCGCTTGGCGTCCTTGACATACGGTGCGAGCCGCGGCGGCCGGTTGCTGATCTGCCGCCAGGTCTCGTCCAGCGCCTCCAGTCCCCTGGCATCGCCCAGAACCTGGGTGATGACGTTCATCCACTCATAGCCGGTGGTGCCCTGAACGCCGGCGAAGTGCGGCAGGCGTTCGTGCTCGCACAGGATCTTCTCGATCACCGTATAGAACGGTTTTGTGTTGCCTTGCGCGTCGCGCACCAGCCGGCGCAGCCGCTGGCAATATTGTGCGGGATCACGCAGGCCGTCGATGTGATCGAGGCGGATGCCGTGCAGCCTGCCGTCGGCGACGAGCTGCTTCACCAGCCGGTGCGTCGCCGCAAATGTGCCGGGATCCTCGACGCGCAGGCCTGCGAGCCCGTTGACGTCGAAGAAGCGGCGATAATTGATGTCGCTGGAAGCGAGTCGCCAGTGCCCGAGCTTGTAGTGCTGGCGCTCCAGCAGATGATGCAGCGCCAGCGTCTGTGCGGGACGATCTTTTGCCGCACGATAGGCAGCGAGGCCGCGCTCGATGATGCCGGCGCTGCCGGCGATCTCCTTGAGCTCGGCCTTGAAGGCGGGGGCTTCCTTGCGGTTGGGGCGACGCAATCCCGTGTAGCGTGCCGCGAGCGACAGCAGGTGCTTGCCGGCCTCGGTCTCGGCGGCGTCCGCCTCCTTCACGGCCATGCGCAGCATTTCGCCGTAGCGCTCGGGCGCGACGGGCAGGCGATGCTCGAAGTACCAGGCGGAAAAGCTGCCTTCGTCGGGATCGTAGCGCAGCTCGATCTCGCCGCGCTCCAGCGCCTCGCCATAGGGCGCGCCGAGGATCGGAAGCAGCACGCCGCCGCGGGCGCGGTAGGCCAGTTGATCCCAGTCGATGTCGAAGGAAACCGCATGCGGTGAGGCCTGGCCCCACTCCAGCACGTCGAGCCACCAGGGATTGTCGGCAAAATGCACGCCGACATGGTTCGGCACGAAATCGATGATGAGACCGATATCGTGCTCGGTCAGCGCCTCATTCAGCCGGGCAAAGCCGGCCTCGCCGCCAAGCTCGGGATTGAACTGGCTGTGATCGACGGTGTCGTAGCCATGCGTCGAGCCCTTGCGCGCCTTCATCACCGGCGAGGCATAGAGATGCGTGATCCCGAGCGACTTGAGATAAGGCACGACCGCCGCGGCCTTGTCGAAGTCGAAATCCGCGGTGAGCTGAAGCCGGTAAGTCGCAACGGGAATGGCGGGAGGCATGCTAACCTCCGAGGCGCCAGACCACCGACCAGGGCGAAAGCCGGCCGCCGGTCTCGCGGCCCCAGATCAGCGTGCCCGCAGCGTCGCTGGAATGCGCGACGTCATTGTCCGAGAGATTGGCGGTCAGGCGCAGAATCATGCCGTCTCCCATCCGCCATAGCGCGGTGAGCAGGCCGCTGTCAGCCGCCTCGGCCTTGCCGAAGGTCGCGCCTTTCAGGCGGGGCATGATGTCCTTGCGGCGACGCGTGAGCAGGTCGCGCACCAGCGCGAGTCTGGTATCCTGCGCGGGCGTGCGGCCGGACCAGTCGAGTACGGCCGATTGCAGCGTTCCGGGATCGAGCGGGTCGGGCACCTCGTCGCCGTATTTCTCGTAAGCCCAGGCATATTCCTGCTTGCGCCCCTTGCGCACGGCATCGGCAAGCCGGCCCTGGAAATCGCAGAAGAAGGGGAAAGGCACGGTCGAGCCCCATTCCTCGCCCTGAAACAGCATCGGCACCATCGGGGCGAGCAGCGTTACGGCGAGTGCGGCCTCGATCTGCTGCGGCGATGCCAGGCTTTCGAGCCGGTCGCCCAGCGGACGGTTGCCGATCTGATCGTGGTTCTGGAGAAAATTGACGAAGGTCGCGGGCGGCAGCTCGCCGCTCGGCTCGCCGCGCGGCTTCTTGCCCCAGAACTCCGAAATCTCGCCCTGATAGACGAAGCCGGAGGCGAGCGCGCGTGCCAGGTCCATGCGCGGCGTCTGGTAGTCGCCATAGTAGCCCGCGAGCTCACCGGTCAGCATCACGTGCCAGACGTGGTGATAGTCGTCGTTCCACTGCGCGCGATATCTGCCGTTCGGCGGCTCCTGCGCGGCATCGAGCAGGCTGGCGCGATTGTCGCCGTTCTCCAGCACGAGATGGATGTGGCGTCCCGTTGCCTTGGCGAGCTCGCCCGCGGCGACGCTGAGGTCCTGCAGCATCGATTGCTCGCCGGGAATCGCCATGATGTGGTTGGCGGCGTCGAGCCTCAGGCCGTCGAAGCGGTAGTCGCCGAGCCAGGACAGCGCGTTCTCGACCGCGAACGCGCGCACCTGCGGCACGCGATAATCGATCGCGCTGCCCCAGGGCGTGTGCGCGTCGGTGAAGAAGGCTGGCGCATAACGGCCGAGGTAATTCCCTTCGGGGCCGAAATGATTGTAGACGACGTCGAGAAACACCATCAGCCCGCGCAGATGGGCCTCGTCGATCAGCGTCTTCAGGTCTTCGGGCCGGCCATAGGCGCTGTCGGGCGCGTACCACAGCACGCCGTCATAGCCCCAGCCGCGGCGCCCCGCGAAATCGGCCAGCGGCATCAATTCCAGCGCGGTGATTCCGGTCGCTGCGAGATGATCGAGCTTGTCGATCATGGCGCGATAGGTGCCCTCGGCAGTGAAGGTGCCGACATGGGTTTCGATCAGCACGGTCTCTTCCCAGGGACGGCCGCGCCAATTGCGCGCGCGCCAGGCGAAGGCGTCGTGATCGATCACCTCGCTCGGGCCGAACACGTCATCGGGCTGGAAGGCCGAGGCCGGATCGGGCACGTCGATCTCGTCGTCGATCCTGAACTTGTAGGGACTGCCGGCGGGCAGGCCGAAAATTTCCGCGACGTACCAGCCGTCCTGCCGGCGTTGCATCGCATGTCTTCGGTCGAGCAGGAGGTCGACACGGCGCGCGGCGGGCGCCCACAGGCGGAACGACACCCCATCCTTCGTCGGCTTCGCCCCGAAGGATGGCCTCATAGCGCCCCCGCGAAGGCGAGCACGGAGCGCGGCGGTGCCTTGCTGTCGCTTCCGGGCGGGAAGTCGACCGTGTTCAGCTTGGCATCGGTCGTGTTCAGGATCTGCTGCCAGCTGTTGTATTCGGTCATTTTGGGCAATTTGAATGCGATCTCTTCGGGGGCGGCGTTCAGTACGATAAAGATCGCAGCCCCGCCCGGTTCCATCGGTCCCATCACATAGGAGAGAAACCGCCCATCCGGGAATGTCCAGTCGTTCTCCGTCATCTCGTTGCCTTCAGGCGTCAGCCACAGCGCGCCGTAGGAGAGGCCATCCGCAGGCCCTCCGTCGAGCCAGCGATGGCTGCGAAGCTGCGAGAACCTTCGGCGGATGTCGGCGAGACCTGAGACGAAATCGACCATGTCGTCGCCTTCCTTGCCGAGATTGTCCCAGCCGATCCAACCGATCTCGTTGTCCTGGCAATAGGCGTTGTTGTTGCCGGATTGCGAGTTGCCGACCTCGTCGCCGGCGAGAAGCAGCGGAACGCCCTGCGCCAGCATCAGGCAGGCCAGCACGTTCTTGCGAAGCTGACGGCGCAGGCTGATGATTTGCGGATCGTCGCTCGGCCCCTCGACACCGCAATTGTTGCTGTGGTTGTCGTTGGAGCCGTCGCGATTGTCTTCGCCGTTGGCCTCGTTGTGCTTCTCGTTGTAGCTGAAGAGGTCGGCGAGCGTGAAGCCGTCGTGGACGGTGATGTGGTTGATGCTGGCGCGCGGTCGCCGTCCGTCGTGGTTGAACAAATCGGAGGACGCCGTCATGCGGCTGGAGATGTCGCCGATCAGGCTGCCTTCACCACTCCAGTAGCGGCGCATGGCGCTGCGATAGCGGTCGTTCCATTCCGACCATTGCGACGGGAATGCGCCGACCTGGTAGCCGCCGAGGCCGAGATCCCAGGGCTCGGCGACGAGCTTGACGCTCGCCAGTACCGGATCCTGCCGGATCGCGGTCAGGAACGAGATGCCGCGATCAAAGCCGTTCGGGCCGCGCGCCAGCGTGGTGGCGAGGTCGAAGCGGAAGCCGTCGACGTGGCAGACCTCGACCCAGTAGCGCAAGGAATCCATCACCATCTGCAGCACGCGCGGATGGGTCAGGTTCACCGACGAGCCGCAGCCGGTGAAGTCGTCGTAGTAGCGCGGGTTCTCGCGGTTCAGCCAGTAATAGGAGGCGTTGTCGATGCCGCGGTAGCACAGCGTCGGGCCGAGGTGATTGCCTTCGGCTGTGTGGTTGTAGACGACGTCGAGCATCACTTCGATGCCGGCATCGTGCAGGCGTGCGACCGTGGTACGGAAGGAATCGAGCGCGTTGTCCTGGGCATAGCGCGGCTCGGGCGCGAAGAACGACAGCGAGTTGTAACCCCAATAATTGGCGAGCTTCTTCTCCACCAATATGCGGTCATCGACGAAGCTGTGGATCGGCAGCAGTTCGACCGTGGTGACGCCGAGCTTCTTCAAATGCTCGATCATCGCCGGCGAGGACAGGCCACCGTAGGTGCCGCGCAGGTTGGGCGGCACGTCGTCGCGCTTCTGCGTCAGGCCCTTGACGTGGGCCTCGTAGATGATCGTGTCTTCCCAGGGGATGTTCGGGCGGATCTCGCGACGCCCCCAGTTGAAGGTCTCGTCGACCACGACGGCCTTGGGCATGCCGCGCGCGTTGTCGCGCCGGTCGAAGGAGAGATCCTCGCGCGGGCTTCCGGTGCGATAGGCGAAATGCGCATCGCTCCAGACCAGCCGCCCGGCGAGCCGTTTGGCATAGGGGTCGAGCAGCAGCTTGTTGGCGTTGAAGCGGTGGCCTTGCTCGGGCTCGTAGGGGCCGTGCACCCGGAAGCCGTAGAGCTGGCCGGGCGAGACGTCGTTGAGATAGCCGTGCCAGACGTCCTCGGTTCTTTCAGGTAGCTCGACGCGTTCCAGTTCGCGGCGTCCTTGCATGTCGAACAGGCAGAGCTCGACCTTATGCGCGTTGGCGGAGAACAGCGCGAAATTGGTGCCGCGTCCGTCCCAGCTTGCGCCGAGGCGTGCGGGCGATCCAGCAGTCAGGCGCATCGGTCAGCTTTCCGGAACGAGAAAGATCGCGGCGAGCGGCGGAATGGTGAGGCGTAGCTCGGGCGTCTTGCCGTCAACGGCATGAACCTCACCGATGTTCCCGACGTCGCTGCCGCCGTAATGGGCGGAGTCCGAATTGAGAACTTCCTTCCACTTGCCGGCAAAGGGTACGCGAACGCGATAGTTGCGATAGACGTTGGGTGAGAAATTGACGATCACCAGGCAGCGTGCACGCTCGTCAAATCCCTTGCGCAGCCAGGCGAACACGTTGCGGTTGGCGTCGTCCGTGATCAGCCACTCGAAACCGGCCTGGTCGCAATCCATCTGGTGCAGCGCCGGCACCGCGCGATAGAGCCGGTTGAGGTCGCGGATCAGGGACTGGACGCCGGAATGGACCTTGTATTCGAGCAGGTGCCAGTCGAGCGACTGGTCGTGATTCCATTCGCGGCTCTGCGCGATTTCTCCGCCCATGAACAGCAGTTTCTTGCCGGGGTGACCGAACATGAAGCTGTAATAGGCGCGCAGATTCGCAAAGCGCTGCCACTCGTCGCCGGGCATGCGGCCGAGGATCGAGCGCTTGCCGTGCACGACCTCGTCATGCGACAGCGGCAGGATGAAGTTTTCCGAGAACGCGTAGTGCAGGCCGAACAGGATCTCGCCGTGATGGTGCTTGCGGTGAACAGGATCCTTGCTGATGTAGTTCAGCGTGTCGTGCATCCATCCCATGTTCCACTTGTAGCCGAAGCCGAGTCCGCCGAATTCGACCGGGCGTGAGACCTGCGGCCAGGCGGTGGATTCTTCGGCAGCCGTGGTCGCCTGTGGGAAGCGGGCGAAGACCTCGGTGTTGAAGCGGCGCAGGAAGTTGATCGCCTCGATGTTCTCGCGGCCGCCATACTGGTTCGGGATCCAGGCCCCGGGCGGCCGGCTGTAGTCGAGATAGAGCATGGACGCCACGGCATCGACGCGCAGCCCGTCGATCGCGTAGCGCTCCATCCAGAACAGCGCGTTCGACACCAGGAAGTTCGTCACTTCGGTGCGGCCGTAATTGTAGATCAGCGTGCCCCAGTCGAGATGGCGGCCCTGCAGCGGGTTGGCGTGCTCGTACAGCGCCGTGCCGTCAAAGCTGCCGAGCCCGTGCGGGTCGTCGGGGAAGTGACCGGGCACCCAGTCGAGCAGCACGCCGATGCCTTCGCGATGGCAGGCATCGATCAGCGCGGCGAAATCCTCAGGGCTCCCGAAACGGCTGGTCGGCGCGTAGAGGCCGGTCGGCTGATAGCCCCATGAGCCGTCGAACGGATGCTCGCTCACCGGCAGGAATTCGAGATGGGTGAAGCCCATGTCGCGGGCATAGGCCGGCAGCTGCTCGGCGAGTTCGCGATAGGTCAGCCATTCATCGCCGTTCTTGCGCCGCCACGAGCCGAGATGAACCTCGTAGATCGACATCGGTGCCGACAGCGCGTTGATGCCGTCCGGCGCCGGGCGAGGGCGCGGCAGATGCGCCTCGTCGAACACGATGGACGCCGTCTTCGGCCGTACCTCGCTCGCAAACGCCAGCGGATCGGACTTCAGCGGGAGCAGATGGCCATGCGGGCCGACGATCTCGAACTTGTAGTGATCCCCTCGCTTCGCATGCGGAATGAACAATTCCCAATATCCGGCACCGCGCACCCGCATCGGATGGCGCCGCCCGTCCCAGAAATTGAAATCGCCGACCACGGAGGCGCGCCGCGCGTTCGGTGCCAGCATCACGAAGCCGATACCGTCGATGCCGTCGAGCGTCATCGGATGCGCGCCGAGCTTGTCGTAGAGGCGCTGATGGGTGCCTTCGCCGAGCAGATAGAGGTCGAAATCGGTCAGGATCGGCGGAAAGCGATAGGCGTCCTCGAACTCGACGACGTCGTTGCCGAATTTCGCGCGCAGCTGGTAGTGCTTCGAGCCGTTCGGCAGGGCGCCGATGAACAGGCCGGAATCGTGGACGCGGTCGAGCGCAGCCACTTCGCCATGTTCGCCGATCGCCTCGACATTGGAGGCCTCGGGCAGGAAGGCGCGCACCACGCTCTTGCCGCCCTCGGGATGCAGCCCGAGATAGTGGAAGGGGTCGGAGTGGCGGCCCTCGATGATCGCATAGGCCTCGGCAGGAAGTTTAGGCATGGGCTTCGCTCTCGGCACTGGACAGAATGCGAAGCAGTCCGGTCAGCGGCGCATGGAGCCCCTCGGGCCGGTGGGACAGCTCGTACTCTACTTCGTCGAACGCTTGATCAAGCAGGAAAAACCTTAACAGGCCTGCCGCAGATTGCGGATCTTCCGGCCAGAGCCGCCGATCGGACATGGCTTCGCGATAGGCTGTGAGGAACGTTGCGGTGGCTCGCTCGCGCCATTCGTCGAGCGCTGCCGTCAGCCGGCCCTGCTCGTCGGCGCCGCCCGAGAGCGCCCGGTTGAGCGCCGCGTTAACCGAAAGATCAATCGAGCGGAGCAGGCCGGCGACATCGCGCGCGGCAGGCAGCTTGCGCCGCTTGTCGGCCAGCGGCAGACGCGGATCGCCGTCGAGGTCGATGATGAAGATGTCGTCCTTCACGATCAGAGTTTGCCCGAGGCGGAAGTCGCCATGATGACGGATGTTCAGCCCGCCGATCCCGGAAGGCAATAGTGCATTCAGGTGGTCGGGCAGGGTTGCGCGCAGCGCGGTGAGCCGGTCGACCAGCGGCCGGTCCGCCTCCCGCAGCCCGTCCCGGCTATCGGCCAGCCGCTGGAGAACCCGCTCGGCACGCGCCCTGAGGTCGGAAACCCCGTGCTCGACGTGTGCGGCGCTGATCGGCTCCGGGGCGAGATCGTCCGGCTTGGCCGCGGCCAGAGCGACATGCAGCTCGGCGAGCCGCCGGCCGATCTGCGCGATGAAATGCAAATACGGTGCCTGCTCCTGGGTCCCGCGGGGCGTTTCGCCGGCCGACAGGACGCGCTGCTCGTCGATGTAGCGGTCGAGGTAGCCCGTGGTCACCGCCCAGCCGTCGCCCTGGTTCTCGACATAGGCGTGCAGCACGCCGAGCGCGCTGCGCCGGTTGCCCTCGACCAGCTCGACGCTGCCGAGCAGCGCCGGTGTATTGGCGAAGCGGGCGATTTCGGTGAGGTAGTTGCCGATCTCGATCTCGGGACTGATGCCGCTTTCGAGCTGGCGATAGATCTTGGCGACGTACTGATTGTCGACCAGCGCGGTGCTGTTCGACTGCTCGACCGCGCGGATTCGCTCGGGCTCCTTGATGGGGTAGTCGGCGAAGCGGCTGGTGGCCTTGAACTCGAGCCGCAGATTGTTCTCTTCCACCACCAGGTTCTGCGACAGGTTGCGCAGGAACAGGCCGATGAAAATCTGGTCGGTCGCGACGTCGAGCAGCGTGCCTTCGCGCGCACCCTGACGCACGGCGGCGAGCGCCTTCGGGTTGAAGCGTTCGCGATCGAAGCGCACCCATTCGATCTGCATCGGCAGCACGAAGCGCGCGGCGACGTCCTGCTGCGCCGTCTCGAAGAACGCGATCCACGGCCTGTTGTCGCCGATGTCGCAGAACGGCACCGCCGAGGTCAGCGTGGCTTCGATGTGCTTGGGATTGTGCTCGGGATACCAGCGTGTCCGCGACAGGAAGCCCGGCAGCACGTCGCGTTCGAACACGCCGCGCTCGCGCGCGAGCGACACCCAGTTCGAATTGACCGGCACCACCAGCGTCTCGAATTCCGGCACCGCGCGCGGTGTCACCGGCTCGGACTTGTCGCGCTCGGTGAGCTGGAACCAGTAGAAGCCGTAGGGCCCGAGCGTGATCATGTAGGGCAGTTCGCCGATCGGCGGAAAACGCGTGCGGCCGAGCATCTCCTGCGGGATGCGGTCCTTCCAGGGCGACAGGTCGAGCTCGGTCGCTTGCGCCGCGCGCGAGAGATTGGCGACGCACAGGATCACCTCGTCGCGGTATTGCCGGACATAGGCCAGCACGGCGCGGTTGGCCGGGCGGATGAAGGTCATGGTGCCGCGGCCGAAGGCCAGCGTCGACTTGCGCACCGAGATCAGGCGCTTGGTGGCGCTGAGCAGCGAGGACAGGCTGCGCGACTGCGCCTCCACGTTCACGGATTCGTAGCCGTAGACGGGGTCCATGATCAGCGGCGCGTAGAGACGGGCCGGGTCGCAGCGCGAGAAGCCGCCGTTGCGGTCCGGGCTCCACTGCATCGGCGTGCGGACGCCGTTGCGGTCGCCGAGATAGATGTTGTCGCCCATGCCGATCTCGTCGCCGTAATAGATGATCGGCGTGCCCGGGAAGGACAGCAGCAGCGAGTTCATCAGCTCGATCTTGCGGCGGTCATTGTCCATCAGCGGCGCGAGGCGCCGGCGGATGCCGACGTTGATGCGCGCGCGGGGATCGTTGGCGTAGGTGGTCCAGAGATAGTCGCGCTCGACGTCGGTGACCATTTCGAGCGTCAGCTCGTCATGATTGCGCAGGAACAGCGCCCACTGGCAGCTCGCCGGGATGTCCGGCGTCTGGCGCAGGATGTCGGTGATCGGGAAGCGGTCCTCCTGCGCGATCGCCATGTAGATGCGCGGCATCAGCGGGAAGTGATAGGCCATGTGGCACTCGTCGCCACGGCCGAAATATTCCTGCACGTCCTCCGGCCATTGATTGGCCTCGGCCAGCAGCAGCTTGCCCTTGGAATAGGAATCCAGCTCCTGGCGCAGCCGCTTGATGATCGCATGCGTCTCGGGAAGGTTCTCGTTCGAGGTGCCCTCGCGTTCGCAGAGATAGGGAATCGCGTCGAGCCGGAAGCCGTCGACGCCGGCATCGAGCCAGCGCTTCATCACCTGGATGAGTGCGCTGACCACGCGCGGATTGTCGAAATTCAGATCCGGCTGGTGCGAGAAGAAACGGTGCCAGTAGAAGGCGCCGGCCTCGTGGTCCCAGGTCCAGTTCGACTTCTCCGTGTCGGTGAAGATGATTCGCGTGCCCTGGTACTTCTGG
Organism: Bradyrhizobium sp. 14AA; assembly: GCF_054185205.1. Taxonomy (NCBI): domain Bacteria; kingdom Pseudomonadati; phylum Pseudomonadota; class Alphaproteobacteria; order Hyphomicrobiales; family Nitrobacteraceae; genus Bradyrhizobium; species Bradyrhizobium sp. 14AA. The sequence continues at coordinate 88,845 of NZ_JAVAYM010000008.1, read as the reverse complement.
TCGGTGTCGCTCCAGACATACCAGTTGCGGGCGCTGGAGCCCGGATGGCTGCGCCGCGCGCGCTTGAACCATTTGTGCTGGTCCGAGGTGTGGTTGACGACGAGCTCGGTGATGACGCGCAGGCCGCGCTTCTGCGCTTCCTGGATGAAGCGCTTGAAGTCCTTCATCGTCCCGAAATCGGGATTGACCGAGCCGTAGTCGGCGATGTCGTAGCCGTCGTCGCGGCCGGGCGAGGGGTAGAACGGCAGCAGCCACAGCGCGGTGACGCCGAGCTCCTGCAGATAGGGCAGCTTCTCGGTCAGGCCGGCGAAATCGCCGATGCCGTCATGGTTGCTGTCGGCAAAGGCCTTGACGTGAAGCTGGTAGATAATGGCGTCCTTGTACCAGAGCTCATCCACGATCTCGGCAGCCTCAGCTTTCTTGGTGTCGACGGAAGACAGAACGTTCATGGCGTGACCCCCTACGCCAGGCAGCGGAACAAGAGCGCCGGATCGCAGTCGGGATCGATACGCAACCTGATCCCGCCCCATTCGACGCGGGACTGCTCGCCGGTGATGAGGTTTTCGAGCGTGGTGACATGGTGTGGCTGCCCGCCGGCGTCAACCGTGACGTCGCCGAGCGGCAGCCAGAATTCGCGCGCATGGCGCGAGAGCGCGATCACGACCACGACCGTGTTGGCGGGATCGACAGCCTCCTTGATGAAGGCGATCGTCTCGCCGTCTTCGATGCCGAGGAAACGCAAGTTCGCGGTTTGCTGAAGCGCCGGGTTTTCGTTGCGGATGCGATTGAGCTCGGTGATGTCAGGCTTGATGCTGCCGGGCTTGTTCCAGTCGCGCTGCCTGATCTGGTATTTCTCGGAATCAAGATATTCCTCATGGCCGGGGATTGCCTGGTGCTCCAGCAGTTCGAATCCGCTGTAGATGCCGAAGCTGCCCGATAGTGTCGCCGCCAGTGCAACGCGCGACTTGAACGCCCACGGCTCGTCGCTCTGGAGATGATAGGGCAGCAGGTCGGGCGTGCTCACGAACAAGTTCGGGCGATAAAAGTCCCGCTCTGGGTAGCGCGTGAGTTCGCCGAGATATTGCTCCAGCTCCCACCTCGAGGTGCGCCAGGGGAAATAGGTGAAGGATTGCGCAAAGCCGAGCTTGGCGAGGCCCTTCATCAGCTTCGGACGGGTGAAGGTTTTTGAGAACAGGATCACCTCGGGGTGCCGGCGGCGGATGTCGCTGATCAGCCACTCCCAGAACGCAAGCGGCGCGGTGTCGTGATTGTCGATGGCGAAAATGGTGACACCATGATCGATCCAGAACAGCATGGCATCGCGGAACGCGTTCCACAGCCCGACCCTGTCGACGGAGTTGAAATCGGGGATGACGATGTCCGAATAGGGGCCATCCGCCGTCCGCACCGAGCGGTCCGGCCGCCACTTGAACCATTCCGGATGCTGCGTCAGCCAGGGATGGTCCGGCGAACACTGCACGGCGAAGTCGAGCGCGAGTTCAAGGCCGTACTCCAGGCAGGTTGCGACCAGCGCCCGAAAGTCCTCGATGGTGCCGAGTTCGGGATGCAGCGCATCGTGTCCGCCCTCGGCGGCGCCGATCGCATAGGGCGAGCCAGGATCGCCGTCGCTTGCCACCGGCGCGTTGTTGCGGCCCTTGCGGCGGGTGTGGCCGATCGGGTGGACCGGCGTGAAGTAGAGCACGTCAAAGCCCATCGCGGCGATGTCGGGCACGCGCGCGATGCAGTCGCGGAGCGTGCCGTGCTGGTCGGCGATCGGGCTCTGGCTGCGTGGCATCATCTGATACCAGGCACCAAAGCGCGCCTTGTCGCGGTCGATGATGAGCGGGAAGGGAGCCGAGCGCGTCAGGTCGGGCCGCGACTGGCTCTCGGCCATGGCTTTGCCCAGCTCGGTTGCCAGCAGCGAAGCGACGTCGCCGTTCCTCAGATAATCCTCGCATTGCCTGACGATGACGGCCGCGGCGTCCTGCCGCGCGCCGTGCGCCTTGGTCAGCAGGCCGGCGCCCTCGATCGCATCGAGGCTGACATCGGCGCCTGAGCGCTGCTTGCGCGCGACGCCGTGCGACCAGGTGGCGAATTCGTCGGTCCACGCTTCGATGGCGTAGACATATTGGCCCGGCTCGACGGGGGTGAACGCGCCGCACCAGCGGTCATTGCCGTGATGGATCATCGGCTCGCTCTGCCAGTCCCGGTCCTGCTCGCGGCGCCAGATCAGCGCGGCACCGACCACGGCGTCGCCGTCGCGATAGACGTCGGCCCAGACCTCGACCCGTTCGCCCGCGATCCGCTTCACGGCGAAACGGCCGCCGTCGATCGAGGGATAGACGTCCTCGACGAGGAAAGCGCTGCCGGCTGCGGCACTCTCGACAGTTTGAATTGTCTTGTTCACGGTGATGCCATTGACAAGAAAGCAGGAGCCCGTTTCCCTTGTCGGGAACCTACGCTTGGTACCACTATAGAAAGCCGCTTGTGTGTCATTGGTTCCCCTGGGAACAGCAGGCGCGGTTTGCGAGTTACCCTTGACTAACCTCTTCCGCGACCTCGTTAAAATCGATGCCCCCGGCCAAACAATGGCCTGCAAGCTGCGTGCCGAATGGATCTTTTAGCTCAAGCCCGGATCAAGGGCGTTCAGTCCGAATTCGTCGATGCCCTCGGAAAGCTGCGGGTCACCGACCCCGTGGCCCTCAAGTCTATCCTCGATGCCCTGCCGGAGAAACGGGTCTACCGCTTCGTCAGCGGGCCGGTCGTGGTTCGGGCGCTGGGACATCCGCGCACCGAATTGGTGACAACAGGCGCCCCGCCCCTGCAATGGAAATTGACCGCAAACGGCGATGTGATCGCGCAAGGCGCGACGCGCGAACCCGTGATCGCCTGGCCCGCCGGCCTGCCGCTTGGTTATCACCGTTTGACCCTGACTGATGCCGAAGGTGTGACGGAAGAGGTGCCGATGATCGTGGCGCCCGAGCGCGCCTTCGGCGGCGATTTCGACCGCGGCTGGCTGCTCGCCGTGCAGCTCTACAGCGTCCGTTCGGACCGCAACTGGGGCATCGGCGATTTCACCGACCTGGCCGGCCTTGTCCGGCTCGCCAAGCAGCTCGGGGCCGACGGCGTCGGCCTCAATCCGCTGCATGTGTTGTTCGACGACCACCCGGCCGATTGCAGCCCGTACTCGCCGAACAGCCGGCTGTTCCTCAACCCGCTCTATATCGACGTCGAGGCGATTCCCGAATTCTCGCCGGATCTCGTGCCCGACGCAGCCGCGACCGCCGCGCGGCTGCGCGAGGGCGACCGTGTGCCCTATGCCGACACGGCGGCGCTGAAATGGCTGGGCCTGCGCGCTGCCTATAACAGCTTCGTGACAAGCGCGAGCGAGGCGCGCCGCAAGGAGTTCGACGCATTCCGCGCGGCGCGCGCGCCGCTGTTGTCACGCTTTGCCTGTTTCGAGGTGCTGCGCCATCGCTTCACCGGGCCCTGGTGGGAATGGCCGGTGGAATGGCAGCAGCCGGATGCGACCAAATGCGCCGGGCTGCGCAATGGCCCCGATAAGCGCGAGGTCGAGTTCGTCGAATTCGTGCAATGGACGGCTGACAGCCAGCTGCATGCCGCCAAGGAACTCGCCGGCCAACTCGGCATGCGGGTCGGGCTCTATCTCGACGTCGCCGTCGGTGTGCAGTCCAACGGCTTCGATGCCTGGAACGAGCAGACGGCGATTTCCCGCCATCTCGCCGTCGGCGCGCCGCCCGACGTGCTCAACACCATCGGCCAGGACTGGGGCCTCGCCGGCTTCAACGCCGGCGGCCTCGAAGCCCAGTCCTTCGTGCCGTTCGCCGACATGCTGGCGGCGTCGATGCGCCATGCCGGCGCCATCAGGCTCGATCATGTGCTCGGCCTGAAGCGGCTTTATCTCGTGCCACGCGGCTTCAAGCCGGACAACGGCGCCTATGTGCAGATGCCGTTCGAGGCGCTGCTTGCGGCGGTGGCGCGGGAGAGCGCGGCCAATAAATGCATCGTGATCGGCGAGGACCTCGGCACCGTGCCGGAAGGTTTTCGCGAGACCATGCAGGATTTCGGCATCTGGTCCTATCTCGTCATGATGTTCGAGCGCGACGATGGCGGCCATTTCCGCAATATCGACCACTACCGGCCCAATGCGCTGGTTACGCTGAACACGCATGATCTGTCGACCTATGCCGGCTGGCGATCCTTCAGCGACCTCAAGATGAAGCGCTCGCTCGGGCTCGATCCCGGCGAGGACGACCAGGCGCGCTGGGACGCGCTCGGCAGGCTCGACGAGATTTTGCAGCAGAACGGCATCAACGCCAACGACCTCTATTCCGTGCTCGCCTTCCTGTCGCGCACGCCGTCCCGGCTGCTCGCGGTGTCCATGGAGGATCTGCTCGGCGTGATCGACCAGCCCAACATTCCCGGCACGATCGACGAGCATCCGAACTGGCGCCAGCGCCTTCCGGTCGCGCTCGACAAGATCGCGGGCAAGGTCGACCTCGCGGCCTTGAAGGCCGCGACGCGGGAACGTTCGCTGCCCGGCGGGAGTTAATCGCCGGGGCCTCCCGGGCTCGGAAAACATTGTCTCAGAGGATCGAAGACTATGCGCTGATCGGCGATTGCGAGACCGCGGCGCTGGTCGGGCGCAACGGCTCGATCGACTGGCTGTGCTGGCCGGCCTTCGATTCCGACGCCTGCTTTGCCGCGCTCCTCGGCACGCACCGGAATGGACGCTGGCTGATCGCACCGGCCGAGAACGTTACCGCGACCTCGCGCCGCTATCTCGGCAACACGCTCATCCTGGAAACGCGTCTCGAAACGAAAAGCGGCACGGTTGCGCTGATCGATTTCATGCCGCCGCGCGGCAAGGCATCCGACATCGTGCGGCTGGTGCGCGGCGTTGATGGCACGGTGAAGATGCGGATGGAGCTCGTCATCCGCTTCGGCTTCGGCGTGGACATTCCCTGGGTGCGGCGGATGGATCATTCGCTGCTCGCGATCTGCGGCCAGGACATGACGGTGCTGCGCACGCCGGTCAAGACCCGCGGCGAGGACCTGACCACAATTGCAGAATTCGAGGTCGGGGCCGGCGAGACTGTGCCGTTCGTGTTGACCTATGGCCCCTCGCATCTCGATCCGCCCGCGCCGATCGACCCCGAGCTCGCGCTCGAGGAGACCGAGAAATTCTGGCAGGAATGGTGCGGTCATTGCACCCGCGACGGCGACTATCACGATCTCGTCGTGCGGTCCCTGATCACGCTGAAGGCGCTGACCTTCGCTCCCACCGGCGGCATCGTCGCGGCGCCCACCACCTCCCTGCCGGAGAAACTCGGGGGCGGCAGGAACTGGGACTACCGCTTCTGTTGGCTGCGCGATGCCACCTTCACGCTGCTGGCATTGATGAACTCGGGCTATACCGAGGAAGCCTCCGCCTGGCACAATTGGCTCTTGCGCGCCGCTGCCGGCTCGCCGGCGAACATGCAGATCATGTACGGCATCTGGGGGCAGCGGCGGCTGCTGGAATGGGAGGCGGGCTGGCTCGACGGCTATGAGGGCGCCCAGCCGGTGCGCGTCGGCAATGCCGCGCATGCGCAGCTCCAGCTCGACGTCTATGGCGAGTTGATCGACGCGTTCCACCAGTCGCGCATGGCCAAGCTCAAGCTCGACGAAGAGAGCTGGGCGCTGGAATGCAACGTGCTCAACCATCTCGCAGAGGTCTGGGACCAGCCCGATCACGGCATCTGGGAGCGGCGCGGTCAGCCCAGGCATTACGTCTTCTCGAAGGTCATGGCCTGGGTCGCCTTCGATCGCGGCATCAAGAGCGCCGAGACCTTTGGCTTCAAGGCGCCGCTGCTGCATTGGCGCACCCTGCGCGAGGCCATTCATCGCGACGTCTGCAACAGGGGCTTTGCCGCGGAGGAAAACGCCTTCGTCGAATCCTACGGCTCGAAATTGCTCGATGCCAGCGTGCTGCTGCTGCCGGCCGTCGGCTTCCTGCCGCCATCGGACCCGCGTATCCGCGGCACCATCGCTTCTGTCGAGAAATGCCTGATGCGCGACGGTTTCGTGCTGCGGCACGATCCGCGCGAGCTGCCCGCGGGGCAGCCGCCGCTCGAAGGCGCGTTCCTGGCCTGCAGCCTGTGGCTCGCCGATGCCTACGTGCTGTCGGGTGATCTCGACAAGGCGCAAGTCTTGTTCGATCGTGTGGTGGGCATTGCGAACGATGTCGGGCTATTGGCCGAAGAATATGACTCAACCGCCCGGCGCCAGACCGGCAATTTCCCGCAGGCGCTGACCCACATCGCGCTGATCAACACGGCGCACAATTTGTCGGCGGCAAGGCAGGAGAGCGAGAAGCCGGCGGTGCAGCGGTCGAAGTAGTGACTTAGCCCACCCCATTCCGCTTCAAGATCATCTCCATCGCCTCCGCAAAGCCGTCCTGCTCGTTGCTCGCGGTGACGTGGGTGGCCTGGTCCTTGACGTTGTCGGTGGCGTTGCCCATCGCGATCGAGACGCCGCTGACGCGGAACATGGCGAGGTCGTTCTGCATATCGCCGATGGTGGCGACCGCGTCGGTCGCAATGTCGAGGCGCTTGGCCATCGCCTGCACGAATGTGCCCTTGTCGAATCCGGGCGGGGTGATGTCGAGATAATAGGTCTGCGAGCGCACGGCTGTCGCCTCAACGCCGAGCGCTTCCTGCATCGCCTTTTCGCAACGCTCGAGCCCGGCGGCATCGGCGCTGGCGCCGACGATCTTGCAGGCGCTCGCGAGATAAGGCGAGAAGTCCGTCACGATGGTCGGGTCGGAGCGGATCGTGTGCTGCTCATGCGCGACGTATTTACCATCGGGATTATCGATCAGCCATTTGTCGGTGGTGAACAGCCAGATGTCGGCGCCGAACTCGCGCAGGATCTTCAGGGACCGCTCGGCCGCGCTCGCCGGGATCAGGTGCTGCTCGACCGGCCTCATCTCGGGATCGACGATCGAGGAGCCGTTGAAGGGACCGACCGGCAGCCAAAGCGCCAGCGGCTCGATCAGGAAACGCATGCCGATCGCGGGGCGGCTGGAGGTGATCGTGAAGCCGATGCCGGCCTGGTGCAGCCTCTGCACTACGCTTCTCGCGCGCTCGGTTAGCGTCTTGTCCTTGGTCAGCAGCGTTCCGTCGACGTCGGACACCACAAGGGAGATTTTCGTCATGGCAGGACCCTGTTTTTGGCCTCAGCGTTTCGTTCCGCCCAGTTTCAGCTGCCGCACCACGCCGTCCACGATCGCCTCGACGGATTCGTCGATCGAGACGGTGACGACGTGCTCGCCCACCTCCGGTGCTTCCAGCGTGTTGAACTGGCTTGTCAGCAGCTCCGGCGGCATGAAATGGCCCTTGCGCAGCGCGAGCCGTTCGGCGATCAGCTCCTTGGTGCCCTTCAGGAAGACGAAGCGGACGTCGTCGCGTCCGCGCAGCAGCACGTCACGATAGGTGTGCTTCAGCGCCGAACAGGCGATGATGACATGCCCGCCGCTCTTGCACACCCGCTCGATCTCGTCGGCGATGGCGTTGAGCCAGGGCCAGCGGTCCTCGTCGGTGAGGGGATGACCAGCCCGCATCTTCGCGACATTGCCGGCGGGGTGAAAGCTGTCGCCGTCCTCGAAGCGCCAGCCGAGCCGTTCGCCGAGTGCTTCCGCAACCGTGCTCTTGCCCGAACCCGACACGCCCATCACGATCAACGCACAAGGTGCTTCAACGCCCGCCACGAATTTCCTCCGAAAGCGCGGCCTGGTCGACCAGCCAGACGGTCTCACCATTCGAGCGCGCGCGTACAGCCGGCAGATTCTCGCCATTGAGCAGGCGCGTCAAGATCGGCTGCTTGTCGTGCCCGGCAATCTCGAACAGCATTTCGCGGCAGGCGGCCAGAGCGGGCAGGGTGAGCGAGATCCGCGGCACGAAAGGCGCGACATTGGCTTTGGGCACGCCCACCACCCAGCGCTCGGTCTCCTCGATCGCGGGGTAGCCCGGGAAGAGCGAGGCGGTGTGACCGTCCGGGCCCGCGCCCATCAGGACCATGTCGAACAGCGGCCGTGCCGGATCGAGGCTTTCAGCGCCGTAGAAGGCCTGCAGCTCGCGCGCATAGGCGGCGGCGCCTTGATCCGGATTTTCAGCCGTCGTCGGGATCGGATGGATATGGCCGGCGGGCGCGCTGCGATCGAGAAAAGTCGCGCGCGCGACCGCCATATTGTTGAGGGGATCGCTCTCGGAGACGAAACGCTCGTCGCCGATGAACCAGTGCACGCGGTCCCACGGGATCCTGCCACGCCAGGCGTCGCTGCCGAGCAATTGATAGAGCTTTTTCGGGCTGGAGCCGCCGGTCAGGCAGATCGCAATGCGGTCGGGGTTGGCGTCGATCCGCGCCATCACCCGTTCGGCGGCGGCCTGTGCCAGGGCCTCGGCGTCGGCCGCGACGATCAGCTTCGGCGTGTCGGCCGCAGCCATCACGAGAACTTCCGCCAGCTTCGTCCGTCGCGCCGCAGCAGCTCGTCGGCGCAGGCCGGGCCGTCGCTGCCGGCCTGATAGGTCTCGATGCCGTTGGTGCCGGCGGTCTTCCAGGCGTCCAGGAAGGGCTGCACGGCCTGCCACCCGGCCTCGATGCCGTCGGCGCGCTGAAACAGGATGTTGTCGCCGATCATGCAGTCATAGATCAGCGTCTCGTAGCCGGTCGAGGGATCGGCGCGGAAATAGTCACCGTAGCGGAATTTCATCTCGACGCCGTCGATGGTGATGCTCGGCCCCGGGATCTTGGCGTTGAACTGCAGCTCGATGGTCTCCGTCGGCGCGATGCCGATGGTCAGGAAATTCTGCGACAGGCGGTCGATGTCCGTGCCTGAAAACATCGACAGCGGCGCCTGCTTGAACTTGATCGCGACCTCAGTGCGCTTGTGACCCAGCGCCTTGCCGGTGCGCAAGTAGAAGGGAACGCCGGCCCAGCGCCAATTGTCGATCATCAGCTTCAGCGCGACAAAGGTCTCGGTGGTGCTGCCGGGCTTGACGTCCTCGGTCTTGCGATAATCCGTGATCGCGTCGTCGCCGATGCGGCCCGCCAGATATTGTGCGCGCACCGAATTTTTCAGCGCCTCTTCCTGGCTTGGCTGCTGGATCGAGGTGAGCACGTCGGCCTTCTCGGAGCGCACCGAATGCGCGTCGAACCGCGCAGGGGGCTCCATGGCGACCAGCGACATCAGCTGGAACAGATGGTTCGGCACCATGTCGCGCAGCGCGCCGGTGGCATCATAGAAGCCGCCGCGATGGCCGACGCCGAGCTTCTCCTCCACCGTGATCTGGATGTGGTCGATGTGGTTGCGATTCCAGATCGGCTCGAACATGCCGTTGGCAAAGCGCAGCACCAGGATGTTCTGCACGGTCTCCTTGCCGAGATAATGATCGATCCGGTAGATCTGGTGCTCGTCCATGATCTTCAGCAACTCGGCGTTCAGCGCCTTGGCCGAGGCGAGGTCGGTGCCGAACGGCTTTTCGATCACCAGCCGCCGCCAGGCGCCATTCTCCTTCATCATGCCGGTGCGGCCGAGCTCGCGCGCCGTCGGTGCGAACGCAGTGGGCGGCGTTGCCAGATAGAACAGCCGGTTGCCGCCGGTGTCCTGCGCGCATTCCAGCGAATCCAGATGTTCGCGCAGGCGATCGAAGGAGGGGGGATCGTTCGGATCGGCCTCGACGAAGGTCACGCATTCCAGCAGCTTCTTCGCGATGTCGTCGTCCACGGGACGGGTCGCGAACTGGCGCAGTCCCTTCAACAGGCTGTTGCGCAGTTCGTCATCCGACTGACCCCTGCGGGCCACGCCGACGACGCAGAACTTTTCCGGCAACAGGTGCTCGGCCGCCAGATTGTAGAGCGAGGGCATCACCAGGCGGTGGGTGAGGTCTCCGGTCACGCCAAAGATGACGAAGGCGCAATTTTCCGGCTTGCGCTTGGCTTGCGGGTCTTTTGTCACGAACGATCGGCCTTCGTTTTGCTGCGTCTTATTTGGGCTTCGAAGCATCCGGCTGCTTCGGCTCCTTGTGGCCGCCGAACCCCGCGCGCATCGCGGAGAGAATTTTTTCGGCGAAGGTGTGTTCCTGACGGGAACGGAAACGTGTGTAGAGTGCCGCGGTCAAAACCTCCGCCGGCACGGCCTCGTCGATCGCCGCGTTCACGGTCCAGCGTCCTTCGCCGGAATCCTCCACGAAGCCGGAATATTCCGCGAGCTGCGGGCTGTCGGCCAGCGCGGTCGAGGTGAGGTCGAGCAGCCAGGACGGGATCACCGAGCCGCGCCGCCACACCTCGGCGATGTCGGCGAGATCGAAATCGTAACGATGATCAGCAGGCAGCGCCTCGATATTGGCGTTCTTGAGGATGTCAAAACCTTCGGCATAGGCCTGCATCAGGCCGTATTCGATGCCGTTGTGGATCATTTTCACGAAGTGGCCGGCGCCGACCGGGCCGGCATGAATATAGCCCTGCTCGATGCGGGGATCGCGTCCGTCGCGTCCCTCCGTGCGCGGAATGTCGCCGGCACCGGGCGCGAGCGCGGCGAAGATCGGATCGAGCCGGTCGACCACCTGCTTCTCGCCGCCGATCATCATGCAATAGCCGCGGTCGAGGCCCCAGACGCCGCCGGAGGTGCCGACGTCGACATAATGAATGCCGCGCGCCTTCAGCGCCTTGCCGCGGCGGACGTCGTCCTGCCAGAAGGTGTTGCCGCCGTCGATGATGACGTCGCCTTCCTGCATCACGCCCGCGATCGTGTCGATCGTGGTCTCGGTGATGTGGCCGGCCGGCAGCATCACCCAGGCCGTGCGCGGCCGTTCGAGCTTCGAGATGAATTCCTCGAGCGTCGCAGAGCCCACGGCACCGTCCGCGGCAAGGCCCGCGACGGCCTTGGCGTCCTTGTCATAGACCACGGTCGAATGTCCCTGGCGCATCAGGCGGCGAACGATGTTGCCGCCCATCCGGCCGAGGCCGATCATGCCGAGTTGCATGTGAGAGATTCCCTTAATTCAGTGCGTCGTTGAGCGCGGCATTGAGCGCCGCGAGACCTTTCTTGAGCCCGCCCTTGAGGTGGACGCGGAGCGCACGCCGGCCGCGCTCGGTGAGCACGTCGAAATCGCCGCGTGCCTGCGCCGCCTTGATCACGCCGAAGCTCGCTTTCTGGCCGGGCACCGCAAGGTCCTTGGCATCGTCGGCGGTGATCTGGAGGAACACGCCGCTGTCGGGCCCGCCCTTGTAGGCCTGACCGGTCGAGTGCAGGAAGCGCGGACCGAATTCGGCGCAGGTCGCGACCTGACGCTTCTCGCGCACCTCGAGCCGCATGGCCTGGAGCGCGTCGATCGTGGCCTTGTCGCGCGCGATGTAGCCGAGCAGCGCGACGTAGTCGCCGTCGCCCGAGCGCGACAGATGCGCCTTCAGCCACGAGGTGAGGTCGCCGTTGGCGCCGGCGGCGCGCAGCGCCGTGGCGTTGGCCTCGTCGGTGTAGAGATCGGCCTCATCGGTGCTCACCACCGGCTGCTCCGCCGGCAATGCGCCGGTCTTCTCGAACGAGGCCGTGAGCTCGCGGGTCTTGATCTTGGCCGCTTCCACGTCGGGCTGGTCGAACGGGTTGATGCCGAGGATGCTGCCTGCCACGGCCGTCGCCATCTCGAAACGGAAGAACTCCTGACCGAGATGGTCGATCGACTTCATGACGATACGCACGACGGGATGGCCGGCGGCTTCGATCGCGGCAAGCTGCGAGTCGTGTGCGGCATCGGCTTCGCCTTCGATGCGGATGTCGATGAAGAACCGGTCGTTGCCATAGACCGAAGGATCGCCCAGCGGCTCGCCGTCGATCGGGATCAGGCCCTTGCCCTCCTTGCCGGTTGATTCCGCGATCAACTGCTCGGCCCAGGCGCCGAAATCGGCGATCTTCTCTGACGACAGGATCGTCACCTTGTCGCGGCCTTCGAGGCCCGCGAGACCCATGGCGAGGCCGAGCTGCACGCCGGGGTTCTCACTCGGCGGCACGTCCGGCCCGCAGGAGCGGGCCATCGCCAGCGCATGCTTGACGAAGGTCTTGACGTCGATGCCGGCGGTTGCCGCCGGCACGAGGCCGAACGGCGACAGCACCGAATAGCGGCCGCCGATCGAGGGCTCGCCATGGAAGATGCGCGCATAGTTCAGCTTCTTCGCCGCCTTCTCCAGCGACGAGCCGGGATCGGTGACCGCGATGAATCGATGGCCGGTCTTCACCTTGGGGCCGACCGCCTGCGCCACGCGTTCATGGAAATAGTCCTTCATCGCGTTCGGCTCGGTGGTGCCGCCGGACTTGCTGGACACGATGAACACGGTGTTGGCGATGTCGATCCTGGCTTCCATGGCCCGCACCTGCGCCGGGTCGGTGGAGTCAAGCACATGCAGCTTCGGGAAGCCGGACTTTTTCCCAAAAGTCTCGGCCAGCACCTCGGGTCCGAGGCTCGATCCGCCCATGCCGAGCACGACGGCGTCGGAGAACTTCTGCCCCTTCACGCGCCCCGCATAGTCCTCGTAGTCGGCGACGTCGGCTTTTGCCGCGCTGTCGAGCCAGCCCAGCCATTTGTTCTCGTCCGCGCCGGTCCAGACCGACTTGTCGCGCTGCCAGAGCCTGCGGATCTTGGCGGACGCCCGCCATTCCTCGGTGCTCTTGGCCACCGCCTTGCCGAGCCCATCGCCGAGCGACAGGAGCTGGCGGTCGATTGCCGGCCCGAGCACGGTGGCGCGCTTGTGGGCGACGGCGCCGTAGAGCTTGTCGGCGGCGTCGGCGAACAGCTTGACGCCGTCCTTGACGAGCTCCTCGGTGATGGCATCGAGCGAAATGCCCGAGCGCTCCAGTTCCTCCAGCACGCGGCGGGCGTCGTCGACATTCTCTTCCAGGCTGTCGCGCGGTTTGCCGTGGTCGCGGAACGCATCCAGCGTCGCCGGCGGCACCGTGTTGACGGTGTCGGGGCCGATCAGCTCCTCGACATAGAGGACGTCGCTGTAATCCTTGTTCTTGGTGCCGGTCGAGGCCCACAGCATGCGTTGCGGCTTGGCGCCCTTGGCGGCGAGCTTCTCCCAGCGCGGGCCGGAGAACAGGCGCTTGTAGTCCTGGTAGGCGACCTTGGCGTTGGCGATCGCGACCTTGCCCTTGAGCGCGGCGAGCCGCTCCTTCTCGGACGGATCGTTGGCGCGGGCGATCTTGTCGTCGAGCTGCTTGTCGACGACGGAATCGATGCGGCTGACGAAGAAGCTCGCGACGCTGGCGACATGCGACGGATCGCCGCCGCCTGCGACGTATTTCTCCAGACCGGCGAGATAGGCCTCGGCGACCTCCAGGTAGACCGCCTTGGAGAACAGCAGCGTGATGTTGATGCTGATGCCGTCGCCGATGAGCTGCTCGATCGCCGGCAGGCCCTCCGGCGTCGCCGGCACCTTCACCATCAGGTTCTTGCGATTGACGTCCTTCCAGAGCCGCCGCGCCTCGGCGACCGTGCCGGCGGTGTCCATTGCCAAATAAGGCGAGACTTCGAGGCTGACATAGCCGTCGCCGCCCTTGAGGCGGTCATAGACCGGACGGAGCACGTCGGCCGCGTTCTGGATGTCCTCGACCGCGACGGCCTCGAACAGGTCGGCGACCGACCGATCGCCGCGCTTCAGCGCCTTGCCGATGGGCGCGTCATACTCGTCCGAGCTGCCGATCGCCTTTTCGAAGATGGACGGATTGGAGGTGACGCCCTTGACGCCATCGGTCTCGATCAACCGTTTCAGGTCGCCCTTGGCGATGAAGCCACGGGCGAGGAAGTCCAGCCAGACGGCTTGTCCGTGCTTTTCCAGTTCTTTGACGGGATTCATGATGCTTATTTATCTCCAAGCCTGCGGGCGAGGGGTTTCCGCGCCGGTCCTGACGCGCTATCCTCTAGCTTACATGCTTCCTTGAGGGAACCAATCAAGGGTATGGGCGTCATACCTTCCAGTGTAACTCCGTCGCGATCATGGCGATCCAGGCGGTGGAGTTGTGTTCCGTAAAAGGCGTGGCCGTGAGAATTCGGCTCGGGTGTCGTTGCGTATCGGCTGCTTTGCTTCGTCGCCAGTGGCTGCGGAGCGCCGGTCGGCGGATTCCGGTTCGCCTGATGCATCGTGACTTGGTCGCGAATGGCCATGCTGGGGGAAAGCATGCACGCACATCGTGACGGCCTGGCGCTCGCCGTCGCCGACGGTCCGCGATCGGCCGCGCCGGCCGGATGCACCGACACGTTCCATGACCTCGAAATCAGTCCGTGTACGACCCTGATGCGGCTGCTGGTCGGGGCCGGCTTTGCCATGACCCTGCTCAGCGCAAGCCTCGCGTTCGACTGGTGGGATGGTCTCGGCGACTACGATACGGTGGTCGGCTATGTCGGCGTCGTGCTGTTCGCCCTGCTGACCAGCCGGCTGATCTGGATGCTCCCGGCCGAGCGGGGGCCGGTGGTGGTCGTCACCCCCTACGGCATCCGCGACCTCCGTATCGGCAATGAATTTCTGCTCTGGGACTCCATTGCGGAGATTTCGGCTGAAGAACACCGCGGCCGCAAGATGATCGTGCTGACGCCGACGCCGGCCCTGCAGCGGCAGCTTTGCACGATCCGCGCCTTGGCCCGTTGCGTGCGGGACGATCGCATCGTCATCCGGTCGGAGGGGCTGGCGACCGATTTTGACACACTGCTGCGCGCTTGCCGCGACCGTCACGCCGCTGCCGGCAGTCCGCGCGCCGCATTGCAGCAGGAAGATGAACACGGCAAGCAAGGCTTCGCCGTACAAGGGTCATAAGATCGCCGCTCGCGGATCGCTATGCTGCGGCGCCGGATGAGCCTCATCCCCGGTAATGCCCGGATGTTGCGAGCGAGTGACATTTTCTGGAAATGAGCCAATATAGACATAGATTCGCACAAATTACGGGCATGTGCCTGTTCGTAACTCAGCGAGTGCCTACGTTGTGCGTTGCGTCGAGTTGGCCCCAGGGTGTCCAATGATCGTCATGTGCTCACGCTGATTCGAAACGGCCTGAGGAACGGTCCGGTAACTGCTTTCGTTTCAGCTTGTAGCGGAACTCACGCGGAGAGGGATCATGTATAACGATTCTCTATTCAACGCTTTCGCTCGGTCGTTCGAGGCGAGAAGCCAGCACGACATGTCGATGGCGGAATATCTGGAATCGTGTCGAAGCGATCCCATGAAATACGCGAACGCGGCCGAGCGACTGCTAGCAGCGATCGGTGACCCCCAGACGATTGACACGGCCAAGGATACCCGCCTTGGCCGTATTTTTTTGAACCGTACGATCCGTACCTATCCGGCCTTCGCCGGGTTCTACGGCATGGAAGAAACCATCGAGCGCATCGTCGGTTTCTTCCGCCACGCGGCGCAGGGTCTCGAAGAGCGCAAGCAGATCCTCTATCTGCTCGGCCCGGTCGGCGGCGGCAAATCCTCGCTCGCCGAGCGGCTGAAGTCGCTGATGGAAGTGCAGCCGATCTACGTGCTCAAGGCGGGCGATGAACTCTCGCCCGTGTTCGAAAGCCCGCTCAGCCTGTTCGATCCCGATCATCTCGGGCCGATGCTGGAAGAGAAATACGGCATTCCGCGCCGGCGCCTCACCGGCCTGATGAGCCCGTGGTGCTACAAGCGCCTCGAAGCCTTCGGCGGCGACATCTCGCAATTCCGTGTCGCCAAGATCCAGCCGTCGCGGCTGCGCCAGATCGCGGTCTCCAAGACCGAGCCCGGTGACGAGAACAACCAGGACATCTCCTCGCTGGTTGGCAAGGTCGACATCCGCAAGCTCGAGACCTACGCGCAGAACGATCCCGACGCCTACAGCTATTCCGGCGGCCTCAATCGCGCCAACCAGGGCATCCTTGAATTCGTCGAGATGTTCAAGGCGCCGATCAAGATGCTGCACCCGCTGCTGACCGCGACGCAGGAAGGCAACTACATCGGCACCGAGAATATCGGCGCCATTCCCTTTACCGGCGTCATTCTCGCGCACTCCAACGAGGCGGAGTGGTCGAGCTTCAAGGCCAACAAGAACAACGAGGCCTTCATCGACCGCATCTGCGTGATCAAGGTGCCCTATTGCCTGCGGATCACGGAGGAGCAGAAGATCTACGAGAAGCTGATCCAGGGTTCCGAGCTCGCGGCCGCGCCGTGTGCGCCCTCGACGCTGGAGACGCTGGCGCGGTTCTCGGTGATGTCGCGCCTGCGCAAGCACGAGAATTCCACGGTGTTCGCCAAGATGCGGGTTTACGACGGCGAAAGCCTGAAGGAATCCGATCCGAAGGCGCGCAGCGTGCAGGAATACCGCGATGCCGCCGGCGTCGACGAGGGCATGGACGGCGTCTCCACCCGCTTTGCCTTCAAGATCCTGGCCGCGACCTTCAACCACGATCCGCAGGAAGTCGCCGCCGACGCCGTGCACCTGATGTACGCGCTGGAGCAGTCGATCCGCCGCGAGCAGCTGCCCGAGGAAGTCGAGAAGCGCTACCTCGAATTCATCAAGGCGGATCTGGCGCCGCGCTACGCCGAGTTCATCGGTAACGAGATCCAGAAGGCTTATCTGGAATCCTACTCGGATTACGGCCAGAATCTGTTCGACCGCTACGTCGATTATGCCGATGCCTGGATCGAGGATCAGGATTTCAAGGATCCTGACACCGGCCAGCTGCTGGATCGCGAGCTTTTGAACCAGGAACTGACGAAAATCGAGAAGCCGGCGGGCATCGCCAACCCCAAGGACTTCCGCAACGAGGTCGTCAAATTCTCGTTACGGTCCCGCGCTCAGAACGGGGGCAAGAATCCGACCTGGACCTCCTACGAGAAGATTCGCGACGTGATCGAAAAGCGGATATTCTCCCAGGTCGAGGACCTGCTTCCGGTCATCTCCTTCGGGTCGAAGAAGGACGGCGAGACGGAGAAGAAGCACGGCGAGTTCGTCGCACGCATGGTGGAGCGCGGCTACACCGAGCGTCAGGTTCGCCGGCTCGTCGAATGGTACATGCGTGTGAAGCAGGCCGGTTGAGGCGGGATGGGAGGCGAATGGTACAGTGCCCATTCACATTATTGACAGGCGCCTGAATCCAGGCGGCAAGAGTCTTGAGAACCGCCAGCGGTTCTTGCGTCGGGCCAAATCCCTGGTGCAGGGCGCCGTCAAGAAGACCTCGCAGGAACGCGACATCAAGGACGTCCTGGAGGGTGGTGAGGTCACCATACCGCTCGACGGGATGCACGAGCCGCGCTTCCGCCGTGAAGGCGGAACGCGCGACATGGTGCTGCCCGGCAACAAGAAGTTCATCGAGGGCGACTATCTCCAGCGCTCGGGCCAGGGCAGCGCCAAGGATTCCGGTCCGGGCGAGGGCGACAGCGAGGACGCCTTCCGCTTCGTGCTGAGCCGCGACGAGTTCGTCGATCTCTTCCTCGACGATCTCGAGCTGCCGGATCTCGCCAAGCGCAAGATCGCTCAGACCGAGAGCGAGGGCATCCAGCGCGCCGGCTACACCACGTCAGGCTCGCCGGCCAATATTTCGGTGAGCCGGACGGTGCGGCTCGCGCTTGCGCGCCGCATCGCGCTCAAGCGTCCCCGCAAGGAGGAGATCGAGGAGCTGGAAGCCGCGATCGCCGCGTGTACGGACGAGGACGAGCGCGTGGAGCTTCTCGCCCAGCTCGAGAAGCTGAAGGCGAAGTCCAAGCGCATTCCCTTCATCGATCCGCTCGACATCCGCTACCGCCGCTTCGAGACGGTGCCCAAGCCCGTGGCGCAGGCGGTGATGTTCTGCCTGATGGACGTCTCCGGCTCGATGTCCGAGCACATGAAGGATCTGGCCAAGCGTTTCTACATGCTGCTCTACGTCTTCCTGAAGCGCCGCTACAAGCATGTCGAGATCGTCTTCATCCGCCACACCGACCGTGCCGAGGAAGTCGACGAGCAGACCTTCTTCTACGGCCCGGCCTCGGGCGGTACGCTGGTCTCCAGCGCGCTGCAGGCGATGCACGAGATCGTGCGCGAGCGCTTCAACCCGTCGGACTGGAATATCTATGCCGCGCAGGCCTCCGACGGCGACAATTCCTATTCCGACGGCGAGCTCACCGGGCTCCTGCTGACCGACAAGATCCTGCCGGTCTGCCAGTTCTTTGCCTATCTCGAGGTCGGGGAATCAGGCGGCAGTGCCTTCGATCTCTCCGACTCCTCGCTCTGGACCCTCTATGAGCGCTTGCGCAACAGCGGCGCACCGCTCTCGATGCGCAAGGTCAGCGAACGCAGCGAGATCTTCCCGGTGTTCCACGACCTGTTCCAGCGCCGCGATACTGTTCAGGAGAAAGCCGCTCCATGACGGAACGATTGTTCGAGGGCGCCGATTGGGATTTTCACACCTTGCAGCGCATCACCGATGCCTGCGAGGCGGTGGCGATAAAGGATCTCGGGCTCGACGTCTATCCGAACCAGATCGAGGTCATCACCGCCGAGCAGATGCTGGACGCCTACTCGTCCGTCGGCATGCCGCTGTTCTACAAGCACTGGTCGTTCGGCAAGCAATTCGCGTTCCACGAAGCGTCCTATCGCAAGGGTCTGATGGGGCTCGCCTATGAGATCGTGATCAATTCCTCGCCTTGCATCTCCTACCTCATGGAGGAGAACACGGCGACGATGCAGACGCTGGTGATCGCGCACGCCGCCTTCGGCCACAACCACTTCTTCAAGAACAACTATCTGTTCAAGCAGTGGACCGACGCCGACGGCATCCTGGATTATCTCGACTTCGCCAAGACGTATGTCATGCAATGCGAGGAGCGCTACGGCCGCGTCGAGGTCGAGCGTACGCTCGATGCCGCGCATGCGCTGATGTCGCATGGCATCGACCGCTATCCCGGCAAGAAGAAGCTTGACCTGCGCGCCGAGGAGAAGCGGGCAGGGCGCCGCCGCCAGCACGAGGAGGAGGTCTTCAACGACCTCTGGCGTACCGTGCCCAAGGGGGCGTCCAAGACCCGCGCGGCGCTCAGCATCGAGCGGCGCCGCAAGCTGCTCAGCCTGCCGCAGGAGAACCTGCTCTACTTCCTGGAGAAGAGCGCGCCGCGGCTGGCGCCCTGGCAGCGCGAGCTCTTGCGCATCGTCCGCCACATCGCGCAGTATTTCTATCCGCAGAGCCAGACCAAAGTGATGAACGAGGGGACGGCGACCTACGTCCACTATCGCATCATGACCCAGCTGCACCAGCAGGGCCGCATCACCGACGGCAACTTCCTCGAATTCCTGGGATCGCACACCAACGTGGTGTTCCAGCCTGAATTCGACGATCCGCGCTTCTCGGGCTTCAACCCCTATGCGCTCGGCTTCGCCATGATGCAGGACATCGAGCGCATCGTCACCAATCCGGAAGACGAGGACCGCGAATGGTTCCCCGACATCGCCGGCAAGAACGACGTGATGGGCGTGCTGCGCGACGTCTGGGCCAACTACCGCGACGAGAGCTTCATCGGCCAGTTCCTGAGCCCCAAATTGATGCGGCAACTCCGCATGTTCCATCTGCACGACGATCCCGAGGAGCGCGCCGGCATCAGGGTCGATGCCATCCACGACGAGCGCGGCTTCCGTCGCGTGCGGCGCGAGCTGGCGCGGCAGCACGATGTCGGCTACATCGACGCCAATATCGAGGTGGTCGACGTCGATCTCTCCGGCGACCGCCGGCTGGTTCTGCATCACCACGTCATCAAGGGCGCGCAGCTCAACGAGACCGACGCCAAGCGCGTGCTGCAGCATCTGGCCGATCTCTGGACCTACGACGTCGCGCTGATCGAGGTCGATGCCAACGACAAGGTCCTGCGCGAATATGTCGTGAGCCCGCGCCCGATCCCGGCGGCGGTGGCCTGAGGCTGTCGGCTATGCGGGCAATAAGGCGAGATGTGCGTTGATGTGCCCTCGCCCCTTGTGGGAGAGGGCAGCGACGACGGCAGACACAAGCTCACTTGGGTGAGGGGTATCTCTCCACGCCTTCCCCTGCCGATAGAGACCCCTCATCCGGCGCCATAGCCGAAGCTTTGCTTCGGCGTTCTTAAGAACGGCGGCCGGCGGCCGGAGGCCGCCTATGCCACCTTCTCCCACAAGGGGAGAAGGAAGGCACTGCACTGCGGCTGTTCTATGCCGAGCGCTTTACGGGCTTCTTCTTCACCTTCGACGCGTTCAATTCCACCGCCGCGCGGATCAGCGCCTTCAACGCTTTCTCGTTGATCTCATCGCCTTCGCGAATATCGATCGCGCGCCGCACATTGCCGTCGAGGCTGGAGTTGAACAGGCCAGTCGGATCATCCAGCGCGGCGCCTTTGGCAAAGGTCATCTTCACCACGGCCTTGTAGGTCTCGCCGGTGCAGATGATGCCGTCGTGCTCCCAGACGGGAACGCCGCGCCATTTCCACTCTTCGATCACGTCAGGATCAGCCTGCTTGATCAGGCCGCGGATCCGCCCCAGCATCTCGCCGCGCCAGTCGCCGAGCTCCCTGATCCGGCCGTCGATCATCTTGGAGGGCGACGCGCTGCTCGCGTCCTTTGCACCGGCCTTCTTCGTCGTCACGGCTTTCTTCACGATCTTGCCTCGCTCACGCGTTGCTGCGACTGACATAGGGCAGCGCGAACAGATAGAGCCCGGTCGCCAGCAGCGGGATCAGCGGAACGAGCGCCAGGAAGCCAATCCACATGGCCTGAAGCTGCATGGTCATTGCGACGATGTTCGCGACGACGGCGAGCGTGAAAGCGATCGAAAGCCAGCGGTGAATCTGCCGAATCCACATGTTCGAGTTCATTGGGACCTCCTCTTGAAAATTTTTGAAATGGACGGCTGGCGGCGCGCTCAATCCGGCCGCGCCAGCAGCTCGTCCAGCTTGGTGAGAAACTGCTTCCAGCCCGCATGCGCGCCGCCAAAAGCCTGCTTCTGCGTCGGGCTGAAACCCGCCTGCTCGACGCGCAGATGCGTGCCCGCGCCCGTCGGCGTCAGCGTGAAGGTCACGACGCTTTTCAGATCGAACGCCGCGTCCTCATGCGAGAAGTTCCAGGTGTAGGCGAGCGTCTTCTGCGGCTCGATGGTGAGCACCTCGCAGTCCAGCACGCCGCCCCATTCGCCCCGCAGATTGAAGCGATGGCCGATCACGGGTTTGAAGTCGTTCTTCATCAGCCATTCCTCGATCAGATGCGGCTGCGTCAGCGCGCGCCAGATCCGCTCGGCCGGAAAGGCAAATTCGCGCTCGATGACGACTGAGCGTTTTTCGGTCACGGCTTCGTTCATTGGTCCATCCTCTTCAGGAGATCGTCGAGTGCGTCGAGCCGGTTCTGCCAGAACCCGGTCATCTGGCTGGTCCAGTCGAGCAGCGGATTGAGCGCGCCGGGCTGCGCGCTGTAATGGGTCTGGCGCCCCTCATGCCGGTCGCGCACGAGGCCCGCCTGCTTCAGCGCGCCGAGATGTTTCGAGACCGCCGGCTGGGAAACGCCCGACTGCGCCGTCAGTGCCCCGACCGTCTGCTCGCCCTCGCGGCACAGCCGCTCGAAGAGTGCCCGCCGGGTGGGATCGGCGAGCGTTCGGAACAGGAGGTCGGGGGCGGTGGACATGCCAAAATCCATAACTCAAGAGTTATGGATAAACTCATAACTGTAGAGTTATAGATAAGTCAAGAGCGGTGGGAGGATTGGTTTGGAAGGAGGCTCCGCGGGCTCCTCTTACCTCTCCCGCTTGCGGGAGAGGTCGGCGCGAAGCGCCGGGTGAGGGTTCTTTCCTCTTGGGGGCTCTCGATTGTGGAGACACCTCTCCCCAACCCTCCCCCGCAAGCGGGCGAGCGAGCGCACCACCTCCGCGGTTACCGACGTGATCTACGGGCGCAAATACAGATACCCCTGCGACTGCAACTCGGCCAACCGGACCACGCCGCCCTTTTCCGCGCTGACGAAGCCCGGCAGCAGATCCGTCAGCGTGACGTTCTGCGCCTTCATCGTGTTGCCGCAGGCGGAGAGCTCGACGCCGTCCTTGGAGAAATCGCCGACGCGCTTGCTGATGTCAGGGTTGGCCTGCGCCCAGTGAAACGCCTTCAGCGCCGGCCCGTGGATCACGAGCGCGATCGTGACGTGGTCGGGGCCACCGACGCCGTCGATGTGGTTCTGGATGTTGCCGAGCACGAAATTGACCTTCTCGGCGTCGCTGAGGTGATAGACCACCTTGAGCTTGTTCGACGGCGCGGCCTCGGTCGCGGCTTTCGCGCTGGAGGCGCCAAACGCAGCTCCGAGCGCGGATACGGCGCTCCACAAGATGTTCCGGCGGTTCATGGCGATCTCCCTAACCTCAGGAGACATATCATTTGTGACGGAGCGCGGCGAGTTCCTTGCGGTCGGTCACGAGCGAGGCGCACTCGCTGGTGTCGGTGCGACCAAGCCGGAAGATCTTGTCGTCGGCGCCGGCGACCAGCGACCGCTCGGCGTCGTCATCCGGCTTGTTGTTCTGCCAGACCCGGATCTGCACGAGGCGGATGATCGCCGACTTGTCGTCCTTGGACAGCCCCACTTCGATGCCGCCGCCCTCGCAGTCGACGCCGCAGCCCATGCGGACTTCGTCGCCCTGACTGAGAAGCACCGCGTGGCTGCCGCACGACCCGCTGGAGTCGAAATCGCCGCTGCGATGGCGATAGCGGAAGCCAAGGCGGAACGAATTGTGCAGCTGCTTGTCCTCCTTGTCGGTCTCCGCCGAGATCAGCAGCTTCATGGACGCGACCTTCTGCTTGGGGTGGTGCGCCAGATGCTCGGCGTCGTAGCGCCGGACGAAGCAGGCATAGGCCTTGTCGCCAGGCGCCCCCGCATAGACTCGCGCCGTGAAGGCCTCCGCTTCGGCCTTCGTGGTCTCCCGGACCTTGTCGGCCTCGTCGGCGTGAGCGATGCCGGCGAAGGCGGCAAGGACGAGCGGCAGGAAAAGAGCAAGCTTCATGATCGCACCGGGCACGTGAACCACCGTCAACCCGCAACGCGCAGGCGGGGGCGGACTGGCTGTTAGTCGCAGGCGGCGAACGGCGCGTTCAAGCACTGCTGGCCCCACGCCTTGCGGGCAGCCCCGCGCAAGGTTCCCGTCTTAACAATTTCGAAGGAGGGGCGTTGGTAAACCCCTGGTTGTTGCAGATGACCGGTGGCGGTCGAAATGTCCGTAAGTCAGAACTTGCCCAACCTTGCGATTGGCTATTCCCTTGCGCGGCTGTTCAAGTTGTTGGGAGCCGGCCTGTTGGCGACGCTGCTGTGCGGCGCGCTCGCATTCAGCTGGCACTCTAGCAAGGACATCGCCACGATCCAGATCGCGCTCTGTTATTTCGGCATCGTGTTTTTCGGCTTCGCCACCTGCAAGACGCTCTGGACGTTGATCTCCGCCAGGGAGCCGGTCCTCTTCATCACCCGTGTCGGCATTCGCGACACCAGGATCGCCGATGACACCATCTCGTGGAGATCGGTGAGGGACATCTCGATCTTTCGCTATCGCAGCCAGAAGATCGTCGTTCTTCAGGTCGATCCTCTTCTCGCCGAGCGGTTCGAAGGCGGCTTTCTGAAGCGCGTCTTGTCGCTGCTGAACAAGCCCATTGGCGCGGACGGCGTGCTCGTCACGGGCGGCCTGACCATGGACGGCGAAACGCTGTTCGAGACCTGCAAGCAATACTGGACGGCCGGACGGCTGGCATATACGGCCCGTCCCGTGACGGAGCCAGAGCCCGTCAGCTAGTCCAGGCCGCAGTCGAGGCGGACAGCATTGCTTTCACGAAACACTGCGTGTTGGCAGTCGCCGCATGCGTGACGCGTTCAACTCGCTTCCACGCGCAGAGCGAAGCGAGGCGGCCTGGTTCCATGTGCGGCTTTAGTCGAACCTCAAGCCAGGAAGGTTCAATCGGCACGGGCCTTCGTTTTTTGGGAACTCGATGCCGTCAGTCATTCGACATTGTCCCCATTCGTCGATGTGATAGCCTTCACAGGCGATTGCTCTTGGCAGTCGTAGAGTGGGGCCGCCTCTCGTCGCGCGTGGAGTCCCCGCAATGGGCGAAATTCGCAACTTCAGATCCGGAAATCAGGACGGGCCGCCTCCACATGGCCCCATGCCTCGTCGTCTCGCGGCGATCATTGTCGGCGACATCGCTTCCTACAGTCGCATCATGCAGGCCGACGAGGAGGGAACGCATGT
Source organism: Bradyrhizobium sp. 14AA (assembly GCF_054185205.1). NCBI lineage: Bacteria > Pseudomonadati > Pseudomonadota > Alphaproteobacteria > Hyphomicrobiales > Nitrobacteraceae > Bradyrhizobium > Bradyrhizobium sp. 14AA. Next base: position 64,582 of record NZ_JAVAYM010000008.1, on the reverse strand, counting down.
CCGCGTCAAGCGGATCGAGCGGGATATCATCCAGCCCAGCATCGTCGAGCACCATGGCACGCTGGTGAAGACGACGGGCGACGGCTTTATCGCCATCTTCGATAGCCCGGTCGAGGCCGTTCGATGCAGCATCGTCATCCAGCAGAATCTCCTCGGCCGCAACGCCCCGCTTCCCAAGCATTCACGGCTCGAATACCGGATTGGCGTCAATCTCGGCGACGTCATCGTGGAGCCGGACGATGTCTACGGCGACGGCGTCAACATCGCCACACGCATCGAAGGCATCGCGGAGCCCGGTCAGGTCTATATCTCGGGTGCGATCTACGAGCAGATCAAGCACAAGGTCGTATGCGGCTATGAATCGCTCGGAGACCGCAAGGTCAAGAACATCACCGATCCGGTGCGGGTCTATCGCGTGCTGCCGGACGCAGACGCAGTCGGCAGGACGCGCGGCCGGCGCGAGAGCGTCCTGCTCTTTCTTCTGATCATGGCATTGCTGGTGATCGCCGGCTACGTGCTTTGGTACGTGCTGGTGCAGCACCGCAGCCAGGTGGGGCAACAGGCTGCCGCTCCTCCCGCGGCGCCGTCAGCTTCGCCGATGCCGCAATCCGTTCCATCGTTACCGCGACCGGCGGTACCGGCGCCTCAAGCTGCACCCGCGGCTCCGCCGTTACCCACCACGACGCCATCGCCCGCCGCATCGCCTTCACCATCTCCGGCATCCGCTCCATCGGTGACGGCGGTCCGAGAACCCGAGATGATCGCCGTTCGCGGCGGCAGCTTAGCCATGGGAAGCAATGACGATCCGACGGAGCGCCCGGTCCACCAGGTCACGATCAAGCCGTTCTCGATCGGCAAATATCCGGTGACCGTGCAGGAGTGGAACGAATGCGCCGATGCAAAGGCGTGCTCCTTCACGGCCACCGGCAAAGACGACGCGCCGGTCAGCAATGTGAGCTGGACCGACGCGCAACAATATGTGGCGTATCTCTCCCAGGCGACGAAGAAGCCGTATCGGCTTCCGAGCGAAGCCGAATGGGAGTACGCGGCGCGCGGCGGAACGCAGAGCAAGTATTGGTGGGGTGACAAGCTGCAGCCGGGCATGGCCGGCTGCAAGGATTGCGGCAACCTCGCCAGCGAGCAGCCGACGAAGGTCGGCAGCTTCAAGCCAAACCCGTTCGGCCTGTACGACATGGGCGGCGGGATCGACCAGTGGGTCGAGGATTGCTGGCACAAGAGCTATCAAGGCGCGCCCGGCGACGGCTCGGCATGGACCGGCGCCGACTGCTCCTCGCACGTCCTGCGCTCAGGCTCCTGGAAGAACGATTCGCGATATGTGCGGCCATCCAACCGCGATGGTTACGACACCAATGTCCGTTATCCCACGCATGGATTCCGCGTCGCGCTTAGTCCGTAAGTGCTGGAGTGGATTTGATGAAGATCATTTTTTGCGCCGCATTGGCGGCGGCGATAGCATTGCCTCCCGGCGGAGCCTGCGCGCAGGGCAAGACCGCGCCTAAGGACGCCAAGCTCTATTTCATCAGTCCGCGTGACGGGCAGAAGCTTCGCGGTGCATTCTGGGTCCGGTTCGGTTTGCGCAACATGGGCGTGACGCATGCCGGCGACGACTACCAGAACGCCGGCCATCACCATTTGCTGGTTGACGTCAACGACGCCATCGATCCCAAGGAGCCAATTCCGCAGGACAAGTCGCATCTGCATTTCGGCGCCGGGCAGACCGAAACCCAGCTCGAACTTGCACCCGGAACGCACACGCTGCAACTGGTCCTCGGCGACGCCAAGCACTATCCGTTCGAGCCGCCCATCGTGTCAGAGAAGATCACCATACGTGTCAGGCAACCAGTTGCCGGCAAGTGATCAGCGCAGGCTGGCGTTGATCTTGTCCAGCACCGCCGAGCCCGGGCACAGCGTGTCCGCTTCCAATGTGTTGAGCGGCGTCTCGACCGTGTTGAGATGCTCGTGCAAATCTTCCGCGTCGGGATCGACGTACAGAAGACCGGTGACGATCTGCCCCTTGGCGGCGTGCCGCGCGAGGAAGGTCTGGGCCCCCAACCGGTCATGCGGATCGTAATCGGCGTCGATCTTGCGCAGCGCGATCTTGCTGCCGTCATGCTGCTCGACCACCTGCACCGTGCCCGGCGCGTAGTCCACGGCGATCGGATCGCGGCCGACCAACACGTCGAGCCGGTTCACGGCGTCGTTGTGCTCGCGGACATAGTCGAAACTCTTGGTCGAGCCGGCGTGGTTGTTGAAGGCGATGCAGGGGCTGATGACGTCGATGAAGGACGCGCCCTTGTGGCCGATCGCGGCCGCGATCAGCGGCACCAGCTGGCTCTTGTCGCCGGAGAACGAGCGCGCCACGAAGGTGGCGCCGAGCTGCAGCGCGATGGCGACGAGGTCGATGGCGTTGTCGGTGTTGGTGACACCCTTCTTGCTCTTCGAGCCGCGGTCGGCGGTCGCCGAGAACTGGCCCTTGGTCAGGCCGTAGACGCCATTGTTCTCGACGATATAGGTCATGTTGACGCCGCGCCGGATCGAATGCGCGAACTGGCCGAAGCCGATCGAGGCGGAATCGCCGTCGCCCGAGACGCCGAGATAGATCAAATCGCGGTTGGCAAGGTTGGCGCCGGTCAGCACGCTGGGCATGCGGCCGTGCACGGAGTTGAAGCCGTGCGAATTGCCGAGGAAATAGTCCGGTGTCTTCGACGAGCAGCCGATGCCGGAGATCTTCGCCACCCGGTGCGGTTCGATCGAGAGCTCGTAACAGGCCTCGATGATCGAGGCCGTGATCGAGTCGTGGCCGCAGCCGGCGCACAGCGTCGAGATCTTGCCCTCGTAGTCGCGATGCGTGTAGCCGAGCTCGTTCTTCTTGAGGCCCGGGTGATGAAATTTCGGCTTGGCAATATAGGTCATGACACGGCCTTGCGGAGCGGGGTCACCTTGAGGTGATCCTGGTGGTCGCCAATGGCTTTTGCGATGAAGCGGGCGGTGATCGGGGAGCCGTCATAGTGCACGATCGGCACGAGGCGCACCGGGTCGATGCCGTTCTCGTTGACGATGAGCTGGCGGAGCTGGCTATCGCGGTTCTGCTCGACGACGTAGACGAAATCGTGCTCGGCGAGGAAGCTCGCCACGCTCGAGTGGAACGGGAAGGCGCGGATGCGCAGGCGGTCGAGCTGATGCCCGCGCGCCTCGAGTAGCCCGATCGCCTCGTCCATCGCCGGCGAGGTCGAACCGAAATAGATCACGCCGTATTTGGTCGGCCGTTCCGCATTGGCCTGCAGCGGCCGCGGCACCAGATCCTGCGCGGTCTCGAACTTGCGCATCAGGCGCTGCATGTTGTCGGCGTAGACCGAGCCTTCCTCTGAGTAGCGCGCATAGCGATCACGCGAGGTGCCGCGGGTGAAATAGGAGCCCTTGGTCGGATGCGTGCCGGGATAGGTGCGATAGGGAATGCCGTCGCCGTCGACGTCGAGGTAGCGGCCGAAGTCGCGCCCCTCTTCCAGCATCTCCGCGGTCATCACCTTGCCGCGGTCATACTGCTTCGCGTCGTCCCACTTCAGCGGACGGCAGAGCCGGTGGTTCATGCCGATGTCGAGATCGAGCATCAGGAAGATCGTGGTCTGCAGCCGCTCGGCAAGATCGAACGCGGCTGCCGCGAACTCGAAGGCCTCGGCCGGGTCTTCCGGGAACAGCAGCACATGCTTGGTGTCACCGTGCGAAGCATAGGCGCAGGCGATGATGTCGCATTGCTGGGTACGCGTCGGCATGCCCGTCGAGGGGCCGGCGCGCTGGATGTTCATGATCACGGCCGGGATCTCGGCAAAATATGAGAGGCCGATGAACTCGGTCATCAAGGAGATGCCGGGGCCGGAGGTCGCGGTGAAGGCGCGGGCGCCGTTCCAGGAGGCGCCGATGACGATGCCGATCGAGGCCAGCTCGTCCTCGCCCTGCACGATCGCGTATTTCGCCTTGCCGGTCTCAGGGTCGTGCCGGTACTTCTTGCAATGGGCGGTGAAAGCCTCCGCCACCGACGAGGACGGCGTGATCGGATACCAGGCGCACACGGTCGCGCCGCCATAGACGGCGCCGAGCGCGGCGGCGCTGTTGCCCTCGATGAAGATGCGGTCACCGACCTTGTCGGACTTCTTCACCCGCAGCCCGATGGGGCATTTCAAATTCTGCAGCGCCCAGTCGCGGCCGAGATGCAGCGCGTGGACGTTGGAGGAGAGCAGCTTCTCCTTGCCCTTGTACTGCTCGCCGATCAGCTGCTCGATCAGCCTCGGATCCATGTCGAGCAGCGCCGAGAGGCTGCCTAAATAGATGATGTTCTTGAACAGCTGGCGCTGGCGCGGATCGGTGTAGGTTGAATTGGTGATCGCGGTGAGCGGCACGCCGATCACGGTGATGTCGTCGCGGAATTTGGTCGACGGCATCGGCTTGGTGGAATCGTAGAACAGGTAGCCGCCGGGTTCGATGCCGGCGACGTCCTTGTCCCAGGTCTGCGGATTCATCGCGACCATCATGTCGACGCCGCCGCGGGCGCCGAGATGGCCGTCTTCGGTCACCCGCACCTCGTACCAGGTCGGCAGGCCCTGGATGTTGGAGGGGAAGATGTTGCGTGGGGAGACCGGCACGCCATGGCGCAGGATCGCGCGGGCGAACATCTCGTTGGCGCTGGCCGAGCCCGAGCCGTTGACGTTGGCGAAGCGGACGACGAAGTCGTTTACGCTGCTGAGCGGCTTTTTGTCGGGCATGTCGAACCTGCGTGGGTCATCTCGATGAAATATTTCTGCATGTCCCAGGCGCCGGTGGGGCAACGCTCGGCGCACAGCCCGCAATGCAGGCAGACATCCTCGTCCTTCACCATCACGCGTCCGGTCTTGAGGTCGCTGGAGACGTAGAGGTCCTGGTCCGGATGGGGCGAGGGCGCCTTCAGGCGCTGGCGCAGATCGCTTTCCTCGCCATTGCCGGTGAAGGTGATGCAGTCCATCGGGCAGATGTCGGCGCAGGCATCGCACTCGATGCAGAGCGAGGTCGAGAACACGGTCTGCACGTCGCAGTTCAGGCAGCGTTCGGCTTCGCCCAGCGCGAGCTTGACGTCATAGCCCAGCTCGACCTCGGCGCGGATGTCCTTCAGCGCGATCACCTTGTCGCGATGCGGCACCTTGAAGCGCTTGTCGTTGGAGATGTCGTTGTCATAGCTCCATTCGTGGATGCCCATCTTCTGCGATGAGACCTGCACCTCCGGGAGCGGTCGCTCGGTGATGTCCTCGCCCGAGAGCAGTCTGTGGATCGAGAGCGCGGCATCATGGCCGTGCGCGACCGCCCAGATGATGTTCTTGGGCCCGAAGGCGGCGTCGCCGCCGAAGAACACTTTCGGGTTGGTGGATGCGAACGTCTTCGGATCGACCTTGGGCATGTGCCATTTGTCGAACTCGATGCCGCAATCCTGCTCGATCCAGGGGAAGGCGTTCTCCTGGCCGACGGCGACCAGCACGTCGTCGCAGGGAATGGTCTGATCGGCGTCGCCCGAAGGCACGAGGTTGCGGCGGCCTTTGGCGTCATATTCGGCTTTGACGTGCTGGAAGGTGACGCCGATGAGCTTGCCCGCGACATGCTTGAATGCCACCGGCACCATGTAGTTGAGGATCGGAATATCCTCGTGGATCGCGTCCTCCTTCTCCCACGGCGAGGCCTTCATCTCCTCGAAGCCGGAGCGCACGATCACCGTGACCTTCTCGCCGCCGAGCCGGCGCGCGGTGCGGCAGCAATCCATTGCGGTGTTGCCGCCGCCGAGCACGATCACGCGCTTGCCGATCTTGTCGACATGGCCGAACGACACGTTGGCCAGCCACTCGATGCCGATATGGATGTTGGCGGCGGCCTCCTTGCGGCCGGGAATGTCGAGCTCGCGGCCGCGCGGCGCGCCGGAGCCGACGAAGATCGCGTCGTACTTTTGGGCGAGCAGCGATGTCATGCTGTCGATGCGGTGCCCGCCCTTGAACTCGACGCCCAGACCCAGGATGTAGCCGGTCTCCTCGTCGATCACGGAATTGGGCAGGCGGAACTTCGGGATCTGCGTGCGCATCATGCCGCCGGCTTCGGGATCGGCATCGAACACGGTGCAGTGATAGCCGAGCGGCGCGAGATCGCGCGCCACCGTCAGCGAGGCCGGGCCGCCGCCGACCAGCGCGACGCGCTTGCCGTTCTTCGGCGAGGGGCGCGGCAAGCGCTGCTTGATGTCGTCCTTGAAGTCGGCCGCGACGCGCTTGAGGCGGCAGATCGCGACCGGCGTCTCCTCGACGCGTCCGCGGCGGCACGCCGGCTCGCAGGGACGATCGCAGGTGCGTCCCAGAATTCCGGGAAACACGTTCGATTTCCAATTGATCATGTAGGCGTCGCTGTAGCGGCCTTGGGCGATCAGTCGGATATATTCGGGAACCGGGGTGTGTGCAGGACAGGCCCACTGGCAATCGACTACCTTGTGAAAGTAGTCGGGGGCCGCGATATCGGTCGGTTTCATTCCTACCCTGTCCGCGCAGGCTCAAAGACCCGGCGGCCTCTTCTGAGCTTGGCGAACGCTTAATATGCGTCGATCTGGTTTCTGAATGACGTCATTGGGTTAGCTTATTAGAACGGCTCCGAAGTACAACGGCAAATTTGGGCGATCACCTGCTTTCATAGGAGCTGCGCGCGCATAGCATTAACGCACCGCAGGATCATGCGGCGGTGCAGCATCGCACTGCGCTCCATCCCCGTCATTGCGAGGAACTCTTGCGACGAAGCAATCCAGACTGTCTCTGAGGAGGGATTCTGGATTGCTTCGCTACGCTCGCAATGACGGCGTTGGCGGCAGCGCAGCAATCTCCTCGCGTCAGCTGTGTGCGATATCGCTCTTCGCGAGATCCCACATCAGGCTGTAAGTGCCGACGGAGACTGGCAGCGGGAGGGGCGCCGCGGCGGGGCCGGTGAAGCGTTCGGCAATGACGGCCGAGACCGCGCTGACATGCGTGCCGTCGATCAACACGAACCAGTCGCGTGCGCCTTCGTTACGAACCGCCGGAATGCCGGCGGTCGCGCCCGACAATTCCGGCTCGCTTTCGAGCAGATGCATCGAGATGATGCCGTCGCGCTTTTCCGGCGCCAGCTTTTCTTGCAGTGCATCACGCCATGGCGCCGCGTTGTCGGGCGTCGGCCGCAGCCGCACCACGCCGAGTGCGGCCCCGCGACCGGTCCCGTTGCTGATGGTGATGCGTGCGACCACGCGCAGCATATCCTTGAAACGCGCCATGCTCCGCCGCGACCACTCGGTCTGGTTGGCGAGCCGCGCCCGGTAGGCGGGACTGTCGAGCACGTCGAGCGTCGCGGTCGAATATAGCGAGAGATATTTGGGATTGGCGGCGTGCGCGACATAGCGCCGCGCTTCCAGGAATCCCTCGATCGCGACGCGCTCTCCCAGGTGCTCGCGATCGTACCAGCGGTTGAAATCGGCCTCATCTGAAGCGTCGATGTTCATCGACGTCAGCAGCATGCCTGTCCCGGCGAGCGGCATTTTCTTGTTGTCCTGCTATCGCGCGTCAGCGCGCGGCCCTCGACGCGAGGTCCGCGATCGACCTCATGACCGCGTCCCTCACGCCGGCATCATAGAGCGAATGTCCGGCTTCTTCCACGATGCGAAGCTCGGAACCCGGCCAAACTCTTGCGAGCGCCTGCGATGTCTCGGGAGGGCACAACAGATCGTAACGGCCCTGCACGATGATGCCGGGAATGCCTTCGAGCCGGCCGGCGTTTCGCAACAACTGGTCCTCGCTCATGAAGGAGTTGTTGACGAAATAATGCGCCTCCATGAACGGCGTCGCGGGCAGCGTGCGCCACACGTTCAGCGACGCCAGATCCAGCCGCGTCTTGGCGGCCTTGTGTTCCGACAAGGCGCGCTCGGTATCATGCCAGGCGCGCGATGCCGGACCGTGCACGGCGGGATCGGCATCGAGGATGCGGCGATAGTAAGCTTCCACCGGCCGCTCCCGCTCTTCAGGCGGCAGCACGCTGAGAAAATCCTCGTAGAGCGCGGGATAGAATTGCGACAGGCGCGAGGTGAAGGCCGTCTCGACCTCGGCCCGCGTGCCGAGGAAGGTCGCGCGGAGCGCAATGCCGGAGACGCGCTCGGGATGCGCCTGCGCATAGGCCAGCGCCAGCGTCGCGCCCCAGGAGCCGCCGACCACCATCCAGCGTGTGATGCCGAATTTTTCGCGGATCTTTTCCATATCCGCGATCAGATGCGCCGTGGTGTTGTGCTCGCGCGATCCCTTCGGACGGCTGCGGCCGCAGCCGCGCTGGTCGAACAGCACCGCACAGAAGCGGTCGGGATCGAACAGGCGGCGATGATCGGGCTGGCAGCCGCTGCCGGGGCCGCCATGCAGGTAGATCGCGGGGATGCCGTCGGCACGGCCGACGCTCTCGACATAGAGCTCATGGCCGTCGCCGACGTCGAGCATGTCGGAGGTCAGCGGCGCGAAGGGATCGGCGCGTTTGACTGATGTGGCCGCGTCGGCGTCAGGCGCCATTCTCGGATTCCAGGGTGCCGCCGGCGAAATTGCGATAGAGGAAGCGGTTGGTCTCGCCCTCCGCCTCGCGCTCGGCCTGCTTGAAGATGGTCTGGTGCAGCGGCGACAGCGCGCAGGCCGGATCGGTGTTGGCGGCGTCGCCGGTCAGCGCGAACGCCTGGCAGCGGCAGCCGCCGAAATCGATCTCGCGGAACTCGCAGGTCTTGCACGGCTCCTTCATCCAGCCGGTGCCGCGATAGCGGTTGAAGGCCTCCGAGTTCTGCCAGATCCAGGCGATCGAATGGTTGGAGCGCACCGACTCGAAATCGAGCCCGGTGATGCTTTCGGCGGCGTGGCAGGGCAGCACCTTGCCGGCGGGTGAGATGTTGAAGAACTGCCGGCCCCAGCCGCCCATGCATTTCTTCGGTCGCAGCGCGTAGTAATCCGGCACGACATAGTCGATTGCGAGCGTACCCTTCAGCCGCTCGCGCGCCTCCTCGACGATGCGCGTGCACTCGTCGAGCTGCGCGACCGTCGGCATCAGCGAAGCGCGGTTCTTCAGCGCCCAGCCGTAATATTGCACATTGGCGACCTCGAGCCGGTCGGCATCGAGATCGACCGACATCTGGACGATGTCAGGCAGCTGGTGCAGGTTCTGCCGGTGCATCACCGCGTTCACGGTGAGCGGCAGGTCCAACTCGCGCGTCCACTTTGCGACTTCGAGCTTCTTGCGGTGGCCGCCTTTGTAACCGGCGACGCGGTCGGCGAGGCCTTCCTCGATGCCCTGGAAGGAGATCTGCACATGGCAGAGCCCGGCGTCGGCAAGCTCGCTCAGCCGCTCGCGCGTCAGCAGCACGGCCGAGGTGATGAGGTTGGTGTAGAGGCCGACATCGCTGGCATGCTTGACCAGTTCGACGAGGTCCTTTCGCGCGGTCGGCTCGCCGCCGGAGAAATGCACCTGGAGCACGCCGATCTCGGCGAGCTCGCTCAGCACCTTCTTCCACTCGTCCGTGGTCAGCTCCTTGCCGGAGCGATCGAGCTCGACCGGGTTGGAGCAATAGGGGCATTGCAGCGGACAGCGGTGGGTGATCTCGAGCAGCACGGCGAGCGGAATGCCGAACGTCTCCGCCGTCGAGCGCTGCTTCTCCAGCACCGCGAGGCTGTCGCTGGTCTCGGGCGGTGTGGCGGGATTGCCGAGTACGTCGCTCATGACGTCTTCTCCCGGGCCTCGGTGAGAAAGCCCTTGTCGGCGAGGTCCTGCAGCATGACGATGACGTCGGCGAGGATCGCCTCGCGCGGCGCGGCATATTTCGCGGCCAGCTGATCGGACACGTCGCCGACGCTACGCTCGCCATTGCAGAGCTGCAAGACCTCGACCGCGATCTCGTCGGGGGCCAGCACCCGCTCCGGCGCCAGGATCACCCAGACTTTTCGCGTCTCGTCATATTTCAGCTTGGCATGCCGCGGCAGCACCGGGCGGCTCGCCTCGCTGACGCTGATGTTCCGCGGCCCGGCCATCGCCGCTCCTCCTTAGCCCGCTTTGGGCACGAACGCGCCCGGCGGAATGTGGCCTTCGACATAGGCGTGCTGGAGCGCGTCCAGCTGCACCCACAGCACGTTGGTCTTGAAGATCAGCGCGTTGCACACCTGCGCACGCTGCTCCGGCGTCGTGGCGTGCGCCTTGACATAGTCGAGCGCGAAGCCGGCATCGCGCGGCGCCTGCGTCAGGCGGCGCTTGAAGTAGCTCATGATATCAGGATTGACGAAGTCGTAGTGCTCCAGCATGCCGGCAATGCGCTCCTCGTGCAGGTTCGGCGCGAACAGCTCGGTCAGCGAGGAGGCGATCGCCTCCAGCGGGCTCTTCTCGCGGCAGTAGTGGACGTAAGCCTCCACTGCGAAACGCGTCGCCGGCAGGATGCCCTCGGTCGATTCCACGTAAGCCGTATCGAGCCCGAGGCCTTCGGTCAGCTTCAGCCAGCGCTCGATGCCGCCTTCACTGCCGACATCGCCGTCATGGTCCTCGATGCGATGGCGCCATTCCAGCCGCGTGGCGCGGTCGCGGAAGCGCGAGATCACCACCGCGTCCTTGATCGGGATCGTGCTCTGGTAATAGTAGCGGTTCAGCGCCCAGGCCTGCACCTGGCCCTTGTTCAGCTTGCCGCCGTGCAGCAGCTTATGGAACGGATGCAGGCTGTGATAGCGCGTCGCCCCGATATGGCGCAGCGTCGCCTCGAGCTCCTCGGCCGAGTTGAGCCTGATGTCCTTGCCGATCGAGAGCGCGGTCATTCCTGTCAGTGACGCGGCATTCACAGCACGATCTCCATTCCATCCGCGGGTATCTGCCAGCCCGCCTGTTCAGCGGCCTTCCGCTCGGGTGAAGCGGGCAGCAGCGCCGGATTCGAGTTATTGATATGCAGAAACAGCTTCCTGTCGATATTGAGGTCGGCGAGCCGCGCGATCGCGCCGCCGTCTCCGGACATTGCCACGTGGCCCATGCTCTTGCCGGTCTTGTGGCCGAGCCCGGCCCTGATCATCTCGTCGTCCTGCCAGACCGTGCCGTCGAAGAACACCAGCGCGGCGCCGTCGATCTCGGCCTTGAGTGCGTCGGTCACCTCGGCGCAGGCGGCGATGAAATAGAAGCATTTGCCGCTCGACCTGTCGGTGATCTTCAGGCCCAGCGTATCGCCGTCGCCGCTCTCGCCGCCGGGATGCGCCTTGCCTTCCAGGTACCAGGCCGATTTGCCGGGCACGGCGAACGGCAGCACCTCCAGCCCCGAGCGCGTGCCATCGGGCAACCGCGGCTCGAAGGGCTCACTGATGTCGATCGGCTGGCGCCGCACGTTCTTCTCGTTCAGCACGTTGAAGATGCTGTTGCTGGCAAGGATCGCCAGCACCTTCTCATGCGCATACACCGTGAAGGGCGAGCCCTCGCGCATCGAGAGCAGGCCCGCGACCGCATCCACTTCGCTGTTGGTCAAGATCACGCCGGCGATCGGCGTATGGCGCAGCGCACCGGCCTTGGGGTGCAGTTGAGGCGTGGCATTCAATTGCTGGCGCAGGTCGGGCGAGGCATTGATCAGGAACCAGTGCTCGCCATCGCCGCTGAAGGCGACCGAGGCCTGGGTTCGATAGAGCTCATGTCCATCCGCACGGGCCGCGCGGCAGCCCTCGCAGCCGCAATTCCACTGGGGAACTCCGCCGCCGGCTGCAGCGCCCAGGACGACGACGCGAAGCATGATCCGTCTCCTGGAAGGAACACACGCGGTGGATCTCAGGCCGACGCAAATGCCGACACGGATTCTTTCTTTCGGAAACGCGTCGTGACCGAAAGACCCACCGGCGCAGAACGCAAAATCGCCAGCCGCTTACTTGCGGGTGGCGCTCACATACATATTGATTTCCATGCCACAGGGCACTTCGACGATCTTCGGGGCTTTCCATGCCATTTTCGGCTCTCCATTTTTGCGAATTCGGACGTATCCGCCCACCCGCTAAACTAATGCGGGCGGAAAAGTTCGCCAGTGAAATTTTCCCGGACCTAGGTAGTAGGCCGACGGAATTGCTGCACTGCAAAGAGAGCGTATTGCGGCCGTAAAGATGAGCGAATGACTTACGCGAGACCGCCGATAGGTCGTGATCCCTGTCGGGATAAACCAGTTGTGAGTATAGAACGGCTTCCAATCGGCTAGAGGCGACCCCATTGGATCAGGCATGCCCAGATATTTCTTCAACACCCGCATCCGCAACGAATTGATCGTGGATCCTGACGGCGAGGACCTGCGCAATCCCGATCGCGCCTGGGAGGTCGCCCGCCAGATGATCCTTGAGGTGGTGCGATCGGAGGGGGCCCAGCCGGCCCTGCTGGAGGCGGTCATCGAGGTCACCGACGCCGACGGCGAGATCGTGCTCGAATTTCCCTTCAGCGAGGCGCTGCTGGACATGCCGGACCAGTCGGCGACGCGGCACTAGGCCCCACTCTCTCCTCCGTCATTGCGAGGAGCTCGCGACAAAATTGCGCAGCAATTTTGCGCTGATGCGACGAAGCCGTGCGGGGGCAGTCTGGATTGCTTCGCTGCGTTCGCAATGACGAAAGATGCGGCAATCCGAGCCACCGTCGCCTTTCGCCCCTGCGAAATCTGCATGGCTTTGCCGCGTTCCCGGCGCTAAAAGACGCCGGTTACACGGAGCAAGCCATGCAAGACCTCTGGCGCCTCTCGGCCGCCGACCTCGCCAATCTCGTCAAATCCAGGAAGGTCTCCGCCAAAGAGGCGGCCCAGGCCGGGCTTGCCCGGCTCGATGCCGTCAATCCCGCCCTTAACGCCGTGATCGACCACCGGCCCGAGGACGTCCTGAAGCAGGCTGAAGCCGTCGATGCCGCCATCGCCAGGGGCGAGGACCCCGGTGTCCTCGCCGGCGTGCCCGTCACCATCAAGGCCAATGTCGACCAGGAGGGCTTCGCCACCACCAACGGCCTGAAGCTCCAGCGCGATCTGATCGCGCGCGAGGACAATCCGGTGGTCGCCAATTTCCGCAAAGCCGGCGCCATTCTCCTCGGCCGCACCAATTGCCCGGCCTTCTCCTATCGCTGGTTCACCACCAACCTGGTCCATGGCGACACCAAGAACCCCCGCGATGCCTCGCTGACGCCGGGCGGTTCCTCCGGTGGCGCCGGCTCGGCGGTCGCGGCGGGCATCGGCCATATCGCCCACGGCACCGACATCGCGGGCTCGATCCGCTACCCCGCCTATGCTTGCGGCGTGCATGGCCTGCGCCCGACCTTGGGCCGCATCCCCGCCTTCAACCCGGCGCTGCCGGAGCGCCCGATCGGGCCGCAGATCATGGCGGTGTCGGGACCGCTGGCGCGTACCGTCAACGATTTGCGCATCTCGCTTGAAGCGATGTCGGCCCGCGACATCCGCGATCCCTGGTTCGTGCCGGCGCCGCTGCAAGGCCCCGCGCGGCCGAAGCGCGCCGCGCTTTGCCTCAACCCGGACGGCCTTGCCACGACGCCGGAGGTGAAGGCGGCGGTGAGCGATGCCGGCAAGCGGCTGGAGCGCGCCGGCTGGACCGTCGATGTGATCGAGAACACGCCGCCGATGCGCGAGGCGGTCGAGTGGCAGATCAAGCTCTGGCTCGGCGACGGCTACGAGGCGCAGCTGGAGATGGCCGAACGCGAGGGCGATCCCGGCGCGCTGGCGTGCCTGCGCGGCAACCGCGCCAGGGTCACGCCGATGGACCAGGCGAATTACGCGAAGGCGCTGACCCGCCGCGCCACCCTGACCCGCGACTGGATGCTGTTCTTCGAAAAATATGCCGTGGTGCTGACGCCGGTCTCCGGCGAGCTGCCATTCCCCGATCATCTCGACCGCAAGGACGAGGAGTCCTTCAAGCGCGTCTGGGAAGCGCAGCTGCCGCAGATCGCTACACCCTTCATGGGGCTGCCGGGCCTCGTGGTCTCGACCGGCCTCGTCGGCAAGGCGCCGGTCGGCGTGCACATCGTCTCCGGCCGCTATCGCGAGGATCTGTGTCTCCTCGCAGGCGAAGCGATCGAGGCGGGCGGCGTGCCGCCGTCGCCGATCGACCCTGTGGGTTAGCGATGTCCGTGATCTACGATTTCAAGGCCAACTCGCTTGCCGGCGAAGAGGTGGCGATGCGCAGCTTCGAGGGACAGGTGCTGCTGATCGTCAACACGGCGAGCAAATGTGGCTTCACGCCGCAATATCGCGGGCTGGAGGATCTCTATCGCGATCTCTCGCCGCGCGGCTTCGCCGTGCTCGGCTTTCCCTGCAACCAGTTCGGCGCGCAGGAGCCGGGGCAGGCGGACGAGATCCAGTCGTTCTGCTCGACCCATTACGACGTCACCTTTCCCCTGTTCGAGAAGATCGACGTCAACGGCGCCAACGCGCACCCTTTGTATGAGTACCTGAAACGCCAGCAATCCGGCCTGTTGGGCGCCTCCATCAAATGGAATTTCACCAAATTCCTGGTGGACCGTACCGGCCGCGTGATCGCGCGCTACGCGCCGACCGCAAGGCCCGAAGGACTGCGGAATCAAATCGAGACCCTGTTATGAGCGAGACAATCATGAGCGACGAATTCCCCGACCGCCTGTCGGTCGATCCGAACAGCCCCTATTACAACGCGGACATTTTGGCGCGCGACGTCGGCATCCGCTTCAAGGGCGTCGAGAAGACCAATGTCGAGGAGTACTGCATCAGCGAAGGCTGGGTCCGCGTCACCGCGGGCAACGCCAAGGACCGCCACGGCAACCCGCTGACCATCAAGGTGCATGGTCCGGTCGAGCCGTATTTCAGGGACAAGAAGTAAGCGCAGCGCGCACATTCTCTCCTCGTCATTGCGAGGAGCCCTTGCGACGAAGCAATCCAGACTCTTTCCGCGGTGACAGACTGGATTGCTTCGCTTCGCTCGCAATGACGAAAGTGAAGGGCCGCCCCCATGTCCGTCCGCATCGTCGACGTCCGCGAGATCACCAAGCCGATCTCATCGCCGATCCGCAACGCCTATATCGACTTCACCAAGATGACGACGAGCCTCGTTGCCGTCGTCACTGACGTCGTGCGCGACGGCAGGCGCGTCGTCGGCTACGGCTTCAACTCCAACGGCCGCTACGGGCAGGGCGGCCTGATCCGCGAGCGCTTCGCCTCGCGCATCACGGAAGCCGATCCGAAGTCGCTGCTGAACGCGGCCGGCGACAATCTCGACCCCGACAAGGTCTGGGGCGCGATGATGACCAACGAGAAGCCGGGCGGCCATGGCGAGCGTTCGGTCGCGGTCGGCACCATCGACATGGCGGTGTGGGACGCGGTGGCGAAGATCGCCGGCAAGCCGCTGTTTCGTTTGCTCGCCGAACGCCACGGCGTCACCGCCAATCCGCGCGTCTTCGTCTACGCCGCCGGCGGCTATTACTATCCCGGCAAGGATCTCTCGATGCTGCGCGGCGAGATGCGCGGCTATCTCGATCGCGGCTACAACGTCGTGAAGATGAAGATCGGCGGCGCGGGAATCGAAGAGGATCGCACGCGCATCGAGGCGGTGCTGAAGGAGATCGGCAAGGACGCGCAGCTCGCCGTCGACGCCAATGGCCGCTTCAATCTCGAGACCGGCATCGCCTACGCCAAGATGCTGCGCGACTATCCGCTGTTCTGGTACGAGGAGGTCGGCGATCCCCTCGACTACGCGCTGCAGGCCGCGCTCGCCGAGTTCTATCCCGGCCCGATGGCGACAGGCGAGAATCTCTTCAGCCACCAGGACGCCCGCAATCTCATCCGCTACGGCGGCATGCGCCCCGACCGCGACTGGCTGCAATTCGACTGCGCGCTGTCCTACGGCCTGTGCGAATACCAGCGCACGCTGGAAGTCCTGAAGACCTACGGCTGGTCGCCGAGCCGCTGCATCCCGCACGGCGGCCACCAGATGTCGCTGAACATCGCCGCCGGCCTCGGCCTCGGCGGCAACGAGAGCTACCCCGACCTGTTCCAGCCCTACGGCGGCTTCCCCGATGGCGTGCGCGTCGAGAACGGCCACATCACCATGCCCGATCTCCCCGGCATCGGCTTCGAAGGCAAGTCCGATCTCTACAAGGAAATGAAGGCGCTGGCGGAGTAGGGCGGGCTGGAGCCGCACACTCCGTCATTGCGAGCGACTTGTCCGCCATAGCTCGAACAGCGACGGCGGAAGCGAAGCAATCCAGTCTTTCCGCGGACGCAGTCTGGATTGCTTCGTCGCAAGAGCTCCTCGCAATGACGAGGTGACGAAATCTGCGTTTTGTCGCGCGTGTTGCCGATGCCGCTCGCGATCACTCATTGGTTGTGGTATCTTGAGCGTTCGCGTCAATTGAGCGCAATCATGAAGCAGCCCTGCGTGTACATGTTCGCCAATCGCCGCAACGGGACGATCTATACAGGCGTCACCTCCAACCCGCCGCGTCGCGCGTTTGAGCATCGCGAGGGCCTCGTGAAAGGCTTCTCGTCGAAGTACGGCTGCAAGCTTCTCGTCTGGTACGAGTTGCATGCGACCATGATCGACGCGATCGCGCGCGAGAAGCAGATCAAGGGCGGCAGCCGGGAAAAGAAGCTCGCGCTGATCGAGAGCGTCAATCCGGACTGGATGGATTTGTACGAGACGCTGATCTGAAAACAGGGGGAGGGGCAGAAGTAGGCGAAGCAGTCGCCACACATTCCGTCATTGCGAGCGCAGCGAAGCAATCCAGAATCTCTCCGCGGAGGCAGTCTGGATTGCTTCGTCGCAAGGGCTCCTCGCAATGACGGTGGAGAGAGCTGGGCCCTCTGTCATGGCCCGCGCCGCGCAGTGGAGGCGAGATGCGACCACATTCTCCGTCATTGCGAGCGTAGCGAAGCAATCCAGAGTCTTTCCGCAAGGCCGCAGTCTGGATTGCTTCGCTGCGCTCGCAATGACAGCGGGGCTACGACAACCGCATATCCAGCAGCCTTCGCCCTTCGCCCTTCAGCAGCTTCTTCACCGCGCTGGACGCCACCACCTCGCCGTCATTGGCATAGGCTTCGTGGTTCTTCTCGATGTTGTCGAGGCGATAGAGGTAGTTGACCATCACGCCGGCGGATTCCCGCACGCCCTTCGGCGAGAGATCGCCCAGCCAGTTGATGCGCTCGAGTCTCGCGCCGTTGCCGAGATGGAAGCGGGCGACCGAATCGATCAGCTTGCCCTTCGGCGTGCGCGCCTTGAGGAAGTAGTGCGCCGCGAGCGGCTCCAGCACCGCGCGCAGCAGCGTTGTCGTCTCGGGGTTCTCGAACCATTTGGGATCGTCGAGGCGCTTCAGGATCTCGCGATCCTCGTCCGTCAGCGGCAAATCCTTGTCCTGCTTCACCCATGGCATGAAGCCGGGCACCGGCGACAGCGTCACGAAATTGTCGAGCTTCGGCGTCTCGCGGCGCAGCTCCTCCACCACCTGCTTGATCAGGAAGCTGCCGAAGGAGATGCCGCCAAGACCGCGCTGGGTGTTGGAGATCGAATAGAACACGGCGGTGCGTGCGCGCTCGATCGGCAGGTGCTGGCGATCGACCGCGAGCAGCGGCGCGATCGCACCGGGGATCGTCTCGGTCAGCGCCACCTCGACGAAAATCAAGGGCTCGTCGACCATCGCGGGATGGAAGAAGGCGTAGCAGCGGCGGTCGACCGGATCGATGCGGCGGCGCAGGTCGTCCCAGTCGGAGATCTCGTGCACGGCTTCATAGCGGATGATCTTTTCGAGGATGTTGGCCGGGGTCGACCAGTCAATCCGGCGCAGCACGAGAAACCCCCTGTTGAACCACGAAGAGAGAAGATGCGAGACGTCGCGGTCGAGCGCGGCGAGATCGGCGTGTCCGTTCATCATGCCGAGCAGGTCGGCGCGCATGTTGACGAGATCGCCGGTGCCGCCGGGCGCGCGGTTGAGACGGCGGATCAGTTCCTGCCGCCGCGGCTCCGAGGCGAAGTGCAGCGAGCTCGCGTCCTCGTCGCTCGGCGCGGCGCGCCATTTCTCGATCGCCTTGGACAGGCGTTCCCGGTCCGGGCCGAAATCGCGCACCAGCGCCTCGAAGAAGGCGCGGCGTCCCGCCGCATCGAGCTCCTGATAGAGATCAAGCACCTCGCGCGCCATCGCGGTGCCGGAGGCTTCGCCCCGGCCCGACAGCAGCGCGCCGCAGAGCGCGATCAATCCGCCGGCGTCCTGCCTGGTGTCAGCGGAATCCCCGCGGCGCAGCAGCGTGCGGCCACGCTCGGAGATCGTGGTGAGCAGGTCGGAGAAGAAGGCGTTGGCCATCTGGGCTTTCGTATCAGGTTTGTGCGGTGCGGAAGCTTACACGGGATTTAAGCGGAAGCCGATCACAATCAAGCAGAGGAATGCGGCATCTTTAGTTGGGCCTTGCGTTTGGAGAATGCCGTCATGCCGGGTGGGGACGCGACAAACGCATGAGGCACCGCAGCTTCCACAGCGTCGTGGCCGGGGCTTGCCCCGGCCATCCACGTCTTGCCGCGCTGCCGTAGGATGGGCAAAGGCGCACTTGCGCCGTGCCCACCATCCCTCGACAGCCGCGAAAGAATTGGTGGGCACGCTTCCGCCTTCGCTCTTCGAGCTACGGCGGACAAGTCGCTTTGCCCACCCTACGAGTTCTTGCGGCTTGGCGGCTACCTCAACCCTTCCCCGCAAACTCCGTCGGCGTCCGCCCGGTCACCTGACGGAACGCGGCCGAGAACGCCGGCACGCTGGCATAGCCGAGCTGGGTGGCGAGCTGCTTCACCGAGACGTTGGCATCCGTCGATAGAAGCTGGATCGCCGCCGCAATCCTGGCGCGCTGGCACCAGCTCTTGAAGCTCAGCTGCGTCTGCGTCGAAAACAGCCGCGACAGCGTCCGCGCCGAGGTTCCGACCTCGCGCGCCAGCGTGTCGATGTCGTGCAGGCCGGTGGGATCGTCGAGCACTATCATGGCCGCGCGCCGGCAGCGCGGCTCGTGCGGCAGCGGCACGAAGGTCGCGGAATCCTCGGCCTGGTGCAGTTCCAGCATCACCAGGCGGATCAGCAGCTCGGTCCGCTCCTCGGTGTTGCGCGCGTCGAACAGCGCGAGGATCGCCTGGTTGAGCAGCGGCGACACCCGCACCACGAATTCCCTGGTCAGTCCCGCATAGCGCTGCTCGCGCTTCAGCCAGGACAGGTCGAAATACAGCGTGCGCATCTCGATGTCGGCGAGCAGGTCGAGGGCGTGCTCGAGCCCGGCCGGCACCCAGACCGCGCGGTCCGGCGGCACCAGCCAGCGACCCCCGGGCGTCGTCACCTGCATGGTGCCGCGTGCCGCATAGATCAGCTGCGACTCGCGGTGCAGGTGCGGATCGATCCGCATGCCCTTGGGATAGTCGCGGGCGACCAGGTGCACGCCCGCGGTCGAGCGGTGGTTGCCCCGGACCTCCCTCAGGATTGGCGTTTCCAAGACAGTCATTGGCAGCACCTCGTCATGCCCGCGACATATAACTCATTTCGGAACAAGTGAGGATTCGGAATGAATAGCCCCAGCCGGGTGATCAGTTTTGTCAATGCAGGTCATTTCATCGACCATTATTCGATGCTGATCTTCGCCGCCGCCGTGATCATCATGGGGCCGGCGCTCGGCATGGCCTATTCGGAACTTTTGCCTTACGCGACACCGGGGTTCGTGGCTTTCGGCGCCGGCTCGCTGCTCACCGGCTGGCTCGGGGACCGCTGGAGCCGCCGCCACATGATGCTGATCTTCTTCGTCGGCATCGGCCTCTCCATGATCTCGGTCGGCTTCGTGCAGACTCCGGCGCAACTCGGCGCCGCGCTGCTCGCGATCGGCATTTTCGCCTCGATCTACCATCCCGTCGGCACGGCGATGATCGTGTCCTACGCCGACAGGCTCGGCCGCGAGATGGGGATCAACGGCGTCTGGGGAAATCTCGGCGTGGCCTCGTCGGCGCTGGTCACCGGCGTGATCGGCCAATATCTCGGCTGGCGCTTTGCCTTCATCGTCCCCGGCATAGTCACGATCCTGATCGGCATCGCCTTCGCGATGATGGTCGTGCATGAGGACCGCAAGGGCTCCAAGCAGGCGGCGGCGCAGGCGCGCGTCGCCAAGCAGGACATGTGGCGCGTGATCCTGTCGCTGCTGATCGTCGTGATCGCGATCTCGACGACGTTCAACGCCGTCACCGTGGCGCTGCCAAAACTGTTTGCCGAGCGCCTCGCCGATCTCACCAAGAGCCCGGCGCTGCTCGGCGTCATCGCGGCCTGCGTCTACGTGTTCGGCGCGATGACGCAATACACGATCGGCCGGCTGCTCGACCGCTATTCGCTGAAGACGGTGGCGCTGCCGCTGTCCTTCATGCTGGCGCCATTCCTGTATCTGGCCGCGAGCCTGAGCAATCTGCCGCTGATCCTGGTCTCGATCGGCATCGTCATGGGCGCGTTCGGGCAGGTTACCGTGAACGACGCCATGGTCGGCAAATACACCAGCGAGGAATGGCGCTCGCGCGCCTATGCCGTGCGCTATTTCATCGGCTTCACCGCGGCCGGCGCCTCCGTGGGGCTCGTCGCCTGGCTCTACGAGCAGGGCGGCTTCGTCACCATGCTGCACGCCTTCGCCGCCCTCTGCCTGCTGGCGATTGCAGCCGCGATCATCCTGCCGCGCGAGATCAGGTCGCCGCAGGCGGTGTGAGGGCGGCTCTCTCCACTCGTCATTGCGAGCAGCTCTTGCGACGAAGCAATCCAGACCGTCCCCGCGGAGGGACTCTGGATTGCTTCGCGGCGCTCGCAATGACGAAGGAGGCGGCAATGACGGGGATGGGGCGGCGGCGGCCGGGCACCTCGCCCAACGTTCGCTCATGATGCCATTATGCCGGTGTTTTGCCCGACGGAGCAAGTCATTTCGGCAAGACCGAAATTTATCGAGCCTTTTCAACCCCATCCCTACTGTGCATGGGGTTGTTTTCGCGTTTTTGTGTTAGCCGGCGGAAAACCTACGGCTTCACCTCCGCGACCGGCTGCACCTTCGGCGCCTTCTTCGAGGCGCGCCAGTTCTCGAAGCGCTGCACCACCACGAAGAAGGCCGGCACGAACAGCACCGCGAGGCAGGTCGAGGCCAGCATCCCCGAAAACACCGTGATGCCGATCGACTTGCGCGCGCTGGCGCCGGCGCCGGTCGCGAGCACCAGCGGCACGACGCCGAGGATGAAGGCGAACGAGGTCATCAGGATCGGACGGAAGCGGGCGCGGGCCGCCTCGATCGCCGCTTCCAGGATCGGCTTGCCGTCGCGGCCGTGCAGCTCCAGCCCGACCTCGACGATCAGGATGGCGTTCTTGGCCGACAGCGCGATCAGCAGGATCAGGCCGATCTGGCAATAGAGGTTGTTGTCGATCTTGAGGCTGTTGAGGATCAGCATCGGCCCGATCAGCGACAGCGGCACGGCGAGGATCACCGAGATCGGTGCGTACCAGCTCTCATACTGGCCGGCGAGCACGAGATAGACCAGCAGCATGGCCAGCCCGAACACCCAGTAGATCTGGTTGGAGACGGCCTTCTCCTGATAGGACATCGCGGTCCATTCATAGCCGGTGCCCGGCGGCAGCGTCTTGTCCGCGATCTCCTCCATCAGCTTCAGCGACTGGCCGGAGGAATAGCCCTGCGCCGGCAGGCCGATGATGGTCGAGGATGGATAGAGATTGTAGAGGCTGATCAGCGACGGGCCGGTGGCCGGCGTGATCTTGGCGACGGTGCCGATCGGGATCATGTCGCCGTTCGAGTTGCGCACCTGCATGTTGGCGATGTCGCGCTCGGTGACGCGGAACGACGGATCGGCCTGGGTGTACACCTGGAACACGCGGCCGAACTTGTTGAACTGGTTGACATAGGACGAGCCGAGATAGGTCGACAGCGCCGAGAACACCTGGTCCGGCGTCACGTGCAGCGTCTGGGTCTTGATGCGGTCGACCTCGACGTTGAATTGCGGCACCGAGGAACGGAACGAGGACTGCACGCGCTGCAGCGCGCTCTGGCTCTGGCCGTTGGAGACCATCGCGCCGGTGATCGCCTGCAGCTTGGCGAAATCGCTGTTGCCGTCGCGCAGCTCGACCTGCATCGAGAAGCCGGCGGCATTGCCGATGCCTTGGATCGGCGGCGGCGGCAGCACGATGGTACGCGCCTCCATGATCACGGCGAGCTTGTCGTTGAGGCCAAAGACCAGAGAGCGCAGATCCTCGCCGGGGCCTTTGCGCGCGTCCCAATCCTTCAGGATGATGTAGGCAACGCCGGCATTGGCAAGGCTCGCGCTGCTGTCGAGCGCGGAGATGCCGGCGATGGTGATGACCTGCGCCACGCCAGGCGTCTCCTTGATGATGTCGGCGGCCTTGTCGAGCACCTTCTGGGTCCGCTCCAGCGAGGCGCCGTCGGGCAGCTGGATCGCGGCGATCAGATAGCCCTGGTCCTCGATCGGCAGGAAGCCGGTCGGCACCCGCGACAGGCCGTAGCCGCCGATCCCGATCAGGATCAGCGCGAGCGCGACCGAGACCGTGGCGTGCCGGACCAGGAAGGTGATCAGCCGCGTGTAGCCGTGCTCGATCCGGTCATAGACCGCGTTGAAGCCGCGATAGAAGAAATTGCGCTGCTCCGGCGGCACCGTCGGCCGCAGCCAGAGCGCGCATTGCGTCGGCTTCAGCGTCGCCGCGTTGATGGCGGACAACAGCGCGGTCGCGGCGATCACCAGCGCGAATTGCGAGTAGATGCGCCCCGTGAGTCCCGCGAGGAACGAGGCCGGCAGGAACACCGAGATCAGCACCAGCGTGATGCCGACGATCGGTGCGAACAGCTGGTCCATCGCCTTGATCGCGGCGTCGTGGCCGTTCATGCCCTGCTCGATGTTGTGGGCCGCGCCTTCCACCACCACGATGGCGTCGTCGACGACGATGCCGATCGCGAGCACGATCGCGAACAGCGTCGACATGTTGATGGTGAAGCCGAGCGCCGCCATCGCGGCGAAGGCGCCGATGATGGTGACGGGCACCGTCGTCGCGGGCACCAGCATCGCGCGCCAGTCCTGCAAAAACACCAGGATCACGACCAGCACCAAAAGGCCGGCCTCGATCAGCGTCATGTAGACCTCGTGCACCGAGGCCTCGACGAATTTGGTGGTGTCGAACGGCGTGTCGTATTTGATGCCTTCCGGGAAGCGCTTGGCGAGCTCGGCCATCTTCTTCTCGACGGCCTGCTCGACCTGGAGCGCGTTGGCGCCGGGCGACTGGAACACGCCGATGCCGGTGGCGGGCTGCTTGTTGAGCGAGAAGATCTGGCTGTAGGTCTGCGCGCCCAGCTCGACCCAGCCAACGTCGCGCACCCGCGTGACATCGCCGCTGGTGCCCGACTTGACGATGATGTTCTCGAACTGGGTGGTGTCGTCGAGCCGTCCGTTGACGTTCAGCGTGTACTGGAACGCCTGGCCCGGCGGCGTCGGCGGCGCGCCGACCTGGCCGGCCGAGACCTGCTGGCTCTGCTGCTGGATCGCGTTGATGACGTCCTGCGGGACGAGGCCGCGGACCTGCAGCTTGTTCGGATCGAGCCAGACCCGCATCGAATACTGGCCGGCGCCGAACACCGTGACGTTGCCGACGCCGGGCAGGCGGGAGAGCTCGTCGCGAATGTTGATGGTGGCGTAGTTGCTCAGGTAAAGGCTGTCGTACTTCGCGTCCGGCGAGGTCAGCGTCACGAACAGCAGGATCGAGGTCGATTTCTTCTGGACGGTGACGCCCTGGTTCTGCACCGACTGCGGCAGTTGTGCCAGTGCGCTGGAGACGCGGTTCTGCACCAGCACCTGCGCGAAGTTGAGGTCGGTGCCGATCTTGAAGGTGACGGTCAGCGTGTAGGTGCCGTCGGAGCCGCTGTAGGACTGCATGTAGAGCATGTCCTCGACGCCGTTGACCTGTTGTTCGATCGGCAAGGCAACCGTGTCGATCACGGTCTTGGCGCTGGCGCCGGGATAGCGCGTGGTGACCTGCACGGTCGGCGGCACCACATCAGGGTATTGCGCGATCGCGAGGTTGAACAGCGCGACGCCGCCGATCAGGATCATCAGGAGCGCGATGACGTTCGAGAGGACCGGCCGCTCGATGAAGAATTTGGAGATCATGGCCGGCGGCTCCTATTTGGCAGACGCCTGCGGCTGCTCGATCTTCGTCACTTGCGGGTCGATCTTCTGGCCCGGGATCACCCGCAGCAGCCCCGCGGTCACCACGCGGTCGTCAGGCTTCAGGCCGCTTTCGATCACGCGCAGGCCGTTGTCGGTCGGCCCGATCTGCACCTTGCGCTGCTCGACCGTATTGTCGCTATTGACCACCAGGAGATAGCGGCCGCCCTGGTCGCTGCCGAGCGCGGTGTCGGGGACGAGGAGGGCGCTCTTCTCCTGGTCGAAGGGCACGCGTACCCGGACGAAATAACCGGGCAGCAGCGCCCGCTTGTCGTTGGGCACGACACCGCGCACCGCGAGCGTGCCGGTCGATGTGTTGAGGGTCGGCGAGACGTAGTCGAGGTGGCCTTCATGCGGGTAGCCAGTCTCGGTCTGGAGGCCCACCTGGACGGGCAATTGTTTGAGGTCGGCGACGGTCAGCCCGCGGCGCGCCGCTTCGGCGCGGATGCGAAGGACGTCCTGCTCGTTGACCGTGAAGTTCACCCAGATCGGGTCCATCGCGACGATGGTCGCGAGCTGGGTCGGGGAGGAGACGCCGACGAGCTCGCCGACCGAGACCAGGTGCGCGCTGACGATGCCGTCGAACGGCGCGGTGACCTTGGTGTAGCCGTAATTGACCTCGGCGAGCCTCGTATTGACCTGGGCCTGCTGGAGGTTGGCCTGAGCGTTGTCGCGGGTCGATGTCGAGGTGTCCAAGGTGGACTGCGAGACCGCCTGGCGCTGCACGAGGTCGACCTGCCGCTTGTAATCGGCTTCGGCCTGCTTGACCGTGGCTTGCGCGCCGACCTCCGCGGCCTTCGCCTGGTCGACCTTGAGCTTGTAGGTCTCGGGCTCGATCGTGAACAGCTGGGTGCCCTGCTTGACGAAGCTGCCGTCCTGATAGTCGATCGATTGCAGAAAGCCCTGCACGCGCGCGACCAGATCGACGCTCTTGATCGGCGCGGTGTTGCCGGTGGCCTCGATGTAGCGCGTCAACGGACGCTGCACCGGCGTTGCCACGTCCACCTTCGGCGGCGGCGGCGCCACGAACGCGTTCTTGTCCTCGCAGCCCGCGAGCGCGACCACGGCTATCGCGGCGGCCAGTGCCCGCCCGGCCTGTCTCCACGCGTCATTGCGTCGTGCGGGAGATGCGGGATTCGCTGAGGTCATTCGGTCGCCCCCGATGATTGTCTGTCGGTGCGGCAGGCTACCAACAAATGCCCGGCCGTGGAACACCATAGCCATGGCGGTCGCCGGCCTTGCACTGCAAACGGCGGTGTGGCCTTTGACAGATTTGTCACGACAAACCGCTTTTCACCGAGCGCACGATCGACCAGAATTACGGCAAGGACCGTGCGATGGTGCGCGAAGCAGCCGGGAAGAAGCGAAGAAGAAAAGGTCAGGAGAACATGACATGCCAACGTCCCTCCAATCGGCCCTTGCCGGCCTCGTTCTTGCCGCGACGGTCGCCATGCCGGCACTAGCCGATGGCCTGAAGGACGAGATCGCACCCACCGGCAAGCTGCGGGTCGCGATCGCGATCAGCCCGGCGGGCGGCGCATTCTGGTCGACCAAGACGGAAGCAGGCTATGCCGGCGTCCCCGTCGATCTCGGCAAGGAGATGGCCGCGCAGCTCGGTGTCCCCGTCGAATATGTCGTGCACCAGAATTCCGGGCAGATCACCGACGCGGCCGGCAAGAACACCTGGGACGTCACCTGGCTGCCCAAGGACCCCGAGCGCGAGGCCAGGATGATGTTCGGCCCGATCTACGAGGTCGCGGACGCCACCTACATCGTAAAGCCCGGATCGAACGTCAGCAATTTCGCCACCCTCGACCAGCCCGGCATCAAGGTCGCGGCCGTCAATGCCACGACCACCATGCGCGGCGCGATGGCCCATCTGAAGAATGCGAAGGTTACGGGCTATCAGACCTATGACGAGATCTTCGGCCTCCTGAAGAGCGGCGAGATCGACGCCTTCGCGCTGTCGCGCGACCAGCTCAACAAGATGGCGCAGAAGATTCCGGGGGCGAAGGTGCTGGACGAGACGTTCAAGAAGACGGTGACGGCTGTCGCCGTCCCGCCCGGTCACAGCCAGGCATTGGCGTTCGTCACCAAGTTCATGAACGACGCCGTGACGAACGGCACCCTGCGCAAGGCCTATGACAACAACGGACTGAAGGACTCGCCGATCCGTACCGAGTAGGCAGGCGGCGCAGGATGACTGCGCCGTGTATCGGCCTCATGGCTCCGCGGTGCGAATGCCCGCGGGGCTCACCTGCATCTTGAGCGTGGATGTCTTGTTCAGCGCCTTGCCGTCGAACGAGAACGCGATCAGCTCGTTCTCGACCATGCACTGGGCCACGACATGCTTGGAGTCTTTCGACCACACCATGCCCTGGCACCAATGGCCGATTTTCGCTTCCGCGACCGGCGCAAGCTCGGTGCCCGAAATCTTGTAGACCTTGAGCAGGCCGAAATCGTTGAAGAAGGGCGAGGCCGACGGCTTGTTCGAGCCGTTCATGACGGTGACCGCGACATGATTGCCGTCCGGAGACATCTTCACGGCCTCCGGCGTCTGCCCGACGCTGACCGTCGAGACGACGCGGATCGGCTTCGCGGTCATGTCGATCAGGCTGATCGTGTCGTTGTCGCCCGTGCCGGCGCCGACATTGCCGACGACCGCTGCGGCGCTGCCGGTGAGATCGATATCGTAGGGACGGATGCCGGCAGTGAGGTCGCGCTTGGCGTACTCGACCTTGGTCCCGTCCACGGTGAGAAGCGAGATCTTGCTGTCGCCGTCGCGCGTCACGAGGGCGGTCGCGCCGTCACGGGAGAAGATCGCGTGGCTCGGACCCGACTTGGCGTCGCCGAGCGCGATCTTGCCGGCCGGCGTCAGCGCGCTGCCGTTGATCGTGAAGACCGAGACCGTGCCTTCGCTGCGGTTCGCGACCAGCGCCAGCGTGCCTGCGCGGTTGATCGAAACACCGGCTGCACCGGCTCCTGCCTGAAGCGTCGCGAGCACTTTCGGCGGAGATGATTTCAAATCGATGACGGAGAGCTTGTCATCGGGCACCGTCTTGGTCGCATCCGCCGGATCGAGCTTCATCGCGCCCGTCACGAGCGCGTAGGTGCCGTCCGGTGCGATCGCCACGCTCGGCGGCGGACCGACGACGCTGGCAGGGGCCGGCACCTCGCCGAGCAGCTTCAGGGCACCATCGGTGAGGTCGATGACGCTGACCGTATCCGGCAGCGGCTGCTTGCGCACCACGGCATTGCCGTTCTCCAGCACCATCTTGCCGTCATTGGCGGTGACGACGATTTCGGCGCGCGCGGCGACATTGGCAAGGCCAGCCAGGGACGTTGCGATCAGAGCTGACGCGGCATGGCGCGCGTGCCTGCGAAATGCGGCTTTCATGTTTCCCCCTGAAATCTGTTCTTGTCCGCCAAAGCTAAATACAACCTGGGGCGTCACGCAACAACCTGGGTTCGATCATTTTTTCTTCGCCCGCGGAATAAAGCGGCATGACGCGTCCCGGCGATGACGGAGCGGAGCGCGCGAGGAGGGCGCCGTCAGTGCGGCTTGATCTCGGCGTATTTCGCCATCGCCTTCTCGAACTTCCGGTTGAACAGCCACATCGCGGCGAGAATTTCGCGGAAGCTTGCCGAGCTGCGCGCCCGGTCGGCCTGGCCGAATGCGAAGATGCTGTTGTTGCGCAGATGCTTCATGATGGTGGGGCTGGACACGCGATAGTTCAGGAGATCGCCCGACTTGAGCGCGGACCTGGTCGGGGTCGGAACGATCTGGATCAGCTCGAACAGTTTCATCTGGTCGATCGGGTCGGGCAGCGTCTTCACGATTCCCGGGATCTCCCGGAACAGATCCGCATGCGCGTTCATCAGGCCGTCGCGCACGTTGGTCCAGTGATTGAAGCGGTGATCGGTGCCGCGGGCGCGCGCCTCCTCCTTGTCGTCGCGCGCGTTCAGCGCCGGATCGGCCGCCGCGATCTCGCCCTTGATCGCCTCCCATTTCCCGCGGCCATTGCGGTCCTCGGACGGGCCGGTCTGGAAGCTGCCCATATAGGTGTTCGAGCGCGCATTGCGGACATTCTGCTTGCCGTTCGTCTCCGCGTAGAACAGTCCGAGGCTGATGCGCCCCGCAGCTTCGGCGTGTTGAGGCGCAAGCCCCTTGGCGCGCGCGATCGCAGCGGCGAGATCGACGACGTCCTTGAACGGCGTCGGCGAATTCTGCGCGCCGGTAGGCGGCGCCTCCATGATCTCGAAGAGGT
This sequence comes from Bradyrhizobium sp. 14AA, assembly GCF_054185205.1. Taxonomy (NCBI): domain Bacteria; kingdom Pseudomonadati; phylum Pseudomonadota; class Alphaproteobacteria; order Hyphomicrobiales; family Nitrobacteraceae; genus Bradyrhizobium; species Bradyrhizobium sp. 14AA. The sequence continues at coordinate 36,030 of NZ_JAVAYM010000008.1, read as the reverse complement.
CAGCGTATTCGTCGACCAGAGGCTCGATGTCGGCATCGAAATAGGCAGGAGGAATCTCGAACTTGTTGGGCCGGCCGATCCGCGACGGCATGGCGTCGGTGAGGTCCTTGTAGCTGCTGATCACGGCGACGCGCGCGAGATAAAGCGCCTGTCCCGGCAGGTTTGGCAGCGGCTCCTTCGCCTCGATCTGGCGCCGCCGCTCGGCGAGGATCGATTTGAAGCCGCCAAGCGCGCGTTCGTAGGTGGCGAGCGCCTCGGCTTGTCGTGCCGTGGGCGTGCCCTGCTGTGCGACGGCGGGCGTCGTCACGAACAGGGCGAGGGCGGTCAAGGTTGCGGCAACAAGATATCTCGGTCCCATGGCGGGTTCCCCGGCGCCTGTCGAATCGCGGCCGGGGAGATCGTAAACGTCAGACGCGGAGGCTGGCGAGATGCAATCGGGCCTCCGGCTACGGTCCTTTGCCTACAGCGCGCGTTTCGCGCTTTCCGGGGCGAGCAGGATGCCGATGAAGGCGCAGGCCGCGATCACCTCGAAATAGAGGATCACGGGGGTGAAGCTGCCGCTCGACGCCATCAGGGCGGTGCCGACCAGGGGCGCGATGCCGCCGCCCAGGATGATGCCGAGCTGCTTGCCGAGGGAGGAGCCGCTGACACGGACCTCGGTCGGAAATAGCTCCGCTGTGAAAGCCGCCTCCGGCGCGAACATCAGCGCGTGGATGATTCCGATCGAGACGACGAGGCCCATGATGAGCAGCGTCGGGTCCTTGGTCGCGACCAGCTGGAAGTAGATCGGGTACCAGGCCGCCGCCAGCAGGATGCCGAGTGCGATGAATGGACGGCGGCCGAAGCGGTCCGAATAGCTCGCGATCAAAGGCACCATGCACATCTCCAGCACATTGGCGATCATGGTGCCGAAGGTGACGTTGGACTGCGCCATGCCCAGCGTCTTCACGGCATAGCCGAGCACGAACACCGTGCTCATGTACTGGAACGTGCTGTGCGCCATGTTTACGAGGCAGCCGAACAGCACCGATTTTTTCCATGATCGCACCACGTCGAGCAGCGGCGCTTTCGGTCGCGCGGCCGAGGCTTGCACCGCCTTGAACAGGGTCGACTCATCGACCTGGAGGCGGATGTAGGTGCCGAGCGCCACCAGCACGAGGCTGAGCACGAAGGGCACGCGCCAGACCCATTGCGCAAAATCCTGTGGCGTCGAGACGAAGCCGAGCAGTGCGATGAAGCCGGAGGCCAGGATCACGCCGATCGGCCCGGACGCGTTGACGAAGGAGGCGAAGAAGCCGCGCCTTGCCGTGGGCGCATTCTCCAGCGTCAGCGACACCGCGTTCATGTATTCGCCGCCGAAGGCAAAGCCCTGCACGAAGCGCAGGGCGACGAGCGCGATTGGGGCCAGCAGCCCGATCGAATCGTAGCTCGGCAGGCAGCCGATCAGGAAGCTCGCGATCCCCATCAGCACGAAGGTGATCGTCAGCATCGCCTTGCGGCCGAGCTGGTCGCCATAATGGCCGAACACCATGCCGCCGAGCGGACGGGCGACGAAGCCGACCGCGAATGTCGCGTAGACCGCCAGCATGCTCGCGGTCGAATCCATTTTCGGGAAGAAGAAGCGATCGAACACGACCGGAGCGGTGAAGGCATAGATGAAGAAATCATAATGCTCGATCACCGATCCGAGTGAGGATGCGACCACGAGCTTGCGGAACGCGGACGTGATCGGCGCCGCTTCTGCGCGGTCGGTCGTTCCGGTGATGACCTCGGCGGTGTTGCTCATGCGTTTCCCCATCTTTGGCTTTTGCTTTGCGTCGTCTCGGATCAGGCGTGCCGCCCCGGCGGCGCAGCGAGGCAGTCTCGCTGCCGCCAGGGCATGTGTCGAACGGATCGCCTACTTCGCCTCGTCGACGACCGGATTGCGCAGGATGGCGAGCTTCTCGACCTCGACCTCGACGATGTCGCCGGGCTTCATCCACAGCGGCGGGGTGCGCTTGGCGCCGACGCCGCCGGGCGTGCCGCTGACGATGACGTCACCGGGCTCGAGCCGGGTGAAGGTCGAGCAATATTCGATCTGGCGCGGGATATCGAAGATCATGTGCTTGATCTGCGCTTCCTGCACGACCTGGCCGTTGAGGCGGGTGGTGAGCTTGAGCTCTGCGAGCTCGCCGAGCTCGTCCGGCGTCATCATCCACGGGCCGAATGCGCCGGTGTCGGGGAAATTCTTGCCCGGCGTGAACTGATGGGTGTGGCGCTGGAAATCGCGGATGCTGCCGTCGTTGTAGCAGGCATAGCCGGCAACGTGCCCCATCGCCTCGCTGCGTGAGATGTAGCGTCCGCCCTTGCCGATGACGACCGCGAGCTCGCCCTCGAAATCGAGATCGGTCGAAACGCGCGGCCGGATGATGGGCTTCAGATGCCCGGTCTGGCTGTTGGCATAACGCGAGAAGATGGTGGGATGCTCGACCTCGGCGCGGCCGGTTTCCTTGCGGTGCGTTTCGTAGTTCAGGCCAACGCACAGGATCTTGTCGGGGTTGGGAACGACGGGCAGCCAGGTGAGGTTGGCAAGCGGCGTGGCGGTCGCCTTGGACTTGGCGTCCGCGACGCCTGCGAGCGCGCCGGCTATGGCGGCCCGGAGATCGGCATAGCGGGAGGCGAGCACGGCGCCGACATCGAGGAAATTGTCGCCCTCGACGAGGCCCCAGGTGGTTCGTCCCTCGATAGCAACGGTTGCGAGTTTCATGCTGTCTTCTCCATTTTCAGATCCGGATTGGAATGGCCGTGCAGGCGCGACGTGATCTCGCGCAAGAGACTGTCGAGCTCGGATGCGTTGCGCGCGGTGCCGAACACGTAGTGATCGGGCCGCACGATCGCGGCGACGGCGCCGTGACGGTCGAACCAGCGGGCCAGCACGGCGTCGGTCTCTTCGAGCATGGCGGATGCGCCGGCGCCGGCAGGCGCGATCGTCGTTGCTGTCAGCTCCGGATGCACCGCGCACAGCGTCATGAGAGGGGCCGCATCGCTGCGGCGGCCGTCGATGAACACCCGCAAGGCGGGCCCGGTGATCTTGTCGAGCAGGCAGGGCGCGCCGTCGCGCAGGACCACCGGTTGCGGAAACAGGCTGCCGCGCGCGGCTCCATCCTGTTCCGCCAGCAAGCCCGTGCGCAGCGGCGGGATGATTTCCTGCCGCGTGATTTCGAGCGGCTTGCCGCCGCCTTCAACGAGGATTTGCGCATCGCGGCGTCGCGCGGCGGCCGGATCGCGCTCACAGATCGACTGGCCGATCGCCTTGATCTTGCCGGTCAGCTCGATCACGTGCTGCTTGCGTTCCGCCGTGTAGCTGTCGAGCAGCGTCTCGGGCGAGGAGCCCTTGAGCACGCGGTCGAGCTTCCAGGCGAGGTTGGTCGCATCGCGCAGGCCCTGGCACATGCCCTGTCCGATGAACGGCGGCTGCTGGTGCGCGGCGTCGCCGGCGATGACGATGCGGCCGTTGCGCCAGTCGGCGGCGACCAGCGCGTGGAAGCGATAGGACGCCGCGCGCCACAATTCGCCATCTTCCGGCGTCAGCCACGGCGAGAGCAGCTTCCACACGTTCTCCGGCCGCGCCATCTGCTGCGGGTCCTCGCCCGGCAGCAGCATGATCTCCCAGCGACGATGGTTCTTCGGGCCGATCAGGAAGCTCACGGGCCGCGCCGGATTGCAGAACTGCGCGGAGTTTTGCGGCAGCTTTGCGAGCGCGTCCTCGTTCACCCGCACGTCGACCACGAGCCAGGGCTCGTCGAAGATCAGGTCTTCGAGCGCGATGCCGGCGATCGGCCGCACGGTGCTCGAGGCACCATCGCAGCCGATCACGTAGCGCGCCGTCACCGTTCGCAATCGTCCGTCTGCGTCCTTCAACGTCGCCTCGACGCGGTCGGGGCGCTGCACGAGACCGACCAGCTCGACGCCGAGTTCGGCCTTCACGCAGGCATAACTCTGGGCGTGACGACGCAGCTCCGCCTCGACCGGCGGCTGGCTGAACACCATGCTCGGCGTATAGCCGAGCGGGTAGGGCTTGGTGACCATGTGGACGCGGCGGATCAGCTGGCGGTCGACGCCAAAATGCTCGGAGGCAGTGAAAGGCTCGACATGGGGCGCGATTGCATCGGCCAATCCCATGTTGTCGAAGTGACGGAAGATCTCGTGGTCGAGCGCGATCGCGCGCGGCTTGTCGTAGATGTCGGTGAGGCGGTCGACGACAAGCGTACGATGGCCAAGACGGCCGAGCAGGCCGGCGGCGACGGCGCCGGTCGGCCCGAAGCCGACGACGAGCACATCATGGTCCGTGGTGGCCGGAGACGTCGTCATGCGCGGCGACCCGTATCGAACAGCACAGAGAGCTGCGCTGTCTTGCAGGCCTCGCTCTTGGGCGGCGCGATGCCCCATTGGTCGGTGCGTCCCGGCGGCCAGACCCATTCCGCCGGTCCCTTGGCGCGGTAGCTGTCGTCGACCTGCAAGACTTCGGCGGTGTATTCGACGACGACCCCTGTCGGGTCGACGAAATAGGCGAACACGTTGTCGCCGGGCCCGTGCCGGCCGACGCCCCAGCCGATCGGAAAGCCGTGATCGACCATGCGGCCGGAGCCGCGCATCACCGATTCCAGGTCCGGCATCAGGAAGGCGATATGGTTGAGGCCGTTGACCGGCGCGTCCGCGAGCACGACGGCGTGGTGGTCGCTGTTGCAGCACAGGAACGCCATCAGCTTGGAGCGGTCGGTCAGGCGGAAGCCGAGCACCTGCTGGTAGAAGGCCGAGAGCTTTTCGATGTCGGCGCTGTTGATGTTGACGTGGGCGAGCCGCTCGGGACGGTCGGCCACGCGGCGCGCCGCCTTGGTGCGATCGCCATGGACGAACTCCATGCAGCAGCCCTGCGGCTCACGGATCACGAAATGCTCGCCGCCGGACGGTGCGCGCGACGGGCCCGGCGGCGCGACGATTTCGCAGGCGGCGTCGCGGGCGCAGGCGAACAGGCGGTCGAGATCGTCGCGCGAGCGAACGCGAAACGTGACCTTGCGGAGCGCCACCCGCTCGCCTTGCGTCAGCTCGACGACGTGGAAGTCCGCGCCCGTCGCCGCGAGATAGACCGTGCCCTCGGCTCGCGCGGCAACATCGAGGCCCCAGACCTCCGCGTAGAAATCGGCCGAGGCGCCGAGGCGCGGCGTCGTGATCTCGACGCTGCGCAACGCGACCACCGGAAAATCGGACATCGGGCTTCCTCGACAAAGGCAGAGGGCGCGCCCGAATTGATGCGGATCGCCACGGAGCCGGTTGTTGTTGGCGAAACGAATAATATGTATAAACGGCTCAGTAAATAGATAATTTATAAATTATTGCCCGTGCACCTCATGATGTACAAAAAACCTCGATGAATCAGTGAGACGGCCATGAGCTCTGACCTGTCGAGCCCGAAGACCGACGCGCCGGCGACGCTGGCGACGAGCATTTATGCCCGCCTCAAGGCCGACATCCTGACCACGCGGCTTGCGCCCGGTCGCAAGCTGCAGTCGCGGTTCCTGATGGAGCACTACAATGTCGGGCAGACCCCGCTGCGCGAGGCGCTCAACCGGCTGACCACGGAGGAGTTCGTGGTCGGCATGGAGCAGCGCGGCTTCTACGTGAAGCCGGTCAGCAAGGACGAGCTTCAGGAGCTGACCAAGACGCGCTGCTGGGTCGAAGGCCTTGCCTTGCGCGAATCCATGCAGAACGCGACGCAAGGTTGGGAGGAAGCGCTTCTGGTGACGCATCACCGCCTCGACCGTACGCCGCGCTCGCTCGATCCGGACAAGTTCGAGGACAATCCCGACTGGGAGAAGGCGCACCGCGCCTTCCACGCGACGCTGATCGGGCTATGCGGCTCGCGCCCGCTGCTCGGCTTCTGCGAGCAGCTCGCCGACCGGCTCTACCGTTACCGCATGATGTCGATCGCAAAGGCCTATCCGGTCCGCAAGATCGGGACCGAGCACGCGCAGATCCTTCAAGCCGTGCTCGACCGGAAGACGGATGACGCCGTCGCGCTGCTTCAGCAGCACTATCAGCGCACGGCGGACGTGATCGATTCCGATCTGGAGACGGTGCTGCCGAAGTCCGATACGCCTCACGCAGCGCGATAGTCCGGCGCCGTGGCCAGGAATTTCGCATAGGCATCCGCGTCCGGCGGCTGGAAGTGCCCCGCGAGCCCGCCACGCTTCTGGTTCTTCGTGCCGATGTCGGCCATCAGCTCGTCGAAATGGCGGTAGTGATAGGGCGCGACGCAGAGGCCGCCATAGACGCCGGCGGCCGGCCGCTCGACGCGCTTGAAGTGCAGCATCATCTCGATGTTGTCGTGCATCTGGCGCGCCGTCGGCTGGTTGGCGAGTTGGCCGTCGGCGTAGCGCACCAGCCAGTTGGCAGCGAGGTCGGCGCAGAGCACGGTGCAGAACGAGGAGTTGAAGCCGACGAAGCCGAGCTCCGGCAGGTCGGGGTTGGCGATCAGGCGGTAGAGCCGGTACTGCCCGTCGGCATCGACCAGCTTCTGCTGACAGGCCTCGGGCAGGAACGGCACGCCGAGCTTGTAGCCGATCGCGAGCACGGCGACGTCGGCACCGACGCGTTCGCCGCCGCTCATCACGATGCTGTCGCCTTCATAATGATCGAACGTGCCGAACACCGCCTTGATGCGGCCGTCGGCGACCATCGGATAGAAGCCCGGCGTTGCGATCGGCACCGAGCAATTGACGCCGTCCTCGATCCGGTCCTTCGGCACCATCTTGCAGCGGCCGAGCTTGAGCTGCGCCTTGAGCAGGCTCTCCAGCCCGCGCCAGTTGGCCCAGATCAACGGCGCCGCGATGCGGTGCGCAAGCCGCGCCATTGCACTCGCGCCCCAGCCCGGAAACATCTCCTCCTGCGCGCGGATGTAGAGGATGCGCTTGAAGTTCACGAGGCCGCCGATGAAATAGGGAATGCGCCAGACCGGCTCGCGCATCACGATGGTGACGTCGCGCGCGCCTGATTTCACCGCGTTCACGGCGATGTCGGTCGCGGACTTCGAGCCGCCGAGCACGATGACGCGGCGACCTTTTGCCAGCGCCGGATCGCCGTATTTCGACGAGTGCAGGATCTGGCCGCCCTGGTCCAGGAAGCTGCCTTCGCCGCGGCAATGCAGCTCGCGCGGCTCGTTGAACTGCCCGATGCAGACCGCGACGAAATCGAAATCCTCGCTCGTGGTCGCGCCGTCCTTCTTCAGGGTGAGCGTCCAGCCCGGTCTGCCGTCGGCGCGCCGTGCCATGCCGGCGACCTCGGTGTTGAGGCGCAGCATGCGGTCGAGGCCGAAGCTCCTGGCGTAATCGGCGAGATAGACATGGACCTGCGGCCCGGTCGGCCATTCCGGATAGGCCTCCGGCATGGCGCGATCGGTGTAGCGATAGAGATCCTTCGGGCTCTGGGTCTGCACGTCAGGGTAGGAACGCGCCGGCTCCCAGACGCCGCCGAGATCGGCGCTGCGCTCGACGATGGTGACGCGGTGGCCGCGGCTTGAGAACGCCTTGGCGGTGGCAAGGCCGGAGACGCCGGCGCCGATCACGCAGACATGCTTGGGGCTGACCATGGGTTTGCTCGCAATCGATGTGTTTCGCGCAAGCGGCCACGTTCGGCCGCAAGGCGCGGCCGGCGGAGCTGCAAGCAGATGAAAAGCGACGGGGGAGGCGGCTGCCTAGTCGTTGGCCTCGGGCGGCAGGAAGTCGACCTCGTGCAGCGCCGAGATGCGCACGACTTCGGCCGGGTCCGTCAGATTGTGGAGCTGGTTGAACAGCGCCTCCAGCTTCTGCATCGGCGAGACCCAGAACAGCGCGCGGCACGGCTTGTCGGACTTGTTGAAATAGCCGTGCGGGATGCCGCGCGGCATGCGCACGAGATCGCCGGCATGGGCCTTGACCCATTTGCCGTCGAGCTTGAGGTCGAGCGTGCCCTCCTGCACCAGGATGAACTCGTCCTGGGTCGGATGGATGTGCACCGGCACGAACTGGCCGGGATCGCTGTTGGTCTCGAACGCGAAGGTGGAATCGGTGACGGCCTTGGGAAAATAGACCTGGCCAAGGATGTTCCAGGTCTTGCCGCCGTAGCCCGTGCCGTTTGCGGTAATGCCCTTTTCGAGTGCAGTCATGCTCGCCTCCTCTGGATCCCGGTGGGAACGGAGCTTCGGCCCGTTGTGAGGAGCTGTCTATCCGCTAAACGAATCCGGACCTCGCTGTTGCCCTGCAGCACGATGATTTTGTGGGGGCGGCCCTTTTCGCGCCTTGGGAATTATTATAGGCTTAAAGCAATTCCGTGACGCGAAGCGTGGTCGACGATGTCCGCAGCCGTGCTGGAAATGAGCGCAAGGGTGTCCGCAGCCGAACGGCTCGCGGATTTCGCCCGCGTCACCACTGACGACGTCGACGAAGCGGCCGAGCAGATCGGGCGCATCTTCTGCCCGCATGATCTCAGGCCGGCTCAGGCGCGGGCGGCCGGCTTCTCCGCCCGGCACAATTGCGCGGCATTCGCAGGCTTTTCCATCAACTATGTCAGCTATGGCGGATCGGTCAGCATCGATCCCGGCTGTCTCGAGCGCTTCTTCCTGGTGCAGGTCCCGCTCACCGGCACCGCCCGCATTCGTGCCGGCGCCGGCGAATTCGACGCCGTGCCGGAGCGGACGGCGTCGCTGCTGTCGCCGACCATCCCGACCCGGATGACGTGGAATGACTGCGCGCAGGTGATCCTGCTGCTCGACCGCCGCGTGGTGGAGCAGCGCGCCGCGGCGCTGTCGGGGAGGGTGGCGGGCACGGTCGAGTTCGATCCCGTGATCGACCTCGACGCGCCGTCCGGGCAGGCCTTGCGGACCAGCCTTGCCGAGTTGATGAGGTTTGCCGAGCGTCTTGGTCCCTCCGGCAGGCTGTCATCGCTCGCGATGGCCGATTGGCGCGAGGTGCTGCTCGATCACCTCCTCAATGGTCAGCGTCATGGCCTGTCGGATGCGATCAGGACATTCTCAGGGCAAGCCGAGCGTCTGCCGCGCGCGCTCCGTGCCGCGCGCGACCATCTCGCGGACAATGCCGGCGAGCCGCTCGACCTCACGCAGCTCGCCTGCGCCTCCGGCATCGGCATCCGCGCGCTCCAGCTCGGCTTCCGCCGCCACTTCGGCCTGTCGATCTCGGAGATGCTGCTCGACATGCGTCTCGCCGGTCTACACGCGCGCCTCGCGCAGGCGTCGCCCGATGCCTCCATCACCGAGATCGCCTTCGATCTCGGCTTCACTCATCTCGGCCGCATGGCCGGCGCCTATCGTGAAAAGTTCGGCGAGACGCCGTCGGCAACGCTGCGGCGGCGGATGAGCTAGCGCGGATCTACTTTCGCCGCCGCGGCGTGTCGTGGTCTCGATCCGCCTGCTTGCGCAGAAAACCCTCGACATCGGCCTGCACCGAGTAGGGTGTCGGGATCGCGTCGCCGGCGGCATCAACGGCGGTGTCGAGCGAGCGGCGCAGCATGCGTGCGAGCTCGGCCTTGCGGTAGGGCTTTGTCAGGAGCGGCGCGCCCATCGTGGCGCCTCCCGGCCCATGCGGGGCGTCGTGGGCATAGCCCGACGTGAACAGCACCCGCAGCGAGGGCCGCGCGGCGACCATCTCGTCGGCAAGCTCCCGTCCATTCAGGGCGCCGGCCATCACGATATCGGTGAAGAGCAGGTCGAACGGCGTGCCATCGGCCGCGATGGCGAGCGCTTCGGCTGCGTGAGCGGCTTGGATGACCTTGTAGCCGAGGCTTTCGAGCTGGACCGTCACGTACTGGCGAACGTCGCGGTCGTCCTCGACACACAGGATGGTTTCCGTCCCGCCGACGACCTTGCGCTCGTCATAGCCGGTCGGACGCAGCGTGCTGGTCTCGGCCTTCGGCAGGTAGATCATAAAAATGGTGCCGCGGCCTTCGACGGAGGAGACCTTGATGCCGCCGCCGGACTGCTTGACGAAGCCGAACACCATGCTGAGGCCGAGGCCCGTGCCCTTGCCGACATCCTTGGTCGAGAAGAAGGGATCGAAGATCCGCTCCAGGATGGCCTGCGGAATGCCCGTGCCGTTGTCGGCGATCTCGATCTCGACGTAGTCGCCGGCATAGCCGGCACCCACCGCCATGGCCTCGCGCACGCCGAACACCACGTTGCGCGTCGTCAGCGTCAGCCTGCCGCCGTCGAGCATCGCATCGCGGGCGTTGATGGCGAGGTTGAGCAGCGCCGAGCTCAACTGGCCGCGGTCGGCGAAGGCGAGCCAGATGGTGCCGTCGAGCTTCGTCACGATCTCGATCTTCTTGTCGAACGTCGCCAGCAGCAGTTTGGCGAGCTCTTCGAGCAGCTCGTTGACGTCGATCTCGGCCGGCAGGAGCGCCTGCTTTCGGGCAAAGGACAACAGGCTCGATGTCAGCGCGGCGCCGCGATCGGCGGCCTCGCTGATCAGCTTGGTGATGGTCGCAAGCGGCGGGTTGTCCTTGACGGCGTCGGCGAGGATCTCGATCGTGCCGGTGATCACCGTGAGCATGTTGTTGAATTCGTGCGCGATGCCGCCGGTGAGCTGGCCGACCGCCTCCATCTTCTGCGCCTGGATCAGCTGCTCCTCGGCGGCGCGCTTCTGGGTGATGTCCCTGACGAAGCTGTTGACGATGGTACGCTTTCCCAGCCGCAGCACCGTGCTGGATGTCTCGGTCAGGATGCGGTCGCCATCTCGGTGGATCAGGGTGATTTCGAAGCGCATGCCGGCCGGCGCATTCGACAATTCCGGCACGAGCCGCGCCATGCGCTGTCTGAAGGCGGCGCGCAGCGGCTCGGCCACGATGAGGTCGACGGCGTCGGCGCCGATGGCCTCCTTGCGCGTCCATCCCGTCAGGGCCTCGGCCTGGGAGCTCCACTCCAGCACGGTACCGCTCTCGTCGATCTGAATGAAGGCATCGAGCGCGGTCTTGATGACGGCTTGCGTCATCTGTGCGCTGTCGCTGTATGCCTGCGCCTGTTCGGCCGATTGCGCGGCCGCGCGCTTGTCTCCGGACGTCTCGATCGCGCGTGTGCAGAGACGCGCGAGCAGCAGCGCAACGGCGCCGCTTGCCAGCAGGGCGACGAGCTGGGCCGTGCCGAATCCCGCGGTGCCGGTCACCGCATGGGAGATCAGGAGGGCAGCGGCGGTCACGATGACCTGCGCGGCCATCGCGAGTGTCAGAAGCCCCCTGAGTTTCATGGTCTCATACCAAGGACGCCAGCCGCAGGCCGCGCCGGCCGCACTGTCGAGGAAGCCGGCATCATGTGAGCTACAGATTCCGCGCGGCGGCGTCGAGGGGCAATTTCCGGTAGTGTCGGGCCGCGAGCTTTCCTTGGGTCTCAACCTGCTGGCGAATCGGTCTGGCGCAGCGTCGTCACCCAGATCACGCGCGCGGCCTGCTGGGTCGGGTTGTCGAACATGTGCGGCACGATGCTCGGAAAACGAAAGCTGTCGCCGGCTTCCAGCACATGGGCCTGGTTGTCGAGCCACAGCCGCAGGCTGCCGGACAGGATGTAGCCGGCCTTCTCGCCGGTGTGCTGCAGGAAGTCGGTGCCCGAGGAGGCGCCGGGATTGAGCGTGAGCTCGTAGAGCTCGAGTTGGCCCTTGTCCGCCGGCGTCAGCGCTTCCTTGACGACGCCGCTGGCGGTGAGCCGCAGCAGGCGCCGGTTGTTCTTGCGCACGATGTAGCGCTGCACGTCGGCGGGGTCGCTGGTCTCGAAGAAGTAGGAAATCGGAACGTCGAGCGCGATGCTGAGCAGGCGCAGCGTGCGGATCGACGGCATGGCGCGCGCCCGTTCGAGCTGGCTGATCATGCCGTTGGAGAGGCCGGTCTTGTTGGCGACGTCCTGGATCGAGAGGCCGGCGCGCTGACGCAGCAGCCGCACGGTCTCGCCGAGGCGGTGGTCGACCGCATCGTCGGCCTCGATCGTCGGGGCATCCTTCGGACCGTTCGTGTCGCCGCGACCATCCATGTCGCTCTCCCATGCATCGTCTCAGCCCGGACCGCATCGGTCCGAAGCTTCAGTCGGAGTGAAAAGGTCACGCATACTAGCAATGCGATTGACAGCTGTATTTAGTCATGATGAAATTTTGACTGAAAAATTTAGAAGCACTAAAGCCCACTCCTGTCCCTTTGCCGGGGTCTCGGGGCGCGGGAGAGGTGCCGCGTGCGGGAACGGAGACTGGTCATGGCAGACAGCACCGGCAAGTTCGGCGTTCGCGGACTGCATCATCTCGGCATTCCAAATCGCCGACAATTCTTCCAGCTCGGCGCCGGTGCCGCGGCGGGATGGAGCCTTTCAGGCAACGCCTTCGCCCAGACCGAACGCCCCTCCAATCCGCCGGACAAGCCGCGCGGGCAGGTGATCGCAGCGCTGTCACAGGAGCCGACCGTCTTTCATCCGCTGATGCCGGGCATCGAGGTCGATCAGGGCGTCTGGTGGCAGGTGTTCTCGCTGCTCTGGTACATCGATCCCGACGGCAAGTTCGTCCCCGACCTCGCGCGGGAAGTGCCGACGATCGAGAACGGCGGCCTGTCGGCCGACGGCCTGACCTGGAAGATCAAGCTGCGCAGCGACGTGAAGTGGCACGATGGCACGCCCTTCACGGCCGAGGACGTGAAGTTCTCGCTCGAGCTGATCAACAATCCCGATTTCCGTGCGCGCAGCCGTGTCGGCCACAGCCTCGTCAAGGACATCAAGGTCGTCGCGGCGGACGAAATCCATTGGCGGATGGAAACTGCTTATTCGCCCTATATGTCGATCCTGGGCGCACTGACCTTCATCGTGCCCAAGCACATCCTGGAGAAGGTGTCGGATCCGAACTCATCGCCGTTCCACAACGCGCCTGTCGGCACCGGCCCGTTCCGCTGGGCCGAGCGGGTGCCCGGCGACCACATCCAGCTGAACGCCCATACCGGCTATCACGGCAAAGGGCCTTACGTAGAGCGCGTGGTCTTCAAATACATTCCTGATCTCACCGTTCTCTACACCCAGTTCCGCACCGGGCAGGTCGACTACACCGGCCTGCAAGGCATCTTGCCGAACTTCGTGCAGGAGGCGAAGACGCTGAAGGGGCGCAAGATCTTCGTCTCCTCGACGTCCTCGGTGGAGCATGTTGCGCCCAACCTGGAATTCGGCCCGTTCGCCGACCGCGCGGTGCGCGAGGCGCTCTATCTCGCCATCAACAAGCAGGGGATCATCGATGCGCTGAACTACGGCCTGCCGACGCAGACCGAGAGCTTCGTGCCGCAACAGGCCTGGTCCTTCCAGCAGGGCCTGCCGCAACACAAATACGATCCCGCCAAGGCCAATGCGCTGCTCGATGCGGCGGGATGGACGCGCGGCTCCGGCGGTGTGCGCGAGAAGGGCGGCGTGAAGCTCGAATTCACCAACTCGACGACATCGGGCAATGCCGTGCGCGAGCAGACCCAGCAGCTCCTGATGCAGGACTGGCGCGCGATCGGTGCTGCGATGCGCGTGAACAACATGCCGGCCGCGGTGATCTGGGGCGATTTCTGGCAGCAGTCGAAGTTCAATTCGGTGCTGGTGTCGGTGAATTTCATGCTGGGCAGCGATCCCGACGTGACGCCGCGCTTCGGCTCCGGCGCCATCCCAGCCAAGGGCGGCCGCGGCTACAACACCTACCAATACCAGAGCCCGGAAGCGGACCGTCTTCTTGCCGAAGGCGCCAAGCAGTTCGAGCTGGCGCAGCGCAAGGCGACCTATGGCGATCTCCAGAAGCTGATCCGCAACGATCTCGCGATCCTGCCGCTGTTCCAGGGCTTCATCGCCGAAGGCGTGAAGGAGGGGCTGCAAGGCTTCCGTCCCAACATCAACACCTCCATCAACTGCTGGAACATCCGCGAATGGTACTGGGCCTGATGCCTCAGGCTCGCTGGATCGCCTGAGATGGCCCGTTACGTCGTCAACCGCCTGGCGCAGGCGATCATGCTGCTCGTGATCGTCTCCGCGATCGGCTTTGCCCTCCTGCATCTGGCGCCCGGCGGGCCGCTCTCGCAATTTGCCGCCTCCGCCCAGATGACGCAGGAGGATCTCGACCGCGTCACGAAACAACTCGGCCTCGATCGCCCGCTGCCGATCCAGTATCTCGACTGGTTCGGCCGCATGCTGAAAGGCGATTGGGGCAAGTCCTATCGCGACGGCGAGGCGGTGCTCTCGGTGATCTCCTCGCATCTCGGCGCCACGCTGGAGCTGATGGCGACGGCGACCATCATTGCGGTGCTGCTCGGCTGCTGGATCGGCATACTTGGCGCGCTGCGTCGCTATTCGCTGTTCGATACGCTCGCAACCGTCGGCGCCATGATCGCGCTGTCGATCCCCACCTTCTGGTTCGGGCTCGTCACCATCTACGTGTTCTCCGTCAAACTCGGCTGGCTGCCGGCCGGCAATCGCCAGACCGTCGGCGACGGATCGTTCCTCGACCTGTTGCATCATCTGATTGCGCCGGCGATGGTGCTGGCGCTGGTCGAGACCGCGATGTGGGGCCGCTTCATGCGCTCCTCCATGCTCGAAGTCATCAACCAGGACTACATCCGCACCGCGCGCGCCAAGGGCATGCCGGAATGGCGCATTCTCACCGTGCATGCCTTGCGTAACGCGCTGCTGCCGATGATCACGGTCGCGGGCCTGCAGTTTCCGACGCTGCTCGGCGGCGCGCTGGTCGCCGAGACCGTGTTCACCTGGCCCGGCATGGGCCGGCTGTTCCTGGATTCGATTGGTTACCGCGACTATCCCGTGGTGATGGGCATCCTGATGTTCTCCGCGACGATGGTGCTGATCGGCTCGCTGCTCGCCGACATCCTCTATGCCGTCGTCGATCCGCGCATCCGGGTGGGCTAGGGATGACGGCTGCGACCCTCTCCACCGTTCAGCTCGCCCCCGGCCAGGCCGCATGGCGGCGCTTCCGCCGGCATCGTCTCGCGCTCACGGGCGCGGTGGTCATCTTCGTTCTCGTGCTCGGCTCGGCGTTCGGCCCTTATCTCCTGCCGTTCGACGACACCTATATCGACATCATGAAGCGGTTCGCGCCGCCGCTGTCGGGCGCGCATATCCTCGGCACCGACGAGCTCGGCCGCGACGTGCTGGCGCGGCTGATGATGGGCGGCCGCGTCTCGCTCTCGATCGGCATCGTCGCAATGGTGATCGCGATGGCTGTCGGCATTGCGGTCGGCGCCTTCGCCGGCTTCTATGGCGGCGTCGTCGGCGCGGTGCTGATGCGGCTGGTCGACGCCGTGCTGTGCTTTCCGACCATCTTCCTTCTCCTTGCGCTGGCGGCACTTACTGAGCCCGGTCTCGTCACCACCACCATCCTGATCGCTGCCACTGCCTGGATGGCGGTAGCCCGCGTCGTCGAGGCCCAGGTCCGCTCGCTGCGCGAGCGCGAGTTTGCGGTCGCAGCGCTCGCCTTCGGCTCGTCGAACCTGCGCATCATGTTCCGCGAGCTGGTGCCGAACGCGATCGCGCCGATCGTGGTGGCGGCGACGCTGAACGTTGCGAAAGCGATCCTGCTGGAATCCTATGTCAGCTATCTCGGCTACGGCATCCAGCCGCCGGCCGCGAGCTGGGGCAACATGCTCAACAACGCGCAGATCTATCTGACCAGCGCGCCGTGGCTTGCGATCGCGCCGGGCATCGCCATCACGCTGGCGGTGACCAGCTTCAACTTCCTCGGCGACGGGCTTCGCGACGCGCTCGATCCGCGGATGAACATCCCATGATCGCCACATCTGCCTCGATCGAACCGAATATCTGGAGTGCCCCATGTCCCCGCCACTCAACCGTATAAACAGCGACGAACGCTTGCCGCAGCAGGTGGATGTCGTCGTCATCGGCGGCGGCGTCATTGGCGTCTCCGCGGCCTATCACCTGGCCAAGAAAGGCCTCTCCGTCGCGCTGGTCGAGAAGGGGCATGTCGGCGGCGAGCAGTCGAGCCGCAATTGGGGCTGGTGCCGCCAGCAGGGCCGCGCGCGCGAGGAGATCCCGCTGGCGCGTGAGGCGCTGCTTCTGTGGGAAGACATGCAGAACGACGCCGGCGTCGATGCCGGCTTCCGCCGCACCGGCGTGCTGTTCCTGACCAAGAGCAAGGACGAGCTCGCGAGCTGGGAGCGCTGGGCCGCGGTCGCGCGCGAGATGCAGGTCCACTCGACTGTCCTGACGCCGGCCGAGGTCGCCGAGCGCATGCCCGGCAACACCGACGAATGGGTCGGCGGCCTGCACACGCCGAGCGACGGGCGCGCCGAGCCGTCGATGGCCGTGCCCGCGCTCGCGACTGCCGCGCGAAAACATGGCGTCACCATCCATCAGGGCTGCGCGGCGCGCGGGCTGGAGACGTCCGGCGGACGCGTTAGCGCCGTCGTCACCGAGAAGGGCACCATTCGCACCCAAGCCGTGCTGCTGTCGGGCGGCGCGTGGTCCTCGCTGTTCTGCCGCCGCCACGGCATCGAGCTGCCGATCGGCCTCGTCAACGCCACGGCATGCCGGACCACGCCGGGGCCGGAGATCACCTCGGGCGCACTCGGCACCGACTTCTACTGCATCCGCCGCCGCCTCGACGGCGGTTTCACGCTGGCGCTGCGCAACCGCGGCACGGTGGAGCTGTCGCCCGATCTGTTCCGCTATGCGCGCACCTTCTGGCCGACCTATCTGCATCGCAAGAACGGACTGAAGCTCTCGTTCGGCAAGTCCTTCTTCGACCAGATCGTGCGCGGCACGAACTGGGGCTTTGACAAGCCGTCGCCGTTCGAGACCGAACGCGTGCGGGATCCGGCGCCCGATATGTCGCTGGTCAATGCCGCGCTGGCGTCCCTGATCAAGTCCAATCCTGAATTGAAGGACATCGAGATCGCGGAGGCCTGGGGCGGCACGATCGACTGTACGCCTGATACGATCCCCGTCATCTCGCCGGTCGATGCACTGCCGGGCTTCTTCCTCGCGACCGGTTTCTCCGGCCATGGCTTCGGCATTGGTCCCGCCGCGGGCAAGCTCGCCGCCGACATCGTGACGGGCGCGACGCCGCTGGTCGATCCGGCAGCCTACAGCCACAAGCGCATGATCGACGGCCGGCGGCTCGCGCCGGTCAGCCCGTTCTGAGGGCTCGCATGACGGTTCTCTACAAGGCCAACATGGTTCGCGGCGCCGAGTGGGCGACATTCTTTGCGGAGCGCGCGCCCGATCTGCCGTTCCGGCTCTGGCCCGACATCGGCAATCCCGCTGATGTCCGTTATCTCGTGGCGTGGGTGCCACCAGATGACATCGCGACGACGTTCCCCAATCTCGAGCTGGTCTTCTCGGTCGGCGCGGGCGTGGATCAGTTCGACGCGACAAGGCTTCCGGCGCACATTCCGCTGGTCCGCATGCTGGAGCCCGGCATCGCCGAAACCATGGTGGAATACGTCACCATGTCCGTGCTCGCCCTGCATCGGGACCTCCTGCACTTCATCAACCAGCAGAAGGAGCAGGTCTGGCGCGAGATCCGGATCACGCCGGCGAAGCGGCGTCGTGTCGGCGTGATGGGGCTCGGCCAGCTTGGCCACGCCGTGCTCGATCGGCTCAAGGCATTCGGCTTTCCGCTATCGGGGTGGAACCGTTCGCCGCGCGAGATCGAAGGCGTCACCTGCCTTGCAGGCGCAGAAGCGCTGCCGGAGTTTCTCTCACGGGCCGACATTCTCGTCTGCCTGCTGCCGCTGACCGACGAGACGCGCGGCATCCTCAACGCCGATCTGTTCGCGCGCCTGCCGCGTGGAGCGTCTCTCGTCAATGTCGGGCGTGGCCCGCATCTCGTTGAGGCCGATTTCCTCGCGGCGCTCGACAGCGGCGTGCTCTCGGGGGCGGTGCTCGACGTCGCCGATCCCGAGCCGCTGCCTGCGGGTCATCCGTTCTGGAGCCATCCGCGCATCCTGCTGACGCCGCACAATGCCAGCATGACGACGCCGGATACCGCCGTCGATTTCGTGCTCGACGGGATCGCGCGTCACCGCCGCGGCGAAGAGCTGCCGGGGCGCGTCGATCGCACGCGTGGCTATTAGGGCAATCGCATGAGCATGGGCGCGAGCGGAGCTGACCAGGTGATCGCCGAAGCACAGGCTCCCGTGCTGTCCGTCGCAGGCCTCACCACATCCTTCCTGCGCGAGCGGCAATGGATTTCCGTCGTTCGCAATGTCTCGTTCGACATCGCCCCACGCGAAACCGTGGCGATCGTCGGCGAATCCGGTTCGGGCAAGAGCGTCACCGCGCTCTCGATCATGCGGCTCATCCCGAAGGAGAGCGGCCTTGTTGAGGGCCGCGTCATGCTGGCCGGCCGCGATCTCCTGACGCTGCCCGAAGCTGATATGAAGGACATCCGCGGCAACGACGTCGCCATGATCTTCCAGGAGCCGATGACGAGCCTCAATCCGGTGCTCACCATCGGCTTCCAGATCGCAGAAGCGCTGATCCAGCATCGCGGCCTGTCGCGCGCGGCGGCAGAGGCGGAGGCCATCCGCCTGCTCGATCGCGTCCGCATTCCCGCGGCAAAAGCCCGCTTCCACGAGCATCCGCACCGTTTCTCCGGCGGCATGCGCCAGCGCGTGATGATCGCGATGGCGCTCGCCTGCAAGCCGAAGCTTCTGATCGCGGACGAGCCGACCACCGCGCTCGACGTCACCATCCAGGCGCAGATCCTGGAGCTCTTGAAGGAGCTCCAGCAGGAAGAGGGGATGTCGATCCTCTTCATCACCCACGACATGGGCGTGGTCGCCGAGATCGCGGATCGGACCGTGGTGATGTATGGCGGGCAGGCGGTGGAGACGGATGCGACATCGCGCATCTTCGCCGCGCCCTCGCATCCCTACACGCGCGCATTGCTCGCGGCCGTGCCGCGGCTCGGCTCCATGGACGGACGCGCGCGGCCGATGCGGTTTCCGATCGTCGACAAGGTGACGGGCACCTCGGACGTGCCCGCGGAAACACCCGATACGGTCTCGACAGCCGAGCGTCCATTGCTCGAGGTCGCAGGCCTCACCACGCGCTTTCCGATTCGTTCCGGCCTGTTCGGAAAAGTTTCGGGTCGTGTCCATGCCGTCGAGAACATCTCCTTCACTCTGCGCGCCGGCGAGACGCTGGCGCTGGTCGGCGAATCCGGCTGCGGCAAGTCGACCACGGGCCGCTCCATTCTCAAGCTGATGGAGCCGGACAGTGGCACCGTCCTGATCGACGGTCAGGACGTGCTCGGCATGAACGGCCGCACCTTGCGTGACTTCCGCAAGCAGATGCAGATCGTGTTCCAGGATCCGTTCGCGAGCCTCAATCCGCGCATGTCGGTGGGAACGGCGATCGCGGCCCCGCTGCTCGCGAATGGACTTGCCTCGGCGTCGCAGGCGCGTGAGAAGGTCGCCGATCTCCTCGTTCGTGTTGGTCTCACCGCCGACATGGCCGCGCGCTTCCCGCATGAATTCTCCGGCGGCCAGCGCCAGCGCATCTGCATTGCGCGCGCGCTCGCGCTCGGGCCGAAGCTGATCGTCGCGGACGAGGCCGTCTCCGCGCTGGACGTCTCGGTCAAGGCGCAGGTCGTCAATCTGATGCTCGACCTTCAGGCCAGCATGGGCCTCGCCTATCTCTTCATTTCCCACGACATCGCTGTGGTCGAGCGCATGAGCCACCGCGTCGCGGTGATGTATCTCGGCGAGATCGTCGAGATCGGTCCGCGCGCTGCCGTGTTCGGTAATCCACAGCATCCCTACACGCAGAAGCTGATGGCCGCCGTGCCGGTGCCGGATCCGTCACGCCGAGGCACGAAGCGTGAAGCCTCCAACGACGAGATCAGAAGCCCGGTGCGGGCGCCGGATTACCAGCCGCCGGCCCGGCAATATCGCGAAATGTCACCGGGCCACGTCGTCCAGGTGTGGGGTGAGGAGTGGTCGGCCTGACTGCGGGCTTCACGAATCCTCCGGAAATCGTGACCGGATGGAGCGACAGGATACAGCGGTATGTGAACCGCTTCATAGTCCATCCCTCACGTTTTGAACTATCACATCGGCAAGAAATTGCCGCACCCGGAACTAGCTGACAGACACGGGTGAGTTGCAATGCCTGCGCAGCGGCGTGCGCGCAGCCTCGGATTGGCTTTCGCCTTCGCGAGCAAGTCAGCCCCATCACTCAGCACAGATCTTTCTGAAATTGGAATCAAGGGCATCGAGAACCGCGTCCCGGCAGATTCTATTCGGGGTCGGCCAGTAGGCTGCCAATTACTCAGAAGGAGCCCCCAATGAAGATCACCAGTGCAAGTTCGAGCGCATCGTCCCTCACAAGGTACGTCAGCGGTCTTGGGATCGCCCGTTCCAGTCTGATCAAGTCGGCCCATATCCTTGAAAGAATTGGGTTAGCGGCCGTTGGAGCCTCTTGCGGCCTCTATGTGGGTGCGACCCTGTTGCGTCAGAAAGGCGGACTGTTCGAAAGCGGCTGGATCGTGCTGATAACGATGCTCTATGGAGCTCTCAGTTATTATGTCGGGATTGATTTGTCCGGCAATGTCGCACGAAGGCCGAGATCGAGCATCTCGGATGAATGGAATGGTTCCGAGCCGGCTGAGATCATGAGTGCGGCCGGAACGTTCAGCGCGGCGATTGCCGCAACTCTGTCCGTCAGCATCCTTGTCCTTGATCAAAATCTACCTGACGGCCTGATAGGCTTTGTTGCCGGCTGTTGGGTGGTTGGTTCTTCGCTTCAAGTTGCGGCGGGCACGATGGCTCGCAGCCACGATGCACCCACGAACGAGCAATGAAGGAAGTGCGCTCTCGGAGAAACGTCCGCTTGGCATCGTACAGGAGCGCAAGTCGCAGTGTTGGTTCGGCTTCAGGTCTGGAGTGAGCCGTGACGACTCATCGCAACCTCTGTCGTCCAACGCTGCGCGCCAGCGATGTTTGGTAGCGCGGCCGTTCGCATCGAGCAGTGTCCCGGTCGAAGCCGTACCGGTACCAAATAACCTAAGTTATCGCGCAACAAACAAGACGTGCCATCATGGTGACGTTGGGATATTGTCCCCGCGCGCCGTGGTCCAAAATTCTGCTCACCGCCAACCAGACGATCGGTGGAGCCAATGCAGATTGAGGAGTGGCTCGGGAAGCTGGGGCTTGCGCAATACGCAGAGCGCTTTGCCCAAAACGGGATCGACATGGGCGTCCTTCCCGAATTGATGGACGAGGATTTCGACAAGCTCGGAGTCCTGCTCGGCCATCGCCGCAAAATGTTGCGTGCCATTGCCGACCTCGATCCAGCCGCGCTGATCGCATCGCCAGCTCCTCCTCACGACGCCGAGCGGCGGCATCTCACCGTCATGTTTTGCGATCTGGTCGGCTCGACTGCGCTTTCGGCGCGCCTCGATCCCGAGGATATGTGGGAAGTGATCCGGGCCTACCGCGCCGCCTGCGCGAGGGTCGTTGCTGCTTATGACGGCAGGATAGCCCGGTTCGTCGGTGACGGAATACTGGTCTATTTCGGCTATCCCCGCGCCCATGAGGATGATGCGGAGCGGGCAGTGCGAGCGGGCCTCGACATTGTCTCTGCGGTTGGGCAGCTCAAGACAGGCGCGGGCGAACGGGCTGAACTGCGGATCGCAATCGCGACCGGGCTTGTGGTGGTCGGCGACCTCATCAGCGGGGATGCGTCAGAGGAACACGCAACGATCGGCGATACACCGAACCTCGCCGCCCGGCTCCAGAGCCTGGCGGAGCCGGGAGCGGTCGTCGTTGCCTCGTCGACGCGTCGGCTGCTTGGCGATCTCTTCGCGTTTCGCAATCTCGGACGCCGCGAGGTCAAGGGAATAGCCGAACCCATCGCGGTCTGGGCGGTCGAGGGGGCGACCGCATCGGAGAGCCGCTTCGAGGCGGTCCGCGCGGCGCGCTCGATCGGTTTCGTCGGTCGCAAGGAGGAGATCGAATTCACGCTCGCGCGCCAGCGGCTGGCATGGCAGGGGCAGGGCCAGATGGTGTTGATTTCCGGCGAAGCGGGCATTGGCAAGTCGCGCATTGTCGCAACGTTGTCCGAAAGTCCCGCGTTGGGGACGCACCGGCGGGTGCGATATCAGTGTTCGCCCTATCACGCCAACAGCGCACTTCATCCCTTCGTCGCGCAGCTCGAGCGCGCAGCCGGCATCCGCTCGCACGACACGTCCGAGCAAAAGCTCGGCAAGCTCGAGGCGATGCTGGCGCTTGGAACGCAGCAGGTCGCGCGAGTGACGCCGCTCATTGCGGCTCTCCTTTCGATTCCAACCGGCGACCATTGTCCGCCGCTCGGTTTGAGCCC
This sequence comes from Bradyrhizobium sp. 14AA, assembly GCF_054185205.1. NCBI lineage: Bacteria > Pseudomonadati > Pseudomonadota > Alphaproteobacteria > Hyphomicrobiales > Nitrobacteraceae > Bradyrhizobium > Bradyrhizobium sp. 14AA. Next base: position 13,664 of record NZ_JAVAYM010000008.1, on the reverse strand, counting down.
GGCGCAGCAGCGGCGGCAGACATTCGCCGCGCTTCTCGATCAGCTCGAGGGCTTGGCGCGAGAGCAGCCCCTGCTGATTGTCTGCGAGGACATGCACTGGGCCGATGCCACGACACTTGAACTGTTCGATCTCGGGGTCGACCGGATCCGGCGGCTGCCGATACTCGTGCTCATGACGTCCCGGCCGGAGTTCGAGCCCTCATGGTCCGGCCTTGGCAACGTCAGCCTGTTGCGGCTCGACCGGCTCGACCGGCAGGACACGCGCGCGCTGATCGAGCAGGTGGCCGTGGGTCGCCAACTGCCGCGCGAGATGATGAAGCAGATCATCGACAAGACGGACGGCATCCCGCTATTCGTCGAGGAATTGACCAAGATGGTGCTGGAGTCCGGAATGCTCGTCGAGGAATCCGGACGTTATCGTCTCGATAGTCCGCTCCCGCCGCTCGCCATTCCCGCGACGCTGCAGGATTCGCTGATGGCGCGGCTCGACCGGCTGGCTCCGGTCAAGGAGGTGGCGCAAATCGGCGCTGCCATCGGCCGCGATTTTTCATACGCGCTGCTGAGATATGTCGCGGGACGAGATGATCTGACGCTGGGCGCCGCGCTAGGGCAACTCGAGGAGGCGGAGCTGCTGGTGCGCCGCGGGACCCCGCCCGAAGCCAACTATAGCTTCAGGCACGCTCTCGTTCAGGAAGCAGCCTACGAGGGCCTGCTCAGGAGCAAGCGACAAATGCTTCACAAGCGCATCGGCGATGTCCTGCGCGAGAAATTTCCAGTCGTTGCGGAAACCGAGCCGGAAATTCTGGCGCACCACTTCACCGAGGCGGGACTGAGCGAGGTCGCCCTCGAATGGTGGCGCAAGGCGGGCCAGCAGGCACTGAAGCGCTCGGCCTATTCCGAGGCGATCGCACATCTCGGCAAGGCGGTCGCGACCGCCGATGAGTTGCCTGACGAGCCCCGCCGGATGATGAGCCGGCTGCATCTTCAAATCGCCTATGGCCGTGCCTTGCGGGGCAGCCTCGGGCACAGCGCCCCCGAAACGGTCGCGGCATGGACGCGGGCCCGACAGTTCGCAGCCGACATCAATGATCCGGTCGAGCTTGCGCCGATCCATTCGGGCCTCTTCAATGCCTGCCTGACACACGGCGAACTCGCTCCGATGCGAGAGCTGGCGGATGCCATCAAGAGCGCCGCCGACCGGCGGCCGGACTCACCGGTGGCCGCCGTCCTTGCACATTGGACCGGCGGGGTCACCTGTTGGTTCGGGGGCGATTACTTGAACGCGAGGGTTCATCTCGAGGAGGCACTGAAGATCTATGGTGCCGAGCCGGATCCGGCGACGCTCAGGGCTTCGGCGCTGGATCTCCCGTTCGTGATCATGAGGTTTCTTGCCCTGGTGCTTTGGCCGCTTGGCAGGATCGGCCGGGCACGCCGCCTCGCCAGTGCGGCGGTGAGTGCTTGCGGAGAAAAACGGGCGCTTTCCGAGGCCAATGCGCTCGTTCATCGCGCTGTGTTCGATGGACTGTGCGGGGGCATGTTGCAGCAAACGGAGACGATCCTGGCGCTCGGACTCGCGCGCGACCACACGATGCCGCTGTATGTGGCCGCCGGCACCTACCTGAATGGCCTCGCCAAATGGCGCGCCGGCGACCGGGCGACCGGACTGACGGAAATGCGCCGCGGCTGGACCTTGCTGCACGAGAATGACTGCTACCTCTGCGAACCGTTTTGGGGGATGCATGTCGCCATGGCGGACGCAGAGTCAGGCCAGCTCGAAATGGGGCTGGAAATCCTGAGCGAATTGATCGCATGGGCGGGGCAATCCGGCCAGCATTGGCTCGATGCCGAGCTGCACCGCGTCCATGGCGAGCTTTTGTTGCGCCATGACCCCCCAGACGAATCCGGTGCCGAAAATGCCCTCGAGCGAGCGCTGCAAATCGCACGAGGCCAGCAGGCGAAGACGTTCGAGCTGCGCAGCGCCCTTGGACTTGCGCGCCTGCACAGGATGAAGGGCCGAGTGGGTGCGGTCTCCGAAGCGCTCGCGCCCTTGCTCGCCGAATTCGATGCGGAGCGAGATCTTCCCGAAGTCGTGGAGGCGAGAGAGCTGCTCAGGCACAGCGCCAGGCGCGTGCCGTTTCCCTAGCTGGCCTTTTGGGAAGGCGTCACGAATTGACGTGCACGAAATCCCGCAGCAACGGATAGATCTCGTTGTTCCAGCGCTTGCCCGAGAACACGCCGTAATGGCCGACGCCGGCCTGCATGTGGTGGACGCGGCGATAGGCGCGCACGCCGGTGCAGAGGTCTTGCGCCGCCAGCGTCTGGCCGATCGAGCAGATGTCGTCCTTCTCGCCCTCGACCGTCATCAGCCCCATGCGGCTGACGGCCTTGGTGTTCACGGGACGGCCCCGATGCATCAGCTTGCCCTGCGGCAGCAGGTGCTCCTGGAATACGTCGCGCACGGTCTCGATGTAGAACTCCGCGGGCAGGTCCATCACCGCAAAATACTCGTCGTAGAAGGTCTTGATGCTGGCCGCCTTCTCCTTCTCGCCCTTGGCGATGTGGTTGGCGAGATCCATGTGCTGCTTGATGTGGCGCTCGAGATTCATCGAGACGAAGGCGGTGAGCTGCACGAAGCCCGGATAGACTTTCCGCAGCGCGCCGCGGCACTGCATCGGCACGTAGTTGATCAGGTTCCGCTCGAACCAGTCGATCGGCCTGCTCTTGGCGAACTCGTTGACCCTGGTCGGCTGGATGCGCGTGTCGATCGGCCCCGCCATCAGCGTCAGCGTTGCCGGCCGGGATGGGTGATTGCCCTCGCACATGATCGCGGCGGCGGCGAGCGCGGAGACCGACGGCTGGCAGATCGCGACCATGTGCGGGCGCGGGCCGAGCTGTCCCAGGAAGTCGATGAGATGCTCGGTGTAGTCGTCGAGCCCGAAGCGGCCCTCGCTGCGCGGGATGTCGCGCGGATTGTGCCAGTCGGTGATGTAGACGTCGTGGTCCTGCAGCAGCGTCTTCACGGTGCCGCGCAGCAGCGTGGCGAAGTGACCGGACATCGGCGCCACCAGCAGCATGCGGGGCTGCTCGGGCACGTCATGTTTCTTGAAATGCAGCAGCGAGCCGAACGGCGTCGCGTAGGCGATCTCCTCGGTGACGGCGACTTCGCGATTGCCGACCATCACGCTGTCGATGCCATAGGCCGGGCGGTGATAGGTGAGGGTGGAGCGCGAGATCAGCTCCAGCGCGGCCGACAGCCGGCCGACGACCTGGTCCGACATGCCCTGCGGTACCAGGTTGAGGAATTTGAGCGCGGACGAAGCCCCCGTCCGCCACGGCGCGGTCAGGTCCATATGGTTCTGAAAGGCCTGATAATACATCGACATCATACTGAAACGCCCACCCTTCCCGTGCTGCTATGCAATATCGAAGCCAAACGGGAGGTGGGCCGCCCGCGAAATTGGCACGTCGCTTGCTGCTTTATTTGCGGGAAGCGAGCACTTCCGGGAGGCCGGGCGGGGTGCAGGTCACAGGCGTTAAGGAAGGGCCATATGGCGAAGGCGACACTGACCATCAGCAGCAAGAACTACTCGTCCTGGTCGCTGCGTGGCTGGCTGCTGACGAAATTTTCCGGGCTCGATTTCGAGGAGAGCGTGACCGCGCCGGACGACGCGTCCGCGCGCGCCGAGATTCTCCTGCTGTCGTCCTCGATCCTGGTGCCGTGCCTGCGGCACGAGGGCGCCGTGGTCTGGGACACGCTGGCCATCGCCGAATACCTCAACGAGGCGATGCCGCATGCCGGGCTGTTGCCCGATGACCGCGTCCAGCGCGCGCATTGCCGCTCGATCTCAGGCGAAATCCACTCCGGCTTCACCACGCTGCGCGCCTCGCTGCCGGTGAATCTGAAGGGCCATTTTCCCGGCTTCAAGATCTGGTCGCGCGCGCAGGCCGACATCGACCGCGTCTGGTCCATCTGGCGCGACTGCCTGGAGAAGTCGGGCGGCCCGTTCCTGTTCGGCGAGCGGCGCACCATGGCGGATGCGATGTACGCCCCCGTGGTGACGCGCTTCGTGACCTATGACGTCAAGCTCGAGCCGCTGCTGAAGGCCTATGCCGATACCATCATGGCCATGCCCGAGATGAAGGAATGGATGGCTGCGGCGAAGGAAGAGCCCGCCGAGATCGAGGAGCTCGAGGTCGAATATTAGGCAGGTTTCGCGTCACCCTGCCTGTTTTGGGAGCGGGGCCCGGGCTGCCGCGCCCGTCCGTCATCTCATTGAATCCGTTAACTTTTGCCGCCCGTTTCTGATCCGGGTCAATCCACGTGCTGCGCAGATATTGTATGCAGGCGCGGCTCGGTTGCGACATCTAGCCGTGAACAGGCGTGGACACGGCGTTACGGCTGATTCGGACGTGATTCGTTCGGGCCGCGTTCCGTTCGTTAAGGCGGAGCGCGGCCCCGTTGCATTTTGAGACAGGCTTGAGCCAGACTTTAAGCTGGGCTTGGGCGCTCCTCAGGCCACGCCGGAATGCTTCACGCGCGGCAGGCGCCAGCCGATGACGGTCGCTTCGACCGCGATACCGGCCTCGCGGTTCTGCCAGCGTCCGCCGACATATTGGCAGGCGAACGGAAGTTGATACGTTCCGCTGTGGTCCTCGCACAGCACTTCGACTGCAAGGCCGGGTGGCGGTTCGCCGGCGCCATCGAATTCCGCCAGACGTCTATCACGCGTTGCCATTGTAAAAATCTCCCCTAAACAAAGCCGCGGAAGGAGTGCCCATGTCCTCCGCATGCGGATCATCGTTCCCCGTCCAAGGGAACAGGCGCAAGCACAACGCGAGAATGCGGTGCGAGTGTGGTAGCCTCACGCGGCTGCGCGCAATCGGCGCACATTGCCGTGATTAATTTGACGAGGAACTGCATGCTGCTTCGAAGCGCCGGTGTTTGTTTCCTGATGTTGCTGCTCGCCACGCTGGCGATTGCGCCGCTCCGCGCGCAGGACGTGCCCGGCATCGAGATCTGCACCGTCGAGAAGACCTGGGAGCGGCGCACCAGCTGTCTCCAGAGCAATGTCGATTTCCTCCAGAAGACGATCGCCAAGCTCACCCTCGATCATCAGCAGAAGCTGGACGCGGCGGGTCGCCAGATCGACGCGCTGAAGACGAGCGTTGCCGGCCTGCAGAAGACGCTCGGCGATCTCCAGGCCGCGCAGGTGAAGGTGGCCGACGACGTGAAGAAGAAGCAGGACGCGCCGCCGCCCAAGGACGCGAAATGAAGGCACCCGTCTCCCGGACGCGGCGCAGCGTGAATTTGGCGAGATAGGCGCCGGCCTAGCAGTGCACCACGCGAAGAGGCGGCGCGCTGCACTGCATCCGGGGCACGAGAGCAATTCCGGTCGAGCTCGGAGCAATCGCCAAACGCTTCATCGCGCACGCCGCTGCGACAGCAGCGCGCAACGCTGGCATACCGTGCCGCTTGCTTGGCAAGCCGAGGCGACTTTGCCATAACCGCAGGCAAATCTTGCGTGTGGGGCCCGTGCCGGACATCCCGTGCAAGTCATAACAAGCAGCCGGGAGGGTCCCAAAATGTCTGACGTCCGCGTCCTCGCCACCGACCTCGAATTTCCCGAAGGGCCGGTCGTGATGCCGGACGGCTCGGTCGTGCTGGTGGAGATCCGCGGCCAGCGCCTGACCCGCGTTTATCCCGACGGCCGCAAGGAGATCGTGGCGAAGATTCCAGGCGGCCCGAACGGCGCCGCGCTCGGCCCCGACGGCAAGATCTACATCTGCAACAATGGCGGCTTCTCCTGGATTCCGACCCGCAACATGATCATGCCGGGCCCGCAGCCGGACGACTATCTCGGCGGCTCGATCCAGCGCGTCGATCTGCAATCCGGCAAGGTCGAGACCGTCGTGACGAAGTGCGGCGAGCATGATCTGCGCGGGCCGAACGACCTCGTCTTCGACAAGCAGGGCGGCCTGTGGTTCTCCGATCTCGGCAAGCGCCGCGCCCGCGAGATGGATGTCGGCGGCATGTACTATCTCAAGCCCGGCATGAAAGAGATCGTCGAAATCGTGCACGGCGTGCTGCCGGCCAACGGCATCGGCCTGTCGCCGGATGAAAACACCGTCTACATCGCGGAAACGCCGACCGGGCGGCTCTGGGCCTATGAGCTGTCCGCGCCGGGCACGCTGAAGCCGCGCGACGCGATCTATCGCGGCGAACGCGGCAAGCCGATCTGCGGCCTCGGCGGCTACCAGATGTTCGACTCGCTCGCCGTGGAGGCGAACGGCAATGTCTGCGTCGCCACCCTCGTCTCCGGCTGCATCTCGGTGATCGCGCCCGACGGCACGCTGGTCGAGCAGGTCCCGACCGGCGACCGCGTCACCACCAACATCGCCTTCGGCGGCCCCGAGCTGAAGACCGCCTACATCACGCTGTCAGGCAAGGGCGAGCTGATCGCCATGGACTGGCCGCGCGGCGGATTGCCGCTCAATTTCCTAAACAAATAAACGGTGCTAGTTACCGTCATTGCGAGCGGAGCGAAGCAATCCAGGAATGCCTCTGCGGAGATGGTCTGGATTGCTTCGTCGCTTCGCTCCTCGCAATGACGTAAGGAGACAACCTCAATGCCCTGGCCTGACCCCATCACCCTGCGCGGACAGCACGCCCGTCTCGAGCCGCTGTCGCACCAGCATCTCGACGGGCTGGTGGCAGCGGTCAAGGACGGCGAGCTGTCAAAACTCTGGTACACGGCGATCCCGCTGCCGGAGAACATGGGCAAGGAGATCGACCGGCGCCTCGGCCTGCAGGCCGCGGGCTCGATGCTGCCGTTCACCGTGTTCGATGCCGGCGGCAACATCGTCGGCATGACGACCTACATGAACATCGATGCCGCCAACCGCCGCGTCGAGATCGGCTCGACCTGGTACGGGACAAGCGCGCAGCGCGGCCCGCTCAACACGCAGTGCAAATTGCTGCTGCTGCGCCACGCCTTCGAGACGCTGAACTGCATCGCGGTGGAATTCCGCACGCACTTCTTCAATCACCAGAGCCGCCGCGCCATCGAGCGCCTGGGCGCCAAGCAGGACGGCATTCTGCGCAGCCATCAGGTGACGCCGAATGGCACGCTGCGCGACACCGTGGTTTACAGCATCACCGCCGCCGAATGGCCGACGGTGCAAACGCATTTGAACTATCAACTCAACGACAAGCCGCGCTAGGGGCGGCCGAGGCACCATGGACAGATTTGATTATGTGATCGTCGGCGCGGGCTCCGCGGGTTGCGTGCTCACCAGCCGGCTGAGCGAAGACCCGAACGTGAGCGTCTGCGTGCTGGAAGCCGGGCCCAGCGACTGGCATCCCTACATCCATCTGCCGGCGGGCTTCATCAAGACCTTTCACATGAAGAGCATCAACTGGGCCTACCAGCAGGAGGTGGGACCCTACACCGGCGGGCGCAGCATCTACGCGCCGCGCGGCAAGACGCTCGGCGGCTCGTCCTCGATCAACGGCCACATCTACAACCGCGGCCAGCGCATGGATTTCGACACCTGGGCGCAGATGGGCAATCGCGGCTGGGGCTATGCCGACGTGCTGCCCTACTTCCGGCGGCTCGAGAAACGCGTCGGCGAGGGCGAGGACACCTATCGCGGCCGCGAGGGCAATCTCACCGTCACGACGATGGACTGGCGCGATCCGCTCTGCGAAGCCTTCATGGAAGGCGCGGTCTCGCTCGGCATTCCCCGCAACCCCGATTACAACGGCAAGACCCAGGAAGGCGTCTCCTACTGCCAGCGCACCATCGACAAGGGCCTGCGCGTCTCCGGCTCGACTGCGTTCCTGAAGCCCGCGATGAAGCGGCCCAACGTGCATGTGCACACCCATGCGCACGCGACCGAGATCATCTTCGAGGGCAAGCGTGCCGTCGGCGTGCGCTACACCAAGGGCGGCCGCGGCGGCACGCCGGTGGAGGTGCGCGCCAACAAGGAAGTGATCCTGTCCGGCGGCACCTATAATTCACCGCAGCTGCTCCAGCTCTCCGGCGTCGGCTCGCCCGATCTGCTGCAGCAGCACGGCATCGCCGTGCGTCATGCGCTGCCCGTTGGCGAAGGTCTTCAGGACCACTACGCCCCGCGCACAGTAGCGCGCGTCAAAGACATCAAGACCATCAACGAGCTTCGCCGCGGCTTCTCGCTGTGGATCGAGGCGCTGAAATGGGCGACGGCGCGCAAAGGTCTGCTCTCGCTGTCGCCGACCATGGTCTATTGCTTCTGGCATTCCGGCGAGAGCGCCGACTCGTCCGACCTCCAGCTCACCTTTACGCCGGCGTCCTACAAGGAAGGCGTGCAGGGCCAGCTCGAGGATGAACCCGGCATGACGGTGGCCTCCTGGCAGCAGCGCCCGGAGAGTCGCGGCTATGTCCGCATCCGTTCCAACGATCCGTTCGCGCCGCCGATCATCCAGACCAACTATCTCGACGCCGAGCTCGACCGCCGCGTCATCGTCGGCGGCATGAAGCTCGCGCGGCGCCTGCTGAAGTCGGCGCCGCTCTCGCCCTATTACGCCTATGAGGATTTTCCCGGCCCCAACATCAACACCGACGACGAATTCCTCGCCGCTGCCACCGAGCGCGGCACCACCACCTTCCACCCCGGCTGCACTTGCCGCATGGGCCCGGCGGATAGCACGTGGGCGGTGGTCGACGACCAGCTCCGCGTCCACGGCCTCGAAGGCCTCCGCGTCATCGACGCCTCGGTCATGCCCCGCATGATCTCGGCGAACCTCAATGCATCCACGATGATGATCGCCGACCGTGCCTCGGACCTGATCCGCGGCAAGCAGCCGATGGAAGCCGCGCGGATTCCGGATGCCGCGGTGGCGTGAGGTGATTGAGCCCTGGCGTCAGATCATCGATGAACGGGAACGCCTTCTTCTCAAAGAGGAGTTAAGGAAGGAGATTGATGATCGGCACCCGCTTGCCGGTTTGGAGGTCAAGGTGCACGCCAGGCGAGATGACCGCGACGACGTTCTTGTCTCACTGGAGGATGGAAGAGTGGCCGAAGTTCATTTGACTTGGTCCGGCAAGAAGGATGCACATCCAAGCTGGCCCAGACAGTCATTCTCGGATCCATGGAAGAATGGCAGACGAAAGCTGCAGGCGATTTGTCGTAGCTCGCAGGCTAATTGGCCAAGAAGAAAGGCGCCGTAAGGTGGTTAGATCTGCGTAGGGTGGGTTAGCGAAGCGTAACCCACCGCTTCTGTCGATGCGGAGACAAAAGAGGTGGGTTACGCTGACGCTAACCCACCCTACGATTTCGCCCGTCGCACGAGCCACAATCCATGGAAGATCATCCCCTTCTTGAAATCGTGACGAAATGGCCCGGTCGCCGGCCGACGCAAGCCGCGTTCGAGGCGCTTGGGTTCTCGCTCCACAAGGCGGGCAGGACGAACTTATCCAATTCTGCGGAGCGCAATGTTCGGATCTGCTCAACCGATATTGGGACGAAGTCGCGATCGAAACGATGCAGTCGCTTGGACAGGGTAATCCTGACGGACGGACTTTCGCCATCGTGCCGAAATATCGCTCCGCCCTTCTGGACGAACTCTTTGCCGCCAGGGATTATGTCGAGCCGCCGTTCGCAGCTCCGCCGCTCATCAAATGCGTTTTCGAACACCTTCGAAGAGTCTACCAGGATCAGGCGTTTCGCGAGAGCCGGATAGCTCGCTTAAGTGCATTGCAGATGGCGGAAGCCGAGCGTCTTCGCATCGATCCCGCCGGCGGAATTCGAACGAAAAAGGACGTCATTCCCTTCCTCGAACAATTCTGTGGCGACTTGGGATATGAAGGCCGCTCCCGGAATCGATGGCAGAAGAAGGTCGGCGGCTGCCTCGTCTTCGAGGTTGGCGTGTGGCTCGGCGGAAATGCCTTTCGCATGCGGTCTCCGCTCAAGTTTCGCATCGTCCACGTGCGCGAGCCAAAATACGCATTCGAGACCGAGGGGGCTGCAGTGTTGGGGCGACTTGTCCCGGGAGCGGACTTGTATGCACGATGGGGCAGCGATCTTGAATACGTTCTCGGCATCAGAGCTCTCATCGAGCTGTTCAATGTCATCGCAGGCACATTCGAGACTGCCTTGGCGAGCGGTTCATGACACGTCACAAGACGAGAAGCGGAGAGTCCCTGATCGCGGCATCCCGCGTTTGGGCCCTTCTCGTTCTGTTGGCATTTGCCACGGGGCCTGTCGCAGCCGACGATCGAAACGGGGACGTGTCACCCGCGTTTTTCGATTGCTGGGAGCCCGAGCTGGACATCAAGCAGTGCGCGACAATCGGTCCCGATGGCCGGCCGCGCCTGACAAGTTCCTATCTGTCGCGGCTTCAATTTGCGCCTGATGGCTTGGCGCGAGTCCTGCTGTACGGCGCCGGCAAAAAGAAGGGCCAATGGTTTTACGTGCGACGCGGGGGACCGCTCGTGCCGGTCGAAACCTACGACAACGGTGCTGATGATTTCGTGGATGGTCTTGCGCGGTCTCGGGTTGGCGGCAAGATCGGATATATCGATCGCAATCTCGATCTCGTCATCCCCGCCATCTACGACGGAGCCTATCCGTTCGAGAAAGGCGTGGCCGTGGTCTGTGTCGCTTGCGCGCTGGTCTCAGATGGGGCGCATCATTGGTACGAAGGCGGGCAGTGGGGCCGGATTGATCCCATGGGACGCGTGGTCGTGCCGTTCCAGTCTTGGGACGTATGGAAAACGCAGCAGCGTTAGTCCGTAGCCCGGATGGAGCGCAGCGCAATCCGGGACAGCTACTTCGATCCGCACACTGTTCCCGGATTTCGCTGCGCTCCATCCGGGCTACGAGCGGCTGCGTGGGAAGCGTCGGGCAAAACACCCCGTACCTCGTCAACCCCTCTCCTCAAAAATATTCCACTTTACCGAAATTCGGAATTGCGGCATATATCGAAACAGCCCGGCCCGACGAAGAGGGGCGGTTCGCGAGTCGTTCGAAACGCGGGCTGGGTTGCGGTGGACGCGGCAGCGTCGGCACGAGAGGGTGCGGGCAGGGCGGGTAGTCCCTGTGAGTCCGAAACCGCGTGCGGACGAGCGGTGCTGAACGCGTACGGCAAAACCGTGTGGTCCTGGCCGTCGTTGCTACGGTCAAGCCTCGGCGGATGCGGCAGTCGCGTCAACCGGCGCGGTGCTGGTGAATTTCGCTGGGGTGAGGGAGGCCAGAGGGAACTCGGCTCCCGGGAGAGCACGGCATAAGCCGTCCGACCACTGCGCAGGGAAGGCCGAGTGATTGGCTACACCTGTATGCTGCTGTGCGGTTTCTCTGCGCTACATTCGCGCAGCAGACCGCGGGTGCCGGTCGGCACCCGGCCTTCCCTGCGCCCTCTTTCTTCGGAGCGGCGAGGAATGAAGCAAAGCTCGGGCGAGATGAGCCGCGAGGATGCGAAGGTGTGTCTGCAGGTCGAGGTATGATTCGGAGAGCGACGCCATTGCCCCTTGCTCCGTCATTGCGAGCGCAGCGAAGCAATCCAGACTGTTTCTGCAGCGGGATTCTGGATTGCTTCGCTGCAATGACGATGTGGAGAGAGCTCGCGAATGTCTCCCCAACGTCGTCCTGGCGAAAGCCAGGACCCATTACCCCAGGGAGTGGTTTGGCGAAGACTGGTCGTCCGGTACGCCGACTATCCGCAATCGATACATCACGCGGTATGGGTCCTGGCTTTCGCCAGGACGACACCGAGTGTGGTCGGCAGCGAGGCCTACACTTCCCGTCTGCTCAGAAACGCCAGCCGTTCGAACAGGTGCACGTCCTGCTCGTTCTTCAGCAGCGCGCCGTGCAGCGGCGGGATCAGTTTGCGCGGGTCGCGTTCGCGCAGTTGCTCGACACTCATGTCTTCGTTGAGCAGCAGCTTCAGCCAGTCGAGCAGCTCCGACGTCGACGGCTTCTTCTTCAGGCCGGGCACCTCGCGCACCTCGAAGAAGATGCGCAGAGCCTCTTCCACCAGGCGCTTCTTGATGCCGGGGAAGTGGACGTCGACGATGCGGCCCATCGTGTCGGCGTCGGGGAACTTGATGTAATGGAAGAAGCAGCGGCGCAGGAAGGCGTCCGGCAGCTCCTTCTCGTTGTTGGAGGTGATCATCATGATCGGGCGCTGCTTGGCCTTGATCGTCTCGCCGGTCTCGTAGACATGGAATTCCATGCGGTCGAGCTCGAGCAGCAAATCGTTCGGGAATTCGATGTCGGCCTTGTCGATCTCGTCGATCAAGAGCACGGGGCGCTGCTCGGCGGTGAACGCCTCCCACAGCTTGCCGCGCTTGATGTAGTTCTTGATGTCGGATACGCGCGCATCTCCGAGCTGGCTGTCGCGCAGGCGCGACACCGCGTCGTATTCGTAGAGGCCCTGCTGGGCCTTGGTGGTGGACTTGATGTGCCAGGTGAGCAGCGGCGCGTTCAGCGCCTTCGCCACTTCCTCGGCCAGTACGGTCTTGCCGGTGCCAGGCTCGCCCTTGATGAGGAGCGGGCGCTCCAGCACGATCGAGGCATTGACGGCGACCTTGAGGTCCTCGGTCGCAACATAGTCCTTGGTGCCGGTAAATTTCATTGCGCGTCCTTGTTGGTCGTCGTCCCGGGCATCGCCACTTTCATTGCCCTGGTCGCGACATGGGAACGGCCGCTCATGGCGGCCGTTCCTGGTTCGGTCAGGCTTTCAGACCCGTTTTATCAGCGAAAGGATGACGAGCACAATCACCGCGCCGATGGTGGCATCGACGATGGCGCCGACCGTGCCCGTTGCCAGCTGGATGTGCAGCTGGGGCAGCACCCAGCTTGCAACCAGCGCACCGATAATGCCGACCACCATGTTGCCGATCAGCCCAAATCCCGCCCCGTGGACAATCTTGCCGGCAAGCCAGCCGGCGATCGCGCCGATGATGAGTGCTGCGAGAATTCCCATTGCAAACGTCCCCAAAACAACCCCGTGAGGCCGCCAATTCTAGAGCAAAAAGCCTCCCGGTCCAGCGCTCAAGGGGGACTTGCGCCCCTTGACGTTCGCCACCCGACGGGCAATCTGTCACCCATGTTCTTGCAATTCTTCACCTCTCTGCGCGACGCGCAGGTCCCCGTGACGCTGCGCGAATACCTCACGCTGATGGAGGCGCTCGACGCTGATCTGTCGGACTACTCGGTCGAGAATTTCTACTACCTGTCGCGCACGTCCCTCGTGAAGGACGAGCGCAACCTCGACAAGTTCGACCGCGTCTTCGGCACGGTGTTCAAAGGGCTGGAAAACCTGCTCGACGCCATGGAGAAGGCCGAGATCCCCGAGGAGTGGCTGAAGAAGCTCGCCGAGAAATACCTCTCCGAGGAAGAGAAGAAGCAGATCGAGGCCATGGGCTGGGACAAGCTCATGGAGACGCTGAAGAAGCGCCTCGAGGAGCAGAAGGGCCGGCACCAGGGCGGCTCGAAGTGGATCGGCACCGCCGGCACTTCGCCGTTCGGCGCCCACGGCTACAATCCCGAAGGCGTCCGCATCGGCCAGGAGAAGAACCGCAACAACCGCGCCGTGAAGGTGTGGGACAAGCGCGAGTTCAAGGATCTCGACGGCAATGTCGAGCTCGGCATCCGCAACATCAAGGTGGCGCTGCGCCGCCTGC
>NZ_JAVAYM010000079.1:0-692 GCF_054185205.1 Bradyrhizobium sp. 14AA | reverse complement strand
GCGAGCTTGGCAAGACGCTCCTGGAGCTTCTCGCGGTCGTAGTCCGAGGTGGTTTCCTCGATCTGCGCCTTGATCTGGGCCACGCGCGCCTCGATGTCGGCCTTCTTGCCGGCGCCGTTGACGATCGTGGTGTTCTCCTTGTCGATCATCACCTTCTTGGCGCGACCGAGCATGTTGAGCGTGACGTTCTCGAGCTTGATGCCGAGATCTTCCGAGATCGCCTGGCCGCCGGTCAGGATCGCGATGTCCTGCAGCATGGCCTTGCGGCGATCGCCGAAGCCCGGAGCCTTGACGGCCGCGACCTTCAGACCACCGCGGAGACGGTTCACAACAAGCGTGGCCAAGGCCTCGCCTTCGACGTCCTCAGCGACGATGACCAGCGGCTTGCCGGTCTGCACCACGGCCTCGAGCAGCGGCAGCAGCTCGTTCAGCGAGGAGAGCTTCTTCTCGTTGATGAGGATGTAGGCGTCGTCCATCTCAACGCGCATCTTGTCGGCGTTGGTGACGAAGTAGGGCGAGATGTAACCGCGGTCGAACTGCATGCCCTCGACGACGTCGAGCTCGGTCTCGAGCGACTTGGCTTCCTCGACGGTGATGACACCCTCGTTGCCGACCTTCTTCATGGCATCGGAGAGGAACTTGCCGATTTCGGCATCGCCGTTGGCCGAGATGGTGCCGACCTGGGCGATCTC
>NZ_JAVAYM010000078.1:0-696 GCF_054185205.1 Bradyrhizobium sp. 14AA | reverse complement strand
GGGGCCCCTCGTCCAAACAGTGCTCTACCTCCAATAATCATCACTTGAGGCTAGCCCTAAAGCTATTTCGGAGAGAACCAGCTATCTCCAGGTTCGATTGGAATTTCTCCGCTACCCTCAGTTCATCCGCTCACTTTTCAACGTAAGTCGGTTCGGTCCTCCATTCAGTGTTACCTGAACTTCAACCTGACCAAGGGTAGATCACCTGGTTTCGGGTCTACGACCAAATACTAAACGCCCTATTCAGACTCGCTTTCGCTACGGCTCCACATTTACTGCTTAACCTTGCATCAAATCGTAACTCGCCGGTTCATTCTACAAAAGGCACGCCATCACCCATTAACGGGCTCTGACTACTTGTAAGCACACGGTTTCAGGTTCTATTTCACTCCCCTTCCGGGGTGCTTTTCACCTTTCCCTCACGGTACTGGTTCACTATCGGTCACTAGGGAGTATTTAGCCTTGCGGGATGGTCCCCGCGGATTCCGACGGAATTTCTCGTGTTCCGCCGTACTCAGGATCCTCCTAGGTGTTGTCAGCATTTCGTCTACGGGGCTTTCACCCTCTTTAGCGGACTTTTCCAAATCCTTCAACTATACTAACAGACTACCATATTGGAGTCCTACAACCCCAACAAGCAAGCTTGTTGGTTTGGGCTCTTCCCGTTTCGCTCGCCGCTACTCAGGGAATCGAATT
>NZ_JAVAYM010000077.1:0-710 GCF_054185205.1 Bradyrhizobium sp. 14AA | reverse complement strand
GCCGCCGTCGGTCGAGACCTCATAGGCCACACTGGTGCCGTTGGCATCGGCGTTGCCGCTCAGCGACAGATCGAAGGCCTTGTCGGTCGAGTTGAGGTCCACAGACGACGACCCGCTGTCGTCATAGCTCGACAGCGACAGCGTTCCCGCCGTCGGCGCCGTGGTGTCCACCACCACCGTGACGATGTTGCTGGTCGAGGAGTTGCCGGCGGGATCGCTGACCACGGCACGGAACTGGTAGCTGCCGTCGGCCAGATCGCTCTGTGCGGCTGTGGTTACGGTCCAGGTGCTACCGCCGTCGGTCGAGACCTCATAGGCCACACTGGTGCCGTTGGCATCGGCGTTGCCGCTCAGTGACAGATCGAAGGCCCTGTCGGTCGAGTTGAGGTCCACAGACGACGACCCGCTGTCGTCATAGTTCGACAGCGACAGTGTCCCCGCCGTCGGCGCCGACGTGTCGACCACCACCGTGACGATGTTGCTGGTCGAGGAGTTGCCGGCAGGATCGGTGACGGTCGCGCGGAACTGGTAGCTGCCGTCGGCCAGGTTGCTTTGCGCCGAGGTCGTGGTCGACCAGTTGCCACCGCCGTCGGTCGAGACCTCATAGGCCACACTGGTGCCGTTGGCATCGGCGTTGCCGCTCAGTGACAGGTCGAAGGCCCTGTCGGTCGAGTTGAGGTCCACAGACGACGACCCGCTGTCGTCATAGT
>NZ_JAVAYM010000076.1:0-744 GCF_054185205.1 Bradyrhizobium sp. 14AA | reverse complement strand
CGGCGCCGACGTGTCGACCACCACCGCGACGACATTGCTGGTCGAACTGTTACCGGCGGGATCGGTGACCACGGCACGGAACTGGTAGCTGCCGTCGGCCAGCTCGCTCTGCGCGGCCGTGGTCGTCGACCAGCTCGCGCCGCCGTCGGTCGAGACCTCATAGGCCACACTGGTGCCGTTGGTATCGGCATTGCCGCTCAGCGACAGATCGAAGGCCTTGTCGGTCGAGTTGAAGTCGGACGAGGATGAGCCCGAGTCCGTATAGCTCGACAGCGACAGGGTCCCCGCCGTCGTCGCGGTGGTGTCCACCACCACCGCGACGATGTTGCTGGTCGCGCTGTTGCCGGCGGGATCGCTGACCACGGCGCGGAACTGATAGCTGCCATCGGCCAGATCGCTCTGCGCCGACGTCGTCGAACTCCAGGTGCTACCGCTGTCGGTCGACACCTCATAGGCCACCGTTGTGCCGTTGCTGTCCGAAGTGCCGGTCAGGCTGAGGTCGAAGCTGCCGTCCCTGGTGACCGCCGGCGTGTCGGCGCTGCCGGTGTCCTCGAGGCCGCTGAAGGCCAGCGTGCCCGCAACCGGATCGGTGTTGTCGATCACAACGGAGATCGTGTTGCTGGTCGCGCTGTTGCCGGCGGGATCGCTGACCACGGCGCGGAACTGATAGCTGCCATCGGCCAGATCGCTCTGCGCGGCCGTGGTCGTCGACCAGCTCGCGCCGCCGTCGGTCGAGACCTCATA